>NZ_JAGGKA010000010.1 GCF_017873215.1 Clostridium tetanomorphum
GGCGAGATTTTCATACGTGCCTTAAGGCACAATGCTGGTAAAGTGCCCTTATAGGGCTTAAGAAAAACCACCAGCTTAGCTGGTGGATATTTATTATGTATATGTAGTATTCATGTCAAAATATTTTGATGTAACTATTCAGCTATTAAAATAATGTTATTAATAATTTGTTTACAACCTTGTCACCTTGTTAACATGTAAAAAAGGTAATATAGTTTCTAGCTTACTGAAGATAAAAAACTTGATTAGGTGATTAGTAGCTTTAAATGAAGTTTACTTAAGATAACAGTGCAGTAAGCATTGTGGAATATAGCTATGGTATAAAAAGAGGAGGAATAAATATGGAGGAATTTTTAAATATTGGCTTTGCAAGGATTAGTACTTATATAGTTATAATACTTTCACTTATATATTTTTTAAGAAGAATAAATGAAAGTTTTTTTTCAAATAAAAATGAAATGTTAAAACTTACTAATTGGGTATTAAGAAGTTATCATAAAACCTTAGGAATAACATTAATATTTACAGGGCTTATTCATGGCGTTTTTTCATCGGAATCTGTATTAAGTATTAATTTAGGAACGATAAGTTGGGTGTTAAGTATAATTCTTGGATTGAATTTTATGTTTAGAAAATATTTTAACAAAAAAGGTTGGATATATTATCACAGAGTTTTAAGTGTTTTATTTATTATTGTATTGTCAGCACACATTTTAATCGTAAAAGTAACTGGATAGAATAAAAATATAATTGAGAAAAATGATTCAGAAACATATGTATTCAATTATAATGATACCAGAAGAAATTATACAAAATCATTAACATATGTAGATGGGGTTATAGAGGCTATAAGTGATGCTCAAAATGAAGTGAATTATGCAATGGATGCCATAAAAGATAAAGTATTTGAAGGAACAGTTGAGTATATTTCACAGGTAGGTAATAGTAGTAATAATGTAACTACTTATGATGTAACTACTTATGATGTAACTGTAGGTATAAAGAATCCTACTAACATAAAAATTGGTATGAATTCAAATGTAAATATTTTAGTTCAAAGTAAAGTCAATGCATTGGTAATACCTGCAGAAGCGTTGATTAAAAAAAATGAAAATAAATATGTTATGGTAGCAAGTAGTGAAAATAACACTGGCAGTTCAAAAGCTAGTGATAATAATTCAAGCAATAAAGAAGCAAAAGATTCACAATCTAATGAAGAAACAGAAACAAATAAAAGACAATCTGACTCAGAAATAGGAAAAATTTTTTATCCAGTGAAGTGGCTATATTGATAACTTTCATTTATTATAATATGGAAGGTAAAGTTGGCAACGGTACTGGATAACTTATTATAATTTTTATTTGTACTCTGAAAAAATTGACCATAATTTTTTAAATAGGGGGTAAAAAATGAAAGAGAAAATTTTAATAGTAGATGATGAAGAGAGAATGAGAAAGCTCATAGTTGCATACTTAAAAAGAGATGGGTATGAAACTATAGAGGCTGAAAATGGGGAAGAAGCTCTTAATATTTTTAAAAATGGAGGGATACATTTAATAATATTAGATGTTATGATGCCTGTTATGGATGGTTGGACAGCATGTAGAGAAATAAGAAAAATTTCTAACATACCTATAATATTTTTAACTGCAAAGGGAGAAGATGAAGATGAACTTCTAGGTTATGAGCTAGGTACAGATCAGTACATTAAAAAACCATTTGATATAAGAATACTTATGGTAAAGGTTAAAGCTTTAATCAATAGAGTTTATCATTCTGAAATTGAGGAAAAAAAGGAGTTTTATTTTGATGGAATACATATTGATGAATTAGCTCATAAAGTAACTTTAGATGGAATAACATTAAATTTATCTCCAAAAGAATATGAGTTATTGCTATATTTTGCTATTAATAATGGTATTGTTTTAACTAGAGAAAAAATATTAGATTATATATGGGGAATGGATTTTGATGGGGATTATAGAACGATAGATACTCATATAAAGAGACTTAGAGAAAAACTAGGGGAAAAGGCCTACTTAATAACTACTATAAGAGGGGTTGGTTATAAATTTGAAAACAGAGATAAACAGTAAAAAAAGCATAACCAAAAAGCTTTTTATTATAACTACTATTATGTTTGCACTTTTTATAGGGATCACATTGATAATTCAAACGGTGTTTTTTCAAAAATTTTATGTAAGTAAGAAAAGAAGTGGATTGAAAAGTAATATTGAAAAATTTAAAAAAGATTATAATAAAGATACTAATAATGAAAGAATTGTTGAGATTATAGATGAATATGAAGGAAATTATAATATAAAAATTGTAATACTGAATAATGCCAATGAATTAAAACTAATAACAAAGCCAACTAAAAATAAGCTAGATATAACAAAATTAAGAGAAATTACGGAATTTATAAAACAATGGATTGAACGTACTAATGCTACCAATTTACAAAGTTTTAAAAAGAGGAATGAAACTGTAACACTATTAACACAAAAGAGAAAGGATAAACCACAAAATATAATTGTTATTTCATCTAATAATGAAAGAGATGAAATAATCTTTGCCTTGGCTTCTCTTCAACCTATTGATGAAGCGGTATCTGTTATAGAAGAATTATATAAATACTTTTCAATAGGAGCAGTTTTTTTTATAGTAATTTTGGCATTTATATATTCAAATATGATAACAAAACCTCTTATAGAGATTAATAAAGTTGCAACAAAAATGGCTAAATTAGACTTTTCAGAAAAATGTAATGTGAAAAGTGAAGATGAAATAGGAAATATGGCTTCTTCTTTGAATTTCTTATCAGAAAATCTTAATGAAGCACTTACATCATTAAAAGAGGCAAATGTAAAGTTAGAAGAAGACATAGAGAAAGAAAGGAAAATGGAGAAGGCCAGAAGGGAATTTGTGGCTGCAGTTTCTCATGAATTAAAAACTCCTATAAGTCTTATAGATGGATATGCTATGGCACTAAAAGATAATATTTTTGGAGAAGAAGAAAAAGATTATTATTTAGATATAATAATAGATGAAGGAAGAAAAATGGGAAGTTTAGTAAATGACATGTTGGATTTATCTAATTTAGAATCTGGAAGTTTTAAACTTACAAGAGAAGAGTTTGATATATGTAATCTTATAAAATTCACATTAAAAAAATACAAAAATATTATTAAAGAAAAAGCAGTAAAAGTAGAATTAAATCTATTAGAAAATATAATGGTTTATGCTGATTGGAATAGAATAGAACAAGTAATTACTAATTTTATTACTAATGCTTTAAGACATGTAAATGAAAATGGTACTATATATGTGGGTATGATAGATAAGGGTAATACAATTTCCATAGGGATTGAAAATACTGGATCAAGAATACCAGAGGAAGAACTGTCTAAAATATGGGATAAATTTTATAAAGTTGATAAATCCAGAAATAGAAAGTTAGGAGGAACTGGATTAGGTCTTTCTATAGTGAAGAATATTCTTACTGCTCATAGGTATTCCTTTGGAGTAGAAAATACGGATAGAGGAGTAAAGTTTTATTTTATAGTTAAAAAAATGTAAAGTAGCTCTTAAATAATAAAGCTCAGCTATTTTATATCATAGAGTAAAAAATTTTTATGGATTTTATTTAGCGAGTTTATTGGAGCCACAGAAAGATTTTTTAATAATAAATTTAATGATTATTCAGATAGTCAATATTCATATACGGAATAATATATTCACTTGCATCTTACCTAACGTAATAATTTATACTTACTTTATATTATTAAATTTATATTATTAGTTGTAGGAGGAGAAGAGATGAATCTGAAATTTTAGCATAATTGTTCAAATATTAATTGGAATTATGTATCTGAAATATTGAAAAAAGTTGGAATGGCGTATTTTGAAGGAGAGGTGCATAAAAAAGCCTTTGAAAATAGTCATACTGTTGTATTTGCTTTTGATGATGATAAGTTAATCGGCTTTGGGCGTTCGATTTCAGACGGAGTGTATCAAGCTGCAATTTATGATGTAGCGGTATTACTTGAATATCAAGGGAAAAATGTGGGCAGATCAATTGTTAACCACATTTTACAATCTGTTCCACAATGTAATTTTATATTGTATGCTTCACCTGGCAAAGAAATTTTTTATGAAAAGTTGAATTTTAAAAAAATTAAAACAGGAATGGCATTATTCCGTAATGAAGAAAAAATGCAGGCAAGGGGATTTACTGAATAAATTAAAATAATAATTGGACATATATTTTGAGTTACTAATTATCTTCTTCATATGTTCTTTATATAAATAATGTACAATACAGCTAAAGCAAATAGCTTTTAAAATTATAGAAAGTACATTGGAGGGGAAAATTATGAATTGTCATGGAGATAACAAAGGAAATAAAAAAAATCATAGTATGTTAAAGCATATGTTGCATATGATTCTTTGTTGTGGTCTACCTATAGTCATTGTTGGATTTTTGCCACTTATAGCAAAAGCTAGTCCTGGTGCTGCAGGTATAGTTGCAAGTATAGTGCCATTTATCTGTCCAATAATGATGGTTTCAATGATAGTAATGATGTTTAGGGGAAACAAAGGTGGAAGCTGTTGTAATAATTCAAAGGAAGAAAATAATAAAGAAATAGTTTAGAATTATTGTATTTAGAAATATATATTGAATAAGAATTAATAAAGAGATAAGGAGAGACTCAATATGGTAGAGTTCTCTCCTTTTTGTGATTTTTTACTAAAAGCTAGTAGTTTTAGTGGTTATCTATATTAAATAATTTGTGGTTTAAAAAATAAGGGTGATTTGTTAAAGAGTTTCATCTTGTATTTGTACTTTTGAATTTGTTTTAGATTTTTCTTTTAAGTTTGCTTTAGAATCGGATTTATTATGTTGTTTTTCTAATGGTTTTAAGCTATCATCCCAATTTCCTATTCTTTCTTTTATTTTTGCTATCATAGCATCAGCTTTTTCTTGAGTGATTTTACCTTCAGAAACTTTTGCATTTATTTTATCAGTTTCAGCTTTTATAGCCATAGATTTAACTTCATCTTCAGTTAAGCCCTTCTTTTCTTTTGCTAAGTCAAATATAGTCTTACCAGATTCTTTTGCAGCTTTAATATCTTCTTTTGTTAGTGCTAATTCATCCATTAATGGGAATTTGTCACCTTTTTTCATTTTATCATGTTTATTAAAGCCTTTTATAGAACCATCCCATTTTGCTGTCTGTTCTTTTAATTTACTAATTAATTCATCAGCTTTTTCTTGAGTAAGCTTTCCATCAGTTACAGCTTTATTTATACATTCAGTTTTAATTTGAATAAGCATTTCACGAACTTGTTCTTCAGTATATCCTTTATCTTTTGCTAGGTCGAATAAAGTTTTACCAGATTCTTTTGCAGCTTTAATATCTTCTTTTGTCAATCCTAATTTTTGGATTAATTGAGTAAACCCATCATCACCACGGGATTTTTTATTTTTAAACATTTCCATCATTTTAGTAGGTGTTTTAGTCTCCTTTGTAGTTGAATTTGTTGCTGCAGAAACTGTAGAACCAAGAGCCACCATCATGGAAAGACTTAATGCGGCTAGTATTTTTGATTTTTTACTAATCATTTTTCTACCTCCTAAAAAGTTAATATTTTAAAGTGATTTTATAGTATTTATTATGTACATCTTATATGGCAGCTAAGTGATGAATTTATGAATAAATTATAAATAATATTATTAAATTATGCATTTTATGGTATATATTATTAAAAATAGTATACATATGATATAATTTAGGTTGGATTTATAATATAAGGAGTGAGTATTTTATGTCTAAACATAAAAAAAATAAAAAAACTATTTTATTTTTTACAATAGTCATATTAATTGCAGTTGCTACTTTTGCAATATATAAATATATTAATTGGAAAAATTGTAATGAAAAAAGTGTTGTTAATACAAATCAAATTAAAGATAAACTAAATTCCAATGAAAAAGTAGAAAAAATAGAAGAAACTAGAGAAGAAGATACAGGAATAACTAAAGAAGAAGCTGAAAATATAGCATTATCTACTAAAGATAAAGAAAATAAAAAATTAAAAGTTAAATATATGGGAAAATTAAAAGTTCCATATTCACATATAGACGAGTCATATAAAAAATTTCCTAAAGAAATACTTAATAAGCAAGTTTATGTATTTGAATTATCAGAGATAATTAATGATAAAACAGATGAAGCTGTATGTGTAGGTCAATATTATGTGGATTCTCATGGTGATGTGTATAAGGACACTTATTTTATGAATTTAGAGTGTGTAAAAGTGAATGAGTAAAAAATATGAAAACCTGTGTGAAATTCAACACAGGTTTTTACATTTAATGGGATTACATCACTTTTGATAGTGATTTTATTCTTGAAAGGTCATTTTCATCTTCCACTAGTTCTAAAGCTTCTTTCCCATTGGTATAATTAAACTTATAAACGTCTATATGAGAGGTATCGTTTTCTGGAGACATTAAAATATACTCATTATCATTTAGTTGTAGAAATTCTTTTACAGTGAATTTCACTAATTCACCATTTTCATTTCTAAAAGAATAAACTTTATTAGGCATATGTAACAACACTCCTTTAATAATATTAATTGATATTATCTTTACCTATTAGTATTTTTAATATTCTTAATTTTGTTATATTTAGTCTTTTTTATATACATTAATTTTTATAGTATAATAAATTAGAATGTGACTTTATTTTTAAAATATTTAACAATGGATATAATTAAAGCAATATTGATATAGTTAATAAACTTAGTATTTTAAAGATTAGAATAAAGAATGGAGGACTTTTGTGTTTAATATAAATGGAAAATTAGTGAAAGAATTAGCAGGAGAATTAATATACGCAAGAGGAGTTAGATGCTATAAAAATAATCAAGTTAAAAGCATGAAAGTAGAAGTAGTACAAAGGGATAAGGAAAAAGTTGCAGAAATTAATTCTATAGTTAAATCTTCTGATAATGACATGGAATATAAAGTATTTTTAAGATTTAAAGATGAAACAACATATATAGAAAGTAGATGTAGTTGTCCTTACTGGGGATATATGTGTAAACATGCTGTAGCTGTTCTTCTTAAATTTATAGATGAGAAAGAAGAATTTTTAAAGGGAGCAGAGGAAAAGAGAACTAAGGATTTTATTTATAAAATTAAGAGTAATATTTTAAGAAATACTTCTGCTGAATCAAAAATATATTTAAATACAGAATATAAAGTTGAAATAAATAGTAGATATAGAAAAACTATATCACTAGAGATGAAAGTAGGAGAAAATAAACTTTATGTAGTGAAAAATATTAAAGATTTTGTGGAAAATTTACATAGCGGAAAAGAAACTTATTTTGGAAAGGGATTTACTCTTAATCCTTATATTCATAAATTTAAAGAAGAGGATAAGGATATAATAAAGCTTTTATGGGAGATATATGAATATAAAAGAACTTTAGAAAATTTAGATGATTACTCTATGTATTCAGCTAAGCTGTTCAAAGGAAAGAAAGTGTATTTTACAGAAAAGGCAGTAGAAAGGTTTTTTAATTCTTTAGGTAATAGAACTATAGATTTAGTTATAGATGGGAAAAATATGAGTAATGTATCTTTTGTTAAAGAAGATTTTATCTTAGATTTTAAGATGGAGTCTAAGAATGATGAAATAATATTAAGACAAACATCAGATATAGCTGTACCTATTATCTCTTCAGGAAAATATTTTTTATATGAAGGTAAAATATATAATCCTTCACAAGAACTTGTAAAGAATTATGAACCATTTTTTAATTATTTTTTAAAGGAAAAGAAGTTACAATTAAATTTTAATAAAAATTATAGTAATGATATAGCATCCTTTGTTTTACCTACTTTAAAAAAAATAAGTAGAGTTTTAGAAGTAGATAATGAATTGAAAGATAAATTTTATCATGAAGAATTAAATACATCTGTTTATTTTGATAAGCGAGAAGAAAAGATACTAGCTAATATACTTTTTAAATATGGAAATATAGAAATAGGACCTTTTCAAAGTGAAGTTGAAGGGGGAGAAAGGATTTTAATCAGAGACATAGAAGGAGAAAAAAAGATTATAAGTATATTAGAAAATTTTCATTTTAAAAGAGAAAATTATAATTATGTATTGGAAGATGAAGAAAAGCTTTTGAATTTTATGTCAAAAGGAATGGAACTTTTACAGGAAGTATCAGAAGTGTATTATTCAGAAAGCTTTAAGAATATAAAGATATATACCAAATCTAGTTATAAATCTAGTATAAAGCTTAATGAAGACAATCTTTTAGAATTTACCTTTGATATTGAAGGTATTGACAAAAAGGAACTTAAAGATATTTTCCATGCTTTAAAGGAAAAGAGAAAATATTATAGATTAAAAAAAGGAGGCTTTATACCTTTAATAGATGAAGAATTACAGGGAATAGGTAATTTAATAGATTATTTAAATATAAAGCTTTCAGATTTAGAAAAGGAAAAAGTACTGCTTAAAAGATATAATGCAGTTTATATAGATGCGGCTATAAAAGAAAAGAATATAAGTTTTATAGAAAAAAATAAAAAGTTTAAGAATTTGGTAAACAATATTGAAGATATGGGAGAAATCCATTATGTTATTCCTAAAAATTTAGAAAAGATAATGAGACCTTATCAAAAGTTTGGATTTAAATGGTTTAAAACTCTTTCTAGTTGTGGCTTTGGAGGAATCCTTGCAGATGAAATGGGGCTTGGGAAAACTTTGCAAACAATAGCTTTTATAAAGTCTGAAGTAGATGAAAATAAGGAAAATAGAATGCCTTCTTTGGTAATTTGTCCCACATCTTTAGTTTATAATTGGCAAGATGAAATAAATAAGTTTGAATCAGATTTGAAGTGTGTAATTATATCTGGAAATAGGGATGAGCGAGAAAAGAATATAGAAAAAATTGAAGAAGCAGATATAGTTGTAACGTCCTATGCTCTTATAAGAAGAGACATTAGTGATTATGAAAAAATTAAATTTAGATATTGTTTTTTAGATGAAGCACAAAATATTAAAAATCCAGAATCTTTAAATGCACAAAGTGTGAAGAGTATAAAGGCTAATTCATATTTTGCTTTAACAGGAACTCCAGTTGAAAATTCTCTTGGGGAACTTTGGTCTATATTTGATTTTATTATGCCAGGATACTTATTAAGTAGTAGAAAATTCTCTCTAAAATATGAAACGCCTATAGTTAAAAATAAAGACTCAAATGCACTTAAAGAACTAAATATACATATAAAACCATTTATTTTAAGAAGACTAAAAAAAGATGTAATAAAGGAATTACCACCTAAAATAGAACATAATATTATAGTAGATATGACTGAGGAACAGAAAAAAGTTTATGGTTCCTTTGTACAACAGGCAAGAGAAGATATGAATAAAGAAATAAAGGAAAAGGGATTTAATAGAAGTAAAATAAAGATTTTATCATTACTTACAAGACTTAGGCAAATATGTTGTGATCCTTCCACATTTATAGAAAATTATGAAGGAAACAGCGGAAAGATGGAAGCTATACTAGATATAGTAGAAAATAATATAAATGAGGGACATAAGATATTATTATTTTCTCAATTTACTTCTGTGCTAGAAAATATAAGAAAAAAATTTGAAAAAAATAATATAAAGTATTTATATCTAGATGGAAGTACTAAGGCAGATATTAGAGGAAATTTAGTTAAAGAATTTAATGAAGGAGATACAAAAATATTTTTGATATCTTTAAAAGCTGGTGGTACAGGACTTAATTTAACTTCAGCAGATATAGTTATACATTTTGATCCTTGGTGGAATCCAGCGGTGGAGCAGCAGGCGTCGGATAGAGCACATAGAATAGGTCAAAGAAAGACAGTGGAAGTTATAAGACTTATTGCAAAGGGAAGCATTGAAGAGAAAATATATAAGATACAAAATAAGAAAAAGGAAATAATAGAAAATGTAATAGATAAAACTTCAGGAGAAGAAATTCTTTTATCAAGTATGAATCAAAAGGAAATTGAAGAGCTTTTTCAATAGAATGAAAATATTTTAGCTGTTGTTTACAATTTATTAACAATACTGTGATATAGCTGTCATGTTAAGTTAGTAGTATTATTTATAAGTAAATAAGATTATTGTTGGAGGCAGGAATGATTATTAAAAACATAGAGCAGAATAGATCACGTAATTTATTTCACAATATGGAGTTACAGTGGATACAGTACTGGGAAGTTTTTTTATTTTTATTTATAGTTATAGCAAAGGTATTATATTATGGTAAACAAATTTCTCCGGAGTATTTTGATGCAAGGATTCTACAGCCACCGGTTATAGCTTCTATATTGCCTATTGTAGCTATATCCTATTTATTTAAAAATAATGCTAGGATAAATTTTCTTTATATAGTTAACATAATCATTAGTATTATTTTATTTGCGGATACAGTTTACTATCGTTATTTTAAAGATGTTATTTCAATAGGGGCAATTAAAGATAGCTTTTTACTAAAAGATGTATCATCAAGTATAGGAGCTTTAATAAGTGTAAAAGATTTTTTTTATTTAATAGATGTAATATTATTTATTCCATTAATAATATTTATGAAGAAGGTTAATAGAAAAGAGTTATCCTTAAGATTGAGATTGATGATTTTTATGTTATTGATTTCATTAGGTGTTGCATTTGATGGAAAATTTATTTATGCGCTTTCTAAAGAACAGCCCTTATTAATTAAAACTATGAGTAATAAGCTTTATTTGACAAAAGTATTAGGAAATATTAATTTTCATATTTTAGATGGATATAATTTTATCACTAACAAAATAAACAACACTAAAAAAATTCCCGAAGACAGAAAAAATGAAATTGTAACTTTTTTATCAAATAAAAATGAGTCCAAAGAAATAAATTTTACTGGAGTAGGTTCTGGAAAGAATTTAATAGTTATTCAAGTAGAAGCTCTTCAGCAATTTGTGATTAACAATAAAGTAAATGGTGAGGAAATCACTCCAAATTTAAATAAGTGGATAAATAAAAGTATGTATTTTGATAATTATTTTTATCAAGTAGCAGCAGGAAATACATCTGATGCGGAATTTATGTCTAATAATTCATTATATCCAGCAGCTTCTGGATCAGCATATTATCAATATACGGGGAATACACTTAATTCATTACCTAAGTTGCTAAAAGACAATGGATATACTACTGCTGCATTTCATGGATATATAGAAGGATTTTGGAATAGAAATGTTATGTATAATACAGAAGGCTTTGATAACTTTTATGGTGAACATAGTTTTAAACTAGATGACAAGGTAGGACTTGGATTAAGTGATAAGTCATTTTTTAATCAATCTATAGATAAAATAAAACAATTAAAAAGTCCCTTTTATTCTTTTATGGTAACATTGAGCAGTCATTTTCCTTATGATGATGTGAGTGGTTATGGAGATTTCAATGTGGGAAACTATGAGAATACTCTTTTAGGAAATTATTTAAAAGGAATTCATTATACGGATGCTCAATTAGGAATGTTCCTGGACAAGCTTCAAAAAGAGGGTATACTTGATAATTCCATTGTTGTTATTTATGGAGACCATAATGCTATTCCCAAAGATAATATCCAACAATTATATGAGTTTGAAGGTGTTAAAAATACTACAGATTTACAATGGTATCAGTATCAAAAGGTACCTATGATAATACATTTTCCTAAGGATGAGTATAAAGGTGTTAATCATACTTATTCAGGACAAATGGACTTGTATCCTACCTTAGCAAATTTATTTAATTTATCTAATAAGTATATGTTTGGAAAAGATATATTAAATACTTCTGAGGAAAAGGTAGTGTTTAGAAATGGATCTTTTACTGATGGAAAGATTTTTTATGTTTCATGGACAAACACCTATTATGATATTAAATCAGGTAAAATAATTTCTGAAACACCGGAGTTAAAAATTATGAAAGAAAATGCTTTAAAGCAACTGAAGTATTCTGATGATATTTTAAATCATAATTTAATAAAAAATGTAGACGAGTAATTATTGACAGATAATTGTTTTCAAATAATAAAGAATAAATAGGTATAATTTTTTATAATAGTTATTATTTTAAATTTACCATATTTATTCTTTATTATTTTTTATAAATTTTTATCTATTGTCTTCTGGTGTTTCTTTTAAATTTGTTTTTGGAGCTGACTTAAAGTTTCCATCCCATCTTTCTATGTTTAACTTCATTTTTGATATAATCATGTCAGCTTTTTCTCTAGTTAGGTTACCCTCAGTAACTTTTTTATTTATGTCATCAGTTTTGGCTTTAATAATTATTGATCTAACTTGTTCAGGGGTCATGCCATTTTTTTCTTTTTCTATATCAAATATAGTTTTACCAGATTTTTTGGCAGCTTCAATGTCTTCAGTTGTTAATCTTAATTCTTTTATTGATGAAAGTCCTTCAAATTTTGTATCTTTAAATTTATTATTGTCAGGTTGTATACTTTCATTCTGTTTTTCTGTTTTATTAATAGGTTGTGTAACTTCTTTAAATTCTGGTGTAGATGATGCAAAAACAGTAGAACTTATCCCTAGCACTAGTGAAAGACTTAATGCCATAGTTTTTTTTCCGTTTTGTCTAAACATGTTGTTGCCTCCTTAAATTTTTATAATTTTTAAATTAACGTAACATTTTTATTATGTGTATTAGTGTTATGAATAATTTATAAAAATATTGTAAAATAATGAATAAATTACAATTGAAATTATTAATAAAAATGGGAAACTAGATATATACTTAATATGTCTATTGACCATATAGCTATATTGTAGTAATATGAATAGGTAATGAAAAATAATTTAATAGTGAAATTAATAATCCCAGGGGGGCTGGTGTTGCCAGCTGAGAGTAAGAACGAAATTCTTAGACCCTATAACCTGATCTGGTTAATACCAGCGTAGGAAGAGGCTTTATATATTTTTGAAGAATATAGGTACAAACCTCTTTTAGGTTTGTGCCTTTTTACTTTAAAAAAGTAGGGGGTTTTAAAATGAAGTTTTCAGAAAGATTATATGAAAGTGTAAAAGAAATTTGGCAGTCTTATTATGAACATCCTTTTGTGAAAGGAATAGGAGATGGAACTTTAGAGGTAGACAAGTTTAAATATTATATGATTCAAGATTACCTTTATCTATTAGACTATGCTAAGATTTACGCATTAGGAATTGTTAAAGCAGATACAGAAGAGGTTATGCAGGGATTTTCTTCTATGGTAAATGGCATACTAAATGGTGAAATGAGTATCCATAGATCCTATATGAAAAGACTTGGAATTAGCCAGGAAGAAATAAAGGATGCTAAGGCTAGTCTTGATAATATTTCCTACACTCACTATATGCTTGCAGTATCTCATACAGGTAATTTAGCAGATCTTACAGTATCACTGCTTTCTTGTATGTGGAGCTATTTAGAAATTGGAAGGAATTTAAGTAAGGTTCCTAATTCCACAGAACATGAATTTTATGGTGAATGGATAAGAGGGTACATATCAAAGGAATATGAAGAGTTAACTCAGTGGGTTATAGATTTAACAGATGAACTTGCAAGGGATATGTCAGAAAAGGAACTTAAAAAATTAGAGGAAATATTTATTAATACTAGTAAATATGAATATATGTTCTGGGAAATGTCCTATAATAAGGGGATGTAGCTTTTTATGTTAAGGTTTTGTGATGTAAATTTTAAATATAGTAATGAAAAAGAATATATTATAGAAAACTTAAGTTTTCATGTAAATGGAGGAGAATTTATAAGTATAATAGGACCTAGTGGTTGTGGGAAAAGTACAATTTTTAGACTGATTACTGGTCTTGAGAAGGTTGAAAGCGGAAATATTTTTGTAAATGATAAAAACATAAATAATTTAAGAGGATATATAGGATATATGCCTCAAAGGGATTTGCTTATACCCTGGAGGACTATTTTAGAAAATGCTTGTTTACCGTTGGAGATTCAAGGAGAAAATTTAAAGGAGGCTAAAAAAGAAGCTGAAAAGTTTTTAACTTCCTTTGGACTTGGTGAGTATAAGGATAAATACCCAAAGGATTTATCTGGAGGAATGAGACAAAGGGTATCTTTTATAAGAACTTTACTTACTGGCTCTGATATTATGCTTCTAGATGAACCTTTCAGTGCTTTAGATGCTATAACTAAAATATCTATGCAGGAATGGATTTTAGAACAGTGGGCAAATTTAAAGAAAACCATATTATTTATAACCCATGATGTAGAAGAAGCATTATTTTTATCTAGTAGAATATTTGTTGTTTCTGAAAAACCTATAACTAAATTAAAGGAAGTAATAGTTCCCGTCATTTATCCAAGAAATAGACATATGTTAAGTGAACCTGAAATATTAAATATAAAAGAAGAATTAGTAAATGAGTTAAAGCAGAGGGTTCAGCTATGAAAAAATATTCATCATCAATAATAGTGAGTATTATATTTTTTATATTTTGGGAAGGACTTGCAAGATATATAAATGCTATGTACATATTACCTTCGCCAATTAAAATAATAGAGAAAGCTTGGATTTTAAGGGAACCACTTTTTAAAGTACATCTTCCAGCAACTTTAGCGGTTACTTTTTTAGGACTTCTAGTTTCTATAGTTTTAGGAGTAGCGTTAGCTATAGCTATGGCGTTAAGTGAAAAGATTGAAAAGGCTATATATCCTATAGTAGTGGTAACTCAAACAATTCCTATAACTGCTTTAGCACCAATATTTGTGCTTTGGTTTGGATATACTATATGGAGTAAAATTTTAGTAACTATACTTATAACTTTTTTTCCTATAACTGTAAATGTCTATGATGGACTTCGTTCAACTAAAAGGGAAATGGAAGAACTTTTAATCACCTATGGTGCTAGTGAAAAACAAATATTTATTAAATTAAAACTTCCGTCTGCATTGCCATATTTTTTTTCAGCTTTAAAAATAGCTATGCCACTTAGTGTAATTGGTGCTGCTATTAGTGAGTGGCTGGGCTCTCAATCTGGTCTTGGATATTTTAGTAAAAGGATGATGACTCAGTTAGATGGAGCTGGTGTATTTGCTCCCATAGTAATTCTATCCTTTGTTGCTTTAATATTTGTTTTAATAGTGAATGTTTTAGAGAATAAGATAATTAAATGGAGGAATGAAGTGTGAAAAAATTTAAGTATTTATCTTTAGTATTAGTATTTTTATTAATAACTCTTACAGGTTGTGCAGGAAAGTCAGAAGACAAAACTTTAACTGATAACAAAAAGTTAGAAGAAGTGGATTTAGTATTAGATTGGTATCCAAATGCAATACATAGCTTTATATATGCAGCTATGGAAAAAGGATATTATGAAGAAGAAGGATTAAAGGTTAATATAAAATTTCCTTCTAATCCAACAGATCCATTAACATTACCAGCAGCAGGTAAAGCAACTTTAGGAATTTATTATCAGCCAGATATAGTAATGGCGAGAGTAAATGAAAAGGTACCAGTAAAATCTATAGGAGCTATAGTACATACTCCTTTAAATGTTATAATTTCTTTAAAGGAAAAAAATATAAATTCACCGAAAGATTTGTCAGGAAAAACTATCGGATTTTCAGGAAATCCTTTAAATACAGAATATGTTAAAACTATGGTAAAAGCAGATGGAGGAGATCCAAATTCAGTAAAGATTATAGATGTAGGTTTTGAATTACTTTCATCTATGATAACAAAAAAAGTAGATGCTACTACTGGAGGACTTATAAACCATGAAGTGCCAGTACTTAAGCATGAAGGACACCAAATCAATTATTTTAGTCCATCCGACTATGGAGTACCAAGATACTATGAAGAAGTGTTTGTTACTAGCGATAATACATTAAAAGAAAAAAAAGAAACTTTAAGGAAGTTTATGAAAGCTTCTAAAAAAGGTTATGAATTTATGAAAAAGAATCCAGATGAAGCTTTAAAAATATTATTAAATAATCAACAGAAAGATAGTTTCCCTCTTACAGAAGCTGTAGAAAAGGAAAGTATGAATATGTTGCTTCCAAAGATGGAATCAAAAGAAGAAGCTTTCTTATATCAAGATAAGAAGGTTTGGGAAGACAATATTAAATGGTTACAAGAAAATGGCATGTTAAAAGAAAAGGTTAATGCAGAAGATTTCTTTGTGAATTTGGATTAAAATATAGCTGCCTAAATAACTAGTTAAAAACTCTATTTAGCTTTAAATTAAATTTAGCTAAATAGAGTTTTGTTTATTCTATGATAATATTTCTAATACCAGAGTTTTTGTAAAAACAACACATAAGCACTGCATTTCATATTAGAGAGTATTATATAGTAATATTAATATTTGAAGGGAGGATTTAGGTGAGCTTATTTATAGACGCACCTATTTATATAAATAGCTAACCTTAGATTTATACTCTATATTAATAAATGGTATAATGTATATGTAATTGTATATATTTTAAATTATAAAAAATATTGGAAAGGTTGAGAGGTATGGGAATATGTGATGAAAAGATTGGCATGAAATTAAAAGATTTAAAAGTAGGAATGATATTAGCTAATGATATTGTAGTAGATAACACTGTCTTAGTGGCAAAAGGAGTGAAAATAACAGAGAATATATTAAATAAATTGAAAAATGTTTACTTTGAAAATAATTTAAGTGTATATGATCTTGAAGAAATGCTAAAAAAAAGTAGGGAAAAAAAGGAAGAATTAAAACAAGTACAATTAGAAATAGAAAGCCTTTCTAAAGAATTAGAAAATATATTTGAAAAAATTGATTATAAAGGTAAGGCGGATTTAGGAGAAGTTAAAGATTTTACTAAAAAAATTATGGAATATTTAAAATCACCTAAAACTATAGTGAAAAATATAATCTTACAAGGAAGTGGAGAAGACTGTATATATAAACATTCAGTTAATGTAACAGCAATGAGCCTTCTTTTAGGCAGGTGGTTAGGATTTGATGAAAATAAATTAAAATTATTAGCATATTCGGCTATTTTACATGATTTTGGAAAGACTAAAATAGACAAAAATATATTGCATCAAAAAAGAAATTTAAAAGAAGATGAATTCAAAAAGATAAAAATGCATCCAATAATAGCCTATAATTTAGTTAAGGATATTTGCTATCTTAGTAATTCTGTTGGATATGGTATATTAATGCACCATGAAAGACTAGATGGTTCAGGATATCCTTTGGGATTAAAAGATGAAAGAATACATGAATTTGCAAAAGTAATAGCTATAGTAGACACTTTTGATGCTTTAAATTCCGATAGAAGTTATAAAGAAAGTAGAGATCCTTTTAAAGTTTTAGAAATTATTAAAAGTGAAAGTTTAGGAAAGTTAGATTACAGTTACTGTAATGTATTTATAGAACATTTAATAAATTATTATATTGGAGAATTTGTTTTACTTAACAATAATACAGTTTGTGAAATAATATGTGTAAATATAAACAATCTATGTAAGCCTTTACTTATGTATAATGGAGATTTTATAGATTTGAAGAAACACAATGAATTAACAGTAGAAAATCTTATATTATAATTCAATGTGAATATTTTGAAAATTCTAACTCAAATATTGTATCATTTACTAATGTATACTAAAATAAATGAATGTAGAGGAAATATAAAAAAAACTAAAATACTTTATATAAATAATAACATTTAATGAAAATGCCTAAAATTTAAAGAAATTTAATGAAAAATACTTGAAATATATTCTATATCACTCTATGTAATCTTTGTATAATTATTTAATTCAAATTATACTTATCACGTTGTAAAAAATTAATTGCTTTTATAATTATGCAAAGTATTATAGGGGGAGTGATCGGTGAACGTATTTAGAAAAAAAACAACTAAAGATTTTAAAGAGGCTGTATCAAAAACTAATTTAAAAAGAAAACTTAGAGCCTTTGATTTGGCAGCTATTGGGATAGGTTCCGTAGTGGGAACGGGTATTTTTGTGGCCACGGGACAAGGATCTCAGTTAGCAGGACCAGCGGTAATAATTTCATTTATCATAGCAGCAATAACTAGTGCATTATGCGCTTTAACATATTCTGAACTTGCATCAATGTTTCCTGTGTCAGGAAGCACCTATTCTTATTCTTATGTAGCTTTTGGAGAGATTATAGCATGGATTATAGGATGGGATTTAATACTAGAATATTTGGTATCAGCTTCAGCAGTTGCTTCAGGATGGTCTGGAACTTTACTAGGAATACTAAAAAATTATGGAATAATTATTCCAGAAGTATTAACCAAAGCACCTGTTGCTGGAGGAATGGTAGATTTACCAGCAGTCTTAATAACTTTTGTAATAACCTTTATATTATATCTTGGAGTATCTGAAAGTGCAAAGGTAAATAACATTATAGTTGGAGTTAAAATACTTGTTATATTTATATTTATAGTATTAGGATTAAGTCACATAAATTTAGCTAATTATCGTCCTTTTGCACCTTTTGGAACTAAAGGAATAATGGCAGGAGCGTCTATTATATTTTTCGCATTCATAGGATTTGATGCAGTATCTACTGCTTCAGAAGAAACACAAAATCCTAAAAAAGATGTGCCACTAGGATTAGCAATATGTTTAATCACAGTGATAATAATGTATATAGGAGTATCCCTTGTATTAACAGGAATAATACCATTTAAATTAGTAAATGTACAAGATGCACTTCCAGGTGCACTATCTCATATAGGTATAAATTGGGGAGCAGCTTTAGTAGGAGTTGGAGCTATTCTTGGAATGATTTCTACTTTACTTGTGACTTTATATGGACAAGTAAGAGTATTTATGGTTATGGCAAGAGATGGATTGCTTCCTAAAAGATTTGCCAGTGTTAATAAGAAATACAGTACTCCAGGATTGTGTACTATAATTACTGGAATTATCACTGCTGTAATTGCAGGGTTCTTACCGTTAAACATAATAATGGAATTATGTAATATAGGAACTTTATTTGCCTTTGTTCTTGTATCTATAGGAGTTATTGTATTGAGAAAAACAATGCCAAATGTGGAAAGAAAGTTTAAATGTCCAGGAGTTCCTTATACACCTGCATTAACAGTAATCTTTTGTGGATATTTAATGACAAGTTTACCTTTAATGACTTGGGTAAGATTTGGAATTTGGCTTGCTTTAGGCTTAATTATATATTTTGCGTATGGATATAAAAATAGTACATTAAATAAAAATTCACAAGAAACATTAGAAAAAGCAATATAAGAAAGTAAAAAGGGTCTATCTCAAAGTGAAAACATATTGCAGTATGTTCTAAGATAGACCGTTATTTATTTTTTGTATAGCTATAATTTTATACTACAAATAGAAATAATGATTAATACTAGCCTTAACAAGTTTAGTTTATATACAGTCAGACAATATAGAAGTTTTAACTTTATTATATGCATATTCTATAGATGAATCTAAATTATTATTGTTTTTACCTCCACCTTGTGCAGAAAAGTCACTTCCACCGCCGCTTCCATCAATTAAAGTTATGGCATCTTTTAGAAGGGAGTTCATACTTATAATACTTAGGTCTTTTGAACGCATAAATATAAGTTGGACTTTATTTTCAGATACTACTCCAAATAAAACTATAATTTTAGAATTTGATACTAACTTTGTTGCTAACATATTAACATATTTTAAATCAACATTAGTATATATGGACTTAAGAATTCGTATATCATTTATATTTTCACAGGAATTGAGCATGTTTTGAACTTCATATTCTGCAACCTGGGCTTTCAAAGCATTTTTTTCAGTAGTAACTTTATTAAAATTCTCTGAAAAAGTTTCTACTTTACTTAATAGATCATCTTCGTTACATTTTAAAAGGTTACACACAGCGGTTATTTTTTCTGATTTTGAAAAGAAATCTGATACTGCCTTACTACCACATAAAATATATATTCGTGTACCATTTTTTAACTTTTCGTATTTGCTAATTTTAATTAGTTGAATTTCAATTGTTGATTTAGGATATATTCCTGTACAGTTACTTATATGGATATGTCCAATTTTAATTATTTTAATTTTTTTATCTTTTTTTCCAGTAGTTTTTTTTATTGATAACTTTTTTAATTCAGCGTTAGTTGCATAGAATATATCTACAGCAATATTATTTAAAATTATTTTGTTGGTCATTTCTTCAACTTTTTTAATTTCATCTTTCCCAATAGTTTTATCAATGTCAATATAGAAGTCATCATTGTCAAAATGAGTATTAATAGCATTAGCATTAAATAATTCTGAAAAGGAAGCAGAGATTATATGTTGAGCAAGATTTTGCTGCATATAAGCATATCTCTTTTCCCAATCTATAATGCATTTAACTTTATGAATTTTTAAAGGTTTTACTTTAACTACATGATATGTTTTTTCATCCTTTTCATATACATTGATTACATCAACAGAATTTATGCAACCAGTATCGTTAGGATGATTTTCATCTCCAGGATAAAAATAAGTTTTATCTAATTCAATATGATATTCATTATGCTTTTCAATTATATTTATAATTTCAGCAATAAACTCCTTTTCATAAGGATTTTCATAATAAAGTTTTTCTAACATCAAAATACTCCTTTTGGTTATTATATTTATACGATAGCTTACATTTAGCACCCACATTTTCTATATAAATGTGGGATAAGAAGTTGTACCACCATGGATAAGTAGGTGTAAATACTCTATAGTTTATATTTTAACATAAACTAAAGCTATTTTAATTCTATATAATGAAATAGTTTTTCACTTATAAATAATATAAAAATAAGCAAAATAAACCCTAAGATATTTATGGATAAAAGTGCAATATTCATAAGTTTAAATTTGATGTATATAATAAGTCCAGGTATTACAGGAAGGAAAAAAACAATATATTGAATAATGCCTTCTAAGATTCCCCCATTTCCTTTATCATCCACAGGAATGAAGAAATGAACTATTATTTTTGAAAGTCCTTTAGATAAATTAATTATTATTAAAGCTATTAAATATATAAGTGATGTGAGTAAATATTCTTTACTGGTTAATCCAATAGGAAGTATTATACTCATTAATATAAATATAGCAAAAGCATAATTGTGAAAAATTATATATAGTAGTTTTTTCTTTACGCTTCCAGGAAGTAAATAAATATATGTTTTGCTAAGTTCATATTTAATTGAGGAAACAGGATTAATTCCTAGAGACATAGAAAGACACATTATAAACATCACTGCATAAATATTATTTTTATCTGGATAAATGCTTAGGTAATATCCTCCTATAAAAGAAATTAGAGCCAATACTAAACATATAATAACATGTCTTTTTAATGATCCATTTCTTTTACTTAATATAGAATTTTTATATAAAAAAGCTCCTTCACCATTTATTTTGTGAAAAATATTTTCCTTAACTGGAGTTATTGATTCCTCTTTATTTGTTGGGATAGAGTCTTCAATGATAATTTGGTCTAGGCTTCGTTCATCTATATTCATATTTTTAAGTTCTACATTTTCACTAACCACTTCATAGTAATCTACAGCAAGAATAATAGTAAATGTAAATATCATAACTGTTAAAGAGAAAATTAAAATTAAATCCAGTAAGGGAAAGACTTCTTTGCTTAGGGGATAGATTATTATATTCTTCATCCAAGATAATAGAGGTATTTTAGTAGTTATTATGTTAATTACAGCAAAAAAGGATTTAGAGGAAGCAAACCAAAAAGTCATTGATATATATACTAATATAGCAACAGCAAGAAATAAACATATCCTCTTTATTAGTTTTTCAGCATTAAATCTAATTTTTATAGAATAAATTAGAAAGTTTAAGCATTTAAAAAACAATACAATTAGTGATACACCAATTAAGCTGAAAAATAATCTCCAAATGTTCAAGTTTAAAGATTTAAATAGTATAACCCATATTAAAATTACATAGAAAAAGTAGTTTAATATAAATTGAAAAGCACCAGTAATTATAGAAAAAATCCAAATAGATCTTTCTCCTATAGGGGAAGGAAATAAGTAATGAACATCCTGTATAGAAAAGTCCAGTGGTTTATAATTAGAAGATGCCTTTAACAGGATATAGAAAAATATTATAAAAAGTATAGTTATAATTATTACTGAAATTAAATTTATATTTATATTAGAAGAATTAATAAAACTTTTTTTACTATTCCTTCTTAGCATACTTAATACAATAAATATAATAGGAAAAATAAGAGTTTCTAGCTTCCTAAGAGCTGTTATTGGATTAGTTAAAAAATATTTAATTTTGTTTTTTACTTGGACAATTTTTATATAGGAAAGGGTTTTAAAGTCTTTAAACATAATAATTTCCTCCTTGGTAAGTAATTAAAATTCAATGTTTTAACTATTTGCTTGAAATATCTAAGAATATATCTTCCAAGGACATTTCTACCTTTGAGTTAATCATATTTTGCAAATCATCTTTTGTTCCATAAGCAAGTACGGTTCCATTTTTCATTATTATAATGTTATCACTTATTTCTTCCACAGAAGACAGAATATGTGTACTTATAAGTATGGTTTTACCTTCATCTCTAAGTAAACTTAAAATAGATTTTAAATCCTTAATTCCTTGAGGATCAAGTCCTACAAAAGGCTCGTCTATTAAAAATATATCTGGATTATGTAAAAGTCCCATAGAAATAGATAATTTCTGCTTCATTCCTTTAGATAGATTTTTACCTAAAGTATTTTTTTTATCTAAAATATTGAAAAGCTTTAATGTTTCATAAGCTTTATTTTCCCAGTTATTCAATTTATAAGCTAATGCTATAAACTTTAAGTGTTCCCAAATTGTAAGATAAGGATATATGTCAGGAGTTTCTGGCATATAAGCTAATTTTTCTCTTACACATTTATCCTTTATACTTTTACCGAATATAAATATATCTCCTTCATTTTTTCTTAAAAGAGATAGTATGCATTTTATAGTTGTAGTTTTGCCTGCACCATTAGGGCCTGCTAGAATAGTGATCTCTCCAGCATTTAGTTTGAAGGATATGCCTTTAAGTGCTTCAGTTTTTCCAAAGTTTTTAACTAAATTATTAACTTCCATTGATATCAATATTATCTCCTCCTTTTAAACTATCTCTATTATAATTGATTTTTTTTATAGTGAATATGACTTTATAAATTCTTTATAATTTATATGAATAAGTTTTTTAACTCTTACAAAACTGTAAGATAAGTTTTTTATATGTAAGATATCAGTTATTGTTTTAAAGATGGTAAAAAAATATAATAAAATCATAGTTTACGAAAATTATTGATAAGTAGCTATTATATAAATAAGATTTTAATTTTTAAGTAGAGAGAGGTAAGAAAGATGGAAATATTAAAGGTTGAAAGTTTATCAAAAATTTATGGAGAAGGCAATAACAAAGTAGAAGCGTTAAAGAATGTATCATTTTCTATAAATAGAGGGGAATTTACTGCTATAGTAGGGGCATCAGGCTCGGGGAAAAGTACTCTACTTCATGTTTTAGGAGGACTTGATAGGCCAAGTTCCGGTAAAGTTTATTTAGATGGAGAAGATATATATAGATTAAATGAAGAAAAGTTAGCTATATTTAGAAGAAGGAATATTGGTTTTGTATTTCAATTTTTTAATCTTATACCTGTATTAGATGTAGAGGAAAACATAGGACTTCCGGCTTTATTAGATAAAGAAAAGGTGGATAAAAGTTACTTAGAAGAAGTAATAAATATGCTTGGATTAAAAGAAAGAATAAAACATCTTCCATCAGAATTGTCAGGAGGACAACAACAGAGAGTTTCCATTGGAAGAGCTTTAATAAATAAACCAGCTATAATTCTTGCAGATGAACCTACAGGAAATTTGGATAGCAAAAATAGCAAAGAAGTAATGGAGCTTTTAAAACTTTCATCTAAAAAGTATAATCAAACACTTATAGTTATAACTCATGACATAAATATTGCAGAACAGGCAGATAGGGTAATAACCATAGCAGATGGTGAAATGAAATCTGATGAAAGAATAAGGTAGGAGGACAAAAGTTATGAATAGCTATAAAGAGATAACTAATAAATATTTAAAACATAATAAAAAAAGAAGTATTCTAACAATTTGTGGAATAATACTTTCTGTAGCACTTATTACATCTATAGGATTATTTATAAAAAGCATGCAAAATACTTTTATTCAAGAGGCTATAAGGGACTATGGGTCCTTTCATGTATCGATTAATAGTAGTAGTGATAAAGACTACAGTAAAGTTAATGACAACCCTAAAATAGAGAAGGTAGGACTTAGAGAAAACTGGGATGAAATTTCTTTGAAATCTTCAAAGGGTATAGAACTTATAAAATTTGATAAAAATGCATTAGAGCTTTTACCTTATGAAGCTGTAGAGGGAAGTCTTCCAAAGGCGGAAGGAGAAATAGCTTTAGAGAATTGGGCATTAAATTATATAGATAATTCATCTAAAATAGGGGATAATATAAAATTAAAACTTTCAGATGGACAGATAAAAGAATTTAAATTAACAGGATTTATTAAGAATAATGCTTATAGTCAGTATAGAGGAATATCTACAGGAATAATTTATTCGGATAAATTTAATATGAATAAAGCTACCATGTATATAACTATATCTAAAAAAGCAGATATTTCCGATACCGTTAAGGAATTGAGAAAAACATTTAAGAAGTTAAATACTAATGAAGATTATATAAGACTTTTAGGAGAAGGATCAAGTAAAAACGTTAATAATTCACTATATTCCATAGCTGCCTTTATAATTGGTATAGTGGTTATTGCTACAGTAGCGGTTATATATAATTCTTTTCAAATCAGTGTTGTGGAGAGAATAAAGCAGTTTGGACTTCTAAGAGCTGTAGGTTCTACTCCAAGGCAGATTAGAAGCATAGTGCTAAGAGAAGCTACTGTAATGAGTTTAATTGGAGTACCAATTGGTCTTTTATGTGGAGTTTTAGCAATATTTGTAGTGGCACAGATATTTAAAATGATGTCAAATTCTGTATTTGGGGAATTGAATGTGGATATATCTTATACAATTTTAGCTATAAGTGCATTAGTAGGATTAATGTCTATATATGTATCAGCATTAATACCAGCAAGATTTGCTGGAAAAATATCTCCACTAGTTGCTATTAGTAGTAGAAATTCTATTGTAAAAGAGAAAATTAAAAAGAATAGAGGAAGAATAGTTAAAAAGTTTTTAAATATTAATAGTTTAATGGCATTTAAAAATATAAAAAGAAATAAGAAGAGATTTAATATAACAGTATTTTCAATAGTAATTAGTATAACTTTATTTATATTTTTTTCTTCATTTGTAAATATGACTATGAATTTCACAGGAAGCAAAACGGAAAGTGAAAATGCTCACTTTTTTGTAATGGGTGTATTAGATAAAAAGGATAATAGTTCTTTAACAGATAAAATAATAGATAAAATAAAAAACAATGAGGAAGTAGCAGAAGTAATTACTAATCGCCAAAATTATATATCAAAGGCTTTAATTTCAACGGATAAAAAGGAAAAGGAACCAGAAAGTATTGTACCTCGTATATATTCGAAAGGTAAATTTGAGTCTGAAGAAATTATTGCATTAAATACAGCATTCGATATTTATGATGATGTTAAGCTTGATAGAACTAAAAGATATGTAACAGCTGGAAAAATAAATAAGGAAAAAATGGCTAAAGAAAATGAGGTTATAATTGTAAAGAATAACTTAATAAGAGGAAAGAAGGGAATGTATGAAGGACCTCTTACAAATTTAAAACTTGGAGATAGTTTTTATATTTATAAAAATGCTTTATTGTATAATGAAGATAACATAAAAATTAATAATAAATTAACTGATTTTAATAAAGAAGATGTGATAAAGGTTAAAGTAGGAGCTGTAGTAGACAAGGCGCCATATAATTTTATTGTTAATTCAGAAAATCTACAAATAATAGTTTCAAAAGATGTTCTTAAAAATATATGTGGCAAAGATATAGAGAAAATTCCTTATATTTCTGCAGGAGTAGTACTAAAAGATGAAAAAAGAGAGCAGAAATTTCAAAAATGGATTCAGCCATTGGGAGATAATAGCGGAATAAAAGTTATGAATACTATAAAGATGAATGAAGAAGCAAGAGCTAGCATTTTGCAGATTCAAATCTTAATGTATGGATTTATAGCAGTAATTTCATTAATTGGTGGTGTTAATATAATTAATACCATTACAACTAATTTAATTTTAAGAAGAAAAGAAATTGCTTCATTAAGTGCCATAGGAATGACTTATAAAAATATAAGAGCAATGGTTTTAACAGAAAGTGTTTTGTATGCTGTATATGGTTCTATTTATGGTGGAATAATTGGAACGACACTGGCATATTTAAATTCTGCTAACTTTAGAAGTTTAAAGAGTTTTAAATGGACAATACCTTGGTCAACTATAGGAATTGCAGTTTTAATAGTCACATTAATAAGTTTAATTTCAGCAGTGAAACCATTAAATAAAATTAAAAAAGAAAATATCATTGATGTAATACGAGGAGAAGAATAAGGGCAAATGATAAGATAATAAATAACTCCATTTTTACATTAAGATATATGAGAAAGTTAAGTATATAGTAAATTAAAAAAGGTGTGTAGCTTAAATTATCCTTAAATTAAGGAAGCTATACATCTTTTTATTATATATGGAATTGCAAAAAATGTACTTTGTGCTTTGTGATCTGTAAAAAGTGCGTGACATTTTTCACTTGTGATATAATAATTCTAAAAATATATTTTTATGGGAGGGTTTTTTATATGAACAAAATACTTCTTTTAGAAGATGATGAAGCCTTGGCTTTGGGAATAGAATTTACACTTAAAGATGAAGGATATGATGTGACTAGATGTGCATATGTAGAAGATGCTATAAAAGCTTTCAACAAAGAAGAATTTAATATAGTCATATTAGATGTAATGTTATCTGATGGAAGTGGATATGATGTATGTAAACATATAAGAGAGAAAAGTGAAGTGCCGGTAATATTTTTAACTGCTTGTGATGATGAAGTCAATGTGGTTTTAGGATTAGATATAGGAGGAGACGATTATATAACAAAACCGTTTAGAGTAAGGGAGCTTATATCAAGGATTAGAGCTATTCAGAGAAGACTAGAGAAAGAGTTTGGTAAAAAGAACATACTAAAATGCAAAGATATTGTATTATACACAGAAAATGCAAAGGTTGAAAAGACAGGAGAAGAGATAACTCTTTCTTCCCAGGAATACAAACTTCTTTTAATATTTATGACAAATCCTAAGAAAATAATGAGTAGAGAAGAAATATTAGATAAATTAATAGAAGGAGCAGGAGCTTATTTCGATACTAATACTCTTTCTGTATATATAAAAAGAGTTAGAGAAAAGATAGAAAATGATTTCTCAAATCCTGAGTATATAAAAACCAAAAGAGGTATTGGTTACATTTGGAATTTAGAAGTGCAGAAGGAGTAATGTAGTATGTTTAAATATTTTATTAATCCGGAACTAAAAAGAAGCTCACTGGTAATAGTAATTATAGCATTTGTAACTTTAATAGGTTCTTTTTTTGCTATAAATCGAAGTTATGAACAAATTAAAATAAATTACATAAAAACTAATACTGCAATAGTAGGAGAATTAGTGAAAAATCATCCTGAATTGAAAGATGAAATAGTTCCCTTAATAACTAAAGGTGTTAATGAAAAAAGTATAGGAGAAGGAGAAAAAGTATTAAAGGAATACGGCTATAATGAAAAATTACAAATTGAATTTATTCCTGCTATGGAAAATAGCTATAATATGGTTATAACATCTGTATTGATTATATTAAGTTGTTTTATTGGTATTATTTTTTTATTAAATTGTATTCAACACACAATAATTTATAAAAGGCTTGAAAGATTAATTTTAGGAGCGCAAAACATATTGGAATATAACTTCGATATTGGAATTTATGAAAATACAGAAGGAACCTTTGCAAAACTTGCACATGCTTTTAATAATATGAGAATAATTATGAAAAATAATTTTGGAACAGTACAAAAAGAAAAACAGTTTTTAGTAGATACCCTTTCAGATATTTCTCATCAACTAAAAACTCCCATAGCTTCTTTAATAATATATAATGATATACTTTTAGAGAGAAATTTAGATGAGGGAAAAAGAAAAGAGTTTTTAAAAAATAGCGGAAAACAGTTAAATAGAATAGAATGGCTTATAAAAAATCTTTTAAAACTTGCTAAGTTAGATGCTGGAGTAATCAAATTTGAAAAAAAAGATTATGATCTAAATAAAACCGTAGAAGAATCTATGGAAGCACTTAAAATAAAAGCAGAACAGAGTAAAATTGATATGAAATTTTATAGTAAAAATTCACAAATTATAATGAAACACGATACAAATTGGCTTGGTGAAGCTGTAATAAATTTAGTAAAGAATGCTGTGGAACATACGAGGGAACATGGAAGTGTAGAAGTTTTTACAGAAAAAACTCCTGTATGTATTAGAATCATTGTTAAAGATAACGGTGAAGGAATTGCCAGAGAAGAAATTCCTCATATTTTCAAAAGATTTTATAAAGGAAAAAGAAGTAAGAATACAGAGTCAGTTGGAATTGGATTAGCTCTTTCAAAATCTATAGTAGAAGGACATGAGGGAATAATAGAGGTGAAAAGTAAGGAAAAAGAAGGGACAATCTTTACTATTACTTTTTTAAAATAAATGTAGCAGAAGTATGTAACTTAAAATTCATGAATTAATTTTGTTCTCTTGGTAAGACTACTTCTGAAAGGAAGTGATACATATGGCTAAAAAAGGGAGCAAGAAGCGTTCTGAATCAAAGGATTCAAACCAAAAGCACCAAGTCAACAATCAAAAGGGAAATACTACAAAATAAATAGTGCAAGGAATTAATAGCATGAAGCCGTTATAAATAACGGCTTCAAATAATATATTAACCAATAGGATTTTCAATTAGTGTAGCAAAGATGAATTGGTGTACATGATTATCATTAAGAGTAGTCGTTCCAGAAACAAAATGCACATGCCTACCCTTGCCAACAGGTATAGCTGGTCCTGTTGTAGCTCCAACCTCATGAAGATGGTCTTCATAAAAATCTGAATTTCCTAGAAGTCGATGAATATGACTATTACCATAAGGTATAGCTTGACTAGTAACACCAGCAAAACGATGATTGTGAGGATCCTCACCTATTTCAGCGATTCTTGTGCTACCTAGATATTCGTGTACGTGAGACTGAGTATCTTCATCATTATTACAATTACAATTTATATCATTGTCTACATACATAATAACTGCCCCCTATTAAATTAACAAGCTTAGCTTGTCTACTTATATATTATGAATAATTAAATATAAGGTTACAGCTATTGTTTCTTATGCAGTTTAATACAAAACCAAAATACACTACCTTTATCAATGTGAGATTTAGCATTAAGTTCACCATCATGGGCTTCAACTATAGACTTTGAAATAAAAAGACCAAGACCATATCCTTTCTGCTTTACATTTATTCCTCTGTAAAAAATATTATATATTCGCTTCATTTCATCTTCACTTATACCCATTCCCTCATCTTTAACTTCGAATTTTATAATATTTGACTGTTGAAGTATAGATATAGTTACTGTGGATCCTTGTTCTGAATATTTAACAGCATTACTAATAAGATTATTCCATACTCTTTTAATTTTTATTTTATCAATATTAAGTATTCCACCTTTAATATCTACATAACTTTTAAAGTTTAGGTTCTTGTTTTCTACATATTCTTTAGCACTTGTAGTAAGTTCTAAAGCAAAATTTTGTAAAGGGATTTTTTCTTTATATAATTTCATGTCCTCCTTTGCTTCATAGGCGGAATCTAAAACATCATATATAATTCTTTCAATTTCTTTTGTCCTATAATATATTCCATCAACAAAACTTTTTCTTACAGCTTCATCTTCAGCAACTTCAGACTTAAGCCCTATTGAATATCCTTTTATAACTGTTATTGAATTTTTTAATTCATGAGACAAGGTAGAAATAAATTTTCCTGTTGAAGCTAATGTGTCTTCAATAGTAAGTGCAAGTTGTTCAGAAGATTTGATAAGTTGATTACTTTCTTTTTCAAATCTTCTTAGCATAATATATATTATTTTTTTTACATCTTTAAATGATTTTTGAAATTTTCCTATTTCGTCATAATTGTTATTCTCAATTTCTTCATAAGATTTAGCTTTATCAGCCTCTTTATAGTTACTTTTTAGTATCTCAATAGATTCTGATATTGATTTGTCTATAATTGAATTTCCTTTTGAAATAATATCAAGATATTCAGTCATGGCAACAATAGGAATGGATATCCTTTTAGTTACATATATTCCGATAAGCATTGCAAATATAAGAGCAATAATAGTTATTATAAGGACGCTGTATAGAAATAACTTTGATTCATGATACATATCTTTTTCAGGAAGAGAGGCAATTAAAATCCAGTTTGTATTTTTCATAAGTTTAAATATTTGAAATTCCTTTTCTTTACTGTTAACCTTTACTGTTTGCTTTATTAATTTTTTGTTGTTTTTCTCAAAGCTTTCATGATTAATATTAAAAGAAAATTGTTTGCCTATCAAATCTTTGTTAGGATGAGATAAAACTAAATTATTTGAATCAACAATGGCATAATAACCGTGTTGTCCTAAAGTAAGATTTTCAGCAAGCTTTGAAAAATATTCAGCATAGATAGCTGTTCCTGCATATCCAAGTACTTCTCCATTTAAGGTTATTATTGGGGATACAGTATTTACAATAAGTTGTCCATTGGCCTTCCCAACTAAAATATCACTTGTAATTGTAGACTTAGCTTTAACACTTTCAATGAAATAGTTTCTTTTGGATAAATCTATGTTCATAGCAGAAGGCATACAGGAGGCAATAATATGACCGCTCTTATTTAAAATAAAAAAATCCATATAATAATGATAAACTTTATTCTTTTTGTTCATTAAATCTAATAAATAGTTATTTATATCTAATAGGCCTACTTCACCAGATAAAAATGCTTCTACTTTTTTATCAAGGGCAAGTCCGCTTGTTTCAAGCTTATTCATATTAACAAGTAAATCTATATTTTCTTGAACTCTATCAAGTTGTGAAACCATAAGGGTTTCAGAGCCTTTATTGATTATAGATACAGATTTAATATATATTAGTGTTCCAAGGGAAGCCATTAAAATAAGGATCATGGTACATATAATCAATGTAATTCTTGTTCTTAACTTCATAGCAATCCTCCCAATTCTGTATAAAAAATTAAAGTGTCTAAATTGCGAAATTTGCAATCAGACACTTTAATATTATCATAAATTGTAGAAATATTTAAGAAATTGTTTTAAAAAAGTAAAAATGCTATAGGAGTTACAATTATTATTGTAAGTAAAGTTCTTTCAAACCATATAATTACAACATCAGAGAGTTTAAGCGGAATTTCTGTTGACATAATACATGGTATTGAAGCTGAGAAGAACAATATTGAAGAAATTGATGTAACACCTATTATAAATTTAGTAACCATTGGAGCATCTTTAACAAGTAGTGCTGGTAAGAACATTTCAGCAATTCCAAGAGCTGCTGCTTTTGATGTAAGCATTGCTTCTGGTATTTGAAGCAGTTTTACAAATGGATAGAATATATATCCAAGTACATCAAATATAGGAGTAAATTTTGCAAGAACAAGTCCTAGAAGTCCTACAGATAAAATTGATGGAAGTATTCCCATTGTCATTACAAGACTATCCTTAAAATTATCCCATACACATTTTCCTATGCTAGGTGAAGCTGAAGCAACTTTTAAACCTTCATTTAAAGCGTTTTCAAAGTAATTGCTATTAATATCTGGTTCAGGATCACCAATTTCAGTAATATAAGAATCACTTTTTTTGCTAAGAGGTCTAATTCTTACTGTTATAGCGGTTACTGTAAAAGTTACTAGAAAGGTTGTCCAAAAATATGTGTTCCATATATTCATAATTCCAAGGGTTTTAGCAACTATAATCATAAAGGTGGCAGATACTGTTGAAAAACCTGTGGCTATAATACATGCTTCTTTTATTGTATATTTACCTTCTTTAAAAACTCTATTTGTTATAAGTAGTGCTAAAGAATAACTTCCTACAAAGGATGCAACTGCATCAATTGCTGATCTTCCTTGAGTTTTAAATATAGGTTTCATAATAGGTCTCATAAATACTCCAGCAAATTCTAAAAAACCATATCCAACTAAGAAAGCAAGAAATGCTCCGCCTATTGGAATTATTAATCCAAGTGGGATAACAAGCTTATCGAAAAGAAATGGTATCATATCAGGTTGGAACATCCAGCTTGGACCAATTCTGAAATAGGCCATAGATCCAATAGCTATACCACAAACTTTTAAAATTGAGAAAATAGTGGTTACTACATCTTTATTCCAAGTTTTTTTAAGAAATGGATATGCAGCACCTAAAACAACAATAATTAGTGCGTAAATAGAGGTTAAAGGACCAAGTAGCTTTTTAAGACCAGTTACAATATGGTCTATTGGTATAGAGGACTGTCCCCATATTTTTAATGGAACGAAGAACATAAAAATACCCACTAAACTGTACCCAATAAACTTAGCAAAGTTATTAACTGTTTTTAAATTATTACACGTGTTTTGCTTCATAGTTTCCATTAGTGTATCCTCCTTATATTTCATTGATTTTAATTTCATTATATATAAGAAAGAAATATTTTTAAACTATTCACACTATTTTGACTTTCTTTTGTCACAGAATTGTCATTATATTTTGGAAATGTCTGTAGATTAATTATTTTTCTTATGATAACATTAAATTATGAAATTTTCTCTAAAAGGGGCAGATAGTTATGGATAAAGTACTAGTTGTTGATGATGATAAATCTATTGTTCACATGATTGCGGAGTTTATGAAATTATATGGATTAGAGGCGGTAACTGCATATAGTGGGGAAACTGCAATAAATAAACTGGATAATTCTATAAGTCTTATTTTACTTGATATAAATATGAGTGAATTAAGTGGTATTGATCTTTGCAAGATTTTTAGAGAACGAACTAATATACCAATAGTTTTTTTAACAGCAAATTCCTCTCAATATGATATGGTACTTGGACTTGGAGTAGGAGCGGATGACTATATAAAAAAGCCTTTTGATCCAATAGAATTAATTGCTAGAGTTAAAGCACATATAAGGCGTTATAATCAATATGGAAATTTGTCAAGTAACCAAGATGGAGAAGTAGTAGAATTTGATGGAATAAAAATTTTTAAAGATTCACATAGAATTTTAAAAGAAAATTCAGAAATTCATCTAACTGCAACAGAATACAATCTTTTAATCTACTTTATTGAAAATGCGGGGAAAGTTCTTACAAGAAAGCAAATATTAAATAATGTTTGGAAAAGTGATATGTATGATGAAAATACAGTTACAACTTATACAAAAAGGCTTAGGGAAAAGATTGAGGATGATAAGAGAAATCCAAGGGTTATAAAATCAGTTAGAGCCATTGGATATATTTTTGATGGAAAAATAAAAGAGAGTATGGAGGAGATATAGTTTCTGTTACTTAAGTTAATGTATTGCTGGAGTTAGAAGAAATGAGGGAATATATAAATGTCAGTACAAATAATTATTGTTTTAATTCTTACTTTTATTATTAGTGTTATTTCAACTTTAGCATATTCAGTGAGAATTGTAGGGGTTAGAACAGGAAGAATAGCTATATCTTTTGCAGTATTTAATGTGTTTGCTTTAATTTCAAGAACTGCTAACACAATTCAAGCACCATTAATGGCTAAAAATATTGAAAATAGTATAAAAGTAGGCAATAGCCAGAACTTATTATATATGTTTAGATGGATATTACTAGCCACTACTGTGGCTACAATTACTGGAGCCATACTAATGCCAACATTTATAAAAGTTTTTCAAAAGGCAGTAGAATCCTTAAGTGTTCATCGTTCTATACCAAAATTATTATTACATGGTTTTTCTAAATCTGGTATAGACCAATTTAAAAAGAGCATTACTAAACCTAAAAGAGAAAATATAACTCAATTAAAAAGTTTTAAAAAAATACCTAAAAAAATTATTCTATTAAACACCATAGCTTTTTCAATATCTACGGTTGGTGTATTATCATCATTATATGCAGGCTGTTTAAATCCTGATTTAAGGCAAACTTGCAGTACACTATCTTCTGTAATAAATGGATCTGCAACTATAATTATGTTTATGTGTATAGACCCATTTATATCTATGTTAACAGATGATGTGATTAGAGGGGAATGTACAGAACTGCATTTTGATAGATGTATTATTTTTATAGTAGGAGGACTGATAGCAGGAACTATTTTAGCTCAATTTATATTGGTTCCAGCGGCCGATATAATAGTTTTTATAGCAAAAATTATATAGGTAAAGTATATACAAATTAAATAAATCTAGAACATTTAACATGATTATATAAGATGTTACTAAAAGTACAATAGTCTGTGATATGGTAGGGGAATTTTATGTTTAGAATGGAAAATAATTCACGATATTATATATAATGGAACACAGAAATAAGAAAATAAAATTAGCATTTTAGTCTATATTTTTTTACTCTAGATCCATAGATAAAATATTGCTAGTAATATATGAAACTATGAGGTATGAAATCAATATATGCAAATTAATAATAGAAATAATAGAATGTTGAAGTTATATGGAAAAGGGTTTAATTCAGAAAAGTTAATAGAAATATTAAAAGGGGAGAGGGATAAATCATGAATTTTGTTATTGAAGAAGAAAAAGTTCATAATTTTATCAAAGATTATTTTAAATATTTATATTTAAAAACATTTTTGCTTATGGATGTTATATGGATTTTAATATTTTATATTGAAGAGAAGAATATAAACATATTAACTTTAGCAATAATTATATTTACTACTATTATGGGAACTACTATGGGAACTTTTTTTATGTATAGGTTGCATTATAATGAAGTTGCTAAATATGTTAAAAATTTTTACAGTAGTAATCAGCATAAGGAAAAAGAAGATTCAATTAAACTGATATGTAATTTTAAAAAATATGATGGTCCTACGTTTGGTGTTTTACATGTTTATTGCAAAAAAATACTATTTATTCCCTTTAAGGAAGAGCTTCAATATGAAAAGATAATAATTAACCATAATAATATAAAAGATATTCGTATTAATAAAAGTTCTAAAGCTATAGAGATTTCATACAATAATAGAAAAGTTTTATTTGCATTACCGGAAAGGGAATATTGTATTAAACAAATAAAAAATAAGATTTTGCTGAATTAATGAAATTAATAAAATTAGTCTAAGGTTCAGTTAGAGTTTAGTTAAGAAAAGTATTCTATTCAGATGAACCTTAGTCTTTTATTTAAGTGTTTTATATATTTATGTTTACTCTACTTTTAATCTTTAATCCTATAATGTAAGCAATAAAGATTTTAATAAGATCAAATAGTACGAAAGGTAATACTGCTACATTTATGGCCTTTAAAATAGACATACCAGTGACTATAGAAAGTTGAATTGTTCCTAATGTATAGCAAAAAACTAATGATAACAGAAGTCCTATAGCTAGCATACCTTTATCTTTGGATTTTTCAAAAAAATAGCCAACTATTAGTGCCATAAAAGGAAAGGCTATAATAAATCCACCAGTAGGTCCAACAATTGATTGTATTCCACCACGAAAGTTTGAAAATAAAGGTACTCCTACAGCACCTAAAGCCACATATATTAATTGAGATATAAAAGCTTTTTTATAACCTAGTATTATTCCAGTTAAATAAACAGCGAAAACCTGCAGTGTAAAAGGTATTGGATGGATAGGTATAGAAATTTGAGAGACAACACCTGTTATTGCAGCAAACATTCCACATAAGACTAAATCTTTAGTTGATAATTTCATTCATAATGCCCCCTTTGAAAATTACATTTCTAATATTTAAAACTAAGAAATTCTTGATTGAGTATAATAGTATCATAGATAATTCAATTTGTAAACTTTAAAATTTTAATAGGTTAACAATAGTTTGGTAAATTCAATTATATTTTGAGTATCTCTGCAATAAAATATATTTACTAAGAAGGGTTTCTTTTTAAATAAATTAAATGCTATAATATTTACAAAATTTAAAATTAGAGGTGAGGAATAAATGAGAAAAGCTGTTATAGAAGATTTAAAAGATATTATGGCAATTATAAAGGAAACTATAGTTGAGATGCATTCTTATAACAATTATCAATGGGACGAAAATTATCCTAGAGAAAAGGATTTTATAGATGATATTAAAAAGGAACATTTATTTGTTAAAGAAAAAGAAGGAAAATTAGTTGGTTTTGTGTGTATTAATAAAGTACAACCAGTTGAATACAATGAATTAAATTGGTCATTGAATGAGGAAGCTATAGTTATCCATCGAATGGCGGTTAATCCATCCTGTAGAAGAGAAGGAATTGGCACAAAATTAATAAAATTTGCGGATAAATTAGCTTTAGAGAACAATATAAAATATTTAAAAACAGATACATATTCATTAAATAAAAAAATGGATGCTTTATTTAGAAAGTGTGGATATAATTTTGTTGGAGAAATGAGTTTTATAGGAAAAGGAAAGCCATTTTATTGTTATGAAAAAGTATTAAATGGATAATATCAATCTAAATAAAGTTTATAAGACAAATAAAGAAAAGCAGGGGGTTGTTTATGGAAAAACTATCTGATATGCCCAATATAGGCAAAACCTTAGAAAAGAAATTAATAGAAGCAGAAATCAATAGTCCAGAAATGTTAAAAAGCTTAGGAAGTAAAGAAGCTTTTATAAGAATAAAGATTATTGATAATACTGTATGTTACAATACATTATGTGCATTAGAAGGTGCAGTACAAGGTACTCGATGGCATAACTTGACTGAGATGTGTAAACAGGACTTAAAAAACTTTTTTCAATCCTTTAAATAGAGAAAAGAAGATACTTAAAATGAGTTTTCATTATAGTGCAAAAACTTGGTATGTGGATTAATTTTAATTATGGAGAATTCACTTTATTTTCGCATAATAAAGCATAGGTTCTAATATAATTATGTGAAAGGAAGTGAATAAATATGAGAAATACTTACAAAAGTATTATAATTGTAGCAGTAGTTTTTACTTTAGGAATTCTAGCATGGCACAATTTTTCGGATTCAGGAGTGAAATCTAATGCTAAAAACACAGATGATAAAAGCAATGTTACTTTAAATAATAGTAATAAATTGAGTGAAGAGAAGACTATAGAAAAGTCTTCACGTAATATAGTAATATACAACACTCATGCTGATGAAGAATATGTGTCTGGTAAAAAAGTAACAGATGCAGCTGCTTTAATTAATGACAGACTTAATAAAGAAGGGTTAAATAGTAAGTTTATAAAATGTAATCCGCCTAAGAAGTATGCAAAGGCGTACGAAGCTTCTCGTGAGATAATAACTAATAATGTAAAGGATTATGTTAATGCAGTTTTACTCGACATACATCGAGATATAAGTGAAAATCCTAAGTCAGATACAAAGAAAATACTTATAACACTTGCTAAAAAAAGTCCACATTATGAAAGTAATAAAAAATTTGCTGAAAATCTATTAAAAGAGATAAATAAATCAAAGTCAGTTAAAGGAGAAATAACATTATTTGAACAAGGTATATTATATTTTAATCAAGACCTATCTAGTAATTCAGTTCTTATAGAACTAGGTAATAATAAATCTAGTAACAGCGATGTTGAAGAATGTATAAATGCGCTTGTTTCAGCATTAAAGAATGTAGAAAATATTTCTTAAAATATTAAATGATGTGCTGATTGCAGAAGAGCTAGAAAGCAATAAAACAACAATAGAAGATACGATAGATAGTATTAAAAAAGTTATAAGAGGTTTCTCTTATAGCTTTTTTTACTTGTCTGATGGTGGTAAACATTTTATAAGTGAATCTAGTATAACCAGAAATATAAATATTGAATAAATTTTATATTTAAATTATCGATAAAATAAAAAAGACAAAAAATATTTATATTAAGAAGTTACTTATAACCGTTTAATAAAATAAGGAGGAATAGCATGAAGAAAGTAAATTTTATTAGTATATTAAACTGTATAATGATTATTATGTTAGTTGTAATATGGGGAAGTGTTTTTCTTATTCATGGAATAACAGGAGCCGTTGCATGGGCATTAGCTAAAATGGTGATTGCACCACTTGGCGTTATTTTATTAGTTATTAATTTGATATTTTTTATTAAATGTTTAATTAAAAATGAAAAATACATTCCATCTTTAATTGCTGTTATTTTATCAATTTTAACTGCACTTCCTATATTAATGCTTACCAATGTTTTAAAGGTGGAGTATCCTGCTAATATTGATAAAGTTCAACCTTCAATTACAGTAAAATGGCCATTAAAGGAAAAATCTATAGTTGGATGGGGTGGAAATACCATTGAGGTAAATGCTCCACACTCTATATGGGCATCTGAAAGATGGGCCTATGATTTAGTTATGGAACCTGAGAATATAGGTAGTAATAAGCTTAAAGATTATGGGATTTATGATAAAGAGGTTATTTCACCTGTTAATGGAACAGTTATTGCTGCCTATGATGATGAAGAGGATATAACGCCAAATACAGAAGAATTTTTATCAATGGAAGGTAATCATGTGTATATAAAAATAGATGAAACAGGTACTTATTTATTGTTAAATCATTTGAAAAAAGGTAGTGTAGATTTGAAGGTAGGAGATAAGATAAGTGAAGGTGAATTTATTGGAAAAGTCGGAAATTCAGGTTCAACTTCTGAACCACACCTACATATACATCATCAACGTCAAGATCCAACTAAAACTATTTATCCGATTTTTGCAGAAGGATTACCACTTTATTTTAAGAATATAAAAGGCAAAGATGGAAAAGTCATGCCTAAAAGAGGAGAAATCGTAATTCCTGAAAACTGAGGTGGGGGAAAATTTAATTTTCCCTCGTACTTTTTGCTATAATGGTATTATGTTTGTTATTTTTAATTTATATAGGATTGCTAAAATCCCATGGCAAATAATTTAACAGTGGATGTAAACAACCATTATAAAACAGATTTTTTATTTCATGCTCTGACATCCATTTTGCGTTGATAACTTCTTCTTTTTGTAATACCAAATCATATGGTGTGGCATTTGAATGAAACAGCCACACATCGTAAAAATCCTGGTTTTTTTCTCGACGTTCACTATGGAGTAATTGACCTGCGCTTGCTTCAAGGTCAATGCCTAATTCCTCTTTAACTTCACGCAATGCTCCTTGTAAACTTGTTTCTCCTAATAAAACAGAACCGCCGGTACATTCCCAACATTTTGGATATGGTTTATCTGGATGTCTTTGTGACATGAGATAGTTCCCATCCTGGTTTTTTATCCATATACTTACTACAAGATGATAAAGTCCTGAGGGTATAGGATTTCCTCTTTGATGCTGCAAAGTTGTTTTTTCTCTATTTTCATTATATAAATCCCACAATTCTACCATAGTTTCACCTCACCTTTTTTCTGGAATAGGAGCATTACAAAAGTCATATAAATAACCATCAGCAATATTTATAATATCTGTTTTATACATTTCGCAATACTTATCATATATTCCGTAAACTTTCATACCTGCCTTTTTGGAGCTTTCTATGGCAGGAGCTACATCTTCAAAAACAATACAGTCTTTTGGAGATACGCCTAACCTTTCAGCTGCTAACAAAAAAACATCTGGACGTTCCTTTCCATAGTTAACTTCATCTGTAGAACATATTGTATCAAACAACTGAAGAATGTTGTTATTTTGCAGGGCAGGAGTATAAAGAACCCTTGGCAATCCTGTGGCAATTGCTAGTTTTACACCTAAAGATTTTAATTTTAGTAAATATTCTCTTGCATATGGTTTTAATTGAACGTTGCAACTGTATTCATGTATAGCCATGTTGTTCCATTCGATAATTATATCTTCCACTTTTTCATCCAACCCAAACAGGCCAATTGTATATTCAGCCGCTTTTTGAAAGCTACGTGCACAAATTTCATTTATGTATCCATTTGGAACTGACAATCCTCTTTTATTAAGAAAATCTATATCTATCTTTTCCCATACATCCATTGAATTAAGCAATGTTCCATCTAAATCAAAAATTGCTGCTTTGAAGTTATCCAAAACTAAATTCTCCTTTCAATAAAGATTTTATTAATGTTATTTTTCATTAGTTCCTTTGAACAAGCCATTCTCATATAAGTTATAAAAATGATGAGTAGGACCGTTTCCTTTACCAATAGGAAGAGAATGTTCAATAGCCGTTGTTATATACTTCTTTGCTTGTTCTATTGCTTGTGGTATAGAAAAGCCAAGTGCTAGGTTTGAAGCAATAGCAGAAGAAAAGGTACAGCCTGTACCATGTGTATTTTTAGTGTTTATACGATGAGTTTGAAAGTTATAAAACTGTTTTCCATCATAAAGAATATCTAAGGCATTTTCTATAGCATGACCACCTTTCACGATAACATTTTTACAGCCCATTTCATAAATTATTTTTGCTGCTGTTTTCATGTCATCAGTACAATTAATTTTCATGTTTGCTATTTTTTCAACTTCAGGAATATTAGGAGTAAGAACATCAGCACAAGGAATAACAATTTTTATTAAGGTATCTACTGAATTAGGGTTCATTAGAGGACATCCATTTTTTGCATACATTACTGGATCAATTACAATATTTTGAGGTTTATATTGATGTAGTTTATTTACAACAGCTTCCATGCAAGGTGGGGTGGATAGCATACCCACTTTTACTGCATCAACATCAATATCTTCAAAAATTGCATCTATTTGTTTTTCAATAATATCTGGTGTAACATCCTGTATGTCTATTACACGACTTGTATTTTCTGCTACTACAGAAACAATAACACTCATTCCAAAAACACCATGAGCGGAAAATGTTTTTAAATCTGCTTGTATTCCAGCGCCTCCGCTACAATCTGAGCCTGCGATACTTAAAACTTTTTTCATTTTACAACAACTCCTTTCAAAATAAAAAAGAGTGCTTTTTTAAGAAGCACTCAAAAATCACATACACCTAGCGTAGGTGATTTGGCTCCCTACGTTAGTATTAGCTAACAGGTTCTAAGGGTCAGATGTTAATCTTTCTCAACTAAATAAGTTCCCCTGCAAATAAAATGGTTTTCAATTTTTAAACATTATGGAACAGTTTGACATAAATGTTCAAATTTATTATATCACAAAAATATGGACTATTATACAATAAAATATAACAAAGTTTGGTTTTATTTCATTGATATGTAAATGACATAGTAGTAAAATAATAGAGAAAGGATTCAAGATTAGGCTTAATGACAATATTTCGGGAGGATAATAATGAAAACAGAATTGCTTGAAAAACATATATATGACCTTGAAAAAGAAGCATTAAAAACTGAAACACGGCAATCAGCAAAACGAATAAGTGAACTGCTTTCAGATGATTTTACGGAATTTTCTAGCTCTGGACAAGTATATTACTATAATAAAGGTGATGTGTTTGATGAAAATAATGATTCTGTTGAAATAAATTGGGAAATTAAAGAATTTGCAATAAAATTACTATCTCATGATGTTATATTATCAATGTATAAAGTAATTAAACATAGTGAATTAAATGAATCTAAAAAATATTCACTTCGTAGTTCTATATGGAAATGCTTTAATGGCACATAGAAAATGATTTTTCATCAAGGTACGTTAACATCTAAGTTTTAAATGTAGGGTATAAACTTTGGATATAAAGATCAAGTGAATCTAGAATGAATGAGGGGATTAAATGATTAAGAATGTTATTTTTGATTTAGGTAATGTATTAATAAATTTCAATCCAATGGAGTATTTACACAAAAAGGTAAGTGATAAAGAGAAGATTCAAGAAATTTTTGAAGAAATATTTTTAAGTGAAGAATGGGCCATGCTTGATAAAGGTGTAATTACAGAAGAAGAAGCTATAGAAAGAATATGTAGTAGAAGTAATGGAAATGACGAACTAATAAGAGTAGTTATGGACAATTGGTATGAGATGCTTACACCTATTGAGGATATAGTAGAGACATTAAAAAGACTAAAAGATAAAGGATATAAAGTTTATTATCTATCAAATTTTCATATGCTAGCTTTTGAAAATGTTACTAATAGACATGAGTTTTTTAAATACTTTGATGGAGGAGTTGTATCATTTAAAGAAAAATTATTAAAGCCTGAAAAAGATATTTATAATAAATTAATAGAAAGATACAAAATTAATCCCAAAGAATCAGTTTTTATTGATGATACGGAGATAAATATTGAAGGAGCAAAAAAACTTGGATTTAACACAATACATTTTAAAGATAATATTGATCTAAAAGACCTTTAAATTCATGAAAATATAAACTATAGGGAAAGCGCAACTATTTTTTAGAAGATAGGGTACTTTTAGCTTTAAAATATGCAAATAGACCAGAGTAAATATATTTTAAATTAAAAGAACATTAATAGTATTTTACTCAAAAAGATTATACATTTTTTGCTTAAGAGATAAAAGAGGCTGCCTGAAAATAAGAAATATATTACAATATATTTTCGGACAGCTCTTTGTTTAGCAATTTTAGAAAAAATATTACTTGAATTTAACTTTAGACATATACATAGTCATTCATTACTGGCTGTAATCCATGGTCTTTTATTGACTGATATACTTCTTCTACAGAGCGGCTATCTGCAATTTCAAATTGGTCATCCCCTGTATCATCTATTTCTTCCACATGACTTCCAATGCCAGTGCTGACACCAGCTGAAATCTTAGTAGCTGCTAAACCAATTACATTATCACGGAATCTGGCACATTCTCTTGTCGAAATAGTAATACTTGCAAAAGGCATAAAGAGACGATATGCTGTAATAACCTGTAAAAGCTGTGGTTCATGTACATCTTTAGGATTGATTTTATCATTATTTATAATGGGTCTAAGCCTTGGACATGAAAATGCAATTTCTGCATGAGGATATTTTCTTTGCAGAAGATATGCATGTATTCCTGTAGCAAAAGCATCTTTACGAAAATCATCTAGGCCAAGCAAAGCTGCAAAGCCAACGCCACGCATTCCACCCTTTAATGCTCTTTCTTGAGCATTAAGTCTATATGGAAATATACGCTTATGTCCTTCCAGATGAAGAGTCTCATATTTATCTGAATTATAAGTTTCCTGAAATACAGTAACAAAATCTGCACCACATTGATGAAGATATTCATATTCATCAGAATTCATAGGATATACTTCTAAAGCTACTAGCTTAAAATATTTACGTGCAATTTTACATGTTTCACCAATATATTTTACATCTGACATCTTACGGCTTTCACCAGTAAGGATCAGAACTTCTTCTAAACCAGTTTTAGATATAGCCTGCATTTCCTTTTCTATTTCTTCTGAATTTAATTTTGCACGACGTATTTTATTATGGCAATTAAATCCGCAGTAAATACAATAATTTTCACAGTAATTGGCTATATATAAAGGGGTAAACATATAAACAGAATTACCAAAATGTTTTCTTGTCTCCTTTTGTGCTAACTGAGCCATTTCTTCTAAAAATGGGGCAGCTGCAGGAGATAATAAAGCTGCAAAGTCTTCTACTGTACGAGAATCATGACTTAAAGCTTTTTGTACATCTGTTGCTGTATATTGATTGTAATCATAGGCCTCCATACGGCTGATAACTTGATCCATTACGTCTGACTTAAGTACTTCCATTCCTAGCATATATTCCATATGATTTATACGCTGCTTATTCATGACTAAACCTCCTATTGTTTTAAAAATCCAGTTAATGGTGAAGAGGCAGATGCACCCTTGTCCAATACACGACCTAAACCAGAAAGATAGGCTGCACGTCCTGATTCAATAGCTTGTTTAAAGGCTCCTGCCATAGTTGGAATATCACCAGCAGTTGCGATTGCAGTATTAGCCATAACAGCTGCAACCCCCATTTCCATAGCTTCGCAGGCTTGAGATGGACGACCTATTCCTGCATCAACTATAATTGGAAGGTCAATTTCATCTACTAATATTTTTATAAAATCTTTTGCACATAGTCCCTTATTAGAACCAATTGGAGATGCCAATGGCATAATACAGGCAGCTCCTGCGTTAGCTAAATCACGAGCCACATTTAAATCCGCATGCATATATGGCATTACTATAAACCCTTCCTTGGCAAGAATTTCTGTAGCTTTAATGGTTTCATAATTATCGGGAAATAGATATTTTGAATCACGAATAATTTCAACTTTTACAAAGTTTCCACAACTCATTTCTCTTGCCAGTCTTGCAATTCGAACTGCTTCTTCTGCACTTCTAGCTCCGGATGTATTAGGTAGTAAAGTTACCCCATCTGGAATATAGTCTAAAATATTTTCCTGACTATTGGTATTAGCACGTCTTAATGCTAATGTAATCATCTCTGCACCAGCATACTCTACTGCTGCTTTAATTAAATTTAAATTGTATTTTCCTGATCCTAGGATAAATCTGGAGGAAAATTCATGGCCTCCAATTGAGAATGTATCTTTTTTCATTATATCTTCTCCTTTAAACGTATTCTATAATTAAGATAATGGTATGCTTGATTCTAGCCACCTCCCACAAAACTAACTACTTCTAAGGAATCACCATCTTTAATATTTATCTGGTTATACTGAGATTTTGATATTATCTCACCATTTAATTCAACCACAATTCTTATTAACGAATATCCTTCATTAATAAGAAGATTATATAAAGATATTCCATTTGCATTATGTATTTGTTTACCGTTTACTTTTATCATTTATTCACCTCTTTTTTGTTTGTTAAGCAAAAAAGGCCACACGAAGAACTACACCCATGGTGGTGTACCCCTTCGTGTGACCTTCACACTCTGGCAATCATTATAGCATTATAGTAAGTTAGTGTCAAATTGAATTTAATGGGAAAATAGATTGCATAAATAATATAAACTTTACAACACGCTTATTATATTATAAATGATAGATTAGATGAATAGGGCATAGAGAATAGAAATGGCTTGGATTTAATTTATGATAATGATAAAATATAGGATAAAAACAAATAAATGGAGGGGTTATTCTATGTATTATGGAGAAAAAATTAAATTAAGAGCCTACAAAAGAGAGGACATACCTTTAGCTTATGAATATATGAATGATAGTGAGTTGAAAAGATTACTAGGAAACAAAATACCGTATCCTATGATATTGGAAGAGGAAGAGAGATGGTTTGAAAATCTTATAAATTCAGAGAATAGTTATGATTTTGCTATAGAAGATTTAAAAAGTGGCAAGTATATAGGTGGATGCGGAATAAATCAGATTAATTGGCTTAATAGAATAGCAACTATAGGTATATTTATAGGAGATAAAAATTATTGGGGAAAAGGATATGGAACAGATGTTATAAACACTTTAGTTAAATTTATATTTGAACAAATGAACATGAATAAAGTAAAGTTAAAGGTGTTTTCTTTTAATGAAAGAGCAAAAAAATGTTATGAAAAGTGTGGATTTAGGTTGGAAGGAGTTTTAAGACAAGAACTTTTTAGAGATGGAAAATATAATGATGAATATATTATGTCTATTTTGTTTGAGGAATGGAATAAAATAAGCTAAAAATATGGAGTTAGATTAATCTATATATTAACATATTTGATAACATTATCTATAATAGTATGTGGAAGGAGTCGATTAGTTGAAGGAGTATTATAAATTAGTCTTAAGAAAATCAATAATGCTTTTACCTATGGACACATTCCAAAGAATGCAAGATTAGTGGTTACAACAGGTATTTTAGACATATTAAATGAAGAAGAACAAAAAGCTGTAATTGCCCATGAGTTAGGGCATATAAAGCATTATGATTTTATTGTTATGATGATAGTATCATTAATTCCAATGATACTTTATGATATATATAGCAACAAAAGCTAAGAAAACAGATAAAAAATATATTATTGGATTAGGTGCTTATGCAGCATATCTATTAAGTGGATTTTTAGTTTTGGGGTTCTCAAGAATAAGGGAATATTATTCTGATAATTTTTCTAAAGAGATAATGGGAACTGGTGAACATTTAAAAAGTGCTTTAATAAAGATAGCCTATGGTACTGCTAGCAGAAATAAAGATGAAAATCCTAGAACTTCTTGTATGGCTTTCACAAATAATCTTCAAAATGATTTTTTGATGTTGTCAACTTATAAATTAGAAGGAGAAAGTAAGTTGAATCTTAATTTAATGAAATGGGATCTAAAAAATCCATGGGCAAAGTGGTATGAAATAAATAGTACTCATCCATTAACAGGAAAAAGAAGTGGAAGTTATAGGATGATACAAAAGAAATACAAGACCTTATTTTGTATGTAAATATATAATAAATGATGAAAAGAAGATTCAGTGTTATAACTATTTATTAATGAAAATACTTGCGTATTCTCTTATAGTTATAGGCTTGTGTATTAAATTTTTTTAATTTAAATAGTTTAAAAAACAGCCCTGTGCAGTTATATTATCTGCATTGGGCTTTTGTTTTGGTTAACAATGTGATGATTTTTAACGGAAGTTATCTTTCTGTATCAATTTCAATAATTTGTCCGCACTTACGACAGTGGAATATGTGATTTTTAGCATACAGTAGACGTTCCATATTCTCTCTTGTACCACAATAAGGACAACGGCATTTTTTAAACATAATAATTAGACCAATAGTAAATGGAATTAATGAAATGATAAAAAGTGGCCACCATATTATGCCTAAAAAAAATAATAACATAAATGTTAACAATAAAAATAAAATGATTTTCATCATTTCCCAAGATATTTTTTTCATAAAATAGTTTCTTCCTAAAAACTTTTTATGATGAATTATATGATAGCTATGAAATAAATTGTATTTATATATTTATTATAACATTTAAATTGTAGTTAAGTTGTGATTAGACTGTAACAAAACTGTGACAATTTAAATCTAAAATACAGATATAGATTAAGCATTATAATTTTAAATTTAAAATGATTGAGGTGAGAGAAATGAGTGAAATTATAGTTTATTCTGTGGTAGTGCCTTTATTTAATGAAGAACTTGTTATTGATGAAAGCTACAAAAGATTAAAACAGGTTATGGGTTCTACAAAAGAAAATTATGAGATCATATTTGTAAATGATGGAAGTAGAGATAGAACAATAGATAAAGTAAAAAGCATATGTAACAATGATAAAAATATAAAACTTATTAATTTTTCAAGAAATTTTGGTCATCAAGCTGCTATAACAGCAGGAATGGATTTAGCACTAGGAGAAGCAGTAATTGTAATAGATGCAGATCTTCAAGACCCACCTGAAGTCATGCTTAAGATGATTGAGAAGTGGAAGGAAGGGTATCAGGTTGTATATGGAAAAAGAGTAAAAAGACAGGGAGAGACATTTTTTAAAAAATTCACTGCTAAAATGTTTTATAGAATACTAAAGAGTATGACTACTATTGATATTCCTGTAGATACAGGAGACTTTAGGCTTATAGATCGAAAAGTATGTGATGCTATGATAGCACTCCCTGAAAAAAATAGATATGTAAGAGGGCTAGTTAGCTGGGTTGGATATAAACAAACATGTGTGGAATTTGTAAGACAAGAAAGATTTGCCGGGGAAACTAAATATCCTTTAAAGAAAATGATGAAGCTAGCTTTAGATGGCATAACGTCTTTTTCTTATAAACCTCTTATAATCTCTGGATATTTTGGCAGTATGGCTTTCTTAGGAGGAATAGTTACATCTATATTTATTATTATAAAAAATATATTTAATAGAACAGAAGTAATAAACTTTGCATTGATTATGTTAATTAATATAATGATGTTTGGTTTAATTCTTGGTAGCATAGGTGTAATGGGACAATATATTGGTAGAATTTTTGATGAAAGTAAGGGAAGACCTATTTATATAATTGAAAGCACAATAAATTATAAGAGAGTTGATAAAAATTATGAAAATAGTAGGTAGAATAACCAATTATATTTTTAATGGAAGATTTAAAAAAGTAAGCCGTTTTTCTATAGTTGGAGTATTAAATACTATTATAGATTTTACTGTATTTACAGTGTTTAATAGTTTATTTGGATTAAATTATGCCATAAGTCAAATAGCAGGATATAGCTTTGGTATTCTAAATAGCTTTATATTTAATAAAAATTGGACTTTTGAACGTAAAAAGGCTAGTAAAAAGACAGTTCATGAACTTTTGAAGTTTATTTTAGTTAATATATTTTCGCTTATAATTACAATAATATCTATGAGAGTTTTTATAGATAATTTTAATTTTAATGTATATGCAGCAAAAATAGTTGTAACTTTTATAGCTCAAATAACAAATTTTCTTGGTTATAAGTTATTGGTGTTCAATCAAGTATAATGGTGAATTTTGAAATAAATATTTAAAAATGAAACATAGAACTTTCTAATGGGAGGCGATAAATTATGAAAAAAATAAAATTTACAAAAGAAACTTTAGCATTATCACTAATTTTAATATTATCTGCAGTATTAAATTTTGCCAATATAGCTATAGAAGGATATGCAAATGGATATTATGCTGCTGGTGTAAAAAGTATGCTTATGAATTTTAAAAATTTCTTTTTTGTATCCTTTGATCCAGCAGGATTTGTAACTATTGATAAACCTCCTTTGGGTTTTTGGATACAAACTATATCAGCAAAAATATTTGGATTTAGTGGATGGAGTATACTTTTACCTCAAGCTCTTGCAGGAGTAATTTCTGTTGGAGTTATATATCACCTTGTTAAAAGATCCTTTGGAAGTATAGCAGGATTAATTTCAGCGTTATGTCTTGCAGTAACTCCAGTTTTTGTAGCAGCAAGTAGAAGTAATACAATAGACAATTTACTTCTTGTAACTTTGTTGTTTGCTTGCTTAGCTCTTCTAAAAGCAGCAGAAAAAGGGAAAATTAAGTATCTTATTATAAGTTTAGCACTTGTAGGTATTGGATTTAATATAAAAATGTTGCAGGCTTATATGATAGCTCCAGCTTTATATATAACTTATCTTTTAGGTTCAGTTATACCTTTCAAAAATAGAATAAAACATCTTATTATAGGTACAGTTGTTCTTTTTGCAGTATCTTTGTCTTGGGCTGTAGTAGTAGATTTAGTACCAGCGCAAAATAGACCATTCGTGGGAAGTAGTACAAATAATACAGTTAAAGAACTTATATTTGGACATAATGGTTTAGAGAGAATTATTGGCGGCAATGGAACACCAGGAGGAACAGCTCCAGGTAAAGATGGACAGGAGATTAAGCCACCTAAAGATCAGATAGATAGCACTTCTAGTGCAACTGAAAATACAGAAAATAAAAATCAAAGTAGTGATGGAAGAATGATAGGAAATATTTCTAATGGCAACGGACAATATTCAGGACAGATGGAATTTAACCCAAATGGGCGAGATATGCAGCCACCTAAAATGGGAGACATGGGACATGGTCAAGGAGGATTAGCAGGGTCTTTTGGAGGAGAAACACCAGCTGATATTGCAAGATTATTTTCTAAAAATGTTTTATCAGATCAAATAGTTTGGTTTTTGCCACTTGCTATATTTGGATTTTTAGCAGCAGCAATAAAAGAAAAATTAAGATTTCCTTTTGATAATGAAAGAAAGTTATCTTTAATGTTATGGATTATTTGGTTAGTACCTGAATTTATATACTTTAGTTATACGAAAGGATTATTTCATCCATACTATTTAACCATGATGGCACCACCAGTTGCAGCATTAACAGGAATTGGAGTTACAGAAATGTGGAAGCTTTATAAAGAAAATGAATGGAAATCATGGATTTTACCAGTGGCATTTATTATAGAGGGTTTAATTCAATTATTAATGCTATCCTATTTTAACAATATACCAAATACTATGAAAGTGATAATTATAGCATCACTAATTTTATGTTTTGTATGTTCCATTGCACTTGGAATAACTAATTTAGTAAAAAATAAAGAAACAATTTCAGAGAATATTGATAATGAATTAAAACAGAATAAAATTATAAAATTTAAAAAAGTACTAGTAACTATTGGATTTATGGGGATTTTAGTAACACCTGCAATTGGTGCAAGTACTCCAATATACAATAAACTTAATGCAGTTACACCTTCTGCTGGTTTAGAGCTTCTTTCTAGTAATAAAGCTCCAAGATTTGGAGGAAAGGAGTTTAATAGTAAAAATACAAAACTTATAGAGTTTTTACAAAGCAATAAGACAAATGAAAAATATCTTTTAGTAGTTTCATCAGCTAATGAGGCTCAAGACATAATAATTAATACAGGTGAGTCTGTAATGGCTCTTGGAGGTTTTTCAGGAAGTGATAAAATACTTACTTTAGATGAATTCAAGAAAATGGTTACTAAAGGAGAAGTAAGATATGTAATGGTAGGAGGGATGAGAGGAAGAGATTCAAGCAGTGATATTATGAACTGGGTTAAAGAAAATGGTAAGATTGTTCCAGAAAATCAATGGAAGGATGTTACTCAATCAAATGGTGAAATAAAAAATAATGACATGGAAAAGAAGTCTACAGATTCAGAAAATCAGCAAATGGGTAGACTAGGTGAAATGAACTCCCAGCAGTTATATGATTTAAAAGGTAATAACTAAGAATAATATACACAAAATTTAAAATGCTTTAGAGAAAGGAGTTAATTTTTATGAAGGTAAGAAAGGCAATAATTCCTGCAGCAGGCTTAGAAACAAGATTTCTACCAGTGACAAAAGCTCAACCTAAAGAAATGATGCCTATAGTAGATAAACCTACTATTCAATATATAGTTGAAGAAGCTGTTGCTTCAGGTATTGAAGAAATATTGATAATTACAGGTAGGAATAAAAGGGCTATAGAAGACCATTTTGATAAATCTGTTGAACTTGAAGATGAGCTTAAGAGTAGTAATAAAAAAGAATTACTTAAATTAGTTCAAAATAAAAGTAATATATCAGATATTTATTATATACGTCAAAAGGAGCCAAAAGGATTAGGACATGCTATAAGTCTAGCTAAAACTTTTGTAGGAAATGAACCTTTTGCAGTAATGCTTGGTGATGACATAGTCCATAGCAAAGTTCCATGTCTTAAGCAACTGATGAATTGTTATGATAAATATAAAACATCTATTTTGGGGGTACAAGAAGTTAATAAGAAGGATGTATTTAAATATGGCATTGTAGATGGAATAAAAATTGATGATAGAGTTTATTGAGAGAAGATCTTATGTCATATCTTCTAAATATAAATAAAAAATAATATTGTCACAAAACTGTAATAATAATGGTATATAATATATGCAAAAACAGTTTTGCGGAGGGGTATTATGAAGGGCAGAAAGATATTAGTAGTCGATGATGAACCTTTAATAAGGAAACTTGTAACAGATTTTCTTAAAAAGGAAGAATATATTACTACTGAAGCTGAGGATGGAAGAAAAGCTTTAGAGATATTTTCAAATGAACAAGATATAGATTTAATTATTTTAGATGTTATGATTCCTGAATATGACGGATGGACTGTGTGTAGAGAAATAAGAAAAAAATCTAAAATTCCAATTATAATGTTAACTGCAAGAGGAGAAGAATTTGATGAAGTTTTTGGACTAGATATTGGAGCGGATGAGTATATTACAAAGCCATTTAGTGCAAACATATTAATAGCAAGAGTAAATGCTGTATTAAGAAGAACACTAGATATGGATGAATCTATTAAAGAATTTGGTGGATTAACAATAGATCATAATGCACGCCACGTAGCTATTGAGGGTTATACAATTGATTTAAGCCCAAAAGAGTATGAACTATTAATTTATCTTACTGAAAACTATGGTAGAGCACTAAGCAGAGAACAAATATTAGATAAGGTATGGGGATATGATTATTATGGAGATTTAAGAACAGTAGATACACATATAAATAGACTAAGAATAAAATTAGAGTCAAAGAGTAACTATATTCATACTGTAAGAGGATATGGATATAGATTTGAGGTCCAATAATGAATAGGTCTATAAGATCAAAGCTTTTTATATTTATAACCTTTCTATTAATATTTTTTAGTGCTCTTTTATGGATTTTAAATAGTGTATATTTTCAACAATACTATATAAATAAAAAGAAAAATATACTTATACAAAATGCAAAAAAATTAGCCGTTATGTATAAAGGGAATGTAATAGATATACAGGATGAATTGGATAGAACAGCTAATATAACAGGAAGTAATATTGACATAATTAATAAGAATGGAAAGTTAGTATATAATTCTTCCCGTAGAATGTTAGAAGAAAAAAATATTATAGATAATGGTGAATTAAAGGAAAGACCTAAACCTCCATTAGATGGACCACCTGATATTGATACTATTGATAAATATATTGAAGGAGAATATATTTTTGAAACTCGAAGGGATATTAAATTAAAAATAGATTTTCTTGCTCTTGTAACAAAATTAAGTAATCAAGATATACTTACTATAAGAGTTCCCTTAGTTTCTATAAAAGAAAGTGTAGATATTGCAAATAAGTTTGTTATTATTACAGGAGTTATAATTATAATTTTTGGAAGTGCGGGAGCTTATATATTCTCTAGAAAATTTACAAAACCTATTTTAGAGTTGAATAGTATTGCACAAAATATGGCTAAATTTGATTTTACCCAAAAATGTAACATAAGTGGTAAAGATGAAATAGGGCAACTTGGTAAAAGTGTTAATCACTTATCTGATGAGTTGTATAAGGCAATTACAGAGTTAAATATAAAGAATCAAAAGCTTGAAAAGGATATTGAGAAAGAAAGAAAAATAGATGAAATGAGAAAAGAGTTTATATCTAGTGTTTCGCATGAGTTAAGAACTCCTTTAGCTCTAATACAAGGTTATGCAGAAGGACTTATTAGTAATGTTGCTGAAAGTGAAGAAGATAGAAAATTCTACTGTGATGTTATTATGGATGAGACTATTAAAATGAATAAACTAGTAAGGGACTTACTAAATCTTTCTCAAATTGAATCGGGATATTTTCAAATTGAAAAAAGTGAATTTGATCTAATGGTTTTAATAAAGGATGTACTTAATAAATATAAATCTATTTTTGTGGAGAAAAATATTAGTATAAAATTTGAAGCTGGAGAAAGCTGCATTGTCTATGGAGATAGAGTAAGAATTGAGCAAATACTTATAAATTATGTGAATAATGCTATAAATCATGTGGATGAAAATAAAATCATTGAAATAAGTAAAGTTATTAAAGAAGACAAAATAAAAGTAGGTGTATTTAATACTGGAAAGCATATACCAAAAGAATCTTTAGAAAAATTATGGGATAGTTTTTATAAGGTAGATAAAGCAAGAACAAGAGCTTATGGAGGATATGGATTGGGACTTTCTATAGTAAAAGCAATTCAAGAACTTCACAATAATGAATATGGTGTAGAAAATGTCCAAGGAGGAGTAAATTTTTGGTTCGAAATAAATAGAAGAAAAAATAAAATTTTGGATTAATTTGTTTGAAATTTAGATAAAATATGATGAAATTAACTGCAATAACAAGATAGTGCAGTTAATTTTTTATATACTAATAAATATAAGAAATATAAAATAAATTTGCAATTTGATATTGAAATTCATTATCAATAATGTATAATAATTTTATGGATATTTCTATGTATAATTTTGGGGAAATAAGTTAAAGTTTTACTAAACTCCACTATATGTATACAATAATGGTTTGAAATTAAAAACTTTTAAAAGGGGTGACTTAATGAATAATAGTATTTTGAAGTATGTACTATATAGTTTAAGCATATGGGCAGTAAATGAAGTTAGAGACAAAGCTAATTTAAGTGGAAATAACAAAAAAAATTTAAAATCAAATATTCCAAGTTTTAGAGGAATTTTAGAAGTAAAACATTATTTGCCTGGAAGAATAAGACTTTATATACCACTGTTAAAAAATAACAAAGAGGTAGAAGATGTGTTATTTACTCAACTTACAAGAATAGATTCTATCCAATCTATAGAAATAAGTCTAGTAACAGGAAGTATACTTATACATTATGATGAAAGTAAAATAAAACCTATTCTTTTAATGGGAGTTATTATAAAACTTTTAGGTTTTGAACAGGAAATAAATAAAGAACCTGAATCTTTAGTTAAAAAAGAAATTATGAATCTAAAGGATAGTGTAAATTTAGCAGTTTATGAGAAAACAAAAGGAATTTTCGATATAAAAGCAATTATGGTACTAGCATTATTAGTAAGTGGTATTAATAAGTGTATAAAAGCTCCAAATATGTCCCCAGGAGGAATAACATATCTATGGTGGGCTTATTCTTATATCAAATAATTGGGAAGGATTTTATGTTTGATTTAAAAAAATATATAATAAAACATTTACCAAAATTAAAGTTGTACATAGTATACCAGGAAGAATAAGACTAAAATTATCCAATATGACAAAGTTACCAAAAGAATGTAAGTTTTATGATAACTATTTAAAAGGAGCTATTACAATGATTGAAGGTATAGAAGAGGTAAACTTTAATTATATTATAGGAACCATAATTATTAAATATAACATTAACAAAGTTTATGAAATTAAAATATTAAAATGGTTGGATAAAATAGTAGAAATAGGAATAGATAATTTTGAATTTATTCAAACATATGGTGAGAAGAATCTAGATTATGTAATAAAAACTTTAGAACAGGATTTAAAGGATGCTATTAATATTATTTAAAATAAGTTTTTAGGAGGAGACATATGACACTTAGAAAAAGCATACCACTGTTTAAATGTAGTGTTGTACATAGTATTTCTGGTAGAATACGTATAAACTGTAGAGCTTTGAAACATTTATCTAAGTTTAAATATAAAATACAAGAAACACTAAAAGACATGAATTTTATAAAGGATGCTTCCATAAATAATATAACCAAAAATGCGCTTATATACTATGATAAAAATTTGATATCTCAAGATGAAATAATAAATGTTTTTGAAGAAGTTATTTCTGCTTATTCCCTTGTAGCATATAAAGCTGAAAGGGAAGAACAGGCAAAGGAAATATCCCAAGAAAGAAGTGCAAAACAGGAATCAACAAGCAGTATACTTAAAAGAGTAGCTATTAATGTAGGAACTTTAACTTATTCATTAATGAAAAAAAATAGTATTCCAGTAAACACTAATAATTCTATATATAGTAGATTTACAACAGTACCAGCAGTAGCAAGCATGTATTTAACATTACCTTTATTTAAAACAGGATTAGGATGTTTTAAAAAGTCTTTAAAACCTAATGCAGACACATTAAATATAACTTCAATTATTACTAGTTTATTATTAGGTAAAGATATTTCAGCTTTAACAGTGATATTATTATCGGATATTGCAGAACTTTTAACATCTTATACTATGGAAAAAACTAGAAATTCTATAAAAAATATGATTGCATTGAATGAAGAATATGTATGGAAACAACTAGAAGATAAAAGGGTAAAAAAAATATCTGTAAAAGAAATAAAAGAAAAAGATCTAGTAGTAATGCATACAGGTGAAAAAATATGTGTTGATGGAAAGGTAGTATCAGGAGAGGCAGTAGTAGATCAATCTCCTATAACTGGTGAGTTTATACCACAGATAAAAAGAAAAGGAAGTTATGTATTTGCAGGAACGGTAATTAAAAACGGAAATATAACTGTATGTACAGAAAAAGCTGGTGATAAAACTGTAGTATCGAGAATAATACATCTTGTGGAAGATGCAGCTTCAAAAAAAGCTCCTATTCAAGATTATGCAGATAAATTTGCAAGCTATTTAGTTCCATTTAATTTTATTTTTGCAGGAATAACCTATTGGGTAACTAAAAGTGCTACTAGAGCACTAAATATGATGATTATAGATTACTCTTGTGGAATAAAGCTTTCAACAGCAACAGCTTTTTCAGCAGCTATTAATACTGCAGTTAAAAATGGAGTTCTTGTAAAGGGTGGAAACTATATAGAAGTTTTAGCAAATTCAGATACTTTAATATTTGATAAAACAGGAACTCTAACTGAAGGGAAACCACAAATAGTAAGCATTATTCCAGGAGACAATTCTATAGGAGAAAATGAAATAATAGAAATAGCTGCCGCAGCAGAAGAAACCTCTAGTCATCCTATGGCGTCAGCTATTATGGCAAAATTGAGGCAAGAAGGATTAAAAGCTCCTAACCATAATGACATAATAACTTATGTAGGCAGAGGGACAGAAACTAATATAGATAAAGGCGTTGTAAGAGTTGGAAGTAAAGCATTTATGGAAGAAAATAATATAGATTATAAGAATCTAGAAAATAAATCACAGGTGCTTATTTCACGGGGAGAAAGCATTATATATGTAGCTTTAGAAAAAAGGTAATAGGATTACTAGGAATACAAGATAAAATGAGAGAAAATATGAGAAAGTCTATAAATAATTTGAGATATAAAGGCATAGATGAAATAATGCTTCTAACAGGAGATTTAAAAGAACAAGCAGAAATAGTAGCTAATAAAATGGGCGTTGATAGTTATAAAGCAGAACTTTTACCAGAGGATAAAGCCGAAACAGTATTAAAACTTCAATCACAGGGTTCTAAGGTTATAATGGTTGGAGATGGAATAAATGATGCCCCAGCTCTTGCCTATGCCAATGCAGGAATAGCTCTTGGGGGAAAAAGTACAGATGTAGCTGTGGAAGCTTCAGATATTACTATTCAGAGCAATAATCCTATGATGCTAACAACTACAGTAGATTTATCGAAAAAGACTATGAATATAGTAAAACAGAATTTTGGATTAGTAATAAGTATAAATAGTATAGGGCTTCTTTTAAGTGCAGCAGGTGTGTTGCCAGTATTTTGGGGAGCTGTACTACATAACTCCAGTACTATATTTGTGGTTTCAAATTCACTTAGGCTGCTTTTTTATGATATGGAAAGGGGAGTATAAATGAATCAACCTGAAATAATAATTTTACATAGTCTTCACAATAGAATCAGAGTAAAGTTATCACATCCATTAAGAAACGTTGGACAGGCTATTCGTAAGATTAAAGAAAATAACGAAATACTTAAAGTAGAATATAATCCTATTACTAAATCTATACTTGTGCATTTTAATTATTTAAAAGTGGAAATGGAAGAAGTAATTTTTAGAATAGCTATTGCCTATTCGGAACAATATGATATGGTTCCAATTAAATTACTTAGTAATACTCCAACGAGGGATATGCCAGCCTTAGCTCATTATTCTATAATGGCAATTGTAGGGGCAGCAATTGTAAAATTTTTAGGTATTTCATCAAATAAAAATATACAAGATTTGTCAAATTGGATAGCTGTTGGCACTACAGTTGGAGCTATAATTGAACATGGATATAAAGAAATAAATGAAAAGGGAGCTTTTGATCCTGAAGTAGTTTCAGTTATGTATCTTATAAATTCAGTAAGTAAAGGTAATTTTATAAGAGCAGCAGCCCTTACATGGGTAACAACTTTTGGAAGACATATTTTGGATTTTTATTATGAAGGAATATCTATAAAAGTAAATAAACTCAAAAATTCATGTACACAGGAGGAATATTATGAAATTTCTCTGTGCAAAGGGGAAGACATTTATAAAAAAGTTGATTTTATGAAAGCATTCGTAACAAACTTTATTGAAAAACAAAATTTTACATTTGGAAACAATATCTTAATTAATAAAGGTGGCATGATGAGGAATGGAAGAAATGCTTACACAAGGTCTACTCAAGGATGCAATAGAATAATAATGGATGCTAAATATGGAAATTAATTTAGTATAGCTAAACAAAAAATATTTATAATATGCAAAATTTAAGGGAGGAAGAATTATGATATTACAATCAATTAACAAGGATCATATTAAAGGAGCATTAGTAGGAGTAGGTATATGTGCAGCAGGATATTACATATACAAGAAGAATCAAACACAGGTAGATTCATTTTTAAAAAAGCAGGGAATTAAAGTTCCAAATAGTACAATTAAGGATTATAATACAATGTCTTTACAGGAGCTTATGGAAACTAAAGAATTTATAGAGGACATAATAGCAGAAAAAGAAATGAGCATGAATGTGCAAGAAGAAGTTATAGAAAATATAGAGCCAAGAGTAGAAGAGAATACTATTTCTAAAGATTTAGAAGAAGATATAGTACAGGAAAGCTAAAATAAAAGTCCATGACTTAAATTTAAGTCATGGACTTTTATAAGGTTGTAATTATTTAACAAAAACCATATTTCCAATTCTAGCTAATATAGGTTTAGACCATAACCATGTATTGGTAGCACTGTCATCAAAATAGAATAATGCTCCCTTACTTGGATCTGAACCATATAAAGCTTCTTTAGCTGCTTTTTTGGCAGTATCAGTAGAAGGCTTATTTATCCAACCATTTACTACAGGAGTAAATTGAGCATAGCCATTAATTTTTTGATAAATTACGGATGAAATATTATTTGGAAATTCAGAACTTTGTACTCTGTTTATTACTACGGCAGCAACACCAACTTGAGCACTATAAGGTTGATTTTGTGCTTCAGCAGTTACAAGTCTTGATAAAAGGTCTAAGTCAGCTTCAGTATAACTTATAACTGGCTTTTGTGTAATTGGCACACTAGATGTTGTAATGCTTAAATTAGAATTTTGGCTTGTCCCACTACTTGGACTTATTCCAGGTAAATTAAGTATTTGACCAGGATAGATGTTATTATCCCATTTATTATTAGCCCTTCTTAAATTGTATAAACTTATACCATATCTTTTAGATATTAGATATAAACTGTCTCCACTTTTTACAGTGTATGTGCTACAAGGAACTTTTAAAACTTGTCCTGGATAAATAGTAATTTCGTTAATGTTATTAGTCTTCATTAAATTATTTGAGGATGTATTAAAAACTTGTCCTATTTTATACAATGAGTCTCCTGATACTACAGTATAACTACCTGCGAAAGCTGGACTAGATATAGTTACACATAAAGTTAGTGCAACTAATATTGTTTTTAAAGATTTGAATTTTAACATATTTTAACTCCCTCCGTTTTGCCTCCCAGGTTAGTTGACGGGTTTGGGTTAGAGGTTACCCTACTTCATATAGAAGATTCACCCCAAAAATATCCCCGGTACTTCTTTAAGAAGATTCGGCATTATCATAAGTTAGTGATATTTTAACAAAGGGAGTAAAGGCATGTCTATGTAAAATACATGGAATACTAGGCTTAAAGTAGATATGTTGGGAGGATTTATATCATTAGTATAGACTTTATTTCCATAGCATTAACTTTACAAATGAAATGATAGTAAATGAATATAGAGAAAATATAGAAGAGTTTTTATAGTATAAAGCAAAGAGTACAGATTAGGAATTTAATTTAATATTTATTAAAATAAATTATATTAATATTAAATTTAATATTTTCTGTAGTATTAATCAAAGGAAAGCTTTTTGTTTGTTATCTGTACTCTTAAAAATCTTAATTTTAAAACATGTTTTTCATTATTGAATATTCGCATTTGCACCATTCATCTTTAGGATCTAGCTCATAGGCTTTTTTTGCAAACTCTAAAGCTGTATGATAATTGCCCATATCCCTATAAACTAATGCTTTTTCTATGTAAGCTTTACTTTTAGTTTTATCTAATTCAATTGCTTTTGAATAAATTATAAGGGCTTCTTCATTTTTATCTAGAGCATTTAATAAGCTACCTTTAAGACAAAGTGCTTCATAGAAATCAGGCTTTATGTTAAGGCAGGAATTACAACAGGATAGAGCTTTTTCATTATCACCTAACATATCAAAAAAATCTGCTTTTTTAAAATGTAAGTTGGCATTTTTATTATCCTTTTTTAGTAATTCATCGCAATAATAAATAGCTTTTGAAAACTCTGCAGTTGCATCATATATTTCTATCAAATTTAAATAAGCTCTTTTACTTTTAGGAACAAGAGTAAGATATTTTTTTATACATTCTTCAGCTTCATCCATTTCATACATATCAATATGAGCCTCAGCCTTTACTATATAAGTTTCAGCATAGTTTTTATCTAGATTAATTGCTTCATTAAAAATTTCAAAAGCTTCATCAATTTTGTTTTCTTCAAAAAGAGCTTTACCTCTTTGAATAAGAGTAGTAATTTTACTATTTTCTTTATACATATTAAAACAACTTTCCATAGTGATTCTCCTTTATAAAAATATATTTATTACAATTATTAACATAATATGGATTTTGTATACTTCTATAATGAATTAGTGGTAATATTATCTAGTTGACACCATTTTATAGGGAATGTAAAATTATAAAAAAGGATATAATGCTAAAAATATACTTTTAATTTGCTTCAGTGAGGGCGTAAAGGTTGATATGAATATGATAAAGAATTCTATAAATCTAGTTAATTATTTTGAATATAAAGGGTAATAAGGGGATTAGATATTTAAAGTTGATGCCTTTATTACCCTTTGTTTTTTATATATTATAAATATAGTAGGGAGGAGAAAAATGTTAAATAATTTAAAAGTTAAATGGAAAATTTTTTTATTGTCTGTAATACTTATGACATTTTGTTGTACTATAGGAGTTATAGGATATTATTACATATCAAAATATAATGAAGATATGAATTGTATGTATGAAAATAATTTAGTTGCAATTGAATGTTTAAATGACAATAGAAATCAATCAAGGGCTATAGAAGCGGATTTTTATTACATATTATTGAATACAGGAAATAAAGAAAAGCAGAATGACAAATTAAATGATATAGAAAAAAGGGAAAAAATATTCAATGAAAACTGGGAAAGATACAAAAAAACCAGTGTAGATGATGTAGAAAAAGAAAAATTTCCAACAATTGAAAGTCAATTTCAAAAATATAGTACAGAGAGAAATGAAGCCATAAAACTTGCTATGAAAGGGAAAGTGACAGAAGCATTAAATAAGTATTATTCTTTGCAAAGTGTTGCAGATGAATTTCAAAAAAATTTAAAGGAATTGGCAATTTATAATATTGAAGATGCTGAAAGTGTCAATATTGAAAGCAATGAACAATTCAGCATGACTGAAAAAATATTTATAGTAATATTTTTAGCTAGTGTAGTTCTAGGAATCGGCCTTACAATAATTATTTCAAAATCTATTGTAACTCCATTAGCATTAGGAGTAAAACATTTAAATCGTATAGCTAATGGAGATTTTTCTGAAAATATTGAAGAAGAATTAAAAGGTAGAAAAGATGAAATTGGTGATATTTCAAAGGCTATGGATTTAATGGCTTCATCATTAAAAACTTTAATTAAAAATGTAAAAGAGGAATCAAATAATATTGGATTGGTATTTAAAAATATATCACAAAATATAAATAGCCTAAATATGAATATAGAAGAAGTTTCTGCAACTACAGAGGAACTATCAGCCGGAATGGAAGAAACCTCTTCATCTTCACATGAAATGAATGAGTCCTCAATTCAAATTGAAAATGCAGTTCAATCTATTGCTGCCAGAGCTGAAGAAGGAGCTGAAGCTGCTGGAGAAATAAATAAAAGAGCAATTAATATAAAGAATAATTTTACAGAATCACAGAAAAAAGCAGTAAATATGCTTATGGCAACTAGAGAAGATTTAGGAAAGGCAATTGAAGATTCAAAAGTAGTAGAACAAATAAATGTATTGACAGAAGCAATTATGGATATAACATCTCAAACTAATCTTTTAGCTTTAAACGCAGCTATAGAAGCAGCACGAGCGGGAGAAGCAGGAAAGGGGTTTGCAGTGGTAGCAGATGAGATAAGAAAACTAGCAGAAGAGTCTCAACAGGCAGTAGGAGAAATACAAAATATAACAGAGAAAGTAACAAATTCAGTGGAAAATCTATCCACAAGTTCTAATGAAGTGTTAAAATTTATGTCCGTAGAAGTTCAAAATGATTATACTACTATGTTAGATGTATCAGAAAAATACAGTAAAGATGCAAATTTTATAGATGAAATGGTAACAGAATTTAGTTCCACTTCAGAGGAATTGCTGTCATCGATTCAAGAAATGGCAAGAATTATAGAAGGAGTATCACAAGCTTCAAATGAAGGGGCTAATGCTACAACTAATATTGCTTCAAAAGCTATGAATGTAACTGGAAAATCTAATGATATAATAAAACAAGTAGAAAATTCAGAGGAAAGTATCCATAAATTACATATGGAAATATCTAAATTTATAATTTAAATAAGGTGATTTTTACGTTTAAATGGAGTTTACAAAAATAATGTAGAAAAACTTTATTTAAACATAAGAATCACTTAATATAGTGGAGGGATGATATGGGTAATTTAATTCATATATGTTTTTCAGCAAGTGCAAGTGGAAGTTTAAAGTATGCATTAAAGACTAATCTTATCTCTGGAAACAAGAGTATAGATTTTTTCGATGACTTATCTAATGGACCTATTTATGGTAAAGTAGATTTAGGAGATAGGATTAATTGGTGTAAAAAACTTATTAAAGAATATAAAGCTGAATATATAGAAGATCTTAGAGAAAATTATTATAAATTTAATAAAAAACTATCAAAAATAACTTCTGAAGATACTGTGTATTTTTGGATTGGTAATAATGCTTCAGAGTTAGTTGCTTTAATGTATACTTTGGAGAAATTAAACTTGCCTTTAGAAAATATGTATATTATTAATGTGTCACAAGTTACTTATAATCAAGGATTGATTAATGAATTTACTCCAAGAAGTGTAGGTGAAGTATCTTCAAATAGGCTTTCAGAAATTCTTGAAACTAAAAAGAAAATAAAAAAGGAGACTTACAACTCTTTATTAAATAACTGGAATAAAATCAAAGAAGAAAAAGGAAAGCTCAGAATTTATAAAGATGGACAGGTTATAACTGTAAAGGAAGATTATTTTGATAATCAAATACTTAAATATACCCCTAAAGAATTTAGAAAGTGCGCCAGAGTTGTAGGGAAAACCATAGGATATAGTGAAAAATCTATATCTGATTATTATATATTTTTAAGAATCCAACAACTTATTAAAAATGGATTGATAGAATATAAAGGTAATTTTAAATTAATGAGAGAAATGGAAGTGAAAATCTCTAATTAACTTTATCTTTTAATATTTAATCTTTAAAAATAATTTTATATATGAATTTAAATTTTATAATTTCCTGTAGAAGAATGAAAACTCCCTAGGCTGAAAAGTACTAAGGGAGTTTTTTAAATAAATATTCAATAATTCTTAAGAAATTCATAAGATTTTTATGATAAAATGTAATTATAAAAGTACATTTGGATATATTTGCATTTTTAGAGAAAACTTGATACCAGGTGGAGGAAGTTATTATGAATGAAGAAAAGCAATCCCAGCTAGCAGAATTAATTGATGAATTAGAAATTATACTATCTGTTAAAAATGATATTTCTACAGAGGAAATAGATAATTTTACTAAAAAATTTAATTTATTATCTGAATATGATATAAGAAATAAGATATGTGAAATTACTAAAGATGATTCATATATAAACAACATAGATAACACGCAAGAATTTAAATTACCTGATGAACCAGAATATAATGAGTATGTTAATAATGATAGATTAGATGAGTTAAATGAATATAAAAACCTAAAAGATAATAGTTGTGAACACATAAAAGATGATGATAAAGTTTTACATAATGATTATAAATGGAATGTAAATGAAGATTTTGTTAGTGAAGATAAAAAAGAATTAAATAAAACTATAGAGGAAGTTAATAGTAATAAAATATATTCTTTTGATGAACAGAATATACCAGAAGTTTCATTTATAAGAGGTGAAACTAAATATGGGCAACTTTCCTTAGAATGGGGTTGGCCAGAGGAAATAGATGAAGTGCTTATTTGTTATAGGATGGATAGATTTCCAACAGGTCCTAAAGATTTGTCAGCAACTCAATATGAGATAAAAAGATGTGCCCATGAAAAAATAGGAAGTTATAGCATTAGCAAAGTAAGTGAAGGGGACTTCTATTTTTGTGTTTACACAAAAGTCAATTTAAATGGCAAGGTATGTTATTCTCAAGGGCAAAAAAGGCTAGTAGTAAACAAAGAACCTTCAGAAATATTTTATGAAATAAAGATTAAAAGAAGCATATTTGGTAAATTGAAGTCATCAGAAATTATAGTATGGACTAAGGAAAAGGAAATGAATTTACCTCAGCTCATATTAGTAGGTAAGGTTGGTAATATGCCTTTACAAAAATCTGATGGAGAAATTATATTAAATATTGATTATGAAGTTATTAAGAAAGATGAATGTATAAATATGGAGTTACCTAACGATATTGTGAGAGGAAATATGTATGTTAAATTATTTTTTCTTGATGATGCTAATAGTAAACTTTTTAGAATAGTGTCTCCAGGAAAGGAAAGGTTATACTTTAAATAATAAAGAATGAATAAGAAAACCTTTTTAATTTGTAATAATGTAAATGGAGAAAAATCATCTATTAAAAATATCAACATTTGAGGAGAGAGAATTTATGAATTTTAATTTTAAAAAAAAGGATTATTATATATGTCCCTATTGTTTTTCAAAGCATGATCTAACAGAAATAGGATTTGTATGTGAAAATGAAGCAGAAAAATGTGAAAATGCAAGAACAAGAAACATAATTGGACTAAATGATGATGATGGGAAAGGACAAATGCCAGAAAGCCAGATATGTGATAAATGTGGAGTTAGAACAACTACAAAGGTATGTCCTACTTGTAAAGAAGAACTTCCTTATTCCATTGGAAATTATGATAATCTAATATTTTCAGTAATAGGAGCAAAGGAAGCGGGTAAAAGTCATTATATTGCTGTGCTTATTGATAAAATAATGAATGAAATAGGTTCTTCATTTAATTGTAGTCTTCAAGCTATTAATGATTCTACTATTAGTAGATATAGAACAGATTTTTACAATCCAATTTTTAGACAAAATGAAGTAATAAGAGTAACTCGTTCTGCTAAAACAGATTCATCCGTAAAGCAACCTCTTATATATACATTAACATTTAAACAAAATAGCATGTTTGGAGGATTATTTAAAAGTAATAAAAACAAAATAAGTAATGTAGTTACAATAGCCTTTTTTGACACCGCTGGAGAAGATTTGGATTCTGAGGACACAATGAAAGCAGTAAATAGATATATTTATAATTCTTCAGGAATTATATTTGTACTAGATCCACTGCAGCTGGAAAAAGTAAGAGAAATGTTACCAGAAGAAACTGTGCTACCAGAAAGAAATACAGAAATAGAGGATTTACTTTCAAGAACTGCTAATCTCATAAGAAAAGCAAATGGAATAAAAATGAACAAACTTATAGATATACCTGTAGCAGTGGCTTTTTCTAAAATTGATGCAGTAGAATCTTTGGTAGATCCATCTAGTTCTATAAATTATGCAAGTAAGCACATAAATAATGGATACTTTGATCTATCAGATTTTGAAGATGTAAATGGAACTATGGAATCTTTAGTTAGAAGCTGGGGTGGAGAAAATTTTGCTAATCAGTTAAGTACAAATTTTAAAGATTATGCTTACTTTGGAATGACTGCATTGGGATGTAATCCTGAAAGCAATAAAATTACAAAATTAAGGCCTCATAGAGTAGAGGATCCTTTTTTATGGTTATTATACAAGCATAAATTGATAAAGGCAGAAAAAGGGAAGTGATTTAAAGTTATGAAAGTCCAACAGCTTTTTTATACTTCATGTAAGAAAGGAATTTCCTCAGGTATGGGATTCCAGACCTACTCCATGTCAGAAGGAATTACACAAGAAGAAAGAAAAGAGATAGAAGCTCATTGTATATATATACCACCAGAAAATCTTCCTACACAACCAACAAAGGAGGAGATAAAAAAACTGTTTCCAGTAGCATTATCTTCTTTTAGATTAAAACATGGTAAATATTGTATTTGTCAATCTAAATATGTAGGAAAAGATTATTCAGGAAGGTATGGAAATTATTTTTCTCATGTATTGATTTCTGATGAACCATGGCCATTTTATCCTATAGAGCTTTATGATTCTATAACTTTTAGGGACTCTTTAACTTTTGAAGAGGAAATTGCAACAGAAATAAGCCCTTTACCTCATTTAGATAAAATACATTTAGGAAATAAAATTGATTTTATTCAAATATCAAAATTCCTAAAGGGGACAGAAATGGGTGTGAAAAGAAAAAGCTTGCAAGCTTTAATAAATAGCATTGTAACATACGAAAAAGAGGGGAAGAATATAATATTTTGGGATTGTAAAGATAATAATCCTTATTGGATTGGTGCTATACAAATGGCGCTACCTAAAAATTTAGCAAATAACTTTTCTTTTACTACATATTGCTATAGTCCTGAAAATATTAATTATACAATTTGTGCATTAGATAAAGAGGGAAGTGTATTTAGTTCAAAAAATAATCAAAAATTATATAAATATACTGTTATTGATTTTAATGCAATCAAAGCACAAGTAACTTCTACAAGCTTTTCAAAATTAGTAGAAGTAGGATATACAGTTTCAAATGAAGTTCTTTTATCGTTTTTATCTTTTGTTCAGCAATTTGAATATAGTGTGCTAGATGAAGATATAGAAGATTGTATATGTTTATATAATATAGTGAATAAAGGCATAGAAAGATTAAATGTTGAAAATGTTAAAAAAGCTATAAATTTTGCAAATACATATAAGTCTGAAGATGCCTTTAGTAAATTGTTTAAACAAATTACTCCTAATTTGGAAAAAATAAGTACACAAGTGGACATGAAGCTTACAGAAATAGTAACAGAATTTTTATTTAATATGGGAAGAGAAACAAAGAATGAAGAATATATAGAAAAAGCTTATAAATTTTTCTTCCATTCAATACATAGTCTTGTTATGGATGCAGAAGATACAGATATTAAAGAGATATTTAAATTATATAAAAGAATCAGGGAAAAAGAAAAGTTAAGTAATGAAGAATTTATTAAGATGTCTTTAGATAAAAAGAGAATAGAAGAGTTAGATACTTATCTAGAAGGAGCTAAATCAAGACATGCTAAATTCTATCTTCAGGCAATGATAGATGATGTAATAATGTTTAATAAAGGAGAAAGTGAGACAAATAAAATAGAATTATTCAACAGGAGTTGTGAAGATGGAAAAATAAGAGATAAATTTTTAATAAAATGTATGGATATATTATTACATTCTCCAAAGGATCTGGAAGAAGTTATTTATTATTTTAAAGATGAAGTAGAATATGTATCTGACATAATGATTAAAGAATATAAGGTGAATTCATATAAATGTAGAAGTGAATTAGCAGAAAAAACTTTATTTGAATTTTTAATTAATGAAGGAGAAAATGATAAATATTGGAGAGATAGAATTTATTCTAGTATTTGTAAAAAAACTTCAGGTATAGATTTTATATTTTATCTATTTAAATATGAAGTAGAAAAAAATAAAGAAGATAAAACTTTTTTTACCAGGTACTGTAAAGATATTTTTAATATGTTTGTAGAATATAGAAATAAAAAGTTCTGGGATTGTTTAGAAGCATATACCAACTTAATTGAAGAAAATCATATATCTTTAGAAGAGTATAAAAACATACTAATGTATATTTATAAAATTGCATCTTATACAGAAGTAAATAAAAAACTTCTAGAAAAAGTTATAGTAGATTTTGAGGATAATATCCATATAGATAATGTTGATATAGTTTATGAAGATATTAAAGAAATTGAAAAACTTAAGAATAAATATAAAATAAAAACACCATGCAGTATTACAGAGCTTATATGTATTCATAAATTTACCAAAGAAGATGAATCAAAGAGTAAGATTAAAGGATTGGGAAGCTTTAAAGGAGATTTTTCTCATATAAGTTCAAATAAGTACAAGGAATATTTAAAATGGATTCTACCTAATTTAAGTGCATATATTAAAGACTATACTGATCATAGTAAAATAAAAAAAGCATTCTTTTGTGAGGATTATAAGGAAACTTATTATAAGTGCTATACTGATGTTATAATGAGCATTTTTAATGAAAAAAAATATAAAAATATTTTAAAGCAATGTAACAAGGAAGTTTATGAAATATTATTAGATTATATTATTTTTATATTAAAAAATGGAGTAGATTTTGAAGAAGATATAGAGGTATATGTTGAGGATAAAATTATAAGTACATTACAAAGTGCTAGTGAAAGAAAAATGAGTATTTATGAGGAATATATATTAAAAAAAATTAAAGATGATAGAAATGAAAAGCTCATATTAAAACAATGGAAAAAAATAAAAATGAAATCCATGGAAAAAAACAAGTTGAAAAATATATTATCATTTTTTAAGATATAACAAATTTCATCCAATGTTTTTTAGGAATGCTTTGTACATTGGAGGTGATTGGAGGTAATATGTTAGATTTAGCAATAAAAATAGTTATTCTTATTATAATAGTTATCATAATAGTTGTATTAGGATCCATAGGTATTATAAATGGAATTCTAGAAGGAATTTTTCATAGTATATATGGTTATTTTGAAGCATTAAAGTTTAGTTTAGGTAAGGTATATCCTATGGAAAAAAGAGATAACTTTGCTGAACCAGCAGAAGAAAAATACTTTTTTTACAGACAATATGAAGATTTGAAAAACACTTTTACTAGTGCTGTAGGAGTTAATAGGGGAAAAGTACTCCTTATGAAAAAAAATATGTATGACAAAGACAAAGTTAATTTAAAAAAGCTAAAGGCTTACCAAATATCTTTATATTTATTTGGAAATATTTTTATAGGAATTTATGGGGGAATACATTTTTTAATTATCACTATTATTAGTATTCCAATTTATATTTTTTATTATGTGGTTATAATTTTAAAGAAAGTAAAAAGAATAAGGGGAAGAATTTCAAATGTTTGTCCACATTGTTATAAGAAATTTGAATTGCCTTATTATGTGTGTGTAAGTTGTGGCAGAGTTCATAAAAGATTAGTTCCAGGGGCTTATGGAATAATAAAGAGAAAATGTGCTTGTGGTGAAATTATTCCCTGCGCTTTCTTAGAAAAAACAAATAAAGTTAAAGCTATTTGTCCATCATGCTCTAGAGAAGTCCAAGTGGGAGATAATGCACCGGTATGTATATCAGTTGTTGGCTTAAAATCCTCCGGAAAAACTTCTTTTATAATTGCTGCAATAAATTCTTTACTAAATAATATTTCAAAGGAAAAACAATGGAACACAGAATTTATTAAGGAAAATTTTGTAGATAAAGATAATAGTAAGGTTTATAATATTTTTATAAACTCCAAAAAATTCTCGAGTAAAAAGCTATTATATATGTATGATATAGCAGGAGAAAATTTTAATAATAAGGATAGTATAAAAAGACAGAAGTACTATAATTATGTCCATGGAGTAATATTTGTTATAGATATTTCTTCCTTGATAAATGGTGGAGAAATTAATAAGAGGCAAATAGGAAGTAAAGGTATCTCAGAAATAAATGATTTACTTGATAGATTTATATTTACTTTAAGAGAAATTCGTGAAATTAAATTTGAAGAGAGTATAGATGTACCTATAGCAATATTAATAAATAAGATGGATTGTGTAGAGATAAAGGATAATGTTGAAGATTTTTTAAATAAAGTAGGAGGAGAAATGATAATAAGAAAGTTAGGATATAATTTTGAAAATTACAGGGTATTTCCCTGCGTTTCAAAAGGAAATTATAGTAATGAAGAAACAGATATTAACTATGTAGAAGAACCAGTAAAATGGATTTTAGGTGAAGCTAATAATGAGCTTAAGTAAAGCTGTAAGGGGTGTTAACATTTTGAAGTATAAGAGTAAATTAAATTTAATAATAATAATTATGTTTTTATTTCAAATATTATCTACTTCATTTATATCTGTTAAGGCTGCGGAAATATCTTCAAATTTAGATGTAATTTTTGTTCTCGATGCCAGTGGTTCAATGAAAAAAAGTGATCCTGAAGATATAAGAATAGAAGCGATAAAAATGTTTTTAGATATGGCACAGACTAAAGGAAATAAAGTAGGACTTGTAGCCTATTCTGATAATATAGTAAGAGAACATAATTTAAATAATATAGATTCAGATAATGATAAAAATAGAATAAAAAACATGGCATCTAATATTCCTTTTGGACAAAAAACTGATACAGGAGCAGGTTTGTTAGAAGGCGTAAAGTTATTAGATAGTGAACATAACAAATCTCATAGGCCTGTAATAGTACTTTTATCTGATGGGAAAAATGATCCTTTAAGAAATAATAGTGAATCCTTAAATGATTTAAATAAAGCAATAGATATATGTAAAGAAAAGGGATATCCAGTATATACTATAGGACTAAATTATGATGGTACTGTGGATAAAGCTCAACTAAGTCAAATATCAACTGGAACAAAGGGAAAGAACTATATAACAAATAGTGCAGCGGATATACCTAAAATCCTTACAGATATCTATGCAGATAATTCAAAATTAAAGGTACAAGATAAAGGAACTTTAAAATTAAATGGAAGTTTTCAAGAGATGAAAATTAATATTCCCAATTCAAATGTATTAGAAGCAAATGTAGCGATGATTTCAGATAAACCAGTAGAAGTTAAACTTATCAATCCTAAAGGAGAAGAGAGTAAAATACCTTCTTCAAATGCTATACTTACTTCTTCAAAGAAATATTCAATGTTAAAGATTATGAAGCCTCAGGTAGGAGATTGGACATTAAAAGTAAAAGGGGTAAGTGGAAGTGATATAAAGGTAAGTTATGTATTTAATTATGATATTCAGCTAGAGGGAAAGTTTACTCCAAGTAATGGTAAAGAAGGAGATAAAGTAAATATAGAATCTTACTTTGTAAATAATGGAGAAAAAGTTTCAGATAAGGAACTTTACAATGGCGTAAAAGGAAGATTAATTGTAAAGAGTTTAAAAGATGATTCTACAAAAGAAGTACCTTTAACTGTTGAAGGAACTAAATTTATAGGAGAATATACAATTCCAGACAAGGGGAAATATGAACTTAAAGTAAGAGTGGATGGAAATAGTTTTTATAGAGAAAGTGCGCCTGTAGTTATGGGAGGAACAAAGGCTACTCCTACGGTTAATGATACTCCTAAGGAAAGTGTTGTAAAAAAACCTTTATTTTTAGGAATAATTGGAGCAGTAGTTTTGGCTATAACTTCTGCCATAATAATTATTATTACTAAAAAGAAGCGAGTGCGTGGATTTGGACGTGTAGAAATTAATATTAAAGATGAAAATACTAATGAAATATTACCTCCTCAATTTAGAAGTTTAAAAGGATATCAAGGTAGTTTTTCTTTATTTGAAGTATTAGGACTTAAAGAAGAATATGAAGAAACAGAAGGTATAAGATTTATATTTAGAAATGATGACAGTATAGAAGTTATCAATAAATCAGAATGTACTATTCAAAAATCAGGAAGAAAGTTAAATAAAGATTCTAATATAAGACTTTACAATGGAAATAAAATAACAATGCAGTTAAATAAAATATCAAAAAGTATAACTATGGAGTTTTATTCTAAATAGGTTATAGAAAATGGAGGGTTTTTATGAATACAAGAGTTAGAGAGCATCTTCAAGACCTGGAAGTAAAAAAAGGTGGAGGAATTATAAGTGATAAAATACGTATAGAAACTATATCAAATCCAATGCTTATAATAGGTCTTGGCGGAACTGGTATAGATGCAATGTTAAGACTTAAATATCAAATAAATAAAAGATTTGTTCTTGAAGAAGATAAATTATCAAATACAAGAAAAGATAAACCTAAAAAGGTAGAATTTTTAGGTTTTGAGACAAATCAAAAGGAAAAAAACAAAAGATATCCAGCAAACTTTGGAATGGGACTTGATCCACAAAGTGAGTTAGTAATGCTTTCAAATGCAGAAGTAAGATCTATATTAAATGACCGTGAGATATTAGATGATTCTATAAAAGAATGGCTAGCACCAGAATTATCAGCAGAAAGCGGTACTGATGGAGCAGGTGGCATAAGACAATTAGGAAGGCTACTTTTATTTACCAAGATAAATGAAATAGTAGATTGTCTTGAAAAGAAAATAAAACTTCTTTTAGAAGATAGTGAAGATATTTTGCATGTATTTGTTTTGTCTGGATTAGCAGGAGGAACAGGTAGCGGAACCTTTATAGATATTCCTTATATAGTAAGAGGAATTATGAATAATATCTATGGAGCTAAAGGAGAAGATAAAGTTAATATAATGGGATATTTATTTACTCCAGATGTTAATTTATCAAGAGCTGCAGACAATCAAACCTCACAATCCTATATTATAAAAAATGGATTTGCAGCATTAAAAGAACTTGATTATCTTATGGGTATAGGAGATAGACATGAAAGATTTAAGCAAAGATATAGAAATAGACTAACGGTAGATTCTCCAATGCCTCCATTTAATTTATGTCATTTAATATCTGCTACAAATACTTTAGGAAGACCTATGAGCAATGCTTATGACTATTGTATGAATGTTACAGCAGAGAATATAGTAAACTTTATGTCAAATGAAGTAAGAGAGTCTGGTGGAGAGTTTGCAATACAAGATTATATAAGTAATTTAAAACAAAATACAGATAATATGCCAAAGCCTTATATGGCAAATTATAAATATGTAATGATAGGAGCTTCCTCAGCGGTACTTCCTATTGAAGAGATAACTACATATATAGCATTTAAGATTTTTCAGAAGATGCAGTATATGTTTGAAAAAATGCCAGAGGAAAAAGATATAGACCAATTTATAAGACAGATTAGATTAGATGAGGATTCAGTAATAGAAAGATTTGAGCTTCATCTTCAAGATAGAGAACCTATTTCAGGCTATGAAGATAGAGAACGATATAGCTATGATAATGTTATAAAAAAACAAGCTGTAAATATTGATGACGAAATGAAAGAATTTCTAAGAGATTGTACTAATGAATATAATAAAGTTAAAACACAATATCCTGGAGAAGTTTTAAAGAGTGTAAAAAATATGATAGATGGAATTTTTAAAGACCCTAATAAAGGTCCATTCTATGCATCAAGAATGTTATATTCCAATGGATTTTGTGTAATAAAAACTTTAGAAGCTGAGATATCATCATTAGAACAAAGACTCTCAAATATTTCTAGGGAAATAAAAATCAGTAGAGAAGATGCAGAGGATAGACTAGTTGAGGCAAAAAAAGCTATTCTATTTACAAAGGATAGAAAGAAAAATGATTATATAGATGCCAAAAGTGATGAGTATATTTTAAGAGCAGAAGAAGAAAGGCTCTTTAGAATGATAGAGTTTTATAGAAATGTAATATCTGATTTAAGTGATTTAAATAATAATATATACAAAGTATATACTGAAATACTTAATGAATTAAATAAGATATTTAAAGAAGATGGAGAAATATTAGCACAGGGAGAAGAAATTGAAGGAGCTCTTGGAAGAAGTTATTCTTGGACAGTAGTTAATGTGCCAGATTTAACAGATTATATTGAAAAAATAGTAAATAAAGATACTGCAGATGAAATTGTTAGAAGATTTTCAAACAAACTTTTAGAAGAATCTCAAAAATGGGTTGATGATGTGCATATAGATGTGGTTGGATCTATATCAAGTTTCGTATCAGATGAATACGGAGATATAATAACTCAATCCATGGAAGATTTCTTAGCTTTAGAATATGGTGAAGATAAATCCATAATAAGTTTGATTAAAGATGAAATTGCACCAAGATTAGATAAAGATGCAGTACCAATTTTTCACTTAAATAATATGGAAGCACTTAATTTTCCTTCATGGAGCATGGTTTCTGTTCCTAGAAACGCTAAAAAGATTCTTGAGGGAATTAAAGAGTATAAGAAAAACGCTAATACAGGAAGTTCTCTTAATATAAAAGAGAGTATGGTCACAAATAGAATATTTTGGTTAAATACTAGAAATGGAGTACCTCTTTATTCATATTCTCCAATAAAACACTATGAGGAAATTTATGAAAGTTCATTATTTGAATATGATGGTATAGGAAGACACTTATATCAAAGCAGAGAGAAGAATTGGACTTACTTACCATCACCAATCCCTGAACAGAGCTGGGGATCAACCTATAGTAATGAAAGAATAAAGAAATATAATAGCAACGTAAGAGAACTATTTGACCATGGTATTGAATTGGGATGTATTGCAAATGTTCAAGGAAGCAGTAATGTAAAATATAAATGTATTATTACAGAACCATTTAATATTGAAGAGTTTATGAAGGAGTATTCCATAAATTTAAAAGATGATAAATTTAATGTTGGGGAAATAAGAAGAGCTTTAAAAGATATTGAAAGTATTTTAGATAAAGGGCTTACACCTATTGAAAATTCTAATGTTCAAAAATATTATATATATGAGAGCAGTAGTGAAGAAAAGGCAAAAAATAACTTAATAAGAACATTAGAGCTTACAGAACTTGTAAGAGAAGAAGTTAAAAAATATGAAAGGATTATAGATAAGAAAAATGAGCTTCAAAGTATAATAGATAATTTAAGTAGAGTAGAAACAGATATGGATAATTTCATTAGAGCTTTGTATACGGATACTATAAAGAAAGCAGGATTACTTTTTGTCTATAATGGCGGAGAAGAAAGTAAAATAGAAATAGAGCCTTTTATAAATACATTGAAACAGAAAGAATATCAACATGAAGCTATTTATAGAAAGTATGTAAGTTTAGATGAAAAAGAAAAAATTATTGTGGATAAGACTTCAGATAAGAGGTTAGAACAACTTTCTTTAGAGGAAGATGCGAAGGCCCTTAGGGAAAATGTAAATGAATTACTAGATAAAATAAAAGTAACTGTAGATGATTTAGAAACAAGAAAATATCAGCTTGTAAATGGAGATGAATTGTTTATATTTTATAGTGATATGCTTTCAAGACTTCAAGAAGTAAAAAAACAATTAGAGTAGGAGTTTAGAAGGTAAGGGGTTCCCTTACCTTCCTGTCTTAAATATGTTCAGGAGGAATTTATATGAATGATATATTAACTAATTTTACCCATACTTACTCCTTAAATATGGATAGAAAAATTTTCAGTAAAGATGCTCAAAGAAATTTGCAAAGTCCTATACTTTTTGTGTTTGTAGGAGATGCTGTTAGTTCTGCTGTGTCGGTTATTAATAATATAAAAGATAAATGGAATAATGGAGAAGGAATAATTTTTGTAAATATATCTACTAAAGATATAGAAGATAGTATGAACATATTTAATTTTCAAATTCCTATTGAATGTGAAGATAAAAAAACTTTAAGAAAGAGTATAAGAGATAAATTTTATAGTAATAAAGAACTTCTTCAAAAATTCAATAAAAAATTAACTACAGTAAGAGATAATATGTTAAGTTTTGGAGAATTGTTTAATTCTTTTGAAAATCTCAGTATCTCTGTGATTACAAGAGCAGATGATCCTTTGAATATAATACTTCCTGAAATATCCATACTTACAAAAAAGAGAATGATGGAAGTATTTAAGAGTTCTATAATGGATTTATATGTACTTGTAAAAGAGCAAAATTTAGAAGATGAATTTTATTCTAAAGTTCTATCTGCTAGTTTTTTTAGAGAAGTTGAATATATACAAAAAAAGGATTTTAAATTCAATGAAAATATAGCTATTTATGGAGAAGGAAGAGAATTGCCTGTGGAGGAAAATGGTCCTATATTTTATTTAACTTATTTGTTGGAAGAGAAGAATGAGAAAGGGTTAATACCTAAAAATTCCATGGAAAATAATTATGAGATAGTATCTTATATAAGTCTTTTAAAGAACATAGGTATAGAAGGAGAAACTTATTCAGATATAGAAAATCAATACTATGATAATGGCAGATTTAAAGTAAATATAAAATCAACTTCATTAGAAAATGAAAAAAACATTTATTCAACGGGAGGACTCTCTAAGGTAAAAAGACCTAATGGAGCTATTGCAGCTACAGTTACTAGAGCAGTTTACGAAAATGTATTAAATAAAATGAAATACTTTTCTAAAAAACATAAAGATTTTGTAGCAGAAATTTTAAAAATAGATGAATCTAGCTTACATTCGATGGTAGAGGACTTAATGCCACAAACAGTAAAAATAGCTGATATGATCAGTATAATGACACAAAAGGTAAAAAATGAATTTTATAGACTTACCGTAAGGGAAAGTGAAGAAAGCTTATATGAAAATAGGTGTGAAGAATTTTTTAAGCAAAATTTTATTTATGGATCCGAAAAAAATTTATATAATATGAAACTTGAAGATAAAGTGGAAGGGTTGATAAAAGACTATATAATAAGTAACCCCAAATTAGGAATTTATTGTGCCTGGTTATGGACTTTGGAAGAAGGAGAAGGAATAAATTACATAAGGCAATATAAAAATTTAATTGAAAAAAATATTGAGAATTTAAATAGAAATATTGAAAATACATATGAAAATAAGGCGTTAGATGGATTTAATATTAAAAGTATATTTTTTAAGGATGAAAAAATCAAAGAAGTAAAAAATAAAATATTTTATATATACGAAATGAAAAAAGAAGTGTTAAAACTACAGATAATGAAAGAAATTCTAAGTAAATATGAAAAAATTTTATTTAACATTAATGGAGACATTGAGAAATATATAAAAGAATTAGAAGAAATTAAAAAGTTATTAAAGGACTATGAAGATGATATAACAAAAAGTGGAGATGAGTATACAGGTCAGAATATAAAGGCTTATTATGAGAATTTAGTAAATGACATAATAGTCCATATAGAAAATATTCAAGGAGAAGCTTTTTATTTTGATGATAAATATATTGGAAGTATTCATAAGCTTTTGATAGAAGGAAGAGAACAGTTACTTGAAAAGGTTATTCAATTTTGTAGTAAGTATATTTTATCTAATGAAGAATTTTATAAACCTTTTGAAGAAGAATTTAATAAAAGAGCTAATGCAGATGTAATGGATTCTAGTAATAATGTACTTTCTAAGGAAGAACTTTATAGAAAACTTCTAAATATACTTGATGATAATTCAGCTATTAAAGCTTATATAATGAATTATGATGTAAGAGCATATGAAGAAAAATATTTTTTTGGAGATTATGAAAGTAGTTTTATGAAATATGCTTTTAACTTTGATAGAAATATTAGAAATTATAAAATTGGATATATACATGAAAAAAGAGCTAGTGGTATAGAAAAACTTAGTTTAATGGGAGGTTTTACGGCTAAAGATGTAGTTTATATTAAAAACGCTTTTGAATGTTATGATTACTGTTTAAAAGAGGGATATAAACTACATGGAATAGATTATAATGAACTTCCAAGTATTATATAGAAATTTTAATATTTAAACATGGAGGCGGGGTTTTTGGTAGAAAAGCGAATAAATTTAACTATGGTAATAATGAGTTTAATTGGAGGAGTATTAGGCTTCATTATAGGAGAGGTTTTATTACAACATTATAGATATAAACTTCCTAATAGTATATTAATTGGATTATACTTTGGCATATTAGCTTTTTGTATAGGAATTATGTGTCTTATAGCAGAAGTAGTACATCCAAGATTAAATGGATATGCATGGAAAAATAATTATTTAAAAACTTCTGTTAAGTTCTTAATTCCATGTACTTTAATTTCTATATTTGTAATAGGAATGATTTCTCAAATAATATATGGAATGAATATAGGTAAGTTTAAAAATATAAATGATGTAGTAATGCTTTTAGATACTTCTGGAAGTATGAAAGAAACAGATTCAGAAAATGAAAGGTTTAAAGCTACATTAAATTTATTGAGTAATATGCATGAAGACAATAGGGCTTCTATATATAAATTTGATGATAAAGTAGAAAAAATATTACCTATGACTGAAGTTTCACCTAGTGTGATAGAGGAAGTAGAAGAAAAGCTTAAGCTCTATGAAAAGCCAGGTGGAAATACAAATATAAATGAATCCCTTAAAAAGGCGTACGAGGAAATAGAAACTACTTCAAATGCTGGAAGAGGTGCAATGATAATTTTACTTTCAGATGGGGGAGACAATTTTAATCTTGATTCAGAATTTAAAGATACTATGGAGCCTATTATAAAAGAAGAGATACCAGTATATACTATTGGTATGTCCAATGGTAATGATTTTTCTATGTTAAAGAAGATATCAAAGGAAACTGGAGGAACCTATTACAATGTAAAGGATGTAAAAGATTTAAAGAATGTATTTTATAAAATATATAATGATAGACAGCAGAGACTTTTAATAGATAAAAGAAATGGTATTTTTGAAGGAAAAACAGTATATATTTTTATGAGAATTTTATTAATTACTATAATTGGATGCTGTATAGCTTTATCTGTAAGTTTTGTGTTTGATAATAAGAATTTACTTAAAAGTTTTATAATAGGAGGAGTTATATCAGGAATATTATCAGGATTAATAATTGAATATGGATTTTTACATTATCCAGGACTAGGTATGTTATATAGATTTCTAGCAGATTCTATTATAGCCTTAACTTTTGCACTTATTCCTGCAAAAGTGGATATAAAGGATTATGCTAAAGCTACATATTCTCATAGTAGAAAGAGATCTATAGAAGATGAAAATAAAATTATAAATAAATTTGATTGATTTATAACACCTTTAAAAGGGGGATTCTAGTGAAAATAGAAGAAGTAAAAGAGGAATTTAATAAGATAAGTGGATTAAATTATATTTTGGATAAAGATAAGTTCACTATAAGATGGAAATGGCCTAAAGATATAGATATAGTATATATACTAAAAACAGATGATATAGAAGGTTTTTCTATAGAATATCTTGAGGATAAATACTTAAAGTTATACACAAAGGAAGAATATAACGAATTTAATGGCTATGTTGAAACTATAAAAGAAATAAAGCAATATAAATTTTTCATATTTTCGGCTAAAGAAATAGAAGATGATATTTCTCTTTTTAAACAACAGAACGGAGAAAATGAGATAATTGTTAGCACAGGAGTACCTAATATATATTATTATGTAAATGAAGTGAAAAGCATTAAAAGCTTTTTCTCAAAAGAGAAAACTGTTCAAATCATAATTAATTCAGATGTAGATTTAAAAAAGGATGTTTTGTGTTATGTAAAAAAGAAAGGTTCCTATCCTATTAATAAAAATGATGGTATACAATTCGATTTTATTTGTGAAATTTATTCAGGTGAAAACATTATGCCTGAAATAATAATATCTAAAGACGAATATATAAAAGTTTTTATAAAAGATATAGATAAATATGGTAGTGCATATAATCTTAAGCAAAGATAAACTTAATTTAGAAGAAAAATATTTTTAATTATTAATGATTATATAATAGTAAAAAAATTAGTAAACAAGGTAATATTTACAGTTAAGTGGAATATGGAGCATTTGGAATTATAGTTATAGAGAATCAAGTAGTTTGGTGAAGAATAATTTAAATGTGAAAGGAGGGAGTAGTTAATGGGTCTTTTTAATTTTTTCAGAGGAAATAAAAATGAAAATAATGACTATAAAAAGGCAACTTATGAAAAAGGACCTTTTATGATAACATGTCCATTTTGTTTTAAGAAATTTAAGACAGATCAAGTAGTTTTTAGAGCATCCCACTATGAAAATGGAGATCCTGAATATGAAAAGAATGTGGATGAACTATTAAATGAATATAATAAGAAAGTTGGAAAAGGTATATTAGGAGAAATAAACCCAATAATTATTCCTAAGGGACTTCCAGAAAAAAATAAGGTTAGAGTTGATGGGGGGCTTATAGAAATTAGGGATAAATATGATATAGCAACAAGTGAAAGGCTTTGTCCGTTTTGTCACAATGAACTTCCTATAACTTCAGGAAGAGGACCTTCAAAAATTATTTCTGTTGTTGGTGCTTCTCAGGTTGGTAAGTCTGTTTATATGACTACTCTTTTATATGTACTGGAGAGATATAGTTGTCAGAGAATAGATGCATCTCTTATTGCAGGAAGTTCTTTATATAATGATGAAATAAGGGAAAATCAAGAAAGGATTTTTGAAAAAAATTTAATGCTAGATCCTACTCCTAAACAGCATGTAGAACCTTTAATAGAAAATATGAAATTTAGAGATGATAAGATAGCTCCAATTACGTTTATTTTTTATGATATTCCTGGTGAAGGAATGACAGATAAAGATTATATAGAAAAACATGGTGAGCATATTAAAAACTCTGATGGAATAATATTTCTTGTAGATCCATTACAGATGAAAACATTAAGAAAAAAGATAAGTCTTATGAATAAAGAATTTAAGGGAGATTTTACACAAAAATATCAGGAACCTAAGGATATAATTGTATATCTTTTTGAAAATTTTATATCTAAGCAATCAAAAGAAAAGACTAATATACCTACTGCGGTAGTAGTTACTAAAAGTGATATGTTAAAAAACTTAAATGATGAAGAATATATAAATAAAAGTAGTAATATTTTTAGAAACTATGAACATAAAGAATTATTTAACCTAAATGAGTTTGAAAACATAGATGGTGAAGTTAGAAAATTTTTATCTAAAGCGGATGCTCCTTTTAAAAGTGCTATGGATACTTATTTTGAAACTACTGGATATTTTGCAGTATCATCTTTAGGATGCAATCCTCAGAACTTAAAAATAGATGGAAGTAGTAGTATAAATCCTCTAAGAGTGGATGAACCATTTTTATGGCTACTTTATAGGATGAACTATTTGGACGGGGGAAGGCAATGATACAACAACATTATTACACAAGAGATAAAAGAGGAGTATATAGTGGCACTCCTGGATATGATACTGTAGCCAAGAGCATAAATTTAGAAGATGATTTTATATTAAATATAATTCATAATTTATGCTTTTATGATCCACCAGCTATTCTAGCCGGTGAAGAAGATATTACAAAGTATCCGAAATCATTATTTTGTATAAATACAGAAGATAATAGAATGATAATAGGACAATCGGTTTTTGCAGGAAAGGATTATACTAAGGGAAGAAATAGATATTTTACTCATAATTATATAATACCAAAGGATAAAAGAGAAAATTATATAGAAGAACCAGATAAAATAATTTATCTAAATGATTTTGTAGATAATTATGATATAGCAAAAGGAAATATTATTCCAGAAATTTTAGAAACAATGTATGATTCAAATATAAAGGACAAACTATCTATTGATGAGATGTTTAATAAAACAGGAATGGATAAGGAAGCATTTAAAAAACTTATTTTAGCTTCAATTAATGCAGGTTTATACAAAAAGAAAATATATATAATTTTAAATTGTGAGCTAATCAATTTAAATAATCTATCTAAACAGGTATTAACATACTTATATAGATGTATTCCGTTTCAAATAAGAAGGGAAATTGGATTTAGCACTTATATGAAGGAGCCTAAGAATAAAGATTTTATAAATATTATATTTTTGCCTAAAGATAGTATAAAGAGACTTACAACAGAGATAAAAGCTGGATATGTATTTGACTTTGCAGATAAAAATTTTTATTTAGAGAATCTATATATAAAAGAACATTTGTTTATTGATTTTGTGATAAACAATATAAATAATTTGAATATACTAAAAGAATTTTTTGAAAAAATAGATAAAATTCAAGTGAAACATAAACTAAACATTGAGGAATATGATAATATTACCCATTTTATTCAGCATAATAGTGATAATTTTACCATTGAAAATATAAGACAAAAATATGAAAAATTTTTAAATGATAATAATAAACAAAGTAATTTAAATAAAAGATTATGTGAAAATGAAAAAGATATATTCTTCAAAGAAAATATTGAAACTAAGAGAAAAGAGAACTGTAGTTGTTTCGATAAATTCATAAAAAAAATTAAGGAATTTATACATAGTGAAGATTAGTATATATTTTAACTATGAAAGAAGCAATTATATATATTCATATTGAGAGATAAAAAATAGAATAGATATTTAAAGATGTGAATTTCCTTTTATTAGAAATCCACATCTTTTCTTTTAAACAAATATATTTTTGTTGATTTTACGGAATTTATTGAATTTTAACTGAAAAAATTCAATAAAAATGAACTTTGAAAAAATATTATAAAGTATTATAATATATATGGAAAATATTATAGGATTTATAGAAATATTTTTAAAGTAATTATTAATTTGAAAGTGGGGATAATAATGGAACAAAAAAATGAAATATCACGTTGGGAAAAGGTTTTAAAAGAAAAAGTACAACCAGCTTTTATGGCTCCATGGCAAGAAAAAACTAAAGAAGAAGAATTTAAAGATATAGTCAGAGAGAGTCTTCGTAATATTAATTCTTTAAAAGGTGATAGAGGAAACAAAAGATGTTTTTTAGGAGAGCCTAAATGCTCCATGAAAAATAAAGATGATATTATTAAAGTAAAAAATGAAGCGAAAATATCAGAAGAATCAAATGATATTAAAGATGTTATGAAAGAAGCGTCACATTATTTTAATGGTATGTTTAATTTAGTGCATCCTCAATCTATGTTTAATGTAGTTCCACCTGCTGCAATTCCATCAATTGTAGGGAATTTAATGGGAGCTATGTTTAATCCTAATTTAGTGGAACAGGAATACTCCGGTAATGTAGCAGCTCTAGAAATAGAAGTTTCATCTATGATATCAAAACTTATAGGGTATGATCCTGTAAAATCTGCAGGACATTTCACTTTTGGAGGTACAGGGGCATATTTATTTGCTACTAAGTTAGCATTAACTAAATGCCTAGGAAAAGAGAGTAGATTTAAAGGTATAAGGGAAGATGCTCAAATATTAGTATCTAAAGTAGGACATTATGCCGTGAAAAATTGCAGTGATTGGACAGGTCTAGGAATGAATAACATAAGAACTATAAATATTAATGAAGACAGTTCAATGGATATTAATCATTTAGAGCAGGTTATGGAACAGTGTCATAAAGAAAGAAAACCAATAGCTATGATTATTGCAACTATGGGAACAACAGATGCTTTTGGTGTGGATAATATAAAAGAAATTGAAGAAGTTTGTAATAGATTTGTAGAAAAATATAATTTAGAAAAAAGACCTTTTATTTATGCAGATGCTGTTATAGGATGGGCATGGAGCATGTTCAATTCTTATGACTTTAATTCTAATCCTATGGAATTTTCAAAGGATACTTTAGAAGCTATAAAAGAATGTAAAGAAAAAATAAAATATCTTAATTTAGCAGATGCTGTAGGAGTAGATTTTCATAAAACAGGATTTACTTGTTATAATTGTAGTATGATTTGCATAAAAAATGCTGATGACTTAGAAATGTTGAGTAGAGATAAGGAAGAAATGGCTTATTTATATCAATTTAGCGCTTATACACCAGGAGAATATACACTAGAGTGTTCTAGGGGAGGAAACTATGCTCTTGCAGCTTGGTGTAATTTAAAATATTTTGGATTAGAAGGATATAGAGCCATTTTAGGTAATCTTATAGAATCAGAAAAAGCTCTACGAAACGTTATAGAAGATGAACCTTCTATGGTTTGTATAAATGAAAGAGATCACGGATTTGTAACTTTATTTAGAGTTTATCCTAAAAAGTTAAGTATTTTCTCAAATTGTGAAAATTTTGCCAAGAATCAATACGAAAAAGAATTTGAAGATACAGCTTACAAAGAAGAATTAAGAAAATATAATGATTATCAATTTAAAGTGTCACAAGAACTTCAGAGAATGTTATTTGAAGAAAATGGACCAGCATTGAGCTTTACAAGTGAATTTAGATTAACACCTTATGGAGAACCTATAGCTGCTATAAAAGCTTATCCAATGTCACCATATATGGGGAGATGCGAAAAAGAATTAAAAGAAAATATAATAGAATATATATTGAAAGCTGCAGAAAATGTAGACAAAGACTATTAATTTTAAATATATTCTAATATAATTCCCTAGGGAATAAGTACTGTCAATACTATTGAATTTCAATAAGTTTTGATAGTACTTTTATTTTTTAAATAAAACATAGAAACCATAAGGGGTTTTAATATATTTATAGTAAGATAAACTAAGATTTATGCAGTTATGTACCTTTTTAATCTTATTTTTCTTCTAGAGATAATAGAATACATAAATTACACATTTTACAAGTAAAAACTTTAATGTTATAATAAAGTTGTCGAAAGTAACACACTAAAAATAAAAATGAAGTTGTTACACGAAAGGAAGTAGATAGTGGATGATAGAGAAGATTAAAAAGGACAAAGTGTTTTATATTTCTAGCATTACTTTAACAGCAGTCATGATTTTTGCTTTTTTTAATATTGAAATATTTAGTAAAATAGCCAAAAGTACCCTTGATTTGCTATTAAATAAGTTTTATTGGTTATATTCTGGAGCTATGTTAAGTTTTTTTATTTTCTGCATTTGGGTGGCATTCAGTAAGTATGGGAAAATAAGATTAGGAGATGACAATGAAAAGCCTGAGTATAGCTTCATATCATGGCTTTCAATGTTATTCTGCGCAGGAATGGGAATGGGACTTGTGTTTTGGTCTATAGCAGAACCTTTAACCCATTATGTATATCCAGATAAAATATCAGGATTTACTGAAGAAGCTAAAATGTTTGCACTTAAAAAGGTATTTTTACATTGGGGAACCTCTGCTTGGGGATGTTATGCAATTCTTGCATTGATATTAGCCTATATGCAGTTTAGAAAGAAAAAACCAGCTTTAATGAGCAGTGCTTTAATTCCTATTATAGGTGAAGAAAGAGCTAAAGGAACACTAGGAAATATAGTAGATATTTTTACTATATTTGCAACAGTGGCAGGAATTATTACATCATTAGGACTTGGTACTCTACAGATTAATGCAGGATTAAATTATTTATTCAATATACCTGAAAATATTAAGATTAAATTATTGATAATAGGAATAGTTACCATATGTTATATGACTTCTGCTATATCTGGAATAGATAAAGGAATACAGACATTATCAAATATAAATATTTTTATTGCAGCTTTTATGATTATATTCGTTTCAATAATAGGTCCAACTCCAGAAATCTTTAAAAATCTATTTAGAGCATTAGGAATATATGGAAAGGAAGTATTGACTACTAATAATAATATATTTTTACATGGTGGATGGTATAAAGATTGGACATTGTTCTATTGGGGATGGTGGATAGCTTGGGCACCTCCAGTTGGAATATTTATAGCAAGAATTTCAAGAGGAAGAACTATAAAAGAATTTGTACTTGGAGTTTTAATGATACCTTCATTGTTATGCTTTATATGGTTTGCCATATTTGGTACAGTTGGATTTAATGTGGACAAAGCTACTATATTAACAGCTATACAAAAAGCTGATACTGCATTTTTTATTGTTATGAGTAAATATCCATATAGTTTATTAATTAATATTCTTGTTATGATACTATCTTCTATATTCTTTATAACTTCTGCAGATTCATCTACTTTTGTTTTAGCTATGTTATCTTCAAAAGGAAATCTAAATCCTAAGAATTCAAGAAAAATTGTTTGGGGAATACTTCAAGGAGCTTTGACTATAGCATTTTTATTAGCAGGTGGATTAGAAATGATTCAGACAGCATCTATATTGGCAGCATTTCCTTTTGCATTTATAATGTTGTTTTCTATGATTTCTTTTAGAAAAAGTCTAAGGGAAGAGGATGAAATATTAGAATTAAAAAGTAAAGAAAAAGTAGTAAATGCTAAGTATAAATTAGGATAATAGTTGATTTATAAAATTCAGTCTTGACATATTGAATTTTATAAATTACAATTAAGCATAGAAAAGCTGAAGTTAATAATACACTTTTAATTTGGTCCTGAGAGGCCAGAAAGAGGTATGATGATATGAAAAAGATTTTTTGTTGTGCGAAAAAAGTTATAAATAATTTTAAAATGAATTTAAGAGAAGTTTTTTTAATACAAAGGATAGTAAGGAGATTAAATTTTTTAATTTAAGGCTCCTTGTTATCCTTTGTTTTTTAACCTACATTAATAGACAAAACCTTTATAAAGTGTATTTTAGCTATCAGAATTTAAAGGAGGTCTATTATATGAAAGCAAGATTAATATTAGAAAATGGCATAGTTTTTGAAGGAAAAGCTTTTGGCTACTTAAAAGAAAGTGTTGGAGAAGTAGTTTTCAACACAGGTATGACAGGATATGAAGAAATTCTTACAGATCCATCCTATTATGGTCAAATCGTTACAATGACATATCCCCTTATAGGAAATTATGGTATAAATTTAGAGGATATGGAATCAAACTCACCAAAGGTTAAAGGATTTATAGTTAGGGAAAAGTGTAATTTTTCTAGTAATTTCAGATCAGAATTAGAAATATCAGATTATTTAAAGGGAAATAAAATAATTGGCTTAGAAGGAATAGATACTAGAGCTTTAACGAAAATTCTAAGAAACAATGGAACTATGAAAGGAATAATTACTCTAGAGGATATTTCCTATGAAGAAGCTTGTAGAAAACTAAATAATTTTTCTAATAAAGAGGCAGTTAAAAATGTTACTACTAAAGAAACATATAAAATAGAAGGAGAAGGAAAGCATGTAGCTATTATGGATTTTGGTATAAAAGGTAACATAATAAGATCCTTTATAAGAAGAAATTGTAAAGTAACAGTTTTTTCAGCAAATACTACAGCAGAGAAAATTTTAGATGTAAATCCAGACCTTGTATTTCTATCTAATGGTCCTGGAGATCCTGAGGATTTACCAGAAGTTATAGAAAATATTAAAAAATTAGTAGGTAAAAAACCTATAGTAGGAATTTGCTTAGGACATCAGCTTTTAGCACTAGCACTAGATGGAAAAACTGCAAAATTAAAATTTGGACATAGAGGAAGTAATCATCCGGTTAAGGATTTAAAGGAAAATAAAGTGTATATAACTTCTCAAAATCATGGATACTATGTGGAAACATTGCCACAAGATATGGAAGTAACTCATGTAAGTCTTAATGATGGAACAGTAGAGGGAATGAAACATACAAGGTTACCAATATTTTCAGTTCAATTCCATCCAGAAGCGTGTCCAGGCCCTAAGGATAATGATTATATTTTTGATAAATTTCTTAGTTACGCAGAAAATAGATAACAGAGAATAAAGGGCAGAGTATAGAGAAAAGAGCACATAAACTGTAATCTGTTAATTGTTAACTGTAAATTCAATTAAACGGGAGGTAGAAATTATGCCATTAAATAAAGATATAAAGAAAGTTTTAGTTATAGGATCAGGTCCAATAGTTATAGGTCAAGCAGCGGAATTTGATTATTCAGGAACTCAAGCTTGTGAGGCCTTAAAGGAAGAAGGAGTAGAGGTTGTTTTAATAAACAGTAACCCAGCTACTATAATGACAGATAGAGAAGTAGCAGATAAGGTTTATTTAGAGCCTTTAACAGTAGAGTTTGTAGAAAAAGTTATAGCAAAGGAAAGACCAGATAGTCTACTTGCAGGTATGGGCGGACAAACAGGACTAAACCTTGCAGTAGAACTTTATGATAAAAAAATACTACAAAAGTATGGTGTAAATGTAATAGGAACTTCTATAGAGTCCATAAAAGAGGGAGAAGATAGAGAACTCTTTAGATCAATGATGAATAGAATAGGAGAGCCTGTTATTGAAAGTGAAATAATAACTGATATGGAAGCAGGGAAAGCCTTTGCAAATAAAATTGGATATCCAGTTATAGTAAGACCAGCTTATACTTTAGGAGGAACTGGTGGCGGAATAGCAAAGGATGAAGAAGAATTAGAAACAATTCTTTCCTTAGGTCTTCAATTAAGTACTATAGGCCAAGTACTTCTTGAAAAAAGCGTTAAAGGTTGGAAAGAAATAGAGTATGAAGTAATGAGAGACAGCTTTGGAAACTGTATTACTGTATGTAACATGGAAAATATAGATCCTGTAGGAATTCATACAGGAGATAGTATTGTAGTAGCTCCAAGCCAAACTCTTTCGGATAAAGAATATCAAATGCTTAGAACTGCTTCAATAAATATAATAAATGCAGTAGGTATAGAAGGAGGATGTAATGTGCAATTTGCACTAAACCCAAATTCTTTTGAATATGCAGTAATAGAGATAAATCCAAGAGTTAGTCGTTCTTCAGCCTTAGCTTCAAAAGCTACAGGATATCCTATAGCAAAGGTAGCAGCAAAAATAGCTTTAGGCTACGGATTAGATGAAATTAAGAATGCAGTAACTCAAAAAACTTATGCTTGTTTTGAACCATCATTAGATTATGTAGTAGTTAAAATTCCAAAGTGGCCTTTTGATAAATTCCAGGAGGCAGATAGAGTTTTAGGTACTAAAATGATGGCTACAGGTGAAGTTATGGCCATAGGAAGTAACTTTGAAGCAGCCTTTTTAAAGGGAATAAGATCTTTGGAAACCGGCAAGTATTCTTTAGAACATAAAAAAATTAAAGATTTAACTATAAGTGAATTAAAGAAGAGAGTTATGTCACCAGATGATGAAAGAATATTTGCTTTAGCAGAAATGCTTAGAAGAGAGTATAGAGAAGAAAAAGTAGCGCAAATAACAGGTATAGACAAATTTTTTATAAAGAAGTTTAAAAAAATCGTAGAAGAAGAACAGAAATTAAGAGGAAGTTCTGTAGATGATTTAGACAAAGAGTGGTTGTATAATTTAAAGAAAAAGGGATTTTCAGATAAAGCTATAGGAGATATGTTAAATGTAAGTCCTGAAAATATATATAGATTAAGAAGTATATGGAATATAAAACCGGTCTATAAAATGGTAGATACCTGTGGAGGAGAATTTGAAGCATTATCACCATATTATTATTCAACTTATGAAAGTTATGATGAAGTAGAAGTTTCAGATAAAAGGAAAGTCATAGTTATAGGTTCAGGACCAATAAGAATTGGACAGGGAATAGAGTTTGATTATGCTTCAGTTCATTGTGTAAAAGCTCTTAAAAACATGGGAATAGAAACTATAATAATAAATAATAACCCAGAGACTGTAAGTACAGATTTTGATATATCAGATAAATTATACTTTGAGCCACTAACAGAAGAAGATGTACTAAATATAATAGAGAAAGAAAATCCTTACGGAGTAATACTTCAATTTGGAGGGCAAACTGCTATAAAGCTAGCTAAGTTTTTAAAAGAGAAAAATATAAAAACCCTTGGAACTACTTCAGATCAAATAGATACAGCGGAAGATAGGGAAAAATTTGATGAGTTATTAGAGAACTTAGGTATAGCAAGGCCTAAAGGAAAGGGAGTATGGTCTATTGAAGAGGGACTAAAGGAAGCAGAAAAACTAGGTTTTCCAGTACTTGTAAGACCTTCCTTCGTACTTGGCGGACAAGGTATGGAAATAACTCATGATGAAAAAGAGTTGGTATATTATCTAACTCAAGCTTTTGAAAAGGATAAGAAAAATCCAATTCTTATAGATAAGTATCTAATGGGAAGAGAAATAGAAGTAGATGCTATATCAGATGGGGAAGATATTCTTATACCTGGAATTATGGAACATTTAGAAAGAGCAGGAGTACATTCAGGAGACAGTATTACTATGTATCCAGGCCCAAATTTAACTAAAGAAATAAAAGAAAAGGTTCTACAATATACTAAAAAACTTGCATTAGGAATAGGAATAAAAGGTATGATTAACATACAATTCATAGAATTTAAAGGACAGCTTTATGTAATTGAGGTTAATCCAAGGGCTTCAAGAACTGTACCATATATAAGCAAAGTAAGTAAAGTTCCTATAGTAGATATAGCCACAAAGGTAATGCTTGGAGAAAAGTTAAAGAATTTAGGTTATGGTGTAGATATATATAAAGAACCAGAATTAATTTCCGTAAAAGTACCTGTGTTTTCTACTCAAAAACTTCCAAATGTAGAAGTATGTTTAGGACCTGAAATGAGATCTACAGGAGAAGTTTTAGGAGTAGGAAAAACTATAGAGGAAGCTTTATATAAAGGATTCTTGGCAGCAAATATGTATACTAAAAAAGAAAAAGGAGTTATACTTGCTACTATAAACGATCATGATAAAGAAGAGTTTTTACCTATAGCTAAAGAATTAAGTAAGCTAGGATTTAAATTTATGGCTACTGCAAAAACAGCAAAACTTTTAAAGAATGAAGGAATAGAAGTAAAAGAGGTTAGAAAATTAAAGGAAGAACATCCAAATATCATAGATGTAGTTAAAAATGGAGAAGTGGATTTAGTAATAAACACTCCAACTAAGGGAAATGACTCAAAAAGAGATGGATTTCATATAAGAAGGGCAGCCATTGAAAGAAATATAGGAGTGATAACAGCATTAGATACATTTAAAGCTATGGTAGAAGTTAAAAGTAAGTGTATAAAAGAAGAAGAATTAAGAGTATATGATTTAGGAAAATAGAATAAAATTAAAATAGGGAAAATCTAATTTGGATTTTCCTTATTTTTTTGAAAAAATAGGAAAGTTTTATATGACATTAGTTTAATTTGATATTATAAATAAATTTATCCACACATATAATTTAAATCCCTGGTAAATATAATAAGAAGAAGATTTATTATAAATTCATACATAGGTTTAGAGAGGTGAAATAGATTATGAAAAGAATAGTTTCACATATAATAGTATTTTTTTTATTAATTAGTCCAATATCTTTAGCAAGAGCAGAAAATACTATAAATAGAGATAACGAATTGTATGAAATAAATATGAAACGAGATTTATTATGTTTAATGATGGCGTATCCAGAACATATTACCAATATTCAATATAAAGATGGATCGGTATATTTAGTGATGAAATCTGGAACAAAAATACTTTATGATGATAAAAGACAAAAGAATTTTCATGAGAAGTTGGCCAATCCAGATTTACAGGATATGATGGAAGAAATTTATCCACTATCGCCGGTAACAGGATTAATGGATGAGAATTTTGATCCTGGTCGTTATAGAGTTTATTCTCTGTTAAAAGATGTATATGGAAGTTCAAAAGGAGAAATAGAAAAAAACCTTACAGGAGTGAATTGTGGATATAAAAATTATCTATTTAACTCTAATAATAAGGCGGCAGAATCTTTAAAAAATGTTATGGAGGAACTTATACCTTTGGCAGGTAAAAATATACATGTACAAAGATGTTTATATCCTACTAATGGTACTTATAATTACCGCGTAATTTCAGGAACAAATAGATTAAGTCCTCATGCTTTTGGAATAGCTATTGATTTAGCTAGGGATAAAAGAGACTATTGGAAGTGGGCGTCTAGAGAAGATGGAGAAAAGAGGCTACTTGATTATTCTAAAAAAATGGTAGAAATATTTGAGGAAAATAACTTTGTATGGGGAGGAAAGTGGGGACATTTTGATATACTACATTTTGAATATAGACCTGAAATTATTATAAAAGCTAAATATTTTACTAATAAAGATAATAATGATTTGTGGTATGAAGGAGCACCTTTAAATGATGTTTCTGTGAAGAATTATATAGAGAAAATAAATGAAGTATTAAAATAACAAAAGGGGAAGAGTACTATGAGTTTATATAAAATAAAAAAGAAATATTTAAATTTTTTAAAAATCATGGTATGTATCATTATAGTTTTAATAATACAGCAATTCGCATTAGGAAAAGCAACAACTTCAAATAATTACTCTGAAGACGAAATTACTGAAGCTATAGAACATATATTTGAAAATAGAAATAAAGCAATGTTAATAAGAGATTTAGAATTAATAGAATCTATTTATGACACTAATACTAAATATGGAACTTGGGCTTATGAACATGAGAAAAAGAAAATGCAGTATATTCATAATTGGGAGCAAAAGCAAGGGGTAAAATTTATTGATATAATACCCAAAGTAGTAGTTAGGAAAATTAGCAACAATAATGAAAGAATTTCTGCTAATCTTTTATGCTCTACAGAATACAAATATATATATGAAGATAAACCAGAAGTTGTTAACAGCTCTAGAATTGGTACTTATCATGTTTTACAATTAATAAACAGAGACGGTATATGGTTAGTAACTAAAGAATGGTATAAAGATCCCTTTGCAGATTCACTGTCTTTAGATAATTTAAAATTTGATGCTATAAAACAACACATATTATCTCAGGAAGGAAGAGATGTTTTAAATATTAATAAAAGACGAATAGATTCTATGGAATATGCAGAAAAGTTTTGTGGAGCGGCTACGGAAGAAAAATATGGATTTAAATATAATAAAAAATATAGAGATTACAATTCACAGGGAGGAGATTGTGCAAACTTTGCATCTCAAATATTATTTGAAGGAGGAAAGTTTAGGAAAAATTCCATATGGAATTATGATGGTGGAGGAGCATCGGCGGCTTGGGTTAATGCAGATAGATTTAAAGAGTATATGTTAAATAGTGGAAGAGCTTCCGTGATTGCTTATGGTGGTTATGAAAAAGTATATAAAGCTTCCTATAAACTTTTACCTGGAGATTTTGTAGCATATGAAAAAAAAGGTGATATTACCCATATTTCTGTAGTAACAGGAGCTGATTCTAGAGGATATTCTTTAGTAACTTGCCATAACACAGATAGAAATAAAGTTCCTTGGGACTTAGGATGGAGTAATAAAAATATAAAATTCTGGTTAATACGTGTTCATTATTAATTTTTTTTATACCCTATAAAATTAAAAAAATAAGTTGTATATATATATGTTAAGATAAGTGTTTAAGCTTCAGTTAGGGGAAATCTTCTTTCTGAAGCTTAATTATTGAATAAAAATAAATAAAACTTTATTACAATAAGAGGTGGAATATGTATAACAGCAAATATATTTTAGGAGAAGGAAAGGAATTAATAAAAGCGTTACCAAAGGAAGAGTTTGGAACTGTCTATATGGATCTAAAGTACATAAAAGGACAAACCATTCAGAAATATGTGTGTAAAAATGAAGCTTTAGATACAAAAGATATATATAATATTATATCAGGTATATGTCATATAATAGAATATTTGGATGATTTAAATCAGACTATTTCATATAAGGATTTAAATCCTAATAAGATAATAATAACTCCAAATAATAAAATATTTATAGTAGATATTGATATGTATAAAAATGATAATATGGTTAATGACAAATATAAAGCTATAAATAGTATAGGTAAAATTATGTATTTTATGGCTACAGGTAAAATGCCATTTACAGATTTAGAACCTTTGGTAAGTGAAAATTATGGAAATAATATAGATTATAATTTAAAAAGAATAATTCAAAAATGCTTTGAAATAAATATAAGTAAAAGATATGTTTCTATAGAAGAATTGAATAGAGAGATTATAATAGAGTTATTAAAGAAAAGCAAACAAAGAGAAACTATAGATGTAAGTTATTTAAATAATAATATACATAGAGAAGAACATACTAGAAGGAAAAATTCCAACAAAATCACTATAAGAGGAGTTATTATGAATTTATTATCTTTTATTCAATAAAAAAAAGTAAGAAATAAGTATTATTAATAAAAAATAAGTATAAATATATTGAAAATTATATATATTTAGTATATAATTAAATTGAAATAAATTTTCAACATAAGTAAAATTATTACATTATCATGAATAGTTAAGGGGGAATGGGAAAATGAAAAATGTAAATGAAATAGTAGAATTAATAAAATCAGGTAAAGTTAACTTAGAACTTATAGATGATCGTGTAACAAATCAAAAAAAACTTGAAATGGTAGATGGAAGTGGTTTTGAAAAATTATGTGAATTTAGTGATGAAGAATATTTTAAAGCATTATATAAAAAAGATGAAAAATATTTTTATGCAGAAAGACAATATTGTGCCGATAATGCATTTACAGGTTCTTGTGAACTTCAATATGATAAATTGTATGAAGTTGAAGTGTAATTATTTATCTAGCAGTGTAGTATTTAGTATAAGATAAATAAAAAATATCCATTGAATATTAGATTCAATGGATATTTTTTTACTATATTTAAATTGCTTTATGCTTAGTTATATCAACTATAATACCATCCCATAATATGCTATCATCATTCATTTTAGAGGGAATTGAATCTAATTGAATCCATTTAATATTGTCATTAATCACTATTCTACCAGTCCAATTTAATGAAGTTAAGTTTTCTTTGGAAAATTGAAAAGCTTTTTTAAAGTTATCTAAATCTTCATTATGAATCTTTTCTAGGAAAAGATTAGGATTGGTTTTTAAGGCTGTTGGAGTTATATTAAATATTTTAATTACTGCTACATTTACATAGGTGAATGAAAGTTCACCTTGGGAAGAAAGACAAAGTTGAAAAATCATTCCAGGAATATTTTGTGTTATAGTAGTATATTTTTGATTAGTTTCATATAAGGAATTTTTAATATTTTTTTGTACTGTAATATCTTCTCCTAATACAATAAAGTTTGATATTTCATTTTTTTCATCAAAAATAGGAGAAATTACTGCTGATTCCCAATAAGATTCACCATTCTTTTTTATATTTAAAAATTCACCACGCCAAGTCTTTCCGGAATTTATGGTAGATAATAAATAATTATATTCGTAGGAAGTAGTTTCTTTTGGTTTCAATATTTTTAAGGGAGTGCCTAATACTTCTTCACAAGAATATCCTGTGACATCTGAAAATCTAGGGTTTACATATTCTATAGTACCTGACTTATCTGTTATAGCTATTGAGGTATAGCTGTTTTCTATAGCTTTTTTGAATTTTATAAGTTCTTTCTCGGCTATTTTTCTATCTGTAATATCTTCTATTTGAGATATAATATAAATGGGGTTATCTGAATCATTAAATATTGCACAACCAGAAATTTTTCCAAATATAAGTTGCCCGTTTTTAGAAACATATCTTTTTTCTAGAGAAAATTCCGAAATCTCTTTACTGCAAATTAGTTTTAAAATTTCATTAGTTTTTTCTATATCATCATTATAAGTAAGATCTTGTATTTTCATATTTGATAATTCTTCAGGTGTATAATTAAGCATATTAATAAAAGCTTTATTAAATTTAAGCAACTTACCATGTAAGGAAATATGAATTTGGCCAACTAATGAGTTTTCAAAAGAAGACTTATAGAGTCTTTCACTATCACTTAAGGCCAATTGAAATTTTTTATTTTCTGTTATATCTATCATTTTAATTAATATGTTAATAATTTCTCCGGATTCATTAATAATAGGGTTTAAATTAAAGGAAAACCAAAAATCTTCCTTGAAGCTATTGGTTAATTTTAATTGAAAATCTATAGATACACCATTTAGAGCTTTATCTAAATTTTCTTTAAAAAATGGTGAATTGAAATCTTTATGATATTCGAATATATATTGTCCAATTTCTAAATCTTTTTCAAAAATAGATTTTAGATTATTTTTTGATAAAGTATTAAATGTATGTATTTTTAGATATGTATCCAGTATGATGTAATAATTACTGGATGCGTTAAAAATAGACTGTAATTTAGTGTTTCCTAAGATTAAATGGTTTTCTACATTTTGTAAATAAAGATTATTATCCATTAAGCATCCAACTCCTATAATGCAGTTATAATAATTTTTTAAATTATATAGATTTGTAAATCAAATAAGTTGCTAATTAATTTTTTATAGTATATATAGAATAAAAAAATATATCAATGAAATTATACCAATAAATCCACAAAATTTATAGTTCTTTTTTATTTTATTAATTATCGGCTACAATAAATTATTGTTTTATATTCTTTTAAAGTAAATTTATTCTAAAGAACAATATTGGACATATATTAAGAGTTTAAGCTATAATAAAATAAATACAATGTATTATATAGATAAAAATATGATTTCAGGAGATGGTAATATTGTCATATACAGCAATAGATTTGCTAGATAAAGTTATTTATATTAGCGAAAGTAAAAAGGCAATATGTAGCGTTTTTATGAATGAAAAAAGTAAAAATAATAATATTCGCGTGATGATGAATATATTTATTAAAAATTTAAATAAAAGTATACAATATTATAAAAATTTAAAAGAAGAAATTAAGAATTTACCTTTAGAAGAGATAGATTTTGTTATATATGACAAAATATCATTTTTAATAGATACATTTAATCGTAAAGAAATTGTAACAGAATCTATGAGTGCTAAAGATATTTTAGAGTGTTGTTTAAACTTCCAAAAGGATACATTAGCTCTCTATATTGATATTCAAGGAAGATTAATAAAAAATGAAAATGATGTGAAAGCAAAGACTTATAAAATTATTGAGGATATGATAAGGGAAAAAGAAAAATATGTAAAAGATTTGGAAGAGTTTTCTAATAAGTATTTGAAAAAATAGAATAAAGTTTATAGAAAACACTATTAATGGTATTGAAAATAATAATCATTAATAGTGTTTTATTTATAAGAAAATACATAAATAGCTTTGTTTAAAAAATAACAATTATAGAAGGGAAAAATAAGTTTAAATTGTTAAAATATAAACTAATAAACACAATAAAAACAAATAATAATAAGAGTAAATGGATAATAAATGAATTAAATTTAGTGTAAATCCTTTAAAATCGTAATAAAATGTAATTGTAATATTTAAAAGATTGTTATATAATTAACATAATAAATAATTCAATAAATATTGTGATAATATTTATTGAATAAGATTGATAAAAAAAACACAAAGTTTTTGTTAAATGATGAATGTAAAAATAATTAAAAGGAGTGCTTAATAATGAAGGTTGAAAATACTGAGCAATTAATGAAAAAAATTGAAAATGTAAAAAAGGCGCAGAAAGAATTTGCAAAATACAGTCAAAAGCAGGTAGATGAAATATTTAGAAATGCAGCTATAGCTGCTAATGAAGCTAGAATAGAACTTGCTAAAATGGCAGTAGAAGAGACAGGCATGGGAATTATTGAAGATAAGGTTATAAAAAATCATTTTGCATCTGAGTATATATATAACAGATATAAGGATTCAAAAACCTGTGGAGTTATTGAAAGAGATGAATCATTTGGTATTTGCAAAATTGCAGAGCCTAGAGGAGTTATAGCAGCAATTATTCCTACAACAAATCCAACATCAACTGCCATATTCAAAGCTCTTATTTCGTTAAAAACCAGAAATGGAATAATATTTTCTCCTCATCCAAAGGCAAAGAAGTCAACTATTGCAGCAGCAAAGATAGTATTAGATGCGGCAATTAAAGCCGGTGCTCCAAAGGAAATAGTAGGCTGGATAGATGAACCATCTTTAGAACTTTCCCAAATGCTTATGCATGAGTGTGACTTAATACTAGCTACAGGAGGACCAGGTATGGTTAAAGCTGCCTATTCTTCAGGTAAACCAGCTATAGGAGTTGGGGCAGGAAATACTCCAGCTATTATAGATGAAACCGCTCATATAAAGATGGCAGTCAATTCAATAATTATGTCAAAGAGTTTTGATAATGGGGTGGTATGTGCTTCAGAACAGTCAGTTTTAGTAGCAGAGGAAGTATATGAAGAGGTTAAGGAAGAATTTAAAGAAAGAGGAGCATATATATTAAAAGAAGATGAAGTAGATAAATTGAGAAAGATAATATTGGTAAATGGTGGAGTAAATCCTGATATAGTTGGACAATCTCCTGTAAAAATAGCAAATCTTGCAGGAATTAAAATTCCAGAAGATAGTAGAATTATAATAGGAGAAGTTCAATCAGTAGAAATAGAGGAACCTTTTGCTCATGAAAAGTTATCGCCAATACTTGCTATGTATAAAGTAAAAGATTTTGATGAAGCATTAGATAAAGCAGTTAGACTTATAGAAGATGGAGGAAAAGGACACACATCCGTATTATATACAAATACGGTAAAATCTCAAGATAGAGTAGAAAGATTCAGTATGACTATGAAAACAGGAAGAACAATAATAAATATGCCTGCTTCTCAAGGAGCTATGGGAGATGTATATAATTTTAAATTAGAACCATCACTAACTTTAGGTTGTGGTACTTGGGGTGGAAACTCTGTTTCGGAAAATGTTGGAGTAAAGCATTTAATAAACATAAAAAACGTAGCTGAGAGGAGAGAAAATATGTTGTGGTTTAGGGTTCCTGAAAAAGTTTATTTTAAATATGGTTGTCTTGCCATGGCGTTAAATGAACTAAAGGATATGAATAAAAAGAGAGCTTTCATAGTAACAGATAGAGATCTTTATAAGCTTGGATATGTAGAGAAAATTATTAAAGTCTTAGAAAGTATAGGTATTGATATTAAAGTATTCTTTGATGTAGAACCAGATCCAACATTAAAAATAGCAAGAAAAGGCGCTGAAGAGATGAGAAGTTTTAAGCCTGATACCATTATTGCACTAGGTGGAGGATCACCTATGGATGCAGCAAAAATTATGTGGGTAATGTATGAGCATCCAGATGTAAAATTTGAAGACCTTGCTATGAGATTTATGGATATAAGAAAAAGAGTATATAAATTCCCTAAGATGGGGCAAAAGGCTATGATGATTACAATACCAACTTCTGCAGGAACAGGATCTGAGGTTACTCCTTTTGCAGTAATTACTGATGAAAACACAGGAATTAAGTATCCACTTGCTGATTATGAACTTACGCCACAAATGGCTATAGTAGATGCTGAGCTTATGATGAATATGCCAAAGTCATTAACAGCAGCTTCAGGTATAGATGCTTTAACCCATTGTATAGAGGCATATGTATCAGTAATGGCTTCTGAATATACTAATGGATTGGCTTTAGAGGGTATTAGACTTATATTTAAATATTTGCCTGATGCTTATAAAGATGGAGCCAACAATGAAAAAGCACGAGAAAAAATGGCACATGCATCTACTATGGCAGGTATGGCTTTTGCTAATGCATTCTTAGGTGTATGCCACTCAATGGCTCATAAATTAGGAGCTACTCATCACATATCCCATGGACTTGCCAATGCATTGCTTATTAATGAAGTTATAAGATTTAATGCAGTAGATAATCCGCGAAAACAGGCTTCTTTTCCACAGTACAAATATCCTAATGCAAAATGGAGATATGCAAGGATTGCAGATTATCTACATTTAGGAGGAAATACAGAAGAAGAAAAAGTAGAACTTTTAATAAAAGCCATTGATAAGCTAAAAGAAAAGATAGATATACCTTCAAGTATTAGTGAAGCTGGAGTTTCGACACGAAAGTTTTATGCTACTTTAGATGAAATGAGTGAACAAGCTTTTGATGACCAATGTACAGCAGCTAATCCAAGATATCCACTTATAAGTGAAATTAAACAGATGTATATAAATGCTTTTGGAGATAAGCCTGAGCAATAGAATTTTTCAATTAAATTATTTTAGCCCCATAAGCTGTTTTATAGAAAAAGCTTATGGGGCTAATTTGAGTATGTTTAAAATACTTCATAGACTAAATTAAATTTTTGTATAAATTGAACATAATAAATAAATTTAAATGATTAGAATGCCCAGTTTCCATCTATGAATACAGGTAGTTCTTTTCCATCAGCGGTAATGCCAATAATTTGAAGATCTTTTGTTCCTACCATAAAATCTTCATGGACTATGGAATTATTAACCCCTTTAGTAAATAGTTCTTCTTCATTGAAGTTTTTACTATTTTTTAAGCATACAGGATATGCTTTCCCTATAGCAAGATGACAAGAAGCATTTTCATCATAAAGGGTATTAAAAAATATTATATTTGAATTTGAAATTGGAGAGTTAAAAGGAACTAAAGCTACTTCTCCAAGATAGTGAGACCCTTCATCTGTATTTATGAGATTTTTTAGTGATTCGTAACCCTTTTCAGCTTTAAAATCAATGATTTTTCCATCTTTAAAAGTAAGAGAGAAATTTTCTACTAAATTCCCATTACAATTTAATGGCTTTGAGCTTACAACATTACCATTAACACCAGTTCTTAATGGAAGGGTAAATACTTCTTCGGTGGGTATATTAGCTATAAATTCTATACCTTCTGGGGTATAATCCGCTCCACCTAACCATATGTGATCTTCTGGCAGTTCTATCTTTAAATCTGTTCCAAGAGTATTTTTATAATGTAAGAATTTAAATTTATTAGAATTTAAAAAATCTAAACTTTTTTGTAAGTTTTTTTTATGTTCTTCCCAAGCAACTACAGGATCATTATTATCTACTCTTACTATTTTAAATATATAATTCCAAAGTGTTTCTATAGCTTCATTTTCCTCTAAATTAGGAAATATTTTTTTTGCCCAAGCTTTAGTTGGAATAGATATAATAGACCAAGTGTTTTTATTACTCATGAGTCGCTGACTATATTCTTTTAATGCTAATCCTCTTGTTTTTTGCCAAGTACTAATGATTTCAGGATCTATATCTTTTAAAAGTTCAGGGTCTGAGGCAGATATACTTAAAAAGGCTGCATCACATTTTGCATAGGATATGTAAAATTCTTTTTGCCACTGAGGCATCTCTTCAAAGACTTCTTTTGGTGCTTTTGAGAATCTTATTTTGTTAAATAATTCATCATTCCAATTTATCACTACATCTTTAGCTCCTTCTTCATAGGCTATTTCAGCTATTAATCTGGTGAAGTCTGCACATTCAATAGGTGAAGAAATAACAAGGGTTTGATTCTTTTGTATATTTACACCTACCTTAACTGCAAGATGAGCATATTTTTTTAAAACTTCATTATTATTCATTTTCTTACTCCTTTCATTTTAGATATTACTATATAATAATTAATTAGTTCTAAGATTTAGATAAAATTTTACCATATAAATTATATTATAGATATATTTATAGAAATTTATAGAATTTTTTTGAAGCAAATTTAAAACATGTATCGTCTAATATAGTGAAAAGGAAAATATAGCTAAAATTTAAAGGAGGAATTAAACATGAGGAGAAAAGTCATAGTAAGCTTAGTAGCTATTATTTCAATTACGTCTACCATAGCTATAGCGCCAATAGTTTCTGCAAAGGATGAGATAAAAGCCATACCTATATCCCATTCGTTGATAGAAAAAGAAGATGAAAATCATAATCTGGTTATATGTCCAGCTAAATTAGGTGATTCAGTAGAATATGATAAGATATTTGGACAAGGCATTCCAAAGGAATTTAATGAAATTATTGAGGCTTGTAAGTATAATAAAGGATATTTACAGTATAGACAAAAAGATTCTTCTGATATATATGTTGCTATACTTGGAGGAGAAAAGCCAAATCCAGCTTATGGAATAGAAGTGAAAAGTGTTGAAGAAAATAATGGTACAATCAACATAAATGTAGAAGAAATAATTCCATCGCCATATATAAAAATAGCTCAAGTTATATCATATCCATATACTGTAATAAAGATTAAAGATACGGGAAATAAAATAATAATTAGAGATAATTTGGGTAAAGTTTATAAAGATAGTAGATTAAGACATGAAGAAAATGATATTATAAAAGAAAAGGAGAATAATTTAAATAATTTTATATTTAGAGGATTGCTAAATATATTTTTACCAATTAAATAAGAACAATTAGTAACAATATAGATACAATATCTAGGATGGGATATTTGGATGGCTAATATAGACATGGAACTTGAAAGGTTAATAGAGGAATACGGAAATGATGTTTTGAAAATAGCATACCTATATTTAAAAAGCAAAGATAAGGCAGAGGATGTGTTTCAAGAAGTATTTTTAAAAGTGTATTCAAATTATGATAAATTAAACAATATAAAGAGTGAGAAAAGTTGGATTGTTAGTATTACAATTAACACTTGCAAAGATATGCTTAAGAGTTCTTGGCTTAAAAGAATAATATTTTTAGGAGAAAAAGAAGAGGAATGTTCTTTTATTTGTGAAGAGGATGTAGAAAAAAAGGTATTAGATAAAATCTATAGAAAGGGTGTTTTAAAAAAAATAATGGACTTACCGGATAAGTACAAAGAACCTATTTTGCTATATTATTATGAAGAATTTTCTACAGGAGAAATATCTGAAATTTTAAAAGTACCTGAAGGTACTATAAGAAGTAGATTGCATAGAGGAAGGCAACTCCTAAAAAATATTATAGGTGGGAAGAGTTAGTTATGATAGATAAGAATATAAAGCATATTATAGATAAAGAATTAGAATATATATATGTTACAGAAGAATTAAAAAAGGAAACTTTACAAAAATGTAAGAGAAATAAAGCTTGTTTTAAAAATACTCTAATATTTAATAAAGGATTCAAAGCATTAGCTTTAGTATGTACTCTTTTATTTATGTTTGTATTTTCTTATTTTTTATCATATCACAGTTTAAATAAGGGGCAAAAAAATTATTCTGTGAAAGATAATGGCAAAGGACAAGAGAAGAAATCTATTGAAAATAAAGTTGAGTATAATATAGAAAAACATATAAGTAAAGATGAGCTAAAAGGAAAGGAAATAGCAAAAGGGGAAAAAACAGCAAAGGATATAGAAATAAAACCACAAAAAAGGGATGAAAAAAAATTAAAGAGGGACAATGTTTCAGTAGATATAAATACTGAAAAGAAGGAAAATATAAAGGAAAGTGCGGTAAAGATACCAGATATTAAAGAATCTGAAGAAGCAGAGGGAACGGAAAATACAAAGAATATTAGTGCGGATAATAATGAAAAATTAATGATGTCAAGAGCTATGAAAAAAGAACCTATAGAAGAGAAAATAAAACAAGCGGAAGAATTTTGGAATGGAGAAGTACCTTTGCCATCCTATATACCAGAAGGATATAAAATGGAAGGAATAGATACTTATGCAAAAGAAGGAACAAAATTTATAAACATAACTTATAAAAAGGAAAAAAGCTACTTTAAGGTAGAAGGAATAAAGGGAGAGCATAAAGAATTAACTATAACAAATTTAGAAAATCCGATTAAAGGGGAAGAAAAAGCAAAGGAAGTAAAAATAAACAAAGAAGGGGTTTCATATATATTAAAGGGTGATGTAAAGGATGATATTTTACAAAAGATAGCAGAATCTATAGATTAAATTAGTAAAAGGAAAAATTACTTTTATGTAGAATAGATACCTAGGGGTGATTTATATGAGTATTAGTTTAGAATTTAAAATTAAAACTTATGATGGAATAGAAATCTTTTGTAAAAAAGATGTGCCAAAAGATGCAAAAGCTATGATTGTAATAGTACATGGATTATGTGAACATTTAGGAAGGTATGATTATTTTACCGAAAAATTAAATGAATTTGGATATGGAGTTTATAGATTTGATAATAGAGGTCATGGAAAATCAGGAGGAGAAAGAGGCTACTTAGAAAACTTTCAAAATTTTTTACAAGATGCAAATAAAATAGTTGATATAGCAAAAGAAGAACATAAGGACTTACCGATTTTTATGTTTGGACATAGTATGGGAGGACTTATAACAGCTGCTTATGGTATGAAGTATACAAATAAATTAAAAGGGCAGATATTGTCAGGAGCGGCAGTCATAGAACCATCTATATGTGCAGATTTAAAGAAAGACAATTATTTTGAAAAGCATCCAATGGAGAAATCTCCTAACAATTTAAGTTACTTAATTTCTAGAGATGAGGAAGTTATAAAAGATTATGATAAGGATCCTTTAGTATTAAAGGAAACCAACTTAAAATTGCTTGGAGAAGCATTTATTAATGGAACTCGCTGGGTGAGTGATAATGTAAAAAAATATATATATCCTTGTCTTATTATGCATGGAGCTGAAGATAAAATAGTATCACCAGAATCTTCAAAATGGTTATTTCAAAATATAAATTCTAAGGATAAAACATTAAAAATCTACGAGAGATGTTATCATGAAATATTAAATGAAAAAGAAGAAAAAGAAGAAGTTATAGAAAATGTACACAAGTGGATAAAAGAAAGAATATAATCTAAAAATAAAAAGCATATGATTTCTAGAATTAAAACTTTAGAATATCATATGCTTTTATAATTATAAAATTATATTTTAAAAGACAATAGAGAATTAATAGGGTAAACTATAATTATAGAAAAGATGTAGTTATGAGGGAGGAATAATATGAGTAATGCATATTACTATGAAACAGAAATTGGTAAGATAACAATTGTTGAGAATGGCATGTCAATTACCCATATGAATTTTGGACAAACAATTTTTAAAGATGCAAATATAATTGAGACACCTTTGTTAAAAAAATCAATACAACAGCTTCAAGAATATTTAGATGGAAAAAGAAAAGATTTTGATTTGCCACTTGAACCAAAAGGTACAGAATTTCAGCAAAAGGTGTGGAAATCACTAAAAGAAATTCCTTATGGTAAAACCTATAGTTACAGAGACATAGCAAAAAATATAGGTAATATAAAAGCTTGTCGTGCAGTAGGTATGGCAAATAACAAAAACCCAATACCTATATTTATCCCTTGCCATAGGGTAATTGGTGCGAATGGGAAATTAGTTGGTTATGCAGGTGGTTTAGATATTAAAGAAAAACTTTTAGAATTAGAAAAACAGAACGTATAAAGCTAAAACTAAGTTGATTCATAATAAGTCAATAAAAAAGAAGGAGGAAAATATTGAATAATAAGATAAGAGAAGAAATTTTTAAATTAGCAGATGAACAATATAAACAGTTTCAAAGTAAATTATGCCCCAATACTGATAATATTGTTGGAGTTAGGTTACCACTACTGAGAAAACTTGCAAAACAAATAGTCAAAGAAGATTGGCGAGAATATATGAACACAGCAGACAATGAATATTACGAAGAGGTTATGCTACAATGTATGGTTATAGGCTATGTAAAAGCAGATGTTGAAGAAATACTAAGTTATGTTACACAACTTATAACTAAAATTGATAATTGGGCTATTTGTGATAGTCTTTGCAACGGACTAAAATTTACGGAGAAGAACAAGGAGCGAGTTTGGGAATATTTACAACCATATCTATCATCAGAGAAAGAATTTGAAATGCGATTTGGTGTTGTAATGCTTCTTGATTTTTACATAGAAGAGATTTATATTGATGAAGTGTTACAGTTGTTAGATAGAGCAAAGCATGATGGATATTATGTAAAAATGGCTGTTGCTTGGGCAATTTCAATTTGTTATATCAAATTTCCTCAAAAAACAATGGAATATCTAAAGAACAATACATTAGATAATTTTACATATAATAAGGCATTACAAAAAATAACAGAATCCTTAAGAGTAGATAAAGAAACAAAAATACTTATTCGTAGTATGAAACGTAAGTAAAAGATTCTTATATAAATTAAAAAGTAAAATCCATGACAATGAATAGAATAGTTTAAATAAAGAAAGAAGGAAACAACAAATTGCATTGGAAGATTAAAAGATTTGAAGAACTAAGTGTGGAAGAAATATATGAAATATTAAGGAGAAGAAATCAAGTTTTTATTGTTGAACAACAGTGTCCTTATGATGATGCTGATGAAAAGGATAAAAGTGCATACCATTTATTCTGTGAAGATAAAGGGCAGATAGTTGCTTATATAAGAATTTTAGACAAAGGAATTTCATATGACGAAATATCTATAGGGAGAGTTCTAGTACACAAGGAATACCGTGGAATGGGATTAGCAAGACAACTTATGATAAAAGGAATGGACTATATAGAAAATACTTTAGGCGAAAAACAAATAAGGATTTCTGCTCAGAAATATTTAACTGATTTTTATAAAAGCTTAGGATTTAAGATTGTATCTTCAGTTTATTTTGAAGATAATATTCCACATATAGAAATGTTTTATGAAAAACTATATTAATAAAAAGTACACATAATAACGGAAATTTATCAATTATTTACAATTTAAAATAATTAATAAATTTCCGTTATATTTTTATTGACAATATGACCATATAGTCATATTATAAAAGTAAGAAAACATGACTTATAAGTCATATAGAAAAATGGAGGTTATTATGCCAAAGAACACTTTTTTGAATTTACCTGAAGAAAAGAGACAAAGAATTTTAGAAGTGGCTATAGATGAATTTTCCAAAAATACTTTTAAAAATGCAAGTATATCTAAAATAGCTGAAAATGCAAATATATCAAAAGGAAGTGTATATCAATATTTCAAAGATAAGAAAGATTTATACAAATATGTTTTAGAAATATCTTCTGAGAAAAAAGTTGAATATCTAATGCAATGTATGCACAACATGGAGGATTTGAATTTTATAGACATTATAAGAGAACTATATATTAAAGGAATAGAATTTGCTAAAGAAAATCCTAAATTAGCGGCTATAGGGAATAATTTTATTAAAGAAAATGATATGAAATTTAAAGAGGAAATTTTAGGTATGGGAATGGAGAAAAGTAATAAGTTTTTTGAAGAACTTATTGAAAAAGCTAAAAGAAAAGGAGAGATAAATTTAAATATAGATACTAAGGTAGGAGCATATATGATTTCTAGTTTAAATATAGCTATAATGGACTATTTACTTAGTTATATGAAATATGAAGATGTTATAGAAGATACTAAATCTCTTTTAGATAATGTAGATAAGATGTTATATATAATTAAAAATGGCTTTAAAGCTTAGAGGGAAGGAAATTTATGATTGAAGTGAAAAATTTATATCATTCCTATTTTAAAAATGGAAGCTATGCTATAAAAGATTTAAATTTTTATATAAAACCGGGAGAAATATTTGGATTTTTAGGGCCTAGCGGTTCTGGAAAATCTACTACACAAAATATTCTTATAGGACTTTTACCATTGCAAAGAGGAGAGATTTTAATAAATGGAAAAGATATAAGTGAAAGCGGGAAAAATTTATTTAATTATATAGGAGTTTCTTTTGAAAAACCTAATGTATATAAGAAACTTTCTGCATTAGAAAATTTACAGTTTTATAAAAGTATGTTTAAAGTACCTACAGAGGATCCCATGAAACTATTAAAAATGGTTGGACTTGAGAAAGATGCACATAAAAAAGCAGGGGAATATTCAAAAGGAATGCTACAAAGATTGGTATTTGCAAGATCTATGATAAATAATCCTAAAATATGGTTTTTAGATGAACCTACTTCAGGATTAGATCCTACTACTACAAGTGTTATAAAAGATATTATAAAGGAAAAACAAAAAATGGGAACTACTATATTTTTAACCACTCATAATATGCATATTGCAGAAGAATTATGTGATAGGGTAGCATTTATAACTAATGGAGAATTAAGGACTATGGACTCACCTAGAAATCTTAAACTAAAATATGGAGAAAAGCTTGTTACTGTAGAATATAGAGAAGATAAAATTTTAAAAAGAGAAACCTTATCTTTGACTGATGAAAAACAAAAACTTAGAATAAATGAGCTTATATTAAAAGCTAGTATAGAAACAATTCATACTCAGGAAGCTACTTTAGAGAAAATATTTATAAAAGTTACAGGTAAGGAGTTGAAATAGTATGAAAAGTTTTTTTGGACTGCTTAAAAAGGATTTTAAAATAGCATATAGAAATTATTTTTTTCTTATAATAGCTATAGTAGCAGGTATATTAATAGTTGTAACAAACTTTTTTATACCTAAAAAGGCTAGTATAGACTCAAATATTATATATATGATGGAAGAAGAAAATATAGGAAGTCTAAATAAACTCAATAATTACTTTAGCAAAACACAGGGAAGTAGAAGGGTAAATTGTAGGGATGAAGTTATAGATATAATGAGAAAGGATAAGAACAGTATAGGTATAATACTGAAAGAGACTCAAGGAAAGATAAATGCTGAACTTATAATGCAAGGTTATGAAAGTGAGCAAAGTAAAAGAGCTATAGCTTTATCTTTAGAATCTTTATTACAGGAAAAACATACAGTAAATTACAATATTGAAAATGTAGTATTAGGTAGCAAGGAAGGTTTGAAGGACATTTCTTTTAATAAGGCTATGGTTCCTATTATGATATTAAATGAGTCTGTAATGCTTGCATTTATTCTTATTGTTGCACTAATATTTATGGAGAAAGAAGAAGAAACAACGAAATCATATGGCGTAAGTCCAGGTGGAATTGGTATATATCTTTTTTCTAAGATATCACTTATGGCATTTTTAAGTATAATATCTACTATAATAATTACTATTTTTACAGTAGGTTTTAAGGTGATGTGGATACCTTTATTCATTACAATAATAGTAAGTAGTATATTTAGTTCTACATTAGCCATGCTTATAGGAAGTTTTTTTGATAATATATCAAAAGCAATGATATGGATATTAGGTATAAGTTTATTTCTTACAGCTCCTATTGTTTCATATTTTATGCCAAGCTTTTCACCAACATTTGTCACTTTAATACCAACTTATGATATGATGTTTGCCATTAGAGAAACTGTGTTTACCACAGGAAATTCAACAATTATATATACAAATACAATTAAATTAGTTGTTATTGATATAATTTTATATTTATTGTCCTTAATCTATTATAAACGGAATTTATTAATGAAATAAGTAACAATATTTAAAATAAGATTAAGTAATGTTCGTTAGAAAATAAAGATGTTTTCTATCAAATGTTGCAACTATATTATACGAGTATTCCTGTAATAAAGAGTTTTAGGCTTTGAGATGAATAAAAAAACCTGATATAAATATATTGTGTCAACCTGCAAAAGACAACAAATAATTTATATCAGGAGGTAAACTTAAATGAATAACATAATAATGATTCCCAATACTTTAATTCTAGGAATAGATATTGCAAAAGAAAATCACTATGGTCAATTTGTAGTGAATGGTGAATATATAAAAAAACCATTCCTAATAAAGAATACCAAAGAATCTTTTGATTGTCTATTAGAAACAATAAAAGAATTAACAAATAAATATGGGACAGTTCATACTCTTGTAGGTATGGAGCCGACAGGCCATTATTGGAAAAATATCGCCTACTATTTAAAAAATAGAGGTATAAATATATGTTTAGTTAATCCTTATCATGTTAATAAAACAAAAGAATTAGAAGACAATAGTCCTACTAAGAATGACAAAAAGGATGCCAAAATAATATCAAAACTAATCTATCAAGGACAATATCTTACATGTATGTTTGAAAAAGAAATATATATTAATTTAAGATTGTGTAGTAATAATAGACAAGAATTAAAAAGGCAGCTAATTGCTGAAAAAGTAAGACTAATAGTGCTATTAGATGAATATTTTCCAGAACTCACAAGATTATTTTCAGATATATTAAGTAAATCTTCAATAGCAATTTTAAAATCCTGTCCTTTTCCGAAGGATATTTTAGATATTGGAATTGAAAAGCTTACACGGATTTTAAAAGATGCTACTAAAAATCGTGTTGGTTTGAAAAAGTCTATATTGGTATATGAGGTAGCTAAAAAATCAATAGGCGTACCCGTAGGGTTAGAAGGTGCAAAATATAGATTAGAGTTAGTTTTAAGGAAGTTAGAATGGCTTCAAAAAGAAATAGATGCAGTTGAAGAAATGATGAAACAATACTTAGATAAAACCGGTTATGCTGACTTTCTATTAAGTATACAAGGCGTTGGAATAGTGACTGCTGCAAGTTTTTTAGCTGAGGTAGGAGATATATCTAAGTATGATGACTATAAGCAAATTCAAAAAGTTGCGGGGCTAAATCTGAAAGAAACTAGTTCTGGCATGAAAAAAGGAAAAACTAAAATTAGTAAAAGAGGTAGATCTAATTTAAGAAATATCTTATATCAAGCAGCTATGGTTATGGTTGCCAAAAATCAAGCATTTAGGGAAATTTATGAACATCTCACAAAAAGACAAGATAATAAACTTACAGGAAAACAAGCAATAGTAGCGTTAAGTGTTAGACTTATTAAAGCCATGTACACTTTATGTACTAAAAAGTTGATGTACTCACATGATAAAGTTCATGGACTAAATAATTATCAACAAGTAGCTTAATAAGATATTTTAGGTTATATAAGTAATAAAAAATTGTTCTTTTAAAAAAGAGTAAGGTTAAGCACGTTCAGACCCCCATAAGGGCTTAAATGACCCAGTATACGAGGATTAACGCTAGCACCTGCTCTAAAATGCAGAACGAAGGAATGATAGAGGCACAAATGTTGTGTACTCAGGGAGACATGGTAGGGTCAGCATTAGAGCTTTTTAGGTGAATACCTTCAAATTATTGGTAAATGTGAACCTCTAATGGGGCTGTCTACTAAACTCCAGTAAAATAAAGCTATATATTCAATATAATTCTAAATATCTACTAAGTTTGCTTTATAATATAAATTGAAATTCTGTGAAAACAAGAGAATATTAAAGAAAATATTAAATTATTGAGGTAGGAGGGATAATATTATGAATAGGATGTTTTCTATATTTAAGAGAGACTTAATTAGCAGCTTTAGAGAATTTCTTTTAATCTACATTATATTAATTCCAATAATTCTTGCAATTGCATTACGTTTTTTTATTCCTAGTATTAACTCTGTTTCTTTTAAGTTTGCTATTGATAAAAATATGGATAATAAGATTATAGAACAATTTAAAGATTATGGTAGTATAGAATTATTTGATGGAAGAGAAGAAATAAAGGGTAGAGTGAAAAAAGTTGATGATGTCATTGGAATTATGCAAAAGGATAAAGATAATTTTATAGTTATAATGGAAGGAAATGAAAAAGAAAGCTCTAAATTTATTCCTCAGCAAATAATAAGAAGTATTAATAAAAAAAGTAATGAATCTATAGTGAAAATTAGTAATATAGAAACTAAAATATCTTTAGTTGCAGTATATGGAGCGAGTTCTATTATATTGATGGCAATTGTGTTTTCAGGTGTTATTGTAGGTTTTAATATTATAGAGGAAAAAGAACTAGGCACAATAGGTGCATTAAATACCACACCTATGACAAGCATAGATTTTATTTTAGGGAAGAGTATAATTGGGTTTATTCTACCTATTATTGAAAGTTTCATAATATTATGGATTTTAAATATGATGTCTTTAAATATTGGTATGATGATTGTAATTACTTTAACTAGTTCTTTAATATCTATATTATTTGGATTTCTTATAGGAGTTTTTAGTAGTAATCAAATAGCTGGTGTTGCTAATATGAAACTTTTGCTTATATTAGTATCTGCATCGTATGTTGGGGCAATACTACTTCCTAAAAGTAAACAAGGATTTTTATATTGGTCCCCATTATATTGGAGTAGTTTAGGATTAAATTCAGTTATTATGAATACAGCTAATTGGAATGATGTTCTAAATTATAGTTTTTGGATTTTAGCTTTAACATTAGTTATATTTTTAGTTTGTAGAACAAAAATAAAAAATACATTAATTTAATATTAAAAAAGGCTAATTTTTGGCAAATTTGAGGGGGAATAAAAATGAACGAAATTAGAATTAAAAGAGTGTTAAAAGAAATGGAAGAAAAAAATATACTGCAAATTATAATTTCAGATCCAGCTTCAATTTTTTATTTAACAGGAAAGTGGATTCATCCAGGAGAAAGACTTTTAGCTCTTTATCTTAATATAGATGGAAATCACAAATTGTTTATAAATGAATTATTCCCAGTGTATGAGGATTTAGGGGTGGAAAAGGTATGGTTTAATGATACTAAGGATGGAGTTCAGATAATTTCTCTATATATAGATAAGAATAAAACTATAGGAATAGATAAAAACTGGTCAGCTCGCTTTTGTTAAGACTTATGGAATTAAGTCCAAATGCTACATTTATTAATGGATCCGAAATTATAGATAGAATTAGAATGTATAAAGACGAAGAAGAAAAGAATGTTATGAGAATGGCTTCTAATTTAAATGATAAGGCTATGGAAAAGCTTATTAAATCTATTAAAATGGATCTTTCTGAAAAGAATATGGCAAATATATTATCTAATATATATGAAGAATTGGGAGCGGAAGGGTTTTCGTTTTCTCCAATAATAGCTTATGGTGCTAATGGAACAGATCCACATCATGAATTAGACAATTCAACTCTTAAAGAAGGGAATAATATAATACTAGATATAGGGTGTAAATATAGGTCCTATTGTTCAGATATGACTAGAACAGTGTTTTATAAATATGTACCGGATAATAGCAAAAAAGTGTATAACATAGTTTTAGAGGCTAATAAAAGAGCCATACATAAGGTTAAACCAGGAGTAAAGTTTTGCGATATAGATTGGGCCGCTAGAGAATATATTGAGAAAGCTGGATATGGAAAATATTTTAATCATAGAACAGGACACTCTATTGGCATAGATGTACATGATTTAGGAGATGTGTCTTCTGTAAACACTGATATAGTGAATCCAGGTATGATATTTTCTATAGAGTCAGGAATATATATTCCTGGAGAAGTGGGAGTATGAATTGAGGATTTGGTTTTAGTTACAGATGATGGATGTGAAGTTTTAAATAAGTATAATAAGGAAATTACTATAATAGATTAAAAAGAGCTAAATGTTTTTTAAAAAGAATAAATAATAAATTAATGAAAATTTTCTTCTGTTATTCTGCAGGAAATCTTTAATCTAAAATTTTTACTAATACAATGAAGAAAAATTATTCATATCTATTATTTATTCTTTATATTTAAAATAAAAAGTGTGCAATTAGTGCAATAATAGGTAAAGTTATAAGGGTACGCTGAAGGAAAATTATTATTAAGTCCTTCATACTTACAGGTATTTTAGATCCTATTAAAAGTCCACCTACCTCAGACATATAGATTAATTGAGTAACTGATACACAAGCTATTACAAATCTTGTTAATTCACTTTTAATTGTAGCTCCTATAACTGTTGGTAAGAACATATCAGCAAAGCCTACAACTAGAGTTTGAGATGCTTCCTTTGCTTCAGGTATTTGTAAAAGATTTAATAATGGTATAAAGGGTAATCCTAACCATTTAAATATAGGAGTATATTCAGCTAATATTAAAGCAAAAGTTCCCATAGCCATAACCACAGGAGTTACACCTAAAAGCATATCTAATACATTTTTAAAGCCTTGTACTAAAAAATCCATTAAACTAGTATTTTCACTAGATTTTATTAATGCTTTTTCTAATCCCCATTTAAAAGGAGTATAATTTTCAGGAATTGTTTCTGATGTAGCTTTTTTAACATCATTATAATAACTATCAGGTTTTTTTGATAGAGGAGGAATTCTTGGTGCTATTATAGCTACCACAAATCCAGATAAAGTAACAGTTAAGTAAAATGGTATAAAAAGATGTTCAAGATTTACTTGAGAAATAACAACCAAGCTGAAAGTTATAGACACAGCTGAAAAGGTTGTACCAATAACTGCAGATTCTCTTTTACTGTAGTAACCGTCCTCATATTGTTTGCTCGTAAGCATTACACCTACAGTTCCATCTCCAAGCCAAGATGCAATACAATCTATAGAAGAACGCCCTGGTAAAGTAAAAATAGGACGCATAATTTTTGTTAATAATATACCGAAAAATTCCAGCAATCCATAATTTAAAAGCAAGGGTAAAAACATACCTGCGAAAATGAATACTGAAAATAAAATTGGAAGTAAACTATTTAAAAGAAGACCTCCTGTAGCTTCTGACCATACCCATTTAGGTCCTATTTGAAAAAATGTAAAAATTGCAAAAAATGCTCCAAATATTCTAGCCACAAACCACATATTAGAAACGTTAAACAATTGGTTTAAAAATTTATTATTTAGAATTGATGCTGGTTTAAAAACTTTAGTTATGATGCTACCTATAGAAGTTATACATATTATTAAGGTCATAATCATTGGCAGTATACTTTCAAGACTTTTTAATACAAATTTTGAAAGTATTGCTATAGGTATAGTTATTTCCCCATTGTAAGGAATGGGAAGCATAAAAAGAAATACACCAATTAAAGAAGGTATTAAGAATTTAAATAAATTTTTTACTGAATAATTAACATTTAGTTCCTTTTCCATAGTTACCTCCAAACCCCTTTTTTTATTAATATTTATACAGCGACATTCATTATAATGCATAAGAATGAATTTATCAAGGTATTATTATTAAAAAATGAATTTAAATTTGCTTTTGTTTAAAAATTTAATGAAACAATATATAGTATTTAATTAAGAATATTTAAAGTAATTTAGAGGAAAAATACTTATGATTATTTATAAGTACATTGAATAAAAAAATAATAAAGATACTATTGACAGCGTAAGAATATTATACTAATATATATTTAAAGATAATAATTATCAAATACTAATATATATTAATTGAGTGGTGTTTAATATGAATAAAGAAGAGAAGAAAATAGATTTGGTTATAATTGGATCAGGTCCAGCGGGACTCACAGCTGCAATATATGCTGCTAGATTAAAATTAAATTTTATTGTATTGGAAGATGAACTTGTGGGAGGACAGATAAGAGCCAGCTATATAGTTGAAAATTATCCAGGATTTAAGAAGATAAGCGGAGAGCAGCTAATAAATAATATGCAAGAGCAAGCTGTAAATGCAGGAGCAAATATAGATGAATTTGATAATATAGTTAGAGTGGATTTAAGAAATGAAGAAAAAATAATAGAAACTGAAAATTATATATATAAACCTGATACAGTAATAATAGCTGCTGGATCTAAATATAGACCTCTTCCCATACCAGAAGAAGAAAAATACCATGGTAATGGAATACATCATTGCGAGTTATGTGATGGACAGATGTATGAAGGAAAGGAAATAATAGTAGTTGGAGGAGGAAACTCTGCACTAGAAGGAGCTATATTTTTATCTAGGTATGCAAAGACTATAACTATTATTCATCAGTTTGATCATTTTCAAGGAGAAAAAAGCCTTCAAGAGGAACTTTTTAAAAGTTCTAAAGTAAAGGTAATATGGAATACTGAAATAAGGCATGCCTTTGGTGAAGAAAAATTAGAAGGTGTAGTTGTACAAAATTTAAAAACTAAAGGAACATATAAAGTTGAAGCTGATGGAATATTTGTATATATAGGAATGATTCCAAGAACTGATTTATTTAAAGATTATATAAAATTAAATAAAGCAGGATATATTGAGGCAGATGAGACTACACAAACAAATGTAAAAGGAGTTTTTGCAGCTGGAGATGTAAGAACAAAACTTTTTAGACAATTGACTACAGCTACTGCAGATGGAGCTGTAGCAGCTTTAATGGCTGAAAAATACATTGTAGAAAAGAGGAGGAATATAAATGATTAAAATATATACAACAGCAACTTGTCCTTATTGTAAGAAAGCTAAGGCTTACTTAGATATGAAAAAGGTTGAATATGAAAATATAGATGTATTGAAAGATAAAAAAGGAAGGGAAGAGTTAATTAAACTTTCAGGTCAGCAGTCTGTACCAGTATTAAATATTCATGGAGAAATAATGGTAGGATTTGACAAATATGCTATTGATGAAGCACTAAATAAACTAGTAGAGGTTTAAATATAATATGAATGTAAAGATATGAAATGATTATTTAAAATAAAGGAGAGATTTTAATATGGATAGATTAGTAGGAAAAGTGGCTCCAGCCTTTACAATGAATGCAGTTAAAGGAGATGGAAGTGACTTTATAAAAGTTAACCTAGAAGATTATAAAGGTAAATGGTTAGTAATGTTTTTTTATCCATTGGACTTCACATTTGTATGCCCAACAGAAATAACTGGATTTAGTAATAAATATAATGACTTTAAAAAAGCCCATGCAGAAGTTTTAGCAGTAAGTTGTGATAGTGAATATTCGCATCAAGCTTGGATAAATGGTAGAAAAGAAGAGGGAGGCCTTGGAAAAATAGAGTTTCCAATAGCCTCAGATAAAACCTATAGTGTGGCTAAAAATTATGGTATATTTATAGAAGAAGAAGGAATTTCATTAAGAGGTTTATTCATAATAGATTCAGAAGGTGTTGTAAGATATCAAGTAGTACATGATTTAAATGTTGGTAGAAATGTAGATGAAACTTTAAGAGTGCTTAAAGCATTACAAACAGGCGGATTATGTGCGGTTAACTGGCAAGAAGGAGAAAAACTCTTATAGAGGTCAGATAAAGCACTTTCCAAATAAAAGACTTATACTTTAGAGTATAGGTCTTTTATTTTGGAAATACCTTTTACTAGTGATAAAACTTCTTTGATGGAAAGATTTCTCAGATAAATTGCAAAAAATAAGCCGTAAGCAGCATTGTAATATATAGGTAAAAGTTATACTATATAAATAGTAGACTTTTTAAGGAGGATGAATAATTATGAAAATAGTTATACTTGAATCACTTGGAATATCAGAGGATCAAATTAGAACTATAGCTTCAGATATTACAGACAAAGGACATGAACTTGTTACCTATAATGATAGGATAGAGGATATAGAAATTTTAAAAAAAAGAGCCTCTGGAGCAGATATTTTGGTTTTAGCTAACATGCCTTTAAAGGAAGAAGTAATAAAATCAGTAGAAAATCTTAAGATGATTTCTGTAGCTTTTACTGGAGTAGATCATATAGATATGAAAGCTTGTAGAGAAAAAAATATCATAGTATGCAATGCGGCAGGATATAGCACATCTTCAGTGGCAGAACTTACCTATGGACTTATATTTTCGGTTTTAAGAAATATAGTTCCATTGGACAAAGCTACAAGAGAAGGAAAAACTAAGTTAGGTTTTACTCAAAATGATTTATCAGGTAAAACTATAGGCATTATTGGTACAGGTGCTATTGGATTAAAAGTTGCTCAAGTAGCTAAAGCTTTTGACTGTAATATTCTAGCTTATAGTAGAAGTGAAAAGGAAGAAGCATTAAAATTAGGAATAAAATATGTGTCTTTAGATGAACTTTTAAAGAATAGTGATGTGGTATCCATACATATACCAGCAAATGATGAAACTAAGGGACTTATAAGCAAAGAAAAGATAGCTTTAATGAAATCTAATGCTATATTTATAAATACAGGAAGAGGATCTATAGTAGATAATAAAGCTTTAGCTAAAGCTTTAAAGGAAGGAAAAATAGCAGGTGCTGGTATAGATGTATTTGATATGGAACCACCAATACCAAAGGAGTATGATTTATTAAGTGTTTCCAATGCTGTACTTTCTCCGCATATAGGTTTTGCTACAGAGGAAGCTATGATAAGAAGAGCACATATTGTTTTTGAAAACATAACTAAATGGTTAGGTGGGAATCCACAAAATTTAATATAAAGCAATTGTTGATTTAAGATAGAATTTAATTAAATAGATAGATTACTTAAATATTTAATCTAAAAATGAATTGTAGAATATGATTTTACAATTCATTTTTTTTAGAAAGCTATGAATTATTTTATATAAATTTTTATATTAATGACCTTTTATTATTTAATACTAGATACAAAATACTAATTATAATAGTACAATAGAGCTGTTGGAATTTTTGTTTAAAAATTCCAAAATTAATATTATTAATAGATGTAATAAATAAGCTAACTAAGGTTAAAGATAAGATTAATATCAGAATAAATACTATAAAGTTTTTAAAACATGATTATGAATATTTCCTAAAAGAAAAAAACGTTAAGAAAGACTTTTATAAAACAATTTACAATGGAAGATCTATTAAAAAAGTTTAAGGAAAATAATATAGCAGAATATAAATTTATATTAAGGAGGAATTAAAATATGAAAAACCGTAATATTAATGACTTAAATACTTTGTTAAAAGGTGAATATATGGCTATTGATAAGTATGACCACTATATTAAAGGAATAGTTAATGAACAAGTAAAAGGAGAACTACAAAATATTCAAAAGATGCATAAAAAACAAGCAGAAAATATCTCTACAAAAATACAGCAGTTAGGAGGAAATCCTCTAAATGGGTCAGGTATAACTGGCTTTATATCTGATATAGCTTCTAATATAAGAAATGAAAAAGATGCTCAGAGCATTTTAAAAGGAGCTATAGAAGGAGAGAAAATGGGATTGGATGCTACAACCCAAATATTAAACAATATTACTGATGAGGATAGTAAAAATCTTATAAATGGAATAATAAATGAAAATAGGAATGCACTTAGTGCTTTAGGAAGTATTACTAATAATTCTAATAATATACAGTAATTTTAAAAAATAAAGCAACTCAAATATTAGTTGCTTTATTTTTTATAAGCTAATATATAAAAAATAGCTCAACTAATACGAAAACAAAAATAAAAGTATAATATTGTAATGATTGGAATTATAACTATACCAATTGGAGAGTTTTGTGCAGGACTTTTTTTACAATTAAATTTAAAAGAATTAATTGTAAATCTTTTTCCTATAATTATATTTTCTTTACTTTTAAGTATAGGGCTTATGAAATTTCCCGGTATTTTAATGAAAGGTTTTAATATTTTTGGAACATTCATTATAATTTTAAGTGGTATAGGAATACTACTTGTTGGATCTGAAGTCATATTCGGAGTAATATTTATTAAAGAACTAACTCCTTTTAGTGAAGGAATGGCTGTAGTTGGCAAAATTGCTTTTATTTTAGGGGGAGCATATCCAATGCTAACTTTTTTGAGTAAAATTTTCAAAAACTCTTTTGATAAATTAGGAAAGATATTAGAAATTAATAGTATATCAGTAGCTGGACTTATAGGAAATTTGGCTAGTAATTTATTAATATTTAGTACATTTAAGGATATGGACACAAAAGGGAAAGTTATTTGCTCTGCTTTTGCTGTAAGTGGGGCTTTTGTATTTGGTGGACAACTTGGTTTTGCAGCTGGTGTATGTCCAAAATCTGTGGGAGCTTTTATGATTTCTAAGTTTATATCAGGAATATTAAGTATTTGTATTGCTAATGTTACATTTACATTAATTAAATAATTCGTATACCCAATCTAAAAGTTTATAAAGGTTTATCAAGTATATAACTATATGAGAAAATGATAATATAAATAAATTGTAAAAATAACTAAAGTTAATTTATTTTTTAGTAAATTTTGCTATAATAATTAATATAGAAGTATTATTAAACAGAAGAACTTATCTAAGGTTATAACATTGCTTATTTTAAATTTTTATAGAAAATCATATGTTTATTATGATTTTTTGTACAGCCCAATGAAAAAGATATGGTAGCAATGAAATAAAATATACACAGAGAGGAGAGGGGTAAAATTAAAATGAAGAGGAATTGTAAGAATAGGACAACAATAAGAACACAATGGAATAAAAGTATTATGATGTTAGCTGTAGGAATTTTTATAGTAGTTGGAGGAGGTGCATATTTAGCTGTAAAAACAATTACAAGAGATATTATTTCTAAGGCAGAACCTATGTTTAGTTATATAATATCTAATGAATTAAATGAAAGAAATATAAATGATTTAATAAATGATAAAGAAAATAGTGAACCATATAAAAAAATAGATAATGCATTAACCGCATTGCAAAATAAAGGGTCAGAGATATTTAATAAAATTTATGTAATTAAGAAAAATGGTAATGAAGGTTGGAACTATATAATAGAAAAATCTAAAGAAAATAATAAGAAATTTGGAGAAGCTTTTGATTCTACATATAATGAAGGAGAAATAAATGAAGCTTTAAATAATAATAAGCTTGCTGTAGGAGATAAAAAAGATTCTGAAGTTTCGGTTTTTATACCTATAAAGATAAAGAATGGTATGGATATAATTTTAGGTATAGATTTTAATTTACAAGCTATAAAAAGAATTCAATTTATAAGTTTAGCAATTCTTATTGGGTTAATGATGTTAAGTTTATTTATAATAAGATTTATAGTAGGTGTTATTACAAAGAAACAGACTAAGTCTATTACAGTATTAGTAGATAAGATGAAGGAAATGGCAGATTTACAGGGGGATTTAACTAAAAGAATAGAAATAGATAGTAATGATGAAATTGGAGAATTAGCTTTTTATACTAATAAGATGTTAGATACTATACAAGTTACTTTAAAACAAGTAAATGATTTATCTCAAAATTTAAATAGAACTACAGAAGATTTTACAAATTCTTTTAATAGAACTACAGAGGAATTTAAGATAATGAATGATGCAGTACAGCATATATCAGAGAGAATAGAAAGTCAAACAGAGGAAATTGCAAAAACTTCTGAAAGTGTTGTTCAAATAAATAATGCTATAGGTGGTATAGCAGATAGTTCACAGCAAGTTACAGAACAAGCTATTACTACTAGTAATAATGCAATGGAAGGAAATAGAGTCATGGAAAAATTGGAGGAGCACTCAAAAGAAATATTTTCTGTGGTTGACAAGACTTCCAAATTAGTTAAACAATTAGGGGATAAGTCACAAGAAATAAATGGAATAGCTGATGCTATTGGCGCTATAGCATCTCAAACTAATCTGTTAGCGCTTAATGCTTCTATTGAAGCGGCAAGAGCAGGTGAACAAGGGAAAGGATTTGCTGTTGTGGCAGAAGAAGTTAGAAAATTAGCAGAGGAATCTGCAAAATCAGCAGAAAGTATATTCGCACTTATACAGGAAGTAAGAGAAGGCATTGAAAATGCAGCGGTATCAATGGAACATGTATCAGAGAAGACATCAGAGCAAAGCCAATTCGTAGAGCAGGTTACTGCTAAATTTAATGATATAGTAAGTTCTATAAATAATGTATCAGAAAGTGTAGAAGAAGTGTCAGCTTCAACTGAAGAAATGTCTTCTAATATAAACATGATAACATCAAAATTTGAAAATTTAGCTTCTATATCTGAAGAAAATAGTAGTGCAACAGAAGAGATAGCTTCTTCTATAGAAAATCAATCAACCACAATAAAATCATTATCAGATTTAATTAAAGATTTGAATGGTAAATCCTCAGAACTTATGAATAAGTTATTGAATATGAAATTACATTAAATATAAGATAAAACATGGTGAAAAACAAAGCGGAAATCTTTTCTTTTCCGCTTTGTTTTTTATAAAGGGTTATTTGTGCTATCTATATTATTTAATTAAAAATTGTGGCTGAACCATAGTTTTAAAAGAATCTAATGATATTTTAAATTCTTGAATACCAAGGGCATAAGGAGCTATATCGTATGGTTGAAAGTAAATCACTATAGTTCCATTATTTATATAAAAATTAGTTTTGTCATTAATACCGGTAAAATCTGATATTTGGGAAGCATTTGTAACTTTATTTTTAATAGCAATTTGTTTATTTATTTCTTTATTAATAATATCTTTATAGTTAACATTTGGCTTAAATACATCTTTTAACTTTATATCTTTTCCAGTTGTTAAATTTATATTATAAGCTTGTTTTGTATACATGCCATGAGCTCCACCAGTATATTGATTATATAGTACTGTAAGGCTTAATATATTACTATTGTCTTGATATACTGTATAATTAGTTCCACCAAAATAATTTATAGGTTTTATTCCTAATCTTTGGCTTTCTTTTACAAATTCCATACCATCTTTTTTAAGTTTATCATTAAAAACTAAAGCATCTTTTTCTAGTCTAGAATTTATAGCAGTTTGAATATTTGAATTTTTAATTTCTTTTACTACAGGAATTATTAAGTTTCCTATATAGCCTTCTTCAAATTGATTTATTATTTTTGAAGATACTTTTACTCTATCTTTTTTTAAGTTTAGATTTGTTTTAACCCCATAGTTGAAATTGCTAAAAGGTATCTTAAATTCCTGTATTCCACTAGAATAAGGAGCTATTTCATATAATCCGAAGTATACAACTATATTATTATCTTCAATATAGAAAGGTTGATCTGGAAGTATATCTTTAAATGCAGTAGCATCTTGGAAATAATTTTCTGGATTTTTTTCTATTTCTTCTCTAATAAATTTATTTATAATTTTTTTGTAATCTTCGTTGGAAGAGAACATATCTTTTAAGGAAGCTTCTTCACCAGTTTTTGTATCTATATTAAAAGAAACATTATCCGTTGTACCATGAGCTCCACCTGTATAGCTATAATTAGATAAAGTAATACTTAATAAGTTGTTTTTGTTATAATGAATTTTATAATCTACATTTATAATATAGGGATGAGTTGATAAACCATCTTTTTCTAAATTTTCAGCTATTTTCTCTGTTTCATTTTTAAAATCAGTTACGGTGTTTTTTATAATAGTATTTATTTTTGTTTCCAATTGTTTATCTTTTAAATCAATAACTTGAGGATATTTTATATCTATTTCTGAATGTGAATTTTTACTTTTTATGGTATTTGTAATAATATTAACTGAATTTAAATTTGACTCTTTAGATTGAACTATTATCTTTTTTATAGATGGATCTAAATTCACTCCTTTTGCACATACAGTTGAAATGTTGCTTAAAGTTAAAGAAGCAGCTAATGCTAAATAAAATAATCTTTTCATAATTAATTCCCTCCATTTATATAAAAACTATAAGTTTTTTTAGTTTATGCTTATAATATACTAGAATTTTCCTTTGACAGGGTTACGAATTTAATAAAATATAGTTACAATTTGGTAACAATTTAAGAATAATAATATAATTTAAATATGAGAAATAAGCATTACTATGTTATAATATGTAAATAGATAGAATGTATAAAAAATTACTTTGTAATTTTTAATAGGAGGAGCAAAGATGAATATACTAATTGCTGAGGACGAACAAGATATAAGAGAACTTTTAGAATTGCATTTAATTAAAGAGGGATTTGATGTTTTTCAAGCAGAAGATGGCGTAAAAGCTTTAAAAGTATTTAATGAGAAACATATAGATTTAGTTATATTAGATATTATGATGCCAAAAATGGATGGGTTTAAAGTACTTAAGAGAATAAGGGAACATAGTGAAGTTCCGATAATGTTTTTAACTGCAAGGGCAGAAGATGTAGATAAAATTTTAGGATTAGGACTTGGAGCAGATGATTATATAGTCAAGCCTTTTAGTACTATGGAATTTATAGCAAGAATGCAGGCACTTTTAAGAAGGACTTATAAATATTCAGGTTTACAAAGTGGTGGAGATTTAATTAATGGATCATTAAAGTTAAATAAAGAAAGTTGTGTTTTTTATAAAGATGAAAAAGAGGTAGAATTAAATGCAAAAGAATATAAAATACTAGAATTGTTTATGGAAAATATAGGAAAAGTCCATACTAAAAAACAAATATATGAAAGGGTATGGGGAGAACCTTATTATGAAGATGATAATACTATAATGGTTCATATAAGTCATATAAGAGATAAAATAGAGGATAATCCTAAAGAGCCTAAATATTTAAAAACTATAAGAGGAATAGGGTATAAGCTGGAGAAGATAGAGAATGAATAATAATAAAAAAATATCAAATTTACTTTTAAGAAATTATGTTATATCAGGTTTAATAATGTTTTTAGTTTTTGTAGTTTTTTTCTTCGGAACTGTAGCTATGTGGGTAACATTATATTTGCCTATAAATACTTTAATAAGTGCAGAAAATTCCAAGCTTGTAGCTGAAAATATTGTGAAAGATGACTACAAGGAAATTGATGTGGAAGAGATATTAAAGGTTAAAGGATGGGTAGAAATAGTAAATAAAGACTATAAGATAATACATACTAGAGGGATTCCTAAAGTAAATAGGAATAAGTATACTAAAGAAGAGTTTTACCGTATGATTATTAATTCAAATAATGAAATTTTTAGCAGTGAGGAATATATATATAATGTAGCTTATAATGCTAGGAAGGATTTTACTCTCATTGTATATCTTCCGAATGATAATTATTTTAATGATTTTATAAGAAAGCCTAAAATAGGAGTAAGAACTTTTTTTAGAATATCTGTAGTGTCCTATTTAGTTATATTTATTTTAATTATGATAATTTATACTAAAATAACCTCTAGAAATTTAACTATACCTTTAAAAAAACTTATGATGGGGGTTAAAAGTATATCAAAGGGAGATTATTCAGTTAGAATAGACCTTAAGTCAAAAAATGAATTTGGACAGTTAAGAGATGCTTTTAATTTTATGGCAAAAAAAATAGAGGAAGAAAGAACGCTAAAAGAGAAAAGTGAAGAGGCTAGAAGAAGGCTTATAATGGATATATCCCATGACTTAAAAAATCCTTTAGCTAGCATTAGGGGATATTCAGATTTACTTATAAAAAATAAAGAACTGCATGAGGATGAAAAGGATAAATATTTATCTATTATAGAGAATAATAGTATAAGAGTGAATGATCTTATTACTGATTTATTTGAGCTTTCAAAATTTGAAAGTTTAGATTTTAATCTAGAATTAAAAAGAATAGATATTTGTGAATTTGTAAGAGAAGTTATAGCCATATATATACCAGCTATGGAGGAAAAAAATATAGAGTATAGATTTTCAATACCGGACAGAAGCATAAATGTATTAATAGATTGTAAAAGTATGTATAGGGCTATAAGTAATTTAATAATAAATAGTATCAAATATAATCCTAATAAAACCAAGCTTAAAATATCTATAGAGGACTTAAAAGAAAATATTTTACTAATAGTTGAGGATGATGGAATAGGGATACCAAAGAACTTAAAACAAGATATATTTAATCCTTTTGTTAGAGTTGATACTTCAAGAAATTCCAGAAGTGGAGGAACAGGATTAGGGCTTGCTATAACAAAAACTATAATAGAAAAGCATGAAGGAAAAATAGAGTTAGAAAGTGATACAAATAAAGGATGTAAATTTATAATAACGCTAAGAAGGTAATATAAAAAGAGTCTTGCATATAAGCTAGACTCTTTTTAATATAGTTTATAGTTCTTTAAATATATCAATGCATATGTTGAGTAAATTAGGATCAAATTGAGTTCCTGAACATCTTATAAGTTCTTTTATAGCCTCCTCTTTGGAAATTGCTTTTTTATAAGGTCTATCATGAGTCATTACATCAAAGGAATCTACTATAGACAGCAATCGCGATAGTAAAGGTATTTTATCTCCTTTAAGTCCTTTTGGATATCCACATCCATTATATTGTTCATGATGGGTAAGTATTTTATAAGCAATATGACTCAGCTCTTGAGAAGAACAGGCAATTCTATAGCCTATTTCAGTATGGGTTTTCATAATAGACCATTCTTCCTCTGTAAGCTTATCTGGCTTATTAAGTATTTCATCAGGAATTGCAATTTTACCAATATCATGGAGCTTAGCCAGAGTATAAAGTTCATCTAATTGAGAAGATGATAACTTTAATTTTTTACCTACTTTTTCACAAAGATTATATATTCTTAAAGTGTGCTCTTCAGTTTCATGACTTTTTTCCCAAAGACTTTTTGTTAAGGATGTAATTATACTATTTCGTGCACTTTGATCTTCTAAAAGTTTATTTCGATACATTTTATCTTCAGCTTCTTTTATAATTTGAGATATATCTTCAGAATCATTATATTTTGTAGCATAGCCTAATGCTATATTTACTCTTATTGAGTTTAGTGTTTTTGTTTTACATACAGCTTTAATTTTTTTACATATATATTCTCCAATAAATTCATCAGCTTCTTTTATTATTATAGCAAATTCATCACCACCCCAACGGCAAACCCAAGAATCTTTTCCACCGCATTCCTTTAATATATTAGCAGCTTCCATAAGAAGCTTGTCCCCAGCTTCGTGTCCAAATGTATCATTTGTAATTTTTAAGCCGTTTATATCACCGATTATTATAGTAATTGGGTAGTTCTTATTTTGATTTATTTTATCTAAAATATATTCATAGTAACCACGGTTAAAAACTCCAGTTAATTTATCATAATAGGTTAGATAGCGAAGTTGTTCTTCTGAGCGTTTTTTATCATCTATATCTGTAATTATACCAGTCATCCTTTTAGGAGCACCGTGGGAATCGTATTCTACCACATTGCCTTGAGTAAATATCCATTTGTAATTTCCATAATTAGTAAGAACTCTATGCTCAATTGTTACTGAATTTCTAACTCCCCTTAGGTTTTCATTTAATATATTTAAAAAATATTTTAAGTCTTCTTTATGTATTATCTTAGCTAAACATTTAATAGTTGGAGATATATCGTTATTTTTATATCCTAATATATTAAAAAACATGGTACTAAGATTTAATGTACCCTTTTCTATATTCCAGTCCCAAAATCCTGCATTGGCGCCTTCCATAACTATAGATAATTGTCTTTCGTTTTCATATATAATTTTGTTATTTTCTAATATATTTTCTAACATGTTATTAATATTTAAAGATAATTCTCCAAGTTCATCTTTGCTTTTAATTTTAATCTTATTTAGTTTTAAGTTTTTAAGATCAATACTTTTGATTTGTTTACCTATACTTTCTATAGGTGATATTATAAACATTTTAATAAGTATATTACAAACCCAAAACAAAATTAATATATATAAGCAGAATAAAAAAATAAAAAATTTTAAAGATTTTACTCCTTGATTATAAGAATCTCTATCTGTAGTTAAATTTAAGAGAAATAATGGACGATTATCTATTCCTTTTATAAATGTATATCCACATATGTTATTATTATCTATAGGAGAAACCACATTTTTATAATTGCCTTCGCTGATATAATGAAAATCTATTCCATCAATATTTAAATATGTTCCATTATCTTTAATGTTTTTTATTAAATTTATTGTTATATTACAGCCAGTGATAGTTTTAATTTTATTTACAAATGAATTGTCTATATATTTACCTACAATTAATGTACCACTTATAGGAGAGTTATAAGTGCTGTTGGTTATAGGTGCAGAAGAAAAAAGAACCGGTTTACCTCCAACAGAAATAATGCCATTAATAGAACTATTTATAGTTTTATGATTACAAAGTAGTTCTATATTTTTATTTATGTAGTCTGTTAATTCTTTTGGAGGTTTATTAGTGCTATTTGGGGAGAGGTTATTATAGTATTTAATATATTTTATATTATTTAATTTATCTAATACTATAAATAAATTTATTTTTAAATCATTAAAAGTAGAATCGTTTAGGTTGTTCTTAATATAATTTTCATCTTTAAATTTTACAAAATTTAAAGTAGCATCCCAAGCAGACCAATCTTTGTTAAGTATGGTTAAGCTATCAAGAGAGTCCCGTATTATATTATGATTTATTTCTAATTTACTATTAATATATGAAATTTCTGTTTTTTTTAGATTTGATTTTAAATATTTATGAGTGATACTACAAGCTACGCTAATTAAAAGTAATAAAACTGTAACCATTATTATGAAAACTTTATTTCGTATTTTCAAAACTATAACACCTACTTTTATTATGGAATTTTCTAAATAATTATAGCATAAAAATGTTTTTTTATAAGAAATAGTTGAAAAAATTAATTTGATTTTAAGAGAATATTATAAATAAAAAGCTTTACATATTTTATAAAAAATGCAAAGCTTTTTTATAGAGTATAATTTTTATACAGATTTACAAATAGAATAAAAATTTTATTCTTTGTTATAAGAAGAAATATTATTAATATCTACAGCAGATTCTTTAAAAGAAGATTCAACTTTTTCAATATTATTTATTTCTTCTTTTAGTTTAGTATTTTCTTTTAAAAGATTAGAATTTTCTTTTTCTATATCTTCAATTTTTTTATTTAAAAGTTTATTACTACGTTTTAAATTATATTCTCTTTTTAAACCTAGAAGCATTACTATTACTGCACCTAAAATAACAGAAATAAATATTATAAGAGCTTGAGAAATTTCTATTTTTGTAAAAAGAAAATTAACAGAAATAATAGCTGAATTTTGTATGGCAAAAATTGCTATTAAGATAGCAAATATAAGAGAGATAATAAATCCAATTTGCATAATATTCCTCCTTTTTTGTTAAAGATAAAATACCCATTTACCACAATTTAATACAAAAATATTTATTATATAACAATTATAGCATATTTTTAACAAAAAATAATATTAAAATTTTTATAAGTTTATTGAAAGTATGCATATTGTATGGAATTATTATTAATAATATTAAAGGATAAATTTATTTTATGAGGTGACGTTTGTTATGGGAAGGATTTTAGGATATTATATAATGCCTCATCCACCTATTATTATACCAGAAATAGGAAAAGGGGAAGAGCAAAAAGCTAAAAAAACTATAGATGCCTGTTGTAAGGTATCAGAAGAGATAGAAAAACTTAAGCCTGATACTATAATTATTATTACTCCGCATGGACCAATATTTGAAGATGCTATAGCAATTAAAAATGAGAATGAATTTATAGGTAGTTTGGAAAATTTTGGAGTAAATGAAGTTAAAATTAGATTAAAGGGAAATGAATCTCTTACAGAAGACATATTTATAAAAGCTCAAGCAGAAGATATAAACACTATTTTAATAGATAAAAAAAGGGAAGAATTATATGATATAGAAGAAGGACTAGACCATGGAGCTATAGTACCGTTATATTTTATAAATAAGAATTATATTCAATATAAATTAGTACATATAACTTATGGATTACTTTATGACACAGAGCTATATAGGTTTGGTAAAATTATAAAAGAAGTAGTTGAGAAGTCTAATTTTAATGTGGTGGTTATTGCATCAGGAGATTTATCTCATAAATTAAGTCATGAAGGACCTTATGGATATATGAAAGAGGGCAAGGTTTTTGATGAGAAGATATTAACTTTATTGGAGAGAGGACAGGTTGAGGAAATATTTGGTTTAGATAAAGGCTTAACGGAAGCAGCAGGGGAATGTGGATTGAGGTCTTTTTATATTTTACTTGGAACTATTGATGGAAAGAAATTTTTAGGGAATACCTTATCCTATGAGGGGCCCTTTGGTATTGGTTATGGAGTAATGAAATTTAATGTTGATGAAGAATCTATTAAAGAAAATGTTATAGATAAAATAGAGAAAAGAAAAAAAGATAAAATAAAAAGAATAAGAGAAGAAGAGAGTATATATGTAAAGCTTGCTAGGGAATCCTTAGAAGGTTTTATAAATACTGGTGAATATATAGAAGTGCCTTCATATATAGATGAAAAAATGCTTAGAGAGAAAAGAGGAGTTTTTGTTTCCTTAAAAAAAGATGGAGTGCTAAGAGGCTGTATTGGTACTATTGCACCTACTACAGATAATATAGCTAAGGAAATCATAAGGAATGCTGTAGAGGCAGGTAGCATGGATCCTAGATTTATTCCAGTAAGAAGAGAGGAATTGGAGTGTCTTACTTATTCTGTAGATGAAATTATGCCTGGAGAAAAGTGCGAAAAGCAAGATTTAAATCCTAAAAAATATGGAGTAATAGTAAGAAATGGTTTTAAAACAGGATTATTACTACCTGATTTAGATGGAGTAGATACTATAGAAGAACAATTAGATATATCCCTTAGAAAAGCAGGTATAGGTCATAATGAAAAATATACTATAGAAAGATTTCAAGTAATTAGGCACCACTAAAAAATTGCATGGCAACTTTTTAGAAGGGGGTAATATTTTCATGGATAAAGAGGCAGCTTTTTATAAAAATTTACAGGAAGATAAGATTTTATGCGAACTTTGCCCACATAATTGTAAACTTTCATTAGGACAAATGGGAATGTGTAAGGGGAGAAAGAGAAAGGAAGATAAGCTTTATACTATAAATTATGGGGAAGTTACTTCTATGGTAGTGGATCCTATAGAAAAAAAGCCATTATATCATTTCAAACCTGGTAGTAATATTTTATCTGTAGGAAGTTTTGGTTGTAATTTTAAATGCGGTTTTTGCCAGAACTATACTATATCCCAATATAAGTATAAAAGTGAATATGTATCTCCACAAAATCTTATAGAATTAGCAGAACACATAGAAAATAATATAGGAATAGCTTTTACTTATAATGAGCCTTCTATATGGTATGAATATATAAGGGATGTATGTAATGCTTCAAAAAATAAAAAGTTAGATTTGATTATGATAAGTAATGGGTATATTTCTACTAAAGCTTTAAAAACATTACTTCCATATATATCTGCATTTAACATAGATTTAAAAGCTTTTAATGAGGAATTTTATAAAAAAGTGTGTTTAGGAAATATAGAAACTGTATTAAATAATATTAAAATTGCAGCAGATTATTGTCATGTAGAAATTACTACTTTATTAATAAATGGATATAATGATTCTGAGGAAGAAGTAAAAGAGTTATGTAAGTGGATAGCATCTGTGAATAAAGATATACCACTACATTTTTCAAGATACTATCCTACTTATAAATTTAAAGAAGAAGCTACGCCGGCGGAAAGATTAATAAGAGCTAGAGAAATAGGAGAGAAATATTTAAACTATGTATATATAGGTAACTTACCAGGAATTGATAACAATACTTATTGTCCTAAATGTGGAGAGCTATTAGTAAAGAGGGAAGGCTATTTTACAGAAGTATTAATTAGAAAAAATCAATGTTCAAAATGTAATCAGCATATAAGTATGGTGATTGATAATTGATAATTGAGTAAATTCCATATTTTATAGCTATTGAATTTACTGATATTTTACAAATTTAAAAATGAGATTCACTCCTGAATGCTAAATATATTAAGTGACAAAGTAAAACACTTAAACATAAAGGAGTGAATACTTAATGTATATTCCACAAGAATACTTATTATCCTTTAATGAAATTATAAAATATTAAACTAAAACAAAATTACAGTTAATATTAGCAGATTGAACTTATTTTAAAATAAGTGGTATTAATATAATAGAAGCAATTAAAGCTACAAAAATAAGAATTCCTTCGATTCTACCAAAATTAATTGTCCATCCGATTCCAAATCTTTTTTCTACAAATATAGCAGGATCATCTTTATTTACATAAAAGCTTCCTAGTTTCCAATACTTGTCATCATTTCTTTCTGTAATTATTGTATTGAATCCAGTTCCATTTTTTAATTTTATTCTGCTACCACCTTGCCCTGTTTTTATGGAAAGTATAATGGATACTATTAGTATTAAGGTAGTTGGTATTAGTATTGACAGCATAATAATAGATGCACTAATTTTAATTACTAAAAGTGTAGTCATATTAGCCAATGTAAAAATAAGTTGCATCATTATAGATATAAATACCATATATCCAGACCAAAGCCTTCTAAAAATTCTGTTTTTCTCTAAAGATTCCTCAGGATTTGATGAAGATATCTGTTGCTTTGACCAACCAATACTTTTATATGAAAAGTACAAAACTATTAACATGAAAAACTGAATTAAAGGGAATTGATATATTATTTTAGGAGATTTGATTGTGTATCTATCTATTTCCCCAGCAAAATTCCAGTGAATAGGAAGTTTTTCAGGTAAGTTTGGATATACATTATAACCTATAATTATATTTAATATTATTAAAGTAAGAGGAATTAAGAACCATAGTTGAGATACAAGAACATTTTTATTTTTATTCATAGTAAAATTTGTATCTATAATAACCACCTGTTGTTTTCCTTTATCCCAGCCATAATAGCTTTTAATATTTTTTACTTTATTGTGGATGGAGAAGTAAATTACGAAGTTAATAAGCAGGTACAGAATCATTCCTAATATAAATATAAGGGGATTTTCTATATAGGTATACATTAAATAGGTCAGAAGAATTATATAAGGTATCCCCAAAATTAAACAAATTTTTATATAAGAACTTTCTATATTTTTTAATTTTATATTATCTAATTCTTTTTCAGGTATTCTAACTCCGAAAAATATTTCTTTTCTAGTGAGTTTGGGCATGAATAGTTGAAGAAAAAATATAATTAATAAAACTATAACATTGTATAAAATATAATAAATTTGTCCTGTCATTTTTTAGTTCCCTCCTGATATATTTTAAATATATTTTTGCATGATATTAAAAATTCTTCTTCTGAAATACCCTTACATAAAGCTTCCGCAATGGTAGATTTTAAATTCTCCTCTAAGAAAGATTTGTATTCCTCTGTTGGAGAAGAAATTTTATCATTTATAATGGCTCCTTTTCTTCGATCTATTGTAAGAAAGCCATCATTTTTTAAAAGATTATAGGCTTTGTTTACAGTATGCATATTTATACCTATATCTTCTGCTAATTGTCTAACTGAAGGAAGATTTTGCCCGGGTGACAGTTCTCCTTTAGCTAATCCTTGTAGTATTCCATTTTTTATTTGCACATATATTGGAATATCACTTTCAAAGTCTATTTTTAACAGCACTATTAAAACACCTCCTGTTTTTAGAGTAAAGAAAAAGAATACAGAATCTATACTTTTTAAAATGTGTTATATTTGTTATATATATAATAGAACAGATATAATAAGAAGTCAATAAAAAAATAATACTTCTATAAAAGCTTTTAAGGCGATTAAAGAAGTATTAAATGATATATATAATAGTTTTTACTCTATTACATATGAAGCTAAGAATAAATTTATTTGGATTTTTCCATAGTTCCTTTTAGTATTTTTAATACATTATTTTCATAATCTATTGTATAGGTTATTTTATATTTATTAAATTCATTAGGATCTTTAGCGTTTATAATGCCTTTGATGGTTATAGAGTTATCTTTATTAGTGTTAGAATCTAAGCTGATTATTTTAACATTTCTTATAGATAAAAAATCTCGTCTAAAACTATTATAGTCTTTTTTTGATTGCCATTTACTACCTAGTAATGCGTATGCAGCTATATAATCGTTGGAATTTATGCAATCATAAAAGTATTTTACTAGATATTCAGAAGAAACTTCTTTATCTTCTATATCATCATATTTATATTTAGGTGTAATATCAGTTGTTACTGGAGCAGCAGGGTTTTTTGACCAAGATTCTACATCTTGTAGAACTTGAATAATAGGAATACTAAAGCCTAAAGAAGCTCCTTCAGCTTTTGCTGAATTAATTCCAATAACTTCTCCAGTTTTTTTGTCAAGTAGAGGACCGCCACTACTTCCGTTATCTATGGGAGCAGTTATTTGATACATATTTTTATATTTAAAGTTATTTATAACAAAGTCTCTATCTAGATCATTTATTATGCCAGTAGTTATAGTATTTTCAAGGCCTAATGGACTTCCGATAGCAATAACTTCTGTTCCTATGGTGGCCTTATAGTTTTTTGCTATTTTTAAAGGGGCTTTTCCTTTTAGAGCAGGAACTCTTATTAATGCTAAATCTGTATTAATAGATTTGCCTATAACAGTACCGCTATATATTGTTGTATCAGCCATTCTAATCCGTACATCTAAGGCATCGCCTACTACATGAGCGTTGGTAATGATATCTCCATCACTATTATATAAAAAACCTGAACCTTGACTTAGCCCTTGCTCTGTATTGGCATATACAGAAACTATTAATTTTTGGCTTTCGCTTATTATATCCATAAGATTTTTATCTTTTTTATCTATAGACTTTAAATCTTCCAAGGTACCTAAAGAAGAAGTAATAGCTAAAGATGAGTATTTCATGTTTTTATGTATTATATATGAACCAAATATCCCAAAAGAAACAAATAAAGTAGAAACTATAGCAGATAAGGTGATTTTATTAATTTTCATAGCTATACCCTCCTTCAATCAACAAACCAAGTGGACTTAAGTATTTTAATTTTACTACCTTTTTTTACTCCATAATGAGTATATTCAAACTTACCCTTGTCTTTAGGATATAAATAATTTGGATAAACAAAGGTAGAATTTGAAATTATTATGTCGCCTTTGGCATTATATATATTATAAAATATTTCTATGGAGTAAATAGGTTTTGTTCCTATATTTTCTATTTCACCCTCAATAACTAAATCGCCATTTTCATTTATACTAAGATCATTGCTTAATACCTTAACAGATTGAGTTTGATTTTTATTTTCTTCTTCAACTGCTGAGGCAATTGCTTGCTCTAGTCTCTTTTGCTCTTCCAGTTCAAATTTGTTTTTTTGTTCTTTTATTGTACTAGCTAGAGAAACAAGTTTACTATTATTTTTGTCATATTGTAATGCTCTAGTAATTTCATCAATGGCAGATTTGAAATTTTTCTTTTTTAAGTACTCATTAGCATCGTTATAGGCAATAGTTGAAATTTGCTTTTTTAATTCTTGTAAAAGCTTTTTTCCTTCTTCTCCTCCAATTGCTGCAACTTTATTATAAAGAGGAATTAATTCTAGTACAGTTTTTCTATTTTTTATATCATTTTTAGCATCTATAAGCATAAGAGCATTTTTTTTGTTTAATATCTTATTTTTTAAACTAGAAAAGAATGGTCCCGTAGAATTATATAGACTTTTTTCAAGGGAATCCAATATGTTTATAGCTTCATTAAATTTATTATCTTCTTTAAGCTTATCTACTTTTTTTAATGTAGTTTCAATATTTTTTCCTTTATCTAAAAAGTCTAAATCAATTTTTAAAGCTTCATAATTAGGTCTCTTTTTTGAAGCTTCTTCTATTATTGGAAAGGATTTATTTATGTCTCCAGAAATGGCCAAAGCTTCTCCTTGTTTTTGCATGGAAAGTATTTTTTCATTGATATAATATTCATATCCATAGGTAAGGATTACTATACTGCAAGCGGCTAAAGCTGATATTATAGGAAAAAGAAAAATAGATGTATTTTTTCCAGGGGAATTTTCATTCTTTATAAAATTATTATTTTTATTATCTAAATCCTTAGGAAATATCTCGCCTTTTATAATACTAGATGAGGATTCACTAGGGATTTCTTTTTCAACTATTTTATGCATTAATAAAGTTTTTTCTGTATCTATACTATCAAAACATATTTTATTTTTACAATGAGGACAAAATGTATCTTCAGTATTTAGAGTATGACCACAACTTGGACAAATCATATTACCAAATACCTCCTTTAAGTTTTATTTGTTACATATGTATTTTATATTATTTATAGTAAATTTGTATATGGTAATTTGCAACATAGTCACAATTTATGTAATAATTATACTAGAACTATATAAAGGTGACAAATAAAATAAGGATTATAATGGATCTTGGAGGAAGATATGAACAAAAATAAAATTGTGAAATATATTGATAAATTGTTGTTAATTTTACTAATAGTATCACTTTTTATTATATTTTTAGATAGGATAATTAAACCTGATAAATTCATTACTTACTTAGTTAGTATATTTTTATTTTTAGTTTCTATATTTTTTAAACCCTTTATAGATAAATTAAAAGAAGAACCTTTTGGAAAAAGGGGGAAAAATATTTTATTTTTTCAATCCATAATTAGTATAGTATTTATAATATCCTCATATAGAGTATTTATATCTAGGGATTTAAATATAGAATTGGATTTTTATTTTTTTATAGCCTCTTTTATTCTTTTAATATTAATGTGTGTTTATATTGAAGGATACAACGATATAGAAGGGAAAAAAACTTTTAATATAAGCTGGAAAGAATTTCTAAAACCTATAATATGGATAGGAATATTTATTATTTCTTTTTTAAGTATTTATGATAGTAAAGAAGTAGTATATCTGAAAGATTTAAAGAAACCTAATAAAATAGCTATAGTGAAGAAGGAAGGAAAGAATAATGATACTTTTAAAGGGAAGTATAAGGAAGTTAAAGAAAAGGAAATTATAGAAGGCATTTATAAACAATTATATGGACAAGAAGTAGAGAATATAAGAAATATGGAAAAAATAAGATATATTAAGTTTACAGATAATAAAAGTTACTATTTAATACTACCAGACTATGGTGAAAAAAATAAAGACGGTTTAAAAAATGGATATTTTGATTTTATAAGAATTTATCCAGAAGGATATATTACAATTGAAGAATTTGGAAAAAATAATGGCGTTTTTAAAAGTTATGTAAAATCTTATAAGGCTCATTTATCTAAAGAACTTATAGATAAAATACAGATAAATTATAATAAAAAATAATATTAATATTTTAAATATAAATTAAGAAATTAATATATAAATAAGCTGTGAATGAATAATATCACAGCTTATTTGTATATTAAAGTTTAGTTGTTGTGAGAAAGTTTAGAGCGCTTAGTAAATTTTTTACCTATAGCATGAGCTCCAATTTTTTCTCCATTTTTTATGCCTATTTTTGCGCCATCTTTAGGGTACATTTTCCTAAGTTCTGCATTGGTCTTATGGTCAGTTTTTAAATGACTTTTATTATTATCCATAAGACATTCCTCCTTAGAATTTCTTTATAATATTTTGGAAAAAGGCAATGTTATATTTATAGTGTGTCCAAGAAGTTTTAAAATATGTTTTATAAAAAATTATTTTACACTTATAATATATTTAATTAGTATAACGACTTGAAGAAAAAGGATTAGAGGAATTCCTAAAGTGAATTTTTTATGTTTTGTTTTATGGTTAAACATATACATTCCAATAAATATACCTAAGCTTCCAAAAATAGAAGAAATAAAGAATAGTTTTTTTTCAGGTATTCGCCATTTGCCTTTTATTGCATTCTTTTTATCTATATACATAATAAATATTCCATATAGATTTATAAAAGTTAAGTAATATAATAAATATTTCATGTATGCCTCCTATAAGTGTAATTTTAATTTAGTATAAGTATAGGATAAAGTTATAATAAATGTCTATAATTTTTTATAGGTTAATTGTTTCTAATTTGTTACCTAAACATTTTTATTATAGCTTATCATATAACTATATATGGATTTATTAGGAGGATAAATAATATATGATTGAGGATAGAAGTATAGTTGAGAGTGTTTTAAATGGGGAATATAATAAATTTGAAAAGCTAATAGAAAAATATGAGAAGATGATTTTTTTATTTATATATACCTTAATTGGAGATATAAATTGTTCTCAAAAATTATGTAAGAAAGTGTTTACAGAAATTTATAATAATTTATATAGATATAATATAAATTTAAAATTATCTAATTGGATTTTAAGTATTGCAGTTAAAGAATATTACAATTTATTAAAATATAGTAATAAATTTTTGATAGAAGATAATTATATTAATTTATTAAATATACAAGATAAATGTATTCTAGTTCTAAGGAAGATAAGAAATGATTTAACATTTGAAGATATTAGCGAAATATTAAATTTAAGAGAGAGAAAAGTAAAAGATAGATATATAAATATAGTAGAAGGATACAAAAAGGAAGTCAAACTTTAATGTGATTTAAAATAAGGGTGTGACTCAAAATTTTAGATACAATATTATTATTACTATCTTTATCATGGCACACCCTTTTATTAGTTGCTATACATATCCATACAATCCTCTAATAGATACTTCACCAGATACTAGAGCTTCCTTTTTTCCATCTAAATGTTCTATTACAAGTCTGCCATCATGGTCTATATCTATAGCTTTACCTATTATGGTAGTATTTCTATTTATTATTTTAATATCTTTACCTAATAGTATAGAATGTTTTTTACATATTTCCAATGAAGTATTAAATGAATTCTTATGTAAAAATTCCTCATAGAGCATTTCAAAATTATTAAGTATTTTAGCAGTTAGATATTTTCTTTTTATAGATTTTCCATCTTCTATTTTTAAAGATGTTGCAATAGTTGATATTTCTTCTGGAATTTCATTTTTGTCAATGTTAGCATTAATTCCAATCCCTAAAATCACATAGTTTATCATATTTAGTTCACAACTCATTTCAGTTAAGATACCACAAACTTTTTTATTATTTATAACTATATCATTAGGCCATTTTATATAAGAATTTATTCCTATTTCTAAAAGAGATTTACAAACACTAGCTCCAGCAATTTGAGTTATTTTAGCTACATTCATAGGGTCTATTTCAGGTTTTAAAATTATAGAAAGCCAGATACCTTTATTTTTTGGAGAACACCAAATTTTTCCTAGCCTTCCACGACCAGAGGTTTGCTCTTCACTAATGATTACAGTACCATTTAATTCACCTTTTGATGCTAATTCTTTAGCTTTTGTATTAGTAGAATCTATAGAATCATAATAAATAATGTTTCTACCTATATATTTTGTATTTAAATTTTCTTTTATTTCTTCATAAGTTAATATATCAGGAGAGGAAATTAATCTGTAGCCTTTTTTAGATACGGATTCGATTTTATATCCTTCATTTTTTAATGTATTTATATATTTCCATATAGCAGTTCTGGTAACTCCTAATTTTTCACTAATAAATTGTCCAGAAATAAAGGAATCATTATTTTCTTTAAGTAAGTTTAATATTTCTTCTTTCAACAAAATCACTCCTAAAGCTTAATATTATAATTATATCATCAAATTTTTATTTATGGATATAATATCTAAATTTTAATATTTTTTTAAAATTAATAACAGTTTAATATTATATTTTAAAGAATTTAATGGTATAATTTATATGAATTAAGTTTCATTTTACAATAACATTAATTGTTTATTTCTTATAAAATTAAAATAAAAGGAGAATTTGTAATGAGTATAAAAATAGTTACAGACAGCACTTCGTATATTGATGAAACAATAAGAGAAAAGTATGATATTTCAGTTATATCTTTAAATGTTGCTTTTAAAAACGATAGTTTTAAAGAAATTGATGTGGACAACTATACTTTTTACAAAAGGATAGAAAAAGAGGGGGAAATACCAAAATCGTCTCAACCATCTATAGGAGAGATTTATAAAAAGTTTTTACGTTTAGTTGAAGAAAATAATGATGTGATAGGGGTATTTATTTCATCACATATGAGTGGAACCTACTCTTCAGCTCTTTTAGCAAGGGAAATGGTTTTAAAGGATTATCCAAAGGCTAAAATAGAAATTATAGACTCTAAAACTAACTGTATGCAATTAGGATTTGCAGTAATAGAAGGAGCTAAAGAAGCTAAGAAACATTCGACTATTGAAGAAGTGGTTAATTCAATTAAAAATACTATAAGTAGGAGCAGATTTTTATTTATACCAAATACTTTAGATTACTTAATAAAGGGAGGGAGAATAGGGGAAGCTAAAGCGCTTTTAGGAAAGATATTGAAAATAATACCAATATTAACAGTAGAAGAAGGTAAAACTACCATATTTAATAAAGTAAGAACAAAAAAAAGAGCTGTTCAAGAAATGGTAGATACTTTCCTAAAAGATATTAAGAAGTCTCAATTTGGTAATGCTGTTATACACCATATTAATTGTGAAGAAGAAGCAAAGGAAATGGCTAAAACAATAAAAGACTTTATAGGAAAAGATATAAGCATTTGTCCTATTGGACCAGTAATAGGATTACATGTAGGACCAGGAGCTATAGGAGTTGCTTATTATACTAGGGAATTGCTAGATAAATAGTATTGTGCAATAAAAATGTAAATAAATATAAAAATTCCTTAAGAGAAATAATAATATTTTTAAGGAATTTTTATATTTGTAATGTTATTTGTTTTTAAAGGTAATATAGCCATAAATAGCTGGAATTATACCGCCTACGAGATCGGCAATTAAATCTTCCATAGTATCTACTACTCCTGTAAAAGATGCTCCTTGCATATCTAGACCAAATAAAGTATCAACTGTAAATTCATATATTTCCCATATTACTCCACAAAGGGCTACAAAAGAAAGTATATATAAAAAAATGAATTTTGGATTTAATAGGTGGGAAGAAAAATTTTCCATATTTAAATTTTCCATAAGAACTATAGCTAATAAACCTAAAATTAATCGTGATATTAAGTGAAGCATTGTATCCCACCAAATAAATCTATAGAAATTTTTTAAAGTACCTAAATAAAGTGAAATGAACATAAAGAATACTATAGAAAAACTCATTAGTTCATTTAATTTTGTTTTTAAAATTTTGGCTAATATTTCTGGTAAAAAGGTTAAAATTAAAGCTACTAAACCTATCAAAACAAAATAGTAATTTTTAATAAGATAATTCTCTAAAATATCAATAAATAATAAAAGTTTTATTATAAGTATTATAATTTTATATAATTTTTTTATAAATTTATTCATAACTATATCAAATCCTTACTATATTAATTGCCATATAATAAAAAATAAAATATTATCTCATCATTTAAATATTTCGATAGTAGTACCATAATTACAGTATTGCCAAAGTAGTTTTATATCTTCATTAGACACTGCAATACAACCATAGGTCCAATCATATTTGTTACCACCACCATGAATTCCGACAGCTCCACCTAAAGCCGTATTCCAAGGTGGTAAAGTTTTATTTTCTATAGCTTTTTTTATTACATTATAATCGTTTTTATTTATTAAGTTATTTTTTAATCCTTCTTTAGCATCTTCTATATTTGGATAACTTATTCCCATAAAATAAGTATATTTTGTTTTATCATTTTTAGTACAAATATAATATTTTCCTTCAGGAGTTTTGTTATCTCCTTCTTTATGTTTAGTTCCTATGGGAGAACGACCTAGACCAATTTTTAAGCGGCCTATAAGCTTATTATCACCATATAATTCTAGAAATCTATTTTCTTTGAATACTTTAATATAGGTAGAGGAGGGGAATTTTTCAGGTTTGTTAAAAAATAATTTTTCATTATTCCTATTACTTATATTTAGCGAATCAGAAGAATTTAAAATTAATATGTATTTTATTGTAAAAAATAATAGAGTTAGAGAAATAATTACAAGAGTAATTTTTAATAATTTTCTTTTCAAAAAAATGCCTCCTTACAATTATATGGTAAAATTTACATAAGCTTATCATATTTTTTCTAAATATTCAATATACAAAGTTGAATATTTATACTTAAGTAGTATAATTAATTATGTTAATACAATAATTTATAAGCAAGGTGTTTCTTTTAAGTAAATTTCATCTGAAGCTAAGTATGGCATAATAAGACAATTATACTTAAAAATGAAAGAGATGATATATATGAAAAATAAATATATATTTAAAATATTCCTTATAGTATTAATAGTCACAATAGCTTCCTATAGTTATAATCAACTTACTTTAAATAAAAGTGATATGATGAATAAAAAAGTTAAACAGAATATGAATGAGGATGTAAAAGATAATAAAAAAGATATTGTTACAGATAAGAAAGAAGGAATATTAGTATATAATATTTTAGGAAAATCAAATAAGCTTACAGATAGCCAATGGAATAGTATGCAGCATTGGAGAAGTAACGCAGTTAAATTAGCAAATGAGAATAAAGATGAAGTATATATAAACGGATATAATAATGAAAAAATGGTAGCATTAACTTTTGATGATGGCCCAGATTATACTATAACCCCTAAAATAGGAGAAGTGTTAAAAGAGAATAATGTAAAGGGAAATTTCTTTTTTATAGGAGAGCAAGTAGCAGAAAAGTCTAATATAGTAAAAAAAATTTATGAAGATGGTAATTTAGTTTTATCTCATAGTTATAATCATATAGAATTGAATAAATTAAGTGAAGAAGAAATAAAAAAACAAGTGACTATGGGGGAAAAAGAAATCTTTAAGGTTATAGGTAAAAGACCTAAATTTATAAGACCCCCTTATGGAGCCATAGATAATAAAGTTATAAATATACTTGAGCAAAACGAAGAGAAGATAATTCTCTGGTCCATTGATACATTGGATTGGTCACAAAAAGATGAGCGAAATATTGTAAAGAATATAATGGAAAATTTAAGACCTGGAGAAATAGTATTAATGCACAGCAATGAAGATAAAGAAATTACATTAAAGGCTTTACCTAATATCATAAAAACAATAAAAGAAAAAGGGTATAAAATTGTAACTTTGGATAAACTTCTTAAGACTGAGGCATATAAATAATATAATTTGATACATGTAGTAACTAATAAAATTATTTCTCTGCTAACTCTACAAAAACTTTAAATTTAACAATTTTTGTAGAGTAGCTAAAGGAAATAATTATTTTGTCATTATCTATTATTTCATGTACAAGGAATTTTTAACAATTATTTGTATATTATATATTTTTAAATAGATTGTTTGCTAATTTATTTTTTTCTTTAGGGATAGCAATGCATCTGTTATTTCTTCTCTTGGAAGATTGCCTTTTTCTAGTGTTTTATCATCTTTTTTTAACAAATCTTCATAGTAGTTTATGCCAAATTCAATCAAATTAGAGTCTTTATTATCTTCATCTAATAATTCATAAAGCATATCTTCACCAGAAGCAAAATTACCAATTTGCTTATAATAGTTTACAAGTCTTTTTATGGTAGTTTTCGGAAGTTTATAAGATGAAATTTTATCTAATATTAATGGAATGTCAGAGAAAAATTCTATAAGTTCTGATTCTCTATCAAATAAGAAAGATTCAATATATAAGTTTAAAGATTTTAAATATAAGTAAAAACTTTCATTTTCATTTCCCTGTAATTCTAAAACATTGGCTTTTTCTTTTAACAGTTTTGATACTATAATAGCTTTATCTTTTTCCAATTCTCCACCAGCTTTTAATATTTCTATTAAGTTATCTTCTGTCATAGAGTGAAAGAACATAGAATTTAGTCTAAAAAGTTTACTAAAGGTATCATCTATAGATTCAATGGCTTTGTCATAATCTTTTTTTTGTATGAAACATAAAACTTCTTCAAAAGATTTCTTAAAATCTTCCACTAATTTTTTTGTTAAGTCGCTTTTCAACATATTTATCATCTCCAGTAAAATAATATTAACAACATCAATTATATCACAGCTTCATGGATTATTAATAAATTATTAAGTTATATTTAATCAAATAAATATATATTATATGTTATAATTCTAGTAAATAATTTATAAGAATTATACTATAAAATAAATTTTATCTAAATCTGAATATAAGAATTACTTGATTATTTAATAATAAAAGAAGAAATTTAATGTTGAAAATACAAATTGAAAGAGGGGATAGAAATGGATTTTGTAAATAGAAATTTTTTTAAGGGACTAATACCCATAGTTATAATGTTAGTTGTTGGATACTTATTTATAACAATTGTTCCTATTATAATTGTAGCAGGAGTTTCAATATGGGGAATAAGCTATGTGGTAAGAAAAATAAAATCATGGAAGGATAATTTCAAGGAAGAAAGAAGTAAGAATGATATTGAGATTGTAAATATGAAATCAGAGGATTATCCAGATGGAGAAATAATTGATGTGGATTATAGGGAAGTGAAATAAAAAAGTTGCGAAGTAATTTTTTTAGAATAGGAGATTGTAAATGAGATATGAAGGAATAGTATACAGGCCGCCTAGTGAGGCTTATAGTTTTATAATACAGGTGACTATTGGTTGTGCTCATAATAAGTGTAGCTTTTGTGCTATGTACAAGGATAAAAAATTTAGAATAAGAAAATTAGAGGAAATTTATGAAGATCTACAAAAAGGAAGAAAATATTATAATAAGGTAAAGAGAATATTTTTAGCTGATGGAGATGCACTATGCATTCCTATAGAAGATTTGGAAAAAATCTTAAGAAAAATAAAAGAATTGTTTCCAGAATGTGAAAGAGTAGGAATTTATGCTACTCCAAAGGATATTTTAAGGAAATCCTTGGAGAATTTAAAAGAATTAAAGAATTTAGGAATTGGAATAATTTATATGGGACTAGAGAGTGGAAGTGATGAAATTTTAAAGAGTATAGATAAAGGTGTTACTCAAGAACAAATGATAGATGCAGGGAAAAAAGTTAAAGAAAGTGGAATTCCTTTATCATTAACAGTTATATCTGGACTTGGTGGAAGGAAAAAATGGAGAGAACATGCAGAAGAAACTGGAAAAGTGATAACAAAAATAAATCCAGATTATGTAGGACTTTTAACATTAATGCTGGAATCAGGAACAAAAATGAGAGATAAAGTTGCTACAGGAGAATTTCAATTGTTAACTCCAGAAGAAATAATGTTAGAGACAAAAATATTATTAGAAAACATAGAGGTAACAAATTGTGTGTTTAGAAGTAATCATGCTTCTAATTATGTATCCTTAAAAGGTACTTTACCTTTTGATAAAGAAAATCTAATTGAAAAAGTTAAACATATTTTGGAAGATGGATACAACTACAAGAGTGAAATATTTAGAGGACTGTAAAAAAGTATAAAGTGCTTTTTAGTTCATGATGCACATAGAACAATTGACAGTTAAGTAGGTTTCTTTCTTATGCTGGTTATTAAAAAGCTTAAAATTAAAATCACCTAGATTTAATCTACATAAATCTAGGTGATTTATTTAGCAGTAATTAATTTATATAAATAGAAAATATTATTATAAAAAGTTATCTCCAAATTTCTTCATAATAATTGTTTATAGTGTTATCTGAAGAGAACATTCCTGAATTTGCCACATTAATAATACACATTCTATTCCAATTCTCTTTATTTCTATAAAGAGAATCAATTTTACCTTGAGCTTCTACATAAGAAGAAAAGTCTCTTAATACAAAATATTCATCATTATTTTTAAGAAGTGAATTGTAAATATCAGTGAATTCATCAGATGGTACGCCTAAAGACCCATTTATTAGAGAATCTAAAATCAGTTTAATTCTAAAATCATTGTTATAATATTCATAAGGATTATAATTTCTATTTTTCATATAGTATAGAACTTCTTCTTTAGTTATTCCAAATATAACTATATTATCATTTCCAACAGCATCCTTTATTTCTATATTAGCACCATCTAAAGTAGCTAAGGTTAAAGCACCATTCATCATAAATTTCATATTTCCAGTACCAGAAGCTTCTTTTGTAGCTGTAGAGATTTGTTCACTTACTTGAGCACATGGAATAATTTTTTCAGCTAAGGATACAGAGTAATTTGGAAGGAAAAATATTTTAATTTTATTATTTACTTGAGCATCATTATTTACTCTGTAAGCTACTGTATTTATAAGTTTTATAGTTTTTTTAGCTAAATAATAACTAGGAGCTGCTTTAGCTCCGAAAAAGAAAGTTCTAGGAGTAATATCTAAATTAGGGTTTTCCTTAATTCTTCTATATAAGTCCATAATGTTAAATAAATTTAATATTTGTCGTTTATAAGCATGCAGTCTTTTTACTTGTACATCAAATATAGAATTAGGATCTATATCCATATTAAATTTTGTCTTTGCATAATTAGAAAATGCTATTTTATTTTCTAATTTAATTTTTTCAAATTTTTCTTTGAAGGAACTATCATTTGAAAAAGATTCTAAAGATTTAAGAGAATTAATATCCTTTATCCAATTGTCACCAATAGCTTCAGTAATTAAGTTCGACAGTTTAGGGTTTGCTTGAAGAAGCCATCTTCTATGTGTTATACCATTAGTTTTATTATTAAATTTATTAGGATAGAAGTCATTAAAATCTTTTAATTCTTGATTTTTTAAAAGTTCAGTATGAAGCTTTGCAACTCCATTTACTGAATGACTACCTACAATAGCTAAATGAGCCATTCTAATTTGACCATTTCCTATAATACCCATAGAATTAACCGTATTTTCATCTTTATATTTTTCACGGATTTCTATAGTAAATCGTCTATTTATTTCTTCTACAATCATGTAGATTCTAGGAAGAAGCTTTTTAAACATATCTATTGGCCATTTCTCTAGAGCTTCAGATAATATAGTATGATTTGTATAAGCTATAGTATTTACAGTAATAGACCAAGCTTCATCCCAAGAAAGATTTTCTTCATCAATAAGAAGTCTCATAAGTTCAGCTACTGCTAAGGAAGGGTGAGTATCATTTATGTGTATTGCTATATATTTAGAAAATTTATTTATAGGTTCATTAAGCTTTTTATATCTTCTAACTATGCTTTGAATACCAGCACTTACAAAGAAATATTGTTGTTTCAATCTTAAAATTTTACCGTCATTGGTGGAATCATCTGGATAAAGTACTTGAGAAATAGATTCAATTGAGGTTTTATATTCAATAGCTTTTAAGTATTCCCCTCGAGAAAAAGATTGAAAATCAAAGTCTTTAGTTATAGGTTCAGCACTCCAAAGTCTTAAGGTGTTTACTGTAGGATTATTATATCCTATAATTGGAGTGTCATAGGGAACAGCTAAGATTGTTTCACAGTCTTCTTGCTTAAATTTAAGTTTTCCATCTTCTATTTTAGAAACAACTTTTCCACCAAAGTTTATTTTAACAGATTTATTTTCTTTTCTAACCTCCCATATATTTCCATCTTTTAACCATTCATCAGGTTTTTCTACTTGATAACCATCAATTATTTGTTGTTCAAAGAGTCCATAAGTGTATCTTATACCATTTCCATGACCAGGTATACCTAGAGAAGCCATAGAATCAAGAAAACAAGCCGCTAATCTTCCAAGTCCTCCATTTCCAAGGCCAGCATCATTTTCAACTTCTTCAATTTTTTCTAAATTTATATTCAATTCTTCTAAGGCTTCTTTGCAAGTATCTAATATTCCTAAATTTAAAAGATTACTATGAAGAAGTCTTCCAATTAAAAATTCCATAGAGAAATAATATATCTGTTTGTCCTTATTGTTGGTATATTCTTTGTTGCTTTTCATCCAGTTTTGAGAAGCATAGTCTTTTATGAGAGCAGCTAAGGCAAAATACTTATGAGTTGAAGATGATTCATCAATATCCTCAGCATACATATTAATAAGCTTTCGTTTAAAATCATCTTTAAAAGTTTTTTTATTAATAAACAAAGGAAGTCACCCCTTTAAATAATATTATTGGTATATTATAACAACATTTATGTTCATATGATATGCTTTAAATTTCCATAAGTCAATACATTTTGAAAATTTAAAAAAGTCATTGGAAGTAATTAACTCTTTTTTGCATAAATATTAAATAATTTGTAAAAATTCTTTTAACTTTATTTAATATAGGAGGATAAAGGTGTAATATATTGAATTATAGAAGGTGGATATTGTTGAATAAGTTAGTGAGGGTGATTTTTTTGAATATTGATTTGTTGAATAATACTGAAGATTATATAAATATGTACCTTAAAGAGATAGGGAAGGTGGAACTTTTATCAGCAGAAGAAGAAATAGAATTAGCTCAAAGAATTGAAAAAGGAGATGAGAAAGCAAAAGAAAAACTTATAGAAGCAAATTTAAGATTAGTGGTAAGTATTTCTAAAAAATATGTAGGAAAAGGAATGAATTTTTTAGATCTTGTTCAAGAAGGAAACATTGGACTTATGAAAGCAGTTGATAAATTTGATTATAGGAAAGGCTTTAGATTTAGTACTTATGCTACTTGGTGGATTAGACAAGCAGTAACTAGAGCTATTTCAGATCAGTCAAGGACTATAAGAATACCTGTACATATGAATGAAGTAATAGGAAAAGTACTTAAAATTAAAAAGCAACTAGAACAAAGGTTAGACAGGGAGCCTTCAGAAGAAGAAATAGCAGATGAATTAAAGATTCCATTAAGTAAAGTAAAAAAAATATATAGTATATGTCAAGACCCTATTTCATTGGAAACCCCAGTAGGAGATAATGAAGATACATATTTGGAAAATTTTATTGCAGATGAAAGATATATACCAGAAGAAAAAGTAGCAATTAGTATGTTAGGAGATATTTTAGCTAATCTTTTAGGAACACTATCACCAAGGGAAGAAAGAATTGTGAGATTAAGATATGGATTACTAGAAGATGGCAAATCAAGAACTTTAGAAGAGATTGGAAAGGAATTTAACTTAACTAGAGAGAGAATACGACAAATTGAAGCTAATGCTATAAGAAAATTGAGACATCCAAATAGAAAAGTAAAGCTACAAGGGTATTTGGAGTAGATATTAATTTATAACAATTTAATATAATATAAAAACTGTGATAATTTATTAAATTATCACAGTTTTTATATTATAATATTTACAATAAATGTTAAAGTAACAATATGGGTTTAATAATTATTTATTAAGTTAATTGTTAAATTTTATGATATAATTAGTAACATACAGTGATAGATATAAATTATGATTTGTAAGGAGAAATGCAATATGGAATCTATTGAAAACTTTAAATATGATGATCTAGATGAATGTGTAAATTTATATATAAAAGCATTTAACCAAGCTCCTTGGAATGATAAATGGAATTTTAATACTGGACGTAAAAGATTAGAGGATATATATAAAACCCCCAATTTTAAAGGATTAGTTTATAAAAAAGATGGTAAAATTATAGGGGCTGCTATGGGAAATTATGAGCACTGGTATGAAGGATTACAGTATAACTTAAAGGAGATTTTTATAGATGTAAGTATTCAAAAAAGCGGAGTTGGGAGGAACATACTAGAATTTCTGGAAAAAAACTTAAAAGAAACAGGCGTAAATTCAATTTATCTTTTTACAGCTAGAGTAGATAAAACAGAAGGATTTTATAAAAGAAATGGTTATAAAATTCCTAATGAAATAACTATAATGACAAAAAGCATATAGTATGGATTATTTAAATAAAATATGATTATTTCTGTGATTTATGTAAAGAATTTATTATAATAGGGTAGTATGCAAAATATTAGTAAAATAATTTATTTAAATTTATATGAGGTGATAATAATGTCGGTTAAAAATGCAATGACTGCAGATTTTTTAAGATCAGCTTATGGTGGGGAAAGTATGGCACACATGAGGTACTTGATTTGGGGAGAACAGGCTAAAAAAGATGGATTCTTGAATATTGGAAGACTCTTTCAAGCTGTTGCTTATGCAGAGTGGATTCATGCTAAAAATCACTTTACAGTACTTAAAAGTCAGGTAGGTGATTATACAGTTCCAGCAGGGGGAGTATTTGGGTTAACAAATATAGTTGAAAATTTGCAAGGGGCTATAGATGGGGAACTTCATGAAATAGATCAGATGTATCCTGTTTATCTCCAGACTGCAAAATTTCAAGAAGAAAAGGATGCTGAGAGATCATTTCATTATGCTGTTGAAGCTGAAAAGCAACATGCTGAACTTTTTAAAAAAGCTCAAAATTTAGCTAAGGATAATAAAGATATGGAAGATAGTAAATTTTATGTATGTCCTGTCTGTGGATATACTGTAGAAATTAATGCACCAGAAAAATGTCCAATTTGTGGAGTTAAAAATGAAATGTTTAAAGAATTTTGATTATTTATAATTTTTATAGGAGCTGTTTTTAAAAAAGCAGCTCCTATAATATAATGAAATTTAAAACCTAAGAAATGGGAGTATTAGTAATGTTAAAAGTGATATAAAGAAAGATAATATGAGGTGATATAATGAATAGTATAAAAGTGGGAGTTATTGCAGGAACTCCTGTAGATACCCAGATGGGAGTAGATTTTTTATCATCAAAGGGAGTGTGTGCAGTTGGGTACCCAGTGTCTTCTTGTCCAGAAGAACAATCTAAATTTCAAATATTATCTTCAATAGAACTTACTAATGAGATAAGAAGTATAATTAAAAAAGCAAATAGTGAAAATATTCATTCAATAATGGTATATTGTAATTCGTTAAGTGCAGCAGTTGATATGGACAAGCTTTCTATGGAACAAGGTATGAAAATAATTACTCCACTTAATATATATAAGGACATTGCTGATAAATATGAAAGTATTGGAGTATTAACAGCTAACAATCAAAGTTCAGCAGGTATTGAAAAGGCTATACAAAGCAAAAACCCTAATTGTAATGTTATTGGCATAGGAATACTTCCAGTAGTAATAGAAATAGAAAAAAGATTGTCAGCTGAAAGTATTGTTGAAAAATTTGCGTTAAAGAAGATTATAGACTTTTATAATTCTATAAAAGTAGATGTAATTATTCTTGGCTGTACACATTTTCCATATCTTTATAAGGAGTTAAAGAAATATTCCTCTATTCCTATTTTGGATCCGGCAGAATTAATGTATAGGAGTATAACTAATATTTAATATATTTATTTTTATAAAATTTTATAAAAAACCAACTATAAGAGTAAAAAAGATAAATAAAGATGGGAAGTATATATGTGAAGTTATATAAAAATGTACTAAATAAATAAAAAAATAATGCTGTCTTAAAATTTATAGTCAGCATTATTGTCTATAAATAAAACCACCTGCTATGCAGGTGTGTTCAGAAAAGCTTAAGCGTTGAAAAAAAACACCTCACTTTGATAGAATAGATATGG
>NZ_JAGGKA010000011.1 GCF_017873215.1 Clostridium tetanomorphum
TGAGGCGCCAGCTACACTAGAAGATGGAAGTAGAATAATGGTAGGAATAACCTGGGATACAACAAGTTATGATGGAAGTAAAGCAGGAACATATAAAATAGAAGGAACATTAACACTACCATCAAATGTGACAAACAGTAAAAACTTCAAGGCTGTGCAGAATATAATAGTAGGGAATGCAGAGCCAACACCAGAAAATGCTTCATTAGATAATTTACCAACAGCAGCACCAACAATAAGTGGAACAACAACAGTAGGGGAAACACTAACAGCAATATCAGGATATGCAGATACAGATGGAGATGTAGAATCAGGAACAACCTATGTATTTTACAGATATGATGCAGATGGAACATCAAACGAAACAGAAGTGCAAATAGCATCCACAACAGCAACCTATGTGATAAAAGCAGCAGATGTAGGAAAAGTAATAAAAGTAAAAGTAGTGCCAAAGAATGCAAAGGGAACAGGAGCTCAAGCAGTAAGTGTAGCAACAGCAGTAATTACAGAATCAGTATAAATGAAGAATACAGTATATATGTTTTAGATATCTGGAACATTATTCATATGTAAAATATTTTGACCTAAATTTCTCATGTTATTTATTCCCTCTGTATTATTTAACACATCACCAATATCTTTACCATATTCCAATATGTAGAACCTGCAATAATTACTTCTTTGTTTAGAAAAAAGTGATTCATTGTATCAACTGCTGTCATTACCAAGAAAATTATGTGAAATAAAGTGTTGACTCAAATAAAATATTTGGTCTATTTTTTATGAATAATAAGAAAAACGCTTGATTCATCTACCTCTTGAATTTGATATTTATATCCTGATAAATCTCCAATGATTTTCAAATCTTCTGGAGTATGGGTAATTGCTTTAAAACCGTCTTTACAAATTATAACTCCATCCTTTGTTTTATCTAAATCAAGTTCACCTAGTAAGCCCTTGTCAGCCTGTTCTTTAAACCACATTAATCTATATTCCCAAAATTTTTCACTGTAAGTGCTGAAATAGACTTTTCCACCATCTACAACCATATCCAAAATCTTTTTAATTAAATCTGATGATGTTATCTTCATTGCAGACAAACCGTTTTGGAGGCAAATTATTACATCGAATTTTTCTTCAAATGTAAGATTATTTACGTCCATGGTGATAATTTCTGAATTGAGAGTATCCTTTAAATATTCCTTGCCTAAGGAAACACTTTCATTGGAAATGTCAATGCCAACAATTGATCTACAATTATCTGCTAATTTTTTCACAATACGTCCATAACCTGCCCCTAATTCCAAAACTCTTTCACTACCTGTGAGATTATCTCTAACAAAAGAGATTTCTGCATCTAGATATTGTTTTACTCTGGGAATTTTGGTTTCGTACACATCAAAAAGCTTCTGTGAATTTAATTTTTGTGCATAATAATTTTTTTTCATAATTAATAATCCCCCTTCATAAACATCCAATTTAATTGATTTAGTTTGTGATTTAATACTTTGCTTAATAGAGTACAGTTAACTTATATAATAATTATAGCAGTACTTTTAATATTTTAATATAATGTACATAAAATCCAATTATTTATTTAGTTATATTTTTTAATATTGATGATACTAGGGATTTTTAAGAATAATATAATACTAGAACACACCATAAACAAAATTTATGGCTTCTGTATTAGCTTTAAATTTCGTTTGAAAAAATTAAGTAATTTATTCCTGTTAGCCATAAAATGATAAATGAAGCAATAAATATAAAAAGTAAAGAAAAAATATCAGTAAGTCCTTTATGAATATGTTAATTATAGCAGTATTTTAAATATGATGTATATGAGGGTCATGTGAATACTTAGAATTTATACCATATAGTTGAAGTGATATGAAAAACACTGCAAAATTCAAAGTTAAATAATGCAGTGTTCAAATAAATTAATTTTTTCACAGTAGCTTTTGATATTAGTGTATGAGACTTCATTCAGCAGCTTCTGCATCTGCTTTAGTTTGGTGAACTGTACCATATGGATGCTGAGGTGGTGCGTAGATAGAGTACAATTTAAGTGGTTCATTACCGGTGTTAATTATATTGTGCCATTTACCTGCAGGTATAATAATGGCAATATCATCATAGACTTTTCTTTGAAAATTCAAATTATTTTTTCTATCACCCATTTTAACAAGTCCTTCACCTTCTTCAATACGTATAAATTGATCAAGGTTAGGATGATTTTCTAAACCTATATCTTCCCCAGGTTTAATACTCATCAATGTAAGCTGTAGATGGTCTCCTGTCCATAAGGCTGTACGAAAAGTATCGTTTTGCTTAGTAGCTTCGTTAATATTAATTACAAAGGGTTCAGGGCCATAATCCTTTAATTGAATTAAACAATCACTCCTTTCAGACTTCAAAGAATCAAATCTTGAATAACACTCCATTTCATCAGTAAAAGGAACATGCTCATTAGCAAGTTCATTGAAAGAGTTTTGAGTATACATTGGTGTGTTAGCACAGTAAGGGCATGAATATCCTCTATAAGTATTATACATATTGTTTAAGTTATACATTGGCGTACTCATAAAATAAGGGCATGGATATGTCTCGTAAACATTATACATACTTGCTTATTCCTCTCATAATTATTCATAACATTATTATATGTTCTATAGCTATATAACGTGATTCAACTCACAGAAATGATATACTTTTATATGTTAATATTTAGATTAATACAACATTATTCCTAAATTTGTAACAAAAATCAATAAAGAAGTATTAGTAGTAACATTTTTCTCAATATAGAATATTCTATATTAGAGGTAAGGACATGCTTCTTATCTCCAATATAAAAGTGGATGGTGGATATAATGAATGTATCAGAATATAACGATATAATTGATGATGATATGATGTGTGAAAATGACCCTGTTAGAATTGGAGCAACATGTGTTGCTGAATTAGCTCCAAACGTTTTTGTATTACTTGTTGAAATAGAGATAACTGTATTAGGTGAAGAAATACAAGAAGTACTTGTAATAAGAATAACACCTGCTCAAGCAGCAGAATTAATACAATCAGTTGGACGTTGTCTAATAGTAGGACCAGATGAAATTCCAACTCCAGCACCTGGAAGAGAAGTAAATCTTATTTGTGCATTTGTATTTGGCGAAAATGCATTTTTGGTATTTAACATTGAAACCAGCTCAAGAGATGAGCTTGTTTTAGTTAGAGTTCCTTTATGCCCAATCGTTTAGAAATAATAAACTGAATTGTATCAATATAATATTAAGTAGGCAACATCTATAAAAAAGCAAATATTTTATAGTATCAAATAAAGAGTCAGTGTACTGAGTATAATTCTCAGTATACTGACTCTATTTTAAATTTCTCAATGTTTTAGTGATTGCTAAAATATACGAATAGTGTAACATCAAATAGTTTTAATAGCTCTACAAGGATTTCCTACGGCAATTACATTATCAGATATATCTTTAGTTACGACACTGCCAGCACCAATTGTTACATTATTTCCAATTGTAATCCCTGGTAGTATAATGCTTTCGCCACCACTCCAAACATCATTACCAATTATAACGGGAGCAGTAATTGTTTTAGAAAATGAAAACCCATGGGAAGTTTGTTCGCCAAATCTATACTTAATATAATGATTATAACAATATTTTTAATATAATAGATGAATATTTAGTTGACAGTTATTACGTTTAGTGATATATTTATATTACAGTAAACGTAGTAAACAAGAGGTGAAAATATGAGGGACAACGTAAAAGGTGGTGCTTTAACAGAAACAACATTATTTGTGTTGTTAGCAGTGTATCAGCCCAATCATGGATATGGGATAATGCAGTTTATTGAAGACAAAACAGCAGGCCGCTTATCTTTAGGAGCTGGTACACTTTATGGAGCCATCAATACTTTGGTGAAGAAAAAATGGATTGTTCTTCATGAGGAAGATAGTAGAAAAAAAGAGTATGTTATAACAGAAGAGGGGAAAAGAATTGTTGAACAAGAAGTGGATAGGTTAAAGGAGATTCATGATACTGCTTTAAAGATTATTGGGGAGGGAAGCCATGAATAAGAGGATATATCGTTATTTTGGAGGTTTTTTAGAAAAGCAGGGGAGATTTTTAAATGAAATGTCTGCCAAAGGTTATCGTCTGGTAAAAACAGGGGAATTATTATATGAATTTGAACAGTGTACTCCAGGAAAATATGAGTATTGTGTTGAATTTGTAGCCGATAAATCTTATAAAGAAATAAAGGAATATCAAAGGTTTTTAGATTCATTGGGTTTTAGAAGTTTTAATAAAAATTTAAATTTAAGGTATTCATATGGCAAAATAAAATGGCGACCTTGGGCAAAAGGTATGAGGCAGATTGCTACAAGCCCTGGAAGTTATAACAAAGAAATATTAATTCTTGAAAAAGAGAGAAATGGAAAGCCTTTTAAACTTCATACAGATTTTAAGGACTTGGTAAGTTACTATAAGTCTATTCGAAATATGCATTTAACAAATATAATATTAGTAATAGCTTTTATAATAAGCAGTTTTCTTCCGTATTTTAGAACTAATAATATAATTGCATTTAGAATAGCTATGGCTATATTAGGAGTGATAATTTCAATTCCTACTATTATGTATACAAGAATAGTTTTAAAATATAAAAATGAGTTAAAAACTTATGAATAATAAAAAAGTTAAATGTATTTTTTTAGAGTGCAGAGTAAAAGTGTAGATTTGAACATTGTACTAATGAAATTACTATTTGTCCAAATTATTATTCATTAATTCGTTATATTTTCTTTCATTCCTAGGCCAGTTTATAAGTCCTGCAATTAATCCTCCTACAAGACCTCCGAAAGAAAGTGATAAATGAGAATCAATGTAATATTCATTTCCTCTAACTAATGTGACAATTGTAGGGATTATAGACATTCCTATAGCTATAAAAATACTATTCTCTAATATATATCTTTTCTTACCTTTGCGTCTATATTTTTTCCAATTGCTAATAAACTTTTTATTATTCATTAACTAATCCCTCCAGGTAGACTTATTTGTTTGATTAACATTTGTTCTTCTGTTTGCCAATGCTAAATAATATAGCTGAACAGATCAATATAATGGATGCAACCCATATTGCCTTAACTCCCATAGCTAATGTAGACAATCCACCTAAAAATGCTCCCAGTATAAAGGATAGAATTACCGTAAAAAAACGTACAGCACGTATGGCTGATTCATGGTCCTTTTTTGAGAAGGCAATATAAGCTGCCTGTGAAGCTGTACGCAAGTTTCCTGTGGACATTGTTGTAGCATATGGAGAATCAACTAATTTACGGAAGGAAGTAGACTGAATAGAGGCAACAAAGGAAACTGTAACAGTTACAACAATATTAGGAATAGTATTGGGTATAAATCCTATAATAATAAGCACTATAATTTCAAGAGTTAAGATGGTTTGTGGCCAATCCTGTAAAAATAAACATGATTGTTTATTTCTTATCCATTCAGCAACAATTACCCCAACTATGAAAGCAAGTATAGGTGGAATATGGATTAGTGCTTGCCTCCATTCTTTTTTTGAAGCATATATGCCTAAAAGTACAATATTTCCAGTTTGGGCATTGGCAAAAACACCACCTCTTCCTATGAATGTATAAGCATCTAAAAATCCACCAACAATTGCAAGAAGTATACCAAATGGGACAGATTCATGTATAGCATGGTTAAAAAATAGTTTTTCTCTTTTTTCTTTCACTAAGTAGAAAACCTTGCCAATCAAAATTTAAATCATCCTTTCATAGTCATATAAATTCACCAACACCACTTATATTATGAGGAGAGTATCTTCTATGATTTTACTGATTCTATCATAATTTCTTCCCTTAAAATATAACTCATAAATTTATTAAATAACTCTACAATCATAACTTAATTATAACATATTGCTAAAGAAAAATATGGAAAATTAGTATATGATTTATGAAAAAATATGGATTAAATTTAAACTATTGATAGATATACCAGTCTAACACTCGAAGTATTAAGTGTAGGGGACAAATCAATGCAAGCTTGCTTTAGAAAGAAGGTTAAAAATGAAAATTGATGAAGGAAATTTTATATCTCAGTTAGTAAATAAGAATGAAAAAGCATTAGATTATGTTATAGATAGCTATGGATGGATTATAAAATCTATTGTAAAGAAGCAACTTTATAATTTGCAAAGTGTTCAAGAAGAATGTATTAATGATATACTTCTTGGTATTTGGAATAACATTGATAGTTTTGACGAAAGTAAAAATGAATTTAAAAACTGGGTAGCTGGCATAGCTAAGTTTAAGTCTATAGATTATAAAAGAAAGTATTTAAAAAGTCTGTGGCATGAGAATATAGATGATTTAGAAATAGGGGTCCCAGATACAACTCATGAAGAAGTTGTTAAAAATGAATTAGATGATGATGTGAATGATATATTACATTGCTTAAAGGAAAGGGATAGAGAATTATTTTATAAGTTATATGTGGAAGAAAAGGAAATAGAGGCTGTAAGTAAAGAGACGGGATTAAAGAGAGAAACTATTTATAATAGGTTATCTAGAGGAAAGAAAAAAATAAAAAGTATGTTTAAAATTATGGAAAGTAGGGGGTAGTAATATGAAAAATGATATATATACTATGCTAAATGATGCATATATAAATTTGGAACAGTACAAAAAAGATGATTTTAATGATATTGAAAAGAAGAATCTAAAGGTTAAGTTTAGAAAATCAATTAATAGTAAGAAACTTTATAAAAGAAATATAGCAGTGGCAGCTGCAGTAGCTTTAGTATTAACTGTAGGAATATTAGGTAGTAATGCTTCCGTATATGCCACAAGGGTAAGTAACATTATTGGCAGAGATATAGGTAGTCTTTTAGGAATACAAAAAAATTTAGATGAGTATAAAACTGTTGTAAATAAATCTGTAACTAATAAAGGGATAACAGTTAAGCTAAATGAAGTTATACTAGATGGAAATCAGTTAAATGTTTCTTATAATATAAGCTCTAATGAAAAATTAGAAGATGGTAGATCTTGGATGCCTTTCTTCACTGTCTATATAAATGGTAAGAAAGCAAGTAATGGAGCTGGCGGAAGTGATACAATTGTTGATGACTACACTACAGAAGGAGTAATGACTTATGATTTAGATAAAGTTAATTTAAGTGGAGATTTAAATATAAAAATTTTATGTAAGTCTATGATATTAGATAATAAAGAAAAAAAGGGAATATGGAGTTTTGAGTTTAAAACTAATGGGGATCAGTTAAAAATTGATACTAGAGAAATAGCGCTTATCAATAAATTTACACTTGAAAATGGTAAAGAATATACTTTAACTAAGTATACAGATAGTGCACTTGGTCAAAAAATTTATGCTTTCTCATCAACAGCTAATTTAAAAACAAAATCCGCATATGATATAGAGTTAAGAGGAAATGATGATTTAGGTAATAAAGTTTCGTTTTATATGAACTATGATATAAAAAATGAAGCATTATTTAAAACTGGAAAAATTAATGGAGGTGCCAAGACGTTAACACTAACTCCATATGCAGCTAAATATCCAGAGAAAAGTGGTAGGATGGATGGTGAATATAAAAAGGTAGGGGATAAATTTACTATAGATTTATCAAAACTTAAATAATAAAGAAATTCCTAGAAGTTATAGTCATTGGGGAGCATATATAGATTTGATTTACACAAATTTATATATGCTCCCCAAGTGTCTAATTATTATAGTATCGGTTAATAATTTTAAGTGCAATTTCCCTGGCCGTTGGTCCAGATATATTTTTATTATTTTTATCATTCAAATGAATTGCAAAGAAATATTTTTGTGTATTATGCTCAAGCATTCCTACAAACCAAGCATTATCTGTATACCCTGTACCTGTTTTACCATAAATAGAAATATGTTCATTTTTGTTTACTAGCATTATATCTTTAAGAATTGCAATATTTTGTTTTGAAAAATCTGTTTTACCATTAAAAATATTTGCTAAAACTTCTACTTGTTCTTTAGGTGAAATTTTTAAAGAAGATTCTAACCAAAAACCATTTAGTTCAGGTAATGGATTGATATTTTCGCCGTTCCATTGGCTTACATCACAGTTACCATATGAAAGTTTTTTTAGTGACTTTTCCATGTCATCTTTGCCTATTTTATCTATAACTTTTTTAAAGTACCAAACACAGGATGTTTGAAAAGCTTCTTTTAAAGTTAAATCTTTGTTCCAAGATTTTATAGGATAATCAGTTCCATTATAATTCATTTTTGATTCAGTAGAAGTAAGTACTCCTTTTTGAAGTGCAACTAATGTTGATATTATTTTAAATGTTGAGCAAGGAGATGCCTGTTTTTTACATAATTGTTCATTATAAAATTTATATTCTTTGATATCACTATTATAAAAAACAGCACATCCATCAATACCATTAAAAAATTCACTATAGTCAACAACTTTTTTTGATGTAGAAATGTTCTCTACAGCGTTTTCTTTTGATAATGTATTCTTGTTTTCTGTAATAACTGAGGATGTAGGTTCTTTTTTATGCTCAATTGATTGTTGATTTACATTATTGCATCCAATCATGTAAATATATATGATACAAAGCAAAACAATACCTATAATTTTTTTCACTATAAAACCTCCTTACAATTCAAGATATAAATTAAGAATCAATGTTTAAAATGTTCTTATTTCTTTATATATCAACTTCTTATAGTAACAAGAAATAATATGGAAATACTGCCAAATTACTGACTTAGTTATTATAGATTACGTTAACTTCCTTGTTATAAAAAGTATGAAGTCGATTAAGGCTGAAATGCAAAGCATTGAAAGTCCAATTATTAAAATTTTAATATTTTTGTTTACTACTATTTTTTCACTCTCTGATAAGTAATCATCATTACTTGTTTTTTTATGGTCTTTTTGAAGTTTTTTAAATCTCCAAAATGCAATACCAACTAAAATAACTCCAAAAAGAGTATCAATTGGTAATATAAATTTAAAAACATTTTGCACTATTATTCTCCTTCTATATTTAAAATCTTATATAAAGGGCAACACAAACCATGGCCAATAATAAAATATTCCTATTCCCTTCATTAATTCAATTAACATTTTATTTTCCCACACTAAAATGTGTTTTTGATGCTTCAATCCCATTTAATCTGTAACCTATTCCATATAAATAAACAGATATTAAAATAACTAAGAATACTAAATTAATTATCAATCTTTTATTTATTTTCTAAAGTGATTTCATATTTGCTTAGGTCTGTATCATCTATATATCCAAAATGAATAAAATAATAATTTACAAGTATACCTGTATGTTAATTATAACATTATTTTCAATATAATGTATGAAAATTTAATTGACAGCTATTTTACAATTTAATTAGGAAGCATTTTTGAAGGGGATAACTATTGATTAACACTGAAAAAAGAACAGATTCTGAAAGCAGATTCCGTTCTTTTTTCATTTACATGGCTTTTTTATATTGGTATTATGCTTCCATATATATAGCACGTTTTGTTCTTGAGCGAAAGAAATTATACACTGGCAATATATATAAATAACAAGCAGCTAAAATACAACTTGTCGGTGCTGATATTGTAGTTAATGGTACAGCTGCTGCAATAGACCATGGTATAAGTGGTGCAACAACAACCGCTGTATTTTCTAATGAATTTGCCAGTTGGTAATTATCAGATACAACTTTATTACATAACTGATGAGTCAATATGATAGTCAAAGTTTGATTACAACTTATCAAGCTTGTGAAAAATGAAGTTATAGCAATACTACCAAATGGAGTAATTGTGTTTGAAAGATTATTAATATGTTTTTTTATGCCTTCTAATAATCCTGTTCCTTCAAAAATACTGGCATAAGAAGATGATAAACATACAATGGCAGAAACTTTTAACATAGATTGAATACCTCCACCATTTAACATGATAGATGAGTGATACCCTGTAATAAACATTTTAATGAGTGAGGTAAATTCAACTTTTTGAATGGAAATACAAATAATACTACTGACTATGATACTTAAAAGCATTGTAATTTTTACGTTTACCTTAAATATAGAGGTTACGATGATTAGAATAGCAGGTAAAATAGTAAGCCAATGCAAGTTGAAATTATCTGCAAATAAGGTTTTAATTTCAAGAGAGGCACTTTTACTCTCTAACAAAAAACCAGAAATTAAATAAATTGCACATGTGAATATAAATGGTATAATTGAAGTTTTAATCATAAGCTGAATGTTTTTATAAATATCTGTTTCTGTTAGTTCGCTTATTAGCAATGCACTTGTTGACATGGGAGAACATCTATCGCCAAAATAGATGCCAGATAATATAGCCCCGCCCACCAATATTTTGTTTGCACCTATGGCATTTGATATGGTCATACAAATTATGCCAATGGTAGCAGCTGTGCCAAATGCAGTTCCTGTAAGTATAGATAATATGCAGCAAAGTAAAAATGTTATTAGAATAAATGCTTTTGGAATAATCAATTTTGTAGAATAGTAAACAATAAAGGATATTGTTCCTGATGCACGCCATACTGCTGTAAGCATGCCAATCATGAAAAATATAATTAATATATTTTTAACTGTTTTTATACCTTTAAAACACATTTGTATCATATGTTTTACTGAATTATTCTTCATTAGGCCATATAAGAAGAAGAGAGTAAAACCAAATAATAGAGCATACAGAATGGATAAATTACACCATATACAAACTAAGAGTCCCATAATAAACATGCCAAGAATTATTGCTTCTAACATGTAGCTTCCCTCCATTTATTAGAATAATTTTCTTATAATCACAATGATACAATATGAGAAAAAGCTTGTCTAACTATTGTTTTCAGTTTATAATACAGTAAAAATACTGTTATTTATATATATTATAACAGGAAAAAGAGGTGTAGATTTGAATCTCTTAAGTATGAAGTATTTTCTGGCTGTTTATAAAGAACGTAACTTTACAAAAGCAGCTCAGCATCTATATATTACCCAGCAAACCCTTAGTGCCCATATTGCTTCACTTGAAAAAGAACTAGGGTGTAAACTTTTTATTCGCAGTACTCCATTGAAACCAACTTTTGCAGGAGACATCTTTCTACGTTATGCCAATGAATTTAATACTCTCTATACTTCCATAGAAGAGGAATTTTTAGATATTTGTGATGAAAAAAAAGGTTTATTACGAATAGGTATTGCACATACAAGGGGACGTGTGTTGATGCCAGATATTATTGCAGAATATAAAAAAGATCATTCTGATATTACTATACAGATTATTGAAGGTGAAAATGATGATCTACCATCTTTTCTTATTAATGGAACAATAGATTTAATGATTGCAAATTATTCACAAAATCATCCAGATATTAAATTTGACAATTATTATGAAGAAGAAGTTATTCTTCTTATTTCGGATAAATTGCTTGAAAATACATATGGAAAAAGAAAGAATGAAATTGTAAATATGTTGCACCAAACCTTAAATTTATCTCTGTTGAAAGAGTGTCCCTTTCTACTGAGTAGTAAGGATGATATTGCAGGAAGAATCAGTAGTATATTTTTATCAGAGGTGAATTTTGATTTAAAAGTAGCTGTAGAAGCAAAAAATATTGAAACATTATTGGAAATGTGCTGTAAAGGAATCGGGGTATGCTTTTGCCCAAAAATATTAGTTCACAAGACGCTTGATAATAAACAAATTTCTGCATTACATTTATTTCAATTAGATGAACGTGCAAAATATATGATTAGCTTTGGCTTTATTAAAAAACCTTACTACTCAAAAGCGGTTCGAGAATTTGTAGAAGTTGCAAAAGTATATAAAAGCAAAGATGTTTTTTAAATAGCAGTATCTTTTCAAAGCAATTAAGAGAACTATGGTTGTTGAAATCATGTTGTAATATATTTGAAATGCCACGTAAAAGCACCCCAAAATTCAATCCGTAAATAATGCGGTGCTTAAATAAATTGTTTATTTTTTCTCACAGGAAATAGAATTAGTATCATTCATATATAGTTTCCTTTCACAATGCCTATATGTTATTCTTACTTCGTCCTATTTTACTATTGTAAATTAATTATAACATATTACTAAAGGAAAATATGGGAAAGTTATACATAACAAAACTTTTGAGTTTCAAAGGTAACAATATCAAATACTTTTAATAACTCTACAAGGATTACCTACAGCAATTACATTATCAGGTATATCTTTAGTTACAACACTGCCAGCTCCTATAGTTACATTATCACCAATTTTTACTCCTGGACATATTATTGTTCCACCACCTATCCAAGCATTGTTTCCTATAACAATTGGTTTAGCATATTCCTTACCAGTAAGTCTTTCAGTAGGATTAATAGGGTGAGTAGCGGTGTAGATTTGAACATTTGGTGCTAAAAGTACGTTATCTCCGATTTTAACCTTAGTTACGTCTAATATAGTACATCCATAGTTAGCATAAAAATTTTCACCAACCTCAATGTTATAACCATAATCACAGTTAAATGGTGGTTCAATATAAAAAGAACCCTTAGCAATAATCAATTGTTTTAAAATTTCCTGTCTTTTTTCTTTTTGAGCTGGAGGTGTATGATTAAATTCAAAAGTTAAATTTCTGGCATAATCCCTTTCTTTAATCAACTCTTCATCACCAGCATCATAAAGTTCACCTGCTAACATTTTTTCTTTTTCAGTTTTCATTATTTTTGACCTCCTTTTTATTATTTGGTATATATACATATTAATTTATTTTACTTATCTTATGTATAGATTATATACAAACTACGTAGTTCATAATTTAGTATTTTTCTTATAGCTTTTGATTCGTTAAACAAGAATAATATATCTAAAATATAAATATGAATATTACTTATTTTGTTTGGTTCATATCACAACTACCATCTTTATAATCTATAATAATCTTTTCGCATTTATGGCAGCAGTTGGCTATTACTGTTGAACCTTGGAGCATATATAACTTCGATAAAATAATTGACCCTTTATGGAATTTTGCTGTTCCAATGTAAGATTTTTTATTTTTCCACGCGATTTCATGGGGGCTTTGTATAACGCCTTGTTCCATTTCTTCACCACAATACGGACATTCCATAATTATACCTCCCTCTATAATCTTTACTACGCATATTTTTACTATCGCGAATTAATTATAACATATTACTAAAGGAAAATATGTAAAAGTAATACATTTCGTAATATTTTTTATTAAGATGCAAAAACACAACAAAATTTAATTTCAATAATGTGGTGTCATAAATAAATTGTTTATTTTCTCTAAATTTATTACTTTTTAAATTGGTCTATAATACTATGTTCCGTTAATTCAGAAAGTTTTTCAATCCTTTCATTAATCATGTTTCTAAAACAATTAGGAAGATGGTCTTTGTGTGCTCTATGTATAGCGACACATTCCATACATTTTCCATGATACTTACATGCTTTTTGACATGAGCAATGATCTTCTCCTTTTTATTTACTTTCTCTTAATTCTTATACAAATTCATCTTGAAGTTTATATCCAAGTTCACGTTCACCTTTGTGAAATGCCTGCATGGCTTCCTTTTCTTTTGGATTGTTATCAATAATCATTTTATATCCTCCGTATAATATAAATTTTTGCATATATTTCTTAATTTATTTTACAACATTTTTTCATTAATCTTAAATAAGTAAATTCTCATATTGTTGATGTTTTATTATGATTTCGTTACAATCTCTTATAAATAGAGAGAGATTTATAGGTTTATTTCAATGACAGTAAGTTTATTTGCATACTTTATTACGAATTGGTGGTGAATGAAATGATTTACACTTTATGAATATTAAGTCATATTTTAAATTAGTTTTATGATATTTGATTTATAGAAATAATTATCATCATTGATTGTATAAAACAATTATGGTATAATTTTAAAATACAAATTATATCTTTAATCGACAATAAATGCTAGGGGGAGTACCTATGATAAAAACAGATAATAGTAGTAATTTATATTCAAATATCATCAATTTAGATTCATTAGAAATAAAGGATGTTATTGATATTGATTTACTTCAGAAGTTTCAAGATAACTTTGCTAAAAGTATGGATATTGCTAGCATAACTGTAGATATTAATGGAAAACCTGTAACTAAACCAAGTTCATATACAAGCTTTTGTATGGATCTTACTCAGTCTAGTAATATTGGTACAGATAGATGCGCTCAGTCACATAAAAGGGGTGGAGAAGAAGCTGCAAGAATAGGGAAACCTTATATTTATACTTGTCATGCTGGCCTTGTAGATTTTGCATCACCTATTATAGTAGATGGGAAGCAAATTGGTACAATTTTAGGTGGACAAATTTTAACTTCTACTCCACAAGCATCAGCATATAGAAAAACTGCAAATGAAATAGGAGTTAATGAAGATGCATATGTAGACGCAGTAAATAAAGTGAAGATTGTAACAGAAAAAAATGTAATGGCTGCTGCTGAGGTTTTGTATATTGTTGCAAATTCGCTTTCAAGAATAGGATATGAAGAACTAAAACTTAGAAAAGCGTCACAAATACTTTCTGAAAATTTTAGCCAGATTTCAGCGACAATGGAAGAGCTGTCAGCATCCTCAATTGATGTCACAAACAATCAACATGATTTAGGTGAAGAAATTATTAATGTTAAGAAAATATCAATAGAAATTAATTCAATATTAGACTCAATAAAAAGTATAGCTGATCAAACAAAAATGCTTGGATTGAATGCTGCTATTGAAGCGGCAAGAGCTGGTGAGGCTGGAAGAGGCTTTGGAGTGGTTGCAACAGAAATAAGGAAACTATCAGAAAATTCAAAGGATACAGCTTTGAAAATAGTAGATCTTACTAGTAAGATACAAAATTCTGTAGACAAGACTGTTGAGAAATCAAATGCAACACTTGAAACTACTGAACAACAATCTGCAGCACTTGAAGAGATTAATGCAACTATGCAGGATGTTACCATTTTAGCTGAACAATTATCAAAATCATCCAATCAACATTCCCATCACAATTATGCTGGCAGCACCAATGATAATACTTATTGATTCTATGGTTTACATAATGATATCCATCTCCATGATTTAGCAGAAACAATTATACTTTACATATAACCATTCACAATGAATTCCAATTTTATACTAAGGAAAGTATGTCTATAATATAGTAACGATTGAGAATTAATTATACAACTAGACTCCATTAAATTGCTACTTTTTGAAAGAAACTTTGTAAGTATATTAATGTTGATAAAAAATAGGGGTGTTGTTTGTGTAAACACTCCTATTGATAGTTGCCTTAGCTATTGTTGCTGAATGTAAAATTATATAGTATATTGGTCCCTTTCCCATTGTTTTACATTAACTGCAATTAATGATTCAGCATTCTATTATTTTTCAATAATATCATTTATAAAATCTATCATTCCATTCTCAATTTCATCACTAATATCCCTGTAGTTATGTATTTCATGTCGCCTTTCTGGATAAACTTTTGTTTTTACTTTATGACCTGTTTTGGCAAGCCAATTAGATACAGCATAAACACCTTCTCCTTTACCTTCAGCTATTAGCTTTTTTAAACAGGTATAAGTGGACCTGCATTTGGAAATACACCACAGGTTCCACATAAAATCAAGCGGTAAATTCCTTCCCTGTAAGTAGCAGCATAGCATCTAACAATCATGGATTCCATACTATGTCCATACATGAAATAAGGTAAAGTGGGGTATTCTTCTTGCACAATTTTACGAAGAGTATGGTCATCTTCTGCCATTGACATATAACATTTATGGCTCCAATCACTCCAATTACCTGAATCGTACGCTGTCTTTCCATGTCCTACATGATCATCTGATGCAACTACAAAACCTGCCTCATTTAGCTTTAATATCATATACAGATATCGACGTGGATGCTCACCAAAACCATGTACAAGCTGAACGATTCCACGGGGTTTACGAATTGGGGTGTAAATCTAGGCTTGGATTATATCCTTTAAAAAGAGGTATCTTACCAACAGAGCAATTTAATGTTTTGGCAGAATCTGTTGGATGAGGACATCCTACTGAGAAATAGCACTAAAAAATTCACTATATACTGCTTGTGTGGTAGATGGTAATAAAGTTGTTGCAATAGGAAGAGTGTTTGGTGATAACAGTATGTCTTATTTTATAAAAGATGTAGTAGTTATCCCTGAATATCGAGGCAAAGGCAGTGAGAAGCTTCTTATTAATGATAAATAATATGTAATATTCTTAAACTACAAATTAAGGGAACTCCTTTTAGGAATTCCCTTATAATATTCTATATTATAAGTAATTAAATATTTAAAACATTTTTAACTTGTCAAAGGGTAGAAATCTAATCACAACATGTCCCTTTATATCACTCACATTAATAGGACCTAGCATTCTACTATCAGTACTATTGGTTCTGTTATCTCCTAATACAAATACATATCCTTCTGGAACTATGTATTGTGTTGTAGCTGTAGTAGGTTCCGTAATAGTTTCTGGGGCTAAGTAATCTTCCTTTAGAAGTTTACCATTTAAATATACATGACTATCTTTTAGTTCTATTTTATCTCCAGCTACACCTATTATTCTTTTTACATAGTATTCATGGTTTTCATTTTTAGAATCAAATACAATAATTTCTCCTCTTTTAAAATTTTTCAAGTTTGTAGTTATTTTTTCAATAAAGATGCTATCTTTATCTTGTAATGTAGGCTGCATAGAAGGACCGTCTACATTGGCTCTAGCAAATACATAACTATGAAAAACTAATGCCATAAGGAGAGCCATTCCTATAGAAAATGCATAGTCTTTAATTTCTTTAAATAAATTTTCGTTACGATTTTTTGTTTCATTATTATTCACATTAAACACCCCATCTATATAATATTATTTTTAATATAAGTTCTAAACATAATTAACCATAAGTTAATAATATATTAAATTTATGAAATAATTGTGTAGTTTTTAAAAACATTTTGCTAATAATTGTGAGTAGTAAGTTTAAAATTAAGTGATTCCTAGTTTTATGCTATTTTTTAATTTCTACTATCCATGTAAAATTTACAATATGTTCACTATGGATTTTATAATTTAACGAACTAACATATCGTTTTAATTCCTCTAAATTAGTATAGTATTTGTTATTAATTACATTCCATAGATCTTGTCTACCTTTATCACATAGACTATTTTTATATTTTTCTCTTTCCCCATCATTTAGGAACATAAAATCTGCAATAATAATTTTTCCGTTATCTTTTAAGTAATCTAACATGTAATTAAGAGCTTCTTTTTTTTCATTATGATTTAGACTATGAAAAGCATAGGTGGTTACAACAATATCTATATCATTTTTTCTAAAAGGCTTATCTAAAAAATTACCTAATTTAAATTTCATTTTATTATATTTCTTTTTTGCTTGTAGGATCATTTCTAAGCTTTGGTCTATTCCTAGTATATCTATTTTCTCACTTAAATCTCCACATAGATTACCTGTTCCACATCCTATATCAATTACATTTACAGCCCCGTGATTAATTATTCTACTTCTTATTTCAAATAAAATTTCATCATATTTTTCAAATAAACCTAGTTCATCATTTGATTTATCTCTAACCATTTTATCAAATTTTATTGCCTTATTATCAAAACCCCACATATCTATCCAGCTTATTCTATTAGTTTTATTTTCTTTTAAACTTATATCAATGTTATCAACAAAATGATCATAATCTAGTTTAAAGTCATGTTCAAGCATTTTATCTATACTTGTTTTTAATGTATTCTTTACATTATTTAATTCATCAATTTTTCTTTCTACTGCTCTCAATTGAAGATAAAGACTTCGTGTAAACTGACTATTTCCATAGTTATTTTTATCTATTAAATTTTTTATATCTTTAAGTGAAAAACCCAGTTCTTTTAACAAGATAATGGTTCTTAATTTGAATAAGTCATCTTCACTATAATTTCTATAATTATTTTTTTCTCTTTTAGGAACTACAATCCCATATTGCTCGTAAATTATTAAGGATTTTAAAGTTATATTAAGAATTTTACACACTTGATTTGTAGTCATTAAATCACCCCTAAGAAAAGTATAAACTCTATCCAAAGGGCAGAGTCAATAGTTACTTAAAATTATTATTTCTCTGTCCATGAACAATTATATATTTTTTATTTTACTATTGACTTTAACAATATTAAGGTTATAATTAATATTATTAAAGAATTTATTTAGTAACTGTTGAATAAAGTTAAGGAGGTATAGTATGAAAAAACCACCTAATTGGGTGTTGAATTTAGGCAGTGAGGATTTGGAGTTTATTAAAAAGTTTATACTAGCTTCAGGCTCATTAAAAGAGATTGCAACATTGTATGAAGTATCTTATCCTACAGTAAGACTTAGACTAGATCAGCTTATTCAGAGAATAAAATTATATGATAAGGAAGAATCAGAGCCATTTACTTCTTTTGTTAAAGAATTAGCTTTAAATGAGAAAATAGATTTAGAAACAGCAAAACTAATTATTGAAAAATATAAAAAAGTAAAGGATGGGAAGAAAAATGAATAACACTATTTGGATTTTTATTACTGTAATTATAATAGCAATAGCACAGGTTGTCTTAAGTAATACTAATAAAAGAAAGTATTGGTTTTTAGGAGGAATTATTCCTTTAGCACTATTAGCAGTTGGAATTTATGGAGTAGTGTGTGGTAAAATTGATTCTTCACTTTTATCTATTGTTAAAATAATTGTATTTCCAATTATCATTTCATTACTAATATGGGCAGACGGATATGCAAAAACAAAAAAGAAAGAGTTAGAAAAAATGTATGCTAAAGATATTGACTAAATAAATTATAAACTAATCTAATATTTATTATTGTAGGGAATGGGATTATAGAATTAAGAACTTGAAATAATTTAATAAAAGATGAAGGAATGCTAAGTGAGCACTCCTTTTTTCTTTATATAATATCAGATTAATTATGACAACAGTATGTCATAATACATAAGATGTTAATATAATTAGGGAAAACTATACCATATAATTTAAATTTGTTTATTATTAACTAACTAATTTTTCTTTTTATAGCTTTACCTTTTTCACTATAACTATTATCATTTATAGATTGAACCTTAAAGTTTCCATCTTCATATATAATCTTAGATATGCTTGAATTATCCATATGCCTTACATTAAAACTTTTATCCAAATAATCAATAATCAATCTAATTATTCCTCCATGGGCTACTATAAGCACATTTGATATATTGCCATCAGAATTTTCTATACATATATCTTTTAAGCTTTTCATAACTCTTTTTATTACTGTATCATAATTTTCTGCTTGTTTTGTTTCATCTAGAGCGTAACATGAATTACAGTATTCCTTTTGAAAATTATATTTTTCGTCTGCTTCTTCAAAAGAACTTACATTAAGATAAGAAAGTATATCTCTAAACATTATTTTTTCAAGCTCACCTTCATATTTACCAAAATGTACTTCTCTTAAGTTTTCAAGTTCTTTTAATTGTAAATTGGTACTTGCCTTATTTTCGTTTATAACAATTCTTGCAGTCTTTATTGCTCTACCTAAATCACTACTATAAGCTGCTTTAAATTTAATATCACTAAGCCCAAGAGCAGTATTTACAGCTACTTCAATTCCTTCCTTAGTAAGAACTCCATCGCACCATCCTTGAGTTCTTTTAGCTTTGTTTAAAATGGTTTGTCCATGTCTCATTAAATATAAAATAACTTTTCCTTTATTTTTAGTGCTCATTTTTTCCCTCCATATTCTTTTTGCATGATTTGATATTTCAATTACTTATTGAATTTATAATATTTTTTAATGTCAAATTATCCAGTTCTGAAAGAAGATTGTTTGTATTCTACACACTGTTATAAATTACACTTAATGTATATAAAATTATAACATAAGTTATAAATATATCACATGTGGAGGGATTAATATGAAGGATAAAAGAATTAGTTTAAAAGTTTGGATGTCAGTAAAAATTGTACCAGCATTATTATTACTAATACTATAATTATAGGATATGGTATAGTTGGAGGACTATCTATTCTTACTATTTTAAGGAGTATTATATTTTGTGTCCTTGATGCTAGGGGATTTAGAAATGGTAAGATTGAAAACTAAAGTAAAAGAATATAGAGAAAATGCAGGAATGAAACAAAGTGAATTGTATTCCATACGACAGTAGAAGAATTATTTGAATTTCAAGATTAATATTACATATCTATGTTATTGTAGTACTCAATTGCTTCTTTTAAGTGAGAATATTTAAAATCCGGCCAAAAGTCTTTAGTAAACCATAACTTGGCTTTTGCAGATTGCCATAATAAGAAATTACTTATTCTCATTTCTCCACTTGTTCTAATAATTAAGTCAACATCAGGCAACCCTAAAGTAAACATATAATTATTAACTAAGTCCTCATTTATTTTATCAGTATTGATAATACCAACATCTAAATCATGTACTATGTTTTTTATAGCATTTGTTATCTCAGAGCGACTTCCATAATTTAATGCAATATTCAATAACATACCTGAATTATTTTCTGTTAAATTTTCTGTTTTTTTAATTTCATTTATTAATTGAGAAGAAAGATTATCAGTGATACCAATATGTTTTACCCTAATATTTTCACCGGATTCATTACGTAATTTTATGAAGAATTCTATAAAAAGTTTCATTAAAAAATTTACCTCTTGAGCTGAACGGTTCCAATTCTCAGTAGAAAAAACATAGAAAGTAAGGACTTCAACTTCTAATTCAGAACAAGCTCTAGTAATATTTTCAATAGGCTTTGTACCAGTTTTATGACCAAAAGTTCGAGGGAGACCTTTCATTTCAGCCCATCTACCATTCCCATCACAAACTATGGCAATATGCCTTGGTATCTTAATTCTTTTATCATCTAATAAATTCTTAATTATATTATTCATTTTCCGCAGCCTTTCTTTTATTATATAGCTACCATCCGCAATATTTTCTAATTCTACAGGAGTGAGATTTGAGCTTTCCCATTACAAATGTATTAAAAAGAAAGAAGATAATTGCCAATAGAATGACTATAGTTAATTTATTAATAGCCTAACAACACACTCTAATTTTTAAACAATAATTTATCTATATTACTATTATAATTTAATTATAACATAATAATAGTTGCATAAAAAAACAAATCCCGGATATTTGCCGGGAGGAGTTTTCTATATTATAAGCAACGTTGTTTGAAATATTGCCAATATAGTTTATTAACTTTTGCTGTAATATCCTCTCCAGACCTCCGAGGAATAGGAGGATTTATAATTGCATCTACATTTAAATGCGGTTTCTGGTTATCTGGATCAGCTTCTTTTCTAGCCACTATAGTACGAAGAATATGGATATTTTTAAATTTCATCAAGTATCACCTTAATATAGTATTTACCTAAATATAGTATATTCATAAAACACATCAAAATGAATAAATAAAAAAGGACCATGAATAAAAAACACGGTCTCAAAAATCACTATCTTTTAATAAATTTATAATATAATCTATTAACCCTTTCTGTAGCATCTATTCCTGCTCGTTTAGGTACTCCTGGGCTAATGACTCTATCTGAGTTTAAATATTGATCACTCTTATTATTAATTTTACGTTGATCCTTAGTAATTGCAATTTCTCTTAAAATATCAAATTTCTTTCCCATATGATTCCACTCCTATTTAACTGTATTTTATAATTAATATCATAGTTAGTCAAGTGTTGAAGTTTTTTTACCTTTTTTTCACTATAGTTTAATTATTCAACTTTTTTAGATGCTTAGAATAACTTGTTTCTAAAGCAACAATATATGAATATAATAGTTCTCCTAAACCTGCTGGATAAGTTTTTAAACAATCAATAATAATGGTAATGTAATCACCAAATAAACTGAGATAATATTTTACAAATATCTTGTTTTCGTATGCATATACATAATTATTCTGCATATTTGTTTTTACTTTTTTTAAAATAAAAGCATTATATGATAATTCATTTGTTAAAAATTCATCGAATTTATTATATGGAAGTAAAACAATACTTAAGTCTGTATTTTCACATATAAATAAACTTAAAAATCCATCAAGCAAAAGGATAAATTCATCAAGAGTATAATCATCTCTTATCAAATTATCATCTTCCAATTCTGTCATTAATTTATCAATATCACACATGTTTTTTGAGAAGTCATCTATTATGGTTACATATTGATTAATAAGTTCATTTTGTATTTCTGCTATGGATTTCTCTGTTTCAAACTCCACTCCATCTTTTCCTATTTTTTTGATAGAATATTCCTTAAAAATAATAGAGTATATTATGGTAGTAATTATAAAATATCCAATAAAGTTTATTATAAATATATATTGAGATTGAGCAATTCCAAATATATTTAAAGAATAGGATTGAAAGAAATATTCTTTATTTAAATTATAATATAGGGCAAAAATGAAAAAAGATAGTGAATAAAAAATATATTTAAAAGATGTTGTATCAATATCTAAATTTATATGAGACATTATACATTTATGCCTATAATAAATGTATACATATGTAATCAAAATAATACCAATAGAAATTAATAATAATACTTGTCCATCATCTTTATAAAATTCCAAATTGAATCCGTTAGAAAACTTTAATCCGAAACAGAAGCCAACCACCATAGAAATTATCAATGTTATTAGGGAACTTTTCCAAGGTTTAATATAGTGCTTAAAAAACTTAATAAAATTCTCCTTTATCATTGTTATACCTCCCTTGTTAATATTTATTTTATTTGCCCTAATATTGCTATGGCAATTTGTAAAATCAATTGATGAAAATCAAATATCTTATTCTGTTATAAAGTAATGGTTAAAAGTAGAAATATCTATTTGTATTATTTTACTATTATTAGTTAATTATAACATATTACTAAAGTAAATTATAAATAAGTTAACTATTAATTATTGTATATGTAAAGTTTTGAACAAATATTTGTTTTTATTGAGATATTTATGATATGGATAATGTAACTAAAATCAAAGAAGCTGCAATTGATGTATTTTCTCAGAAAGGATATAAAGAGACAAAAATTACTGATATAGCAGAGAAGGGAGAAGTTTCAGTAGGAACTATATATGCAAATTTTAAAAATAGCATTATCAGTTTTTAGAGAAAGCGGATATAATGCTACTTCTATGAATCAGATTGCCTCAGAATGTGGCTTTACAAAGGCTGTATTGTACCCATAATTATGTATAATTATGGAATGAATAAAGTTGCAGAAAAATTTTCTAAATATCTTAAGATATTATTTGAAAAGGGAATAATTAAATGTACTAATCCAAGGATTACTACAAGGTCATACTATAACAGTATAATTAAAGCCAATCTCTAATTTTGAAAGAGATTGGCTTCAATCAAGAAGCTTTATTCCATTGGAGATTTTAAAGCTTTCTACCTGCATGGCAGGGGGTCATGCTACTGAATAAGTTCTATAAGGTTTAAATGGAGAAAGTATTTTTCTCAAGCAAATTTCACCTGAACCTAAGAATCACTTGATGATATAGTTAAAGTAGGTTACAAAATATCACTATAACTTATCAATGTTTCCTGATTGAATGTGTTGAATATTTGCTTGGATTTTTTCATATGGCCAATCCCACCACTTAATTTTCATCAACTTAAAAATTACGCCATCACTAAACCTTTTTTTTATAGCTTTTGCTGGTACTCCTCCAACAATAGTGTAAGGTGGAACATCTCTGGTAACTACTGCTCTAGTTCCAATAATTGCACCATCTCCAATTTTTACACCTGACATAATTATAGCATCATATCCTATCCATACATCATTGCCAATTAGAATATCACCTTTATTATCCCAAGCATCTGTTATATGGCTGATGTTTAAACCCCATTCCTCATAAAATATTGGAAATGTGTAAGTGGATAGTGATCTCATTGAATGATTTCCACTAGTCATGAGAAACTTTGTTCTACATGCAATTGAACAAAATTTTCCTATTATTAATTTATCATTATTTACAGGATAATGATATAATACATTATTTTTTTCAAAATCCCTCGGATCATTATAAAAATCATTGTATATTGTATAATTTCCAACTTTTATATTATCTTTAGTAATTACATTTTTAAGATATACTGTTTGATAATCATTACTTCTTGGATACACTTTATTTAAATTTGGAATAGTCATATTTAATTATCTCCTTTATATTATGAATTAATTATAACATATTGCTAGATATATATTGACATTGTTTAGCGGATTTGCTATACTGAACATGTTCAAATTTGGTTCAGTTTATGTATGATTTTTCATATAAGGAGATATAAAATGTTTAATAAGGATATTAACGCTAAAGATAAAATAATCAAAGTAACTATTGATATGTTGAATGAGGTTGGTGAGCCAGATAAAATAACAATACGTGAAATTGCAAAGCGTGCAAAGGTAGGTGTGGGATTAATCAACTATCATTTTCAAACAAAAGAAAACTTACTTTACAAGGCAGTTTCTCATACCATGAGTGAGATGGCAGTACAGCTACAAAAGTTAAATGATAGTGAAGATAAAAATCCAATTCAAAGATTAAAAATAATGCTTAAAGAGCTTTCTGATTTTACTGTACGCTATAGTAAACTTAGTTTGATATTAGCGTCATATGACATACAACAAGGGGATATGCAAACACCACTGTATTTGATACCAGTATTAAGAGAAATATATAAAGATACCAAGGATGAGATAGAAATGCGAATAATTGCTCTAGAGATAATTGCAACTCTTCAAGTTACTTATATACGTTCTCAAGCATTTCAGATATACACTGGCATAGACATTAATAATAAAGCTCAAAGGGATGAACTTATTGATATCATAGTAAATAGTGTAATTAATAAATAAGGATGAGGGGATTTTAAATGAAAGTAATATCTTTAATAACAGGAATTGTAACTATATTGCTTCTTTTATCAACATTGATTTGTGGATTATGGATTAAGTCTCATGATCTTGTAAATAATATTGATTCGTTGGCTTTCCATATGAGAATAGGTATTGCATCGGTTATATTCGGATTGTTTTCTACTATACTCCTAATTATTCAAGTAATAAAACATTAAATATTTTTTAGTTTTATTGCAAGCATAATTGTAAAATGAAAATTTGAAAATAAATTATAATATTTGGAGAGTATTAATCATGAAGATACTAACAATTATAGGAAGTCCAAAAGGAAAGGGTAATACTTATGAGGTAGCAAAAAAGGTAGAGGAAAAAATCTTAAAAATGAATAAAAATATTGAATTTGAGTATTTAATGCTTAAAAATACTAATCTTGAGACATGCAGAGGGTGTTTTCAATGTCTTGAAAAAGGAGAGAGTCATTGTCCATTAAAAGATAACCGTGAACAAATTGAAGCTAAAATAAAAGAAGCAGATAGTGTAATATTTGCTGCACCTGTATATGTTTATAATGTTCCTTGGATTATGAAAAACTTTATCGATCGCTTTGCATATATTAGCCATCGACCACGTTTTCATGGTAAACGGGCTATGATCATTGCTACTACTGGAGCAGTTGGATTAAAAGTGGTATTATCCATTGTTACTTTTGCAGTAAGCACCTGGGGTTTTAATATATCACAAAGACTAGGAGTAATATGTCCACCTGGTAAAATCTTAGAGAATGAGAAGAAAAGACTAATTAAAACCACTGAAAAGAATATTATTAAAGCTTCAAAAGCATTTTATAATTCACTTATAGATACTAAGCCTGAAAAACCGGGGCTTATTAAGCTCATAAGTTTTAATCTTCAAAAATATGCTTTTTATGGTGCAGAAAAAGGTTTAGCAGATTATCAATATTGGAAAAACAAGGGTTGGCTTGAAAAGGGCACAGAATATTATTACAATGTAAAAATAAACCCTTTCAAAAGAGCATTATCAAAAGCTGTGGTAAAAATATGGTACTTTAATATACCTAAACCAATCAACTCAAAATATTAGTTTAAAAACTACATAGTAATTATATATAAAGTTTTAAACTTGCCATTTTAGTGGCAAGTTTATTGTTATACTAAAACTTATGAAAGTTAATATCCAAAAAGTTTCTTTGAAGTGGTTGCAATACCTACATTTCCTTTTAGAATATTCATTACTTCTTGTAAATTTTTTCTGTGAGTTGCTTCCATGTGCATTTCTTGTTTATACTGAAAAGCTGTACTGTGATTTTTATTTGCATTATAATGACAGGACTTTGTTTCACCAGAATCCGTTGAATTTTCTAAGACTTTTTGTTTTTCCATTTGAGAAATAGAACTTTGTTTAATAAAACTTTCTGACCTTTTTCATCCACTACATATGTGCAGTAATATTTTCCTTGTTTTTCTGATATAATTTGTTTCTTTTTTTTCAACTTCTCTGTATCTTTATCCTTATGTTGATTTTCTGATGTTATAGAAGAATTATAAGATTTGCTATTATAAGCATTATTTATATAGAAATTCATTTTTACATCTCGCTAATATAATTCTTAGTCTATAACTTATATCGGCAAAATATTGTAAAACTTAACCTATTCTGGAATCAAGTGTTGTGTAATAACTGTTATAAGGTGGAATAAACTTTTTGAAATAAAAATGAATTGCCCAATTTACAAAGTTTTACCAAATGCAATTGAAAATACGTTTCCTTCTATTACTTAAGGATTTGTTTTATTATAATAAATGCATCCAAGCATATCATATATTTTTTCATCCTTTGAATTAATATTTCCTTATAATTATAACTTCCTGTCTTAGTATTAAAAGTTATGCTTTAAATATTATTTATTTAGGACTTTTTTAGTGATCTTAGATGCTTGGATGATTTTACAAAATTCTAGCAGTGTTATTTGGTTAATTGTTCAATGATATACTGAAAGCCATATTTTCTATAATCCTCCCAGAATTTCTTACGGCTTTCTGGAAATTTTATAGGTTCACTTAAGCGTTGTTGTTCTGTAAGGGATTCTTCTTTTGGGCGCTTCTCATATTTCAATTCTTTACTACATTCTTTGAAAAGCTCAGCTCCTTTTTTGGTATTTATTAAGACTACAGAAACTCCTCTTTTATCCATCCATTCAGGAGCATACTTCTCAATTCCCCAATAATCCGCAATGGTAATATCTGAAGCACGATGTATATCCGTAAATCGGCATTGTTCACAGGAAGGACGCATAATAGTCTTTTTTCCAAAGAAAAGCTTATAAAATCTTTCATCGTTATGGATCTCTTGACTATTTGAAGTAGTAAATAAAAATGTTTTATTACTATTTTCACGACTCCAATCAATTATCTTAGATCGAAATTGAATACTAGTTAATTTCCCACCATATTCTTTTTGTAATAATCTTTTGTAATCCTCCCAAACTAGAGGACTTGGAATACTATGGCAAATCACATCACATACATATAGATTTTCCGTAAGTGGTGAATTATCCATATATCCACGTAATCCTGCGGTTTGACAAGGTGTTCCTGTAAATAAGACTTTTCTTTTATTAATTAAGTCCTTTTTTATTTGTTGGAAAATATTACTTATATTGCTTTGTACATACTTAGATATTCTCATTCGGTTTCGGTCTTCAAAAGTTTCAGCCCTTTTATGCAACACATGGAATTCATCATCGTAGTCAACTCCATAAACAACTCCGCCTTCCCTAAGTATGGCATCGGAAAGTGCTGTAAAAGCTCCTCCAGATGTTGATTTCATGAGAACCTCTTCTGACTTATGTTTGGCTACTAAAAATTCTGGCACAGTTATTTCTTTATAATTTCCATCACAAACTAAAGGACAAATATTTATGCATTTATGGCAGTCTATACATAGGCGTTGGTCTATAGTTGGGTATAAAAATCCCTCTTCATCTGGCTTCATATTAATTGCCTTTGTAGGGCAAGTATTATAACATGCACTACAACCTGAACAATTCTTTTTGTTTGAATAAATTTTATCCATGATAAATCTCCTTCTCAAAGATGAAAGATTTACTACCATTAGCACATATGTTTTCTCTACAAAAAATAAAGCCGCATTTTTTAGTGTAAAAGTGATGGTTTCTTTTTGAATAATCGGGAGTTTCAACAGTCCATTTTTTAGCATCTTTGTATTTTTGTTCTATGTCCTTCCATACCATAGTTCCTAGATGATCTTTTCGATAATCTGAGTTAATAAATAATAGTTCTAAGGTATATTCATTATTTTCCTTTATTCCAATAGTGTAAGCACCAACAATATTATTTTTATAAATTATTTTATAACTTTCAAAGTCTTTATGCTCATTAAGTTTTTTAATTAAACTACCATCACTATATCCAGTAGGACCGTCCTCTTTCAAATCAGTATGCATTGATGTATCTTCATTAAATGCAGAAGTCATTATTCTTGTTAGTATCTCATAATCAACTGGATATATTTTCTCATAGGATATTTTATTGTTTATCATAAATTTCTCCTTTATTGACGCATTATCTTATAATATATGAAATAATTATAACATATTTCAGAAAAGATTATGGAAAATATTCAAAGTTCAAGGTGGCAGGAGACTTGTATTGGATACAATTGTAATAGGGGAGACTTGAGGCAAGGTAATAATAAAGCTAGGAATGTTATGTTAGCACTCCCAGCTTTATTGACAAGAGATTATTTAAAACTATTACAATGAATCATAGGACCATTACATACTTCATTTCTAGTCATCAAATCATCCCTAAGAAAAGTATAAACTCTATTCAAAAAGTAGAGTCAACATATAATTTACCAATATGAGAAGTTTATTATTCAACAGGTAATTGTGATGATGAGCTATTTTTCTCAAAATTAACATTAGTAGATGGTAATTTATTAATATGTTTTATAAAAAATATTCCTGATACTATAAAGATTACTATACCTATAAGAAGACTTATAGCATCAAACTGGAAATTTACAAAAATTAAAGCAATAGCAAATAGGTTGTTTAACGCATGAGATACAATACATAGTATTAAAGATTTTGTTTTATAGTATATTATTGCTAAAAACAGTCCTAAAAGTGTAGAATTAATAAATTGAGGAATATTTAAATGAATTATTCCAAATATAAGTGATGAAACAATTATGGCAGTTGATGCCTTATACTTATTTAAAAATCCTTCTAGGATAATTCCTCTTATAAGTATTTCCTCGAAAATAGGTGCTACTATTATAATAGAAATAACTACTACAATGAAAGCAACTATTAGAGAAGGAGTGGCAGATAAAGATAAGTTTTCAAATTTCTCTTCAATAAAATTGGGTAGGGGTATTTTTTCTACTAAATGACCAATGGAACTTTGGCGACATACAAAGAAGCCCAAAAATAGAAGAGCTGTGTATAATAATAGTTTAAAATTAAATTTTTCAATATAATGTATCTTAAAATTAACTTTAAGTTTATTTCTTATTTTATTTAAAGTTAATTTTACTCCTACAATATTTATTATTATATCATTTAATAAAACTATAATTAGCGACAAAGTTTCATAGGAGCCAAAGGGCATATTTATTACAATTAATCTAAGAGGAAGTCCTACAATAAGTGGTATTAAAATATAGTACATGAGTATGATTTTAAAAGAACCTAATACGGACAATTCAAATTTATTCTCAACTATTTCATTTTCCATAAATCAATTACCTACTTTCTTGTAATTTATTACTAATTTAGATAAGTGGAATATACTCAATAAATTCATTTTAATAAAAAATAAATAATTTTTAGATTATTACTCTTTTATATTTCTAGATACAATAATAAATCTATGTTCATAGCTTTCAATGTAGTGGGATGTTTTTAATTCTTCATATATTTTGCATAACTCATCAAAACAACTATCTACAGAAAAGTAAGGGAACTCCCATTGGATGATTTTAGCGAAGTACACAATAGCTCCAACATCATAAAATCGTAAATATGGGAAATATTCGTTTTTGTATAAAATCTCAAATGAATTTCTTTTAAATTGTTTTAATGAATAATTCAAATTAAGGTATGAATATTGTGATACAAAATTTTTAATCAATCGTTTAGAAAGAAATTCATTATTCTTTCCACCTACTTGCTGTGTAATAAATATACCATTAGGTTTTAATATTCTTTTAACTTCTTTTACATTATAGGATTCATGCCTATTAATGATTATATCAAAAGAATTTTCTTCAAAGGGTAATTGGGTATCTTCATACACTTGACGAACACAAATACCTAATGGTGATAACCTGTCATTACATAATTTAACATTAGGTTCCCAAGCTTCTGTAACGGAAGTTTTTTCATAAGGATGGTTTAAGGATAATAAAAACTCTCCACCACCTGTGCCCATATCAAGCAACTGATAATTAGATTTTAAATACTTTTTTAATATATCTTTATAGTCCCAAGGTAAATGTTCCTCTTCCCATCTGTTTTTTAAATAGGAAAAATTCCATCCTTGAAAGCTCATTTCTTCATCTTTTTTCCATAGATTTTTTAATTTATCATAACTCATAACTGTTCTCCTTTTAATATTATTATTTAAAATAAAAGCAGTGCAGTTAACTGATAGCAAGTATATTTTTACTCGATACAATCTGCTATCAGATTATATTAACTGCACCGAGTAGTTAATTCGTTTTGCTCTCATTATAAGTTCACCTACTTTCATATCAATTTATTATAGTTTTAGTACCTTTAAATCCTAAAGAAGGTATGTAAATAATAATTTATTTTACTTAAAATACCATTGTGAAATAATTATAACATATTTTTAAGAAAATTACGGAATGTTAGACAATAGATTGCAGGAGAGAGGACTTAGAATTTATTAATTAGAAAGATAGGAATGTTAAGTTTAGTTGACAAAGTTCCATTCTATTAAGTCAACTCTACAATGTAAGTTATGACTATCTTATTAGTGAAAGCCATATTGATGCATTAGGTGGAGAAATTATGCTTCCATCTGGAGGACTACCAAGTGTAGCTATTCAGGGTAAATATTCTATTTAGAGAATCCTTAAGAAGAAGAAACGAAGTATTAACATATAAAAGCAAATTATGAGCTATACACTTAGCTCATTAACTGCTTTTATGTGATGTTAACAAATTACGTCTATAATTTATTATATGAAATATGCATTATAAAACTTTATTGCTTGAGCTCTGTTTTTAACATTAAGCTTGTTGAAAATATTATTTATATGCTTTTTTACTGTGCTTTCTGAAATATATATTCTTTGATATTTCAATATTAGATAATCCTTCTGCTACCAATCCAAGAACTTGTTGTTCCCTTCCACTTAAAGAGTTATCTACTCTTAATTTCTTAGAAGTGGAATTAGTATTTGATTGTGTATACTTAATAAGTTCAAAAATATAATTATTTGTTTTACCTAATGATATGTTATGATTATTTAAATCTATAAGTATATTATTTATGTAGTTAATACAATCTAAAAAAATTCTGCAATAATAATTTTTATGTCCAAGTTTTATTGCTTTTTCTAACTCGAGCATAGCACCTTCCTTATTACCATTATTGTATTTAACAATGGCAAATAAAAGTAAAAATTTTATCTGACTTTCCACTCGTTTAGAGTTAAATATAGGTTCCTTCATTTTATCTAATAAAGTTATTGCTGAATCCAATTTATCTTCTTTAAAAAGAAGAAATATCTTTGAAAAATGCTGAGGTTCATAGGCTAAGTATCCTATACTTTTTTTACTATAAAAAAACTTAATCATTAATTTTTTAGCCATATCTATTTGACCTATTTTATCTAATATAATTACAATATCAAAGATACATAAAGAAAGAATAAATGTACTATTGTACTTATCAACCAAATTATTTATTTTAATTATGATATCAAAGGCTTCATCAATTTTATTTTTTTCAACTAGTATTTTTGCAAATGTAATATATTCAAAAATCAAATCATCATAGCCATCTCTATTTAAGGTTAATTCAATAGCTTTATTTATATAATAGAATGATTTATCTAAATCATTTAATTCATAGTATACATTAGCTAAGCCCGCATAAAATACATCAGTTATATAGATTAGAGGCTTATCATTATGAGATATTTTATTAATATTATCCTTATATATTTTACCTGCCTCATATAAATTTCCAGTTAAGTGTTTTATATATCCAAGCCTATATTGAGCTATAAAATAAAGGTAAATATTTTGGTTTTCATGAAAAGATATATTATATTTTTTATAGTATGTTTCAGATTTATCAAAATCACCTATAAAGAAATAAAGTTCTCCTAAATTTGCATTAGTAATTTCTTTAAATAATTTAATTTTAGATTCTGATTCACAATAATTCTTAGTAAGGGATAAACCATAATCTAAATCAAGACGTACTATAGCACTTGTAATTCTAATAAAAAGTATTTCATGGGAAAAATCTTTAAAATGTTCACTGTTAAGATTAATTCCTTTTAGGAATAATATAGATTCTTCTCTATCTAATTTTCCTGTAAGAGCCAAACAAATACAATAGTAAACTACTATAACTGGGTTTTTAAGAAGTTCATTTAAGGGCAGTTTTTCAATAATATGTACTAATTTTATAAATTCTCCATTGGATAAAAATGAATTTGAATTTTTCTCTACAAGTTTAAGACATTCTGCATATTCATCAATTTTTAAATAATATTCAAAGGACTCCTCTATCATATTATTTTTATTAAACCAATTAGCGGCATGAGTATATAAGTCATTTACAATACTGGAATTATTTTTAAAAAGTTTGTTTTTTAAAAAAGATCTTAATATTTTAGGATATTTTAAAGAGCCAGTTTTTTTACATTTAGTGAGAACATTAGCTTTGTATAATAATTCAAGTATTTCTGCTGCATTTTCTTTACCTGTTAAGAACATACATAATCTATAATCTAATTCATCTAATATAGATGTTTTAAGCATAAACTCCTGCAAATCATCATTAAAATAATGAAATACCTCTCTATCTAAATATTCGTAAACGTAATAGTTATACATGGTTAGGTTTTCTAAATTATGTCTTATTGAAGCTGTTTCTTGTATAGTTAAGGCTATTAGCTTTAGGATGCTTGGCCACCCTTCAGTAAAAGATAAAATATTTTCAATTTCCTTTGTATTTAAGTTTAATTCATATATTTTGTTAAAAAAGATTTCTGTGTCTTCCATTGTAAATTTCAAGTGAGATACACCTATTTCAAAAAAGGTATCATTTAGTTTTAGCTGACTTAAACCTATAATTGGAAGAGTTTTTGATAACAAAATAAAATGAATATTATCAGGTATTGAATAATACTCACATAAAACTTTTTCAAAAAGATTTTTATCTTTAAGTAATTCAAAGTTGTCAATTATTATAAATATATGCTCATTCATATTTGAAAGAGTTTCCATAAGTTTTTGTAACTTTGTAAATAACAAATTTGTATTATTAATACATTTATCTGTACTGCTTATACTTGCTGATATATATTTCTCTATTGATATTATAATAGAGTATAAAAAGCTATTTTGATCCCATTCATCATTAAGTGTATTTATGTATATTGTATCCGAAGTATAATTGTTAATTTCAATCCAGGTCGAAATCAATGTAGTTTTACCATAACCAGCTGGTCCATGAATATAGGTTATTTTTTTAGAAAGAATTTGATTAAGAATCTCAAACAGATCATATCTTAATATCACTTCATTCTCATAAGATTTTTTTTGTTCTTTATTACAAATAGTTATTGTTGAACTCATGCTTTTCACCTCTGTAGCTAATATAATAATTAATTTTTTATTATTTTAATTTTAAATTTTGCCACGTCTATAAAATTTCAATACTTTTACAATATCGGTAAATATCATATTCAATTTATCAGCACGTAATAAAAAGCCTTTTTTATGTAACAAATAAATTTTTTTACTAATCTGACTTAGCATTTATTCGGATGATTTTATAAAAAGGTTTTATACATTTCCTATGTGTTCTAGTATACCAAGGATGTATCCTCTTTAAAATAGAACCAATGATGTACTTTTCCATATACCTATTTAGAGTTATATAGAACTTTTGTATAAATAGGAAAATTAAATTAATTATACCTAAAACTAAACTTTTGGGTAATATCCTGTTTTTAGATGAGATGTTATCATGGGCATAAGTCAAAAGCGATAGGATTTCAAGGAGGGAAAAAACATGCTAGTTGTAGGAAGAAAACATGGGGAATCAATAATGATTGGTAAGGATATAAGAATTACAGTAGTAAAAAGCGAGACGGGTAAAACTAGACTTGCTATTGAAGCACCAAAATATATGCCTATTTCTCGTGAGGAAGTATATGAAGAATACAAGAACAAATTTGACTAATTTAAACAAATCATATATAAGCAATGGATATTTTAAAGATCCATTGTTTACATATAATTTGTTCTAAATAACAAATTATAAATTAAAACAACTGTGGAACAGGGAAGTCCACAAGATTTAAAATTACAGGGAGGGTTTTATAATGATAATTAATCACAATCTTAATGCAATGAATGCCCATAGAATGATGAATTCTAATATAGGTGCAACAGGAAAGTCAATGGAAAAGTTAAGCTCAGGTTTAAGAATAAACAGAGCTGGAGATGATGCAGCAGGTCTTGCTATATCAGAAAAAATGAGAGGACAAATCAGAGGGTTAGATCAAGCTTCAAGAAATTCTCAAGATGGTATTTCAATGATACAAACTGCAGAAGGTGCTTTAAATGAAGAACATAGTATTCTTCAAAGAATGAAGGAGTTAGCAACTGAAGCAGCAAATGGTACAAATACTAAAGAAGATACCAGTTCAATTCAACAGGAAATAAATCAATTAACTTCTGAAATTAATAGAATAGGAAATACAACTGAATTCAATAAACAAAAAGTTTTACAAGGTGGAGATGTTGATACAAGCAAGTTAGGAACAACAATTGCAGGAGCAGGATCAGGAACAAAGGGAACACCAGCAAAGTTGGAAGTAGCAGATGTTAGTGGTCTTTATGGTAAAAAAATGACAGATATTTTAAGTGCTACACCAAAAATAACATTAAATGGAAAAGATATAGATTTAACAAATACAAAAGCATTAGACGGAAGTAGCGGTACACAACTTACAACTGATGAAATTATGAGTGCAATACAAAGCGATATTGATGCTGTTTATGATGGAACTGCTAATGGAGGAGTTACATTTAAATTAGCTAAAACAGATGATGGTAAAGGCTTTACAATAGAGTCATCTGAAAAGGGTTCAAAGTCAGCTGTTACTATTACAGCAAATGCAGATTCAGCAGCACTTAAATTAACAAAAGATGGAAGCACTGACTCAGAAGCTAAAGGAGCAGATGAAGTAAAGGGTTCAGCATCAGCACCAACAGTAGCAGTAGCAGCAACTGCAAGCGGTGTAAAAATAGGTGCTAATAGTTTTACAATTGATGCAGGTAATGGTAATGGAGCAAATGGTAATATTACTATAGAAATTAAGCAATCTGCAAATGCTGGAGATGCTTCAACAGCAGCATTTTCTAATGATGGTAAGACATTAACTCTTACTTTGGATAAAGGTAAGAATTTCACTTCATCAGACATACAAAAACTAATTGCATCAGCTAACAATGATGATAACAAGCCAACATATTTAGATATGACAAAGTTTACTGTAAAAGCAGATGATGCTGCAAATGATTCAATTGATGCATCAACATTATCAGATACTGCAACAGCAAATTTAAGTGGTGGAGTAAGTTTACAAACTTTCACTTCTGATTCAAAAGCTGGAGTAACCAATGGAACAGATGATGTTGTAGTAGAGTCAGGATTAGATGTGTCAGATCATGACCATGCAACACATGCCATATCTGTATTAGATAAAGCATTAGCAATGGTTTCAACTGAAAGAGGTAAGCTAGGTGCAATGCAAAACAGACTTGAGCATACAATAAATAACTTGAATACATCTTCTGAAAACTTATCAGCAGCTGAATCAAGAATTAGAGACGTAGACATGGCTAATGAAATGATGAAATACTCAAAGTCTAATATACTTACTCAGGCTTCTCAAGCAATGATAGCACAAGCTAAATCACAACCTGAACAGGTCCTTCAATTATTGAGATAATTTCACACATTGGTTCTTCTAAAAAGAGAATGCATATGGGTTTTGTATAAAATTTAATAGATGAGCTAAGCAGTGATTGGAGATTACCACAGGGGTTATTCCTTGTGGTAATTTTCCATATAATAGATGTATCCATAATTTTGTCAGTTATTTTTGACATTACATCGGTAATATATCCATTAATCTCCCCATTATAACTGTATTATAATAGTTTCCATCTTTATGAATACGGTCCTTTATTAATAATCCCTCTTCTACAAATCCGTACTTTTTATATAATTGAATTGCTTTTGTATTTGTTTCTACCACAGTTAATGAAATTTTTTCAATTCCAACAGTATCTGCCCACATTAAAATATTTTCTAGTAGTACTTTACCAATTCCATGTCCCCAATATTTTTTTGATATACATATTCCAAACTCTGCTTTATGTCTGAATCTACTTAACTTATTTCTCTCACAACGAGTAAATCCAACAATTTTACCATCTACTTCTGCAACTAAAAATAAAGTTTTTTCAGCTATTGAATCTTCATAAATAAGTTTTTCAAAATCTTTTGGCGTTAACAATGCTTCACCAAATTCTCTATCAAGATTTTCTGTTTCACCATCAATTTTAACTCTTAATTTAGATAATTCAATTGAATCATCTTTTGTTGGACAACGAAGTATCCATGTTAGATTTTTACCTTCTATTCTTTGGGTTTCAATAATCATATGTTACCTCCAGCAGTGTTATTAAAATAAGTGGTAATTTTTACCGTATTCATTTAACTAATGTTAATTATATCATATATAAATTTCAGAAAAGAAATAAGTTAAGAAGGCTAGGAACTTGTGGGGGAGGAGATATACAGATTGTGTTAATAGTCTTACCTAAGAAATATGATGTTTTTTAGTGCTATATGTATTAGCGGAACATACATAAATAATAGTGATAAACGTTGCCAAACACCCTCATTTGCTATAATTGTCTGCTGAAATTTAGGCTTGTCTGACATAATAAATAATACAAAGAAAATTAGTGCAAGAATAAAGCATATTAAACAAATGATAGCAATTTTATTATCTTTTATTTTAAATGATAAAATGCTTAGAAGCAAAGGCACAAATAAAAGGGACATAAATCCCAAAGCTGAGCCTATGCCATGAATTTTTCAAGCTATAGTTTCTGTTTTTTTATTCTGATTTACACTAAAAATACCTGCTAAAATACCAGCACCAATTGCAAATACAATTATTAAAATAAAAATTGCTATACTCAATGGCTTTGAAATTGAACAATATTGTTTATATAAGCTAACAGAACTGATTATCAATAATATGCTTAATATTTCAAGCCATATATTATAGTATATTCTTACAGGGCTGTTTGGATTTCCTAAAGAACTTATAACCATTTTTTTATGAGTTAATTATAACACATTGTTAAGGGAAGTCACTCTTAGACTTTTCTGAAAAATATTTTGGACATATTAATATTTATATTTGTGAAGGGAAAGCTAAAAATGTAACTAACATAGTATTTAAAGTAATGTTTTTATTTTTATGGATTAACAAGTGTAATTCAGTATATAAAGCAAAAAAACGAAAGGAAGAGATTTGACTTGAATATAGATATTTCATATGAAATCCCAAATGCAAAAGAATATAATAATTTAAGGATAATTTCAGGATTGAGTCCTAGAAATGAAGAAGCATCAAAAATAGGGCTAAAAAATTCTATGTTCATGATTACTTTAAGAGATTCAGATAAATTGGTTGGCATGGGAAGAATCATAGGAGATGGAGGATGCTGCTATAATATAGTAGATATTGCTGTAGATCCTTCTTATCAGGGCAATGGATTTGGCAATTTAATTATGTCCCAAATAACTAAATATCTAGATGATCATGTACCAAAAGGTTCTTATGTAAGCTTAATTGCTGATGTGCCAGCAGATAAATTATATAAAAAGTTTGGGTTTGATTACTCAGCACCAAGGTCTGTTGGTATGGCAAAAAGATATTAAAATAATATTATTGTATTTATGATAATTGCTAAATTAATGCATATATCTAAGTATGAACAGTGCCATCTAATGCCAGAACGGTAACAAAATTTAGTTAAATATTGAGAATCTGTTTTAAACATAAATGCATTGCATGATTTAAGTTTTAATTGACATACTAAAGTGCTATTTTTAGGTAAGTCATATTTTGCCGCACTAACACTGCTTAGCCTAAATCCTGCTATTTAAATGCTATATAATTTCCAATTATATATAAAATCCATATATGCACTGGATAGAAAATGTAGAAGAAGTATTTTGATTTTCTTCCTCTTTCTCCGTTATACATAAGCATAAAAGGAAGGGCAAAAACCATCATCCATTGATAATTTACTATAAATAAATTATTATAAATACTTTCTGATGGATTAGTTAATACAATTAATGATAACAAAATATAAAAAATAGACATTTTAACTTTGCTATCTCTATTATAGTAAAAAATTAATACTATAATAGTACTGAATATACTTCCCTCAGTAAATAGCATGACTATACATATTACTATAATAGTTAAAATAGATGAGGTCTTATCATCACTTTGTTTTTTACCTTCAATAGCAGTAAGAAGGGCTATACTAAATCCCATTGAAAGAAATATATTATTGGTGATTCTTACTGGTCTTTTAAAGATATACATTAATATAGTTGAAACTAAAAGCATTATTACTCCACCAATAAATAACCTTTCCATATACTTTTTTCTACTGCTTGTATGAAAAAATCCTTCTACTAGTAAATAAAAAAATACTGGTGCTGCAAGTCTTCCAATATAACGTAACCATAAAGGGGAGCCTACAATAAATTCACCAACGTGGTCTATAAACATTACAATTACCATTATTACTTTTAGTTGAAAGCTATTAAATATTTTCATATTACTCTCCTAATAATTTAGATTTTTAATGTTAGCTACTTATATTATATTGTAAATAGGGAAGCATTACCAAATGCTTTAATAAAATTTATTGGGAATTGTATATATTTAAATGGAATGGATAATGAAAATTCATAATAGAAATTACAAATATTCACTATCCGTCCCACAGGTTTTTATAAAATTAACAAATGCATGACCTATAGGAGTATTAGTCACATTTATGCTTACTGCTGTAATTATATCTATTATAATAGATAGAGCAATTCCTAATAATATTATTTCTCCAGAATATTTTTTATCCAATGCTATACCTTTTTCTCCGTTGTATCCTCCTCGTAAATAACATATCATCAGCTTCTTATTAAACAATTTTTATAGTTACCATAATATCTTGTTCTAAATCATTAAGATGGACTAATCTTTTCTTAGTTAAATATTTAATGTATCTATTTTCTTCATTAGGATATATTTTTTCTGTGAAGAGATCTTTCAAGTAAGCTATATTCTTTAAAGGATATAGTTATTTCTTTGCTTTCCATTAAATTCACCACCAAATTTTATATTTGAAACAAAAACAGAATTTTTATATTGTAATTCTACTTTTAAAATAATCTTGATTATTTTTTCTTTTTGGGTTTTGGCATTGGTAGTTCTTTATAAGTTGCAGACACAACTTCAGACAAATAGTCTCTATCATCTAAACATTCAATTAGAAAAGATGGTTTTGCACCTTTATAGGCAGGGGCTTCTACTACTTCATGTAATAGATTTTTACCACTTTCAGTTTTCTTTAGAAAAAATTGATCATCACATATTAAGCCTATTATTTTTCCATTACAGTACACTCCATAATCACCAAACATTTTTCTGTAAGTTATATTGCCAGCACCACTTATTTGATCACAAACATATTCTACAAATTCTATATTTGAAGCCATATTTTTTATACCTACTTTCATATATTATAATTTTTTATTTGATTTTAATTATATCATAATTTATAAATACAGTTATTTATTTGTTTCCTATGAAATTTACTACTAACTTTTATTTTTTTGGACAAACTTTATAAAATTTTTATAATTAGATGCTAGATTATATATAGAAGTTATCAGATAACTACTAAGAATCATTTGATATGGAGGAATTAAAATGACTTTAGAAATAAGCAAAAAAGGATTTACAGGATTTCAAATTAAATTATTAGCTCTTATATTTATGGTATTTGATCATATTCATTATTTTTTTGAATTTACAGGTAAGGTACCTGTTATATTTTCTTGGATTGGGAGATTAGCTGGGGGATTATTTTTATTTATGATGATAGAAGGATATACTCATACTTCTAATAAGAAAAAATATTTCTTAAGAATTTATTTAATATCAATTGGCATGGGAGTTGTAAGATTTCTATTGGAAACTATTCCACAACTTCGAAGAGGAGATGGTTTTTATGCTATGAATGGAATACTCTCTACTTTTGTTATACTTATGGTTATGTTTATGGGTATTGACTATTTCAGGGAAAAGAAAATATTTAAAGGATTGCTATTTTTTATGGCACCTTTTGTTATACCATACATTATTGGACCATTTTTAGCTTATATTTTAACAGATTCTCTAAGAATTTATGCGAATATTTTATTTTATACAGTTTTACCAGTGCCTTCTATAGTTGAAGGGGGTATTTATGTTATTATATCTGGACTTATATTATATATTTTTTACAAAAATAGAAAGGTACAGATAACAGCTTTTGGACTATTTCAGTTTTTATGGATGACTATATTACCAATTTTATTTATAAAACCTATTACTTTAAAACTTATGTTTACAGACTACTACGAATGGATGAGTGTGTTTGCTGTAATTTTTATGTTTTTATATAATGGAGAAAAGGGTAAATCCATGAAGAAGTTATTTTATATATTTTACCCAGCTCATATTTATATATTGTATGGATTATCTATTTTACTTTATAACTTGAGATATTGATTAGGAGGAGTACCATTTAAAGACGTTTCGAAATTAGATGATGAAAGATTCAAATAGTCTCCATTTAGACTAGAGATACTTGACCCCAAAAGCAGAACTGGACAAAATCCCAGAGGTGTGGTAAAGAATGAAAATTTTATTTTTACTACATTTCTAGGATTTTAAATTTTTATAATTAAGCAGATTTTGTAAAATTATAATCGGAATAGAATTTATTCCACCACTTATTTAATCACAAACATATTCTACAAATTCTATATTTGAAGCCATAGTATTACCTCCATGGTATATAATCATAATTTATTATATTATCGTTATTATTTATTATTATATAAATATTTTTGTTTTATAAAGTCTATTATTTCCAGTTCACTCTCAATTTCAGCTTTAGCAGGGTAAGTTTTTTTAACTATATCAATTTCCTTCAATAATTTATCTGCATTTGCTGTATTTTTTTCAATTATAACAGAGTAAGCATACATAAGACGTTTTCTTGATATATAGCAATTCGTTAATTTTATATATTTTTTTAATTCTTTATTATATAATTCATCAATTATATTTTTCCTACATTCATCCATAATTTCATAGAAAAGAAGCTCACAATTGATTTCATTTTTAAATAATTTAATTAAATTAGGAGAATTATTCAGTAAACTTTCATAACATTCTCTTGCTTTAAGAAACTCTTTTCTATCATGGTAATAATTAGCTTCTAAACATTTTATACTGCTAATCAATGAATCGTTTAGGTCAGCTCCAGAAGGAAGCTTAAACCAATGAAGAGGCATGTCTTTCATTCGTACTCCTTGATGAAGAAGTCCATTTACTCTAAGTTGTATATAAAATGAGTACCTTGAAAGCTTATCATTTTTCATAGAAAATATATTGTGTCCATCATTAGCAATACCGTTTATTTTCATAGGTATACCATTTACAATTAAATCATAGATTCCGCTAATAGTAGTAAAAATTAAAAATGCTGCTATTAATCTTGGTATAGGGAATAATATATAAAAAACTATACACAAACATGATACTAAAAGATTTATCAATATACCGCCTAAATTATAAAGGATGTAGGGACAATCATATCCATTTCCTTCTGGTGGCATCATAAGACACTGACCACCAGTACCCATAACTTTGAATTTTTTTAGTGTTATTTTGCCCTTTTCTTTTATAAATGTTAGGCTTCCAACCCTGAAAGATATGAATTCATATCCAGACCAAATTCCAAAAAGTAAATGTCCTACTTCATGTAAAATCAATTGAAGTATAAATGTACACACAAAAAGAACAATTAATATCATTATTGTAAAAATAGTATCTTTAGGTGTGTTTATATTATTAAATGTATGTTTAACAAACATGGCTATAAGTATACCAACTATGCCACCTATGCCCATAGATAGTATAACAAGTCCTATTTTTTTAAAGTAATTTTTAAATTTATTCTTCTGTAATTTTTTATTCATAAAGGTTATCTCCAATATATTAAAAATAAATGTTTGTTTTATTTTATAACTACATTTTATTTTAGCGCTACTTACAAGCCACCAAATATGTAATTTAAAATGCTAGAGTATCTAATGATATAAGTAATCACAATTGCACATGATAGAATCTTAAAAAGTTGTTCTTTGGCAGTTGGCAAAATAAAATATAGAAAAATTGCTGCAAGAATATCAAAACCAGATGTGGCATTAAATAAATATAAAAATCTATAACCATTGGACATAAGCAATCCAATAGGAAGAGCTGTACATATTGCAGCTATCCAGCCTTGTCCGCGGCTGTACCATGTTACATATGCTCCAAAAGGAGATAATAAAGCTATCATCCACCAGCGAATAAAGTAGTACATTGGGAAAAATCCAAATAATTTCATTGAGTAAATATAGTAACTTAGCACCATTCCGCAGAAGAATATAAAAACATTTAATGCTGCGGATATAGGTGTTTTGCTCCAAGCAGAAATTATTGTAGCAATAAGAACCCATACTCCAATTCGCGAGAATATATTTCCAATAATACTTATAATCCTACTAATGACATTATTTGATGATACAGTGTCCATATATTTTGCTGCAATTCCTGAAACAATACCAATGACAAGAAACAAAATAATATTTATAATCATTTGTTTTTTGCTTAAACTATGTTCTTCGTAAGGTCGGATTCTATTTAGAGTTTCTTTTATATTCATTTTATTACCTCAACTACTCATTTATATAATAATTATAGCATAGCATTAAAGAAAATTATGGAGAATTGTTAGATTTAAGATATTCCTTAATTCTGTTAGTGTGATTTAAGAAATTATTGGACACATAACTATATAAATAATTGGATGTTTTCCAAATAATATGACAAAGATATATATAAAATACTTCATTGACATAATCTGTAATGGTAATATATAATGAGTTTGTTACTAATTTATTTTATGGAAGGTGTATAATATGAAATCATTATTTAGAGGAGTACTAGTACTATTACTAGGAATTATGATAGCTGTAAGCACTGAAGTAGTAAGTGCTAAAGCATTGAAAACTACAGATATGCAAACTACAACTATAGGTAAAAAAACTTATTATATTATTAAAACAGAGGAACAACTTCGCTCAATTGGAAAAGGTAAATATGCAATGTCATATAATTATATCTTAGATACAAATATTTCTTTAACACAAGAGTGGGTAGCTATTGGCGATGATAAGAGTCCTTTCACTGGTTCCTTTAATGGTAATGGTTTTACAATTAGTAATTTGAAAACTAATAGTAAAACAGCAAAATATATTGGTTTATTTGGATATGTTGAAGAGGGAACTATTTATAATGTAACTCGTAAGAATGTCCATATTGATTCTGCTGGTGGCAAAGGGAAGCATGTTGGTGCAGTTGTAGCTTTATGTTTAGATGGAAAAGTATATGACAATGTGGTAACTAAATAAATTGATTATAATATATAATTAAAGAGAAATAGGAGCGTTATGTGAACACTCCTATTTTTTATTATGTGAATAAATGAACAGAACCTATTTAGCATTTACAATGTTGAATGGAGTAATAGTGGATTGATATTATCTGTTTCACCGAATATAATAAATGGTAAAAAGGGCTTGTTAGAATAGAATAAAATAGTTTTGAAAAGTTAGATAATTACTTAATGTTCAGAGAAGCTCAAGGATAAAACATATAAAAAGGTGGATTAAAATGAGAGAAACAAAATGTATAAGTATATTGCTTGTTGAAGATGATATAAGTTTAATTGATGGTTTGGAGTATTCTTTGACAAAGGCTAGATTTAATTTACATATTGTGCGAACTGTTGCTGAGGCATTGGATTCATTATCTAAAAGTAAATTTGATTTGCTCATTCTAGATATTACCCTACCAGATGGTACAGGTTATGATATTTGCAAAAATGTTAGAAGAAATTCAACTGTTCCAATTATTTTCTTAACCGCATTAGACGAGGAGATTAATGTAGTTAAAGGATTAGATATTGGCGGAGATGATTATATTACAAAACCCTTTAAATTAAATGAACTTATTTCTCGAATTAAAGCATTAATAAGGCGTTCTAACGCTTTTCAAGCAAAGCCAACTATTCTTGAATCTAATAATATTTTAGTAAATTTATTAGAAAATAGCGCATTTAAAGATGGACAAGAAATTGAGATCACTTCTGTTGAGTATCGTCTATTGTGTTATCTTATGGAAAATGAAAATAGGATTTTGACCCGTCAGCAGATACTTGATTATCTTTGGGATAATAATGGTGACTATATAGATGATAATACTTTATCCGTATATATTAGAAGATTAAGAATGAAGATTGAGAAAAATCCATCCAACCCTAAAATATTACTAACGGTGCGTAGAATGGGTTATAAATGGAAAAATGAAAACAATGAGGTGAAGTAATTGGACTTCATAAGAGATAGAATTAATAGATTTTTAGTAAGTAGTATTTTCATTTTAGTTATTTTTTTATGGAGTGGTGGATTTTTTATTCTTTCACAAAATGTAAATAGTATGAAGGAGACAATAGTGAATAATGATGCTGAGATAGCAGGGTATTTATTAGAACAAGGCATGTCTCCAGCTGATGTGGCTAAAGTTATTACTTCCAAAAAAAGTGAAGTACAAACTGAAAAGGGAAAAAAGTTATTGAAGTCTATAGGTTATAAAAATGATATGAGAAGTACATATTTATCTAGTATTAAAGAATTCAATAAAAATAATAAACATAATTTGTTTTGTTTTTTTGGTATATTCTCTATTACTCTTTTAGCTTTAATAATAACTTATTTGAATATGCAAAGAAAGTCTATTATTAGAGCTTCAAATATAATTCATCAGTATATAGAAGGGGATTTCTCAGTTAGACTAGATAGTGAGAAAGAAGGTCGGTTTTCTCAGTTTTTAGGGTCTATTAATGAAATGGCTACTATGCTGTATACCCATCTCCAAAAAGAAAAACAAATGAAAGAATTATTAAAGGAAATAATCTCAGATATTTCTCATCAATTGAAGACACCTATAGCTGCATTAAAAATGTATAATGAAATTATAATTGATGAATATGATAATGCTGATATAATCAAAAAATTTACTATGAAATCCAATCATTCTATAGAGAGAATGGAATTATTGGTATTAAATTTATTAAAAATGGCAAAATTAGATACTGGAATTATGGATTTTGAAAAAACAAAAGAGAATGTTTTATATATTATTCAAGATGCAATTGAACCTCTCCAAACACGAGCTGAAAATGAGCATAAGAAAATTTTCTATAATGGTGATAGTAATATTTCATTAACATGTGACCGTCACTGGATGGTTGAAGCAATAGGCAACATAATCAAGAATGCACTGGATCATACAGTATCAGAAAATACCGTCCATGTTAGTTGGAAGGAAACCTCCATTTTTATAGAAATCAATATTGCGGATAATGGTAAAGGAATTTATCCAGAAGATTTACCTAATATATTTAAACGCTTTTATAGAAGCAAATATTCAACAAATTCTCATGGTACTGGATTGGGATTATCATTAGCTAAGTCTATTATAGAGGCTAATGGAGGTACTATAACAGTTAGTAGTAAATTAAATCAGGGAACAGAATTTACTCTTACATTCATCAAGCTTACAAATAAGTAAGATTACATACACTTGAGAGTAAGGATAATTTGTTATTCTACCAATGAAGGAAGGTGGAATTAAGAATGGATATATTAGAAGTAAAGAATTTAAGCAAAGTATATGGAAGTGGTGAAAATAAAGTTCAAGCTTTAAAGAATGTGTCATTTAAGGTTGCAAAAGGAGAGTTTGTTGCAATTGTTGGTGAATCTGGATCAGGTAAAAGTACTTTATTAAATGAAATTGGTGGATTAGATACACCAACTTCAGGAAAAGTAATTATTGATGGAAGAGATATATTTTCTATGAAGGAAAAGGAGTTAACTGTGTTTAGGCGTAGAAATATAGGATTTGTTTTTCAAGCCTTTAATTTAATTCCTGAACTGAATGTGGAACAGAATATTATTTTTCCACTACTGTTAGACTATAAAAAGCCGGATCAGCAATTTGTAGAAGAAATATTAGAAATATTAGGGTTAAAAGATAGAAGAAATCATCTGCCTAATCAGCTTTCTGGTGGACAGCAGCAGAGAGTAGCAATTGGCAGGGCGCTAATTGAAAATCCAATGCTTATTTTAGCAGATGAGCCTACAGGTAATCTTGACACTAAAAACAGTAATGATGTTGTTTCTCTGTTGAAATCTATGTCTCAGCGTTATCAACAGACTATTTTAATGATTACACATAATGTTAATATAGCTTCTGCTGCAGATCGTATTCTCCGTGTAACAGATGGGGAACTTTCAGATATTGGAGGTGCTTTGAAATGACACATTACCTTCATTTGGTGAAAGAATATAATAAAGTGCATAAAAGAGAAAATAAAATGACACTTGTAAGTATTATAATTGCTGTATTTCTTGTAACAACTGTTTTTGGTATGGCGGAAATGGAGATAAAAGCTCAAAAAACTAGCATAATCAAGCAATATGGTAATTGGCATGTAATGTTTAAAGATATAACAAATGAGCAGGCAAAGTTAATTTCTGCACGTCCAGAAACTGCTTATGCAGGGTGGATTTTTAGTATTGGTAAAAGCGGTGGTTATACTTTAAAGGGAAAACCAATATACCCTAGTGGAGCTGATAAAGAAATGGCCAAGCAATTTGGCATACAAGTTCAGGAGGGGAATTATCCTACTCATCCAAATGAAATGTTAATTAATATTTCAGCAAAAGAACGTCTTAAATTAGCTATTGGTGATGACATAACAATTAATACTGCTGATAAGAAAATAATCACATTTAAAATTTCAGGATTTTCTAACGATGTATCCAGTTTGCTTAAATTCGATGGATATGGCTCTATTTTAACACCTGAAGGTATGAAGAATAATTTTCCTGAAAACAGTTATCCAAAGAGATTTTATCTTCAATTTAAACCTCACAAAAATATGCAAAATACAATTGATGATATTTTTAATGAATTATCTATTGAAAAGAATAAAGTACAGCAAAATAAATATTTAATGGCAGCTCTAGGACAGAGTAAGGATAGCTATGTTACCCAACTATATTCCATAGCGGGCGTTCTTTTTATACTGATTTTAGTTGCTGCAATTTTAATGATAGCAAGTTCCTTTAATACAACAGTTATGAAGAGAATTAGATTTTTTGGATTGATGAGGTGCATAGGAGCATCTAAATCTCAGGTGAAAAGATATGTACTTTATGAAGGTTTGAGATTTAGCTTTAAAGCTATTCCAATTGGTTTATTATCAGGAACAGTAACTGTTTGGATATTAAGTGCTTTTTTAAGGAATGTAAACCCAACTTATTTTAGTGAAATGCCTGTATTTAATATAAGTTTAATTAGTTTAATATCAGGTGCAAGTGTAGGATTTCTATCTGTTATTCTAGCCTCTTTTTCTCCTAGTAAAAAAGCATCTAGAGTATCTCCCTTAAGTGCTATTAATGGACAAATTAATCAATCGAATAATCAAGTATATAAAAAGTCTGCAAACATAAAGGGCAAAAAAGTTGAAATTGCCATGGGTATGTATCATGCCTATATGAGAAAAAAGAATTTGTTTTTGATGGTAGCATCATTTTCTATAAGTATTGTTTTATTTTTATGCTTTAGCGTTGAAATTGATTTTATGAATCAGGCTATTAAGCCAGCAAGACCTTGGACTCCAGACCTGTCTATAATTAGTAAAAATAATACACAATCTATTCCAACTGACATGTTAAATAAAGTTATGGCTAATCCAGATGTTAAGAGGGCATACGGACGAGCTTTTTCTTATAGTGTTCCTGTTATTGTGGACCAATGTAAAGTCGGTGATAAAATTAAAATTTTCACGTCACATGGAACTAATACAGTTAATATAGTAGGAATATTAGCTACTAGTCCTTTTGATAAACAGAAGGGCAAGCAGACAGTAATCTGTAATGAGGACACTTTTAAGGGGATTATAGGTAAGTCCGACTATACCATTATTGATATTCAGCTTAATAAAAATGCAACTAAAGAAAATATAATAGCTATTCGAGATTTAGCTAAAGATTATGTTTTTTCAGATCAACGTAGCAACAATGAAGAAGTTAGAGCGGCAAGATTTTCATTTTCAGTTTTTGTTTATGGATTCCTTGTTTGTATTGCCTCTATTACTGTATTTAATATAATCAATAGCATGAATATGAGCATTTCAGCTAAGAGGAAAGAATACGGCTATATGAGGGCAATTGGTATGAGTATAGAACAACTTAAAAGAACTATTATTGCTGAAGCTGCCACTTATGCTATTTTGGGATGTATTGTAGGCTGTATAGTAGGGCTGCCACTTCATAGATCAATTTTTATACAAGTTATAACTGCAAGGTGGGGGTTACCTTGGGTAATTCCTATTCATGAATTAATAATTATAATTTTCTTAGTGATAATAGCAACATATGTATCAATTATCGGTCCAATTAATAAAATACGAAAACTAGATATTGTTGCAAACATTACTGAATATTAAATTTGAAAAGCTATTATTTACATTGCAAATTTATCAGTCAAATAGATATGAGTGTATGGTTAATACTCATATCTATTTCAATTGAAATGTGAAAAGACTATGAAATTCAATCTATTAGCATTGTCCATAAGGAGAAGTAAAATATAAGAATTTACTTTTTTAACTTTAAAATTGTATATAAAACCCGATTGTTGATTTAATTAGCATAGTAAGTTTGGTTTTGAAGAAAATATAAATTCAGCCATTTCTTTATGTATATCCCTTGATATATGTATTCCATCATCTAAAAAATATCTTTCTACATTTTTCTTTTTTAATAAAAGATGGCTTAAATCAATGCAATTAATATTTCTTATGTTAGCAAATTCAACCAAGAGTTTTCTAAACTTAGTTAAACTAACATTCACCTCTTTATAGTCTCTATCTTTAAACCATTGTTTCACTGAAATATTTTCATTAACAATTAATGGAGTTAATAGTAATGGTTCAATATTATTGATATTACATAGTTTTATCATACTTTCAATATTTTTTAAAATAGTATTAATATCTTTTTTTAAGAAAATATCATTTTTACCACCCATGATTAAAACCTTTGATGGATTTTCATTAATAACATCTTGAATAAATCTATCTTTCATCTCAAAGGTTGTATTTCCAGGGATACCTTTATTTATAAATTTCTTTTTTGTTTTTAAAGATAATATATTGACCCAATTATCTGATTCCTTGACTCCATATCCAAATGTCAAACTATCTCCAATGCATACTATACTCATCTTATTTTCCTCACTCTCTTCTTTAGTACATGTTTTCTATAATTGTATACTAAAATACAATTTATTTATGAAATAATTATAACAACATTTACAATGGTTTGCTATATAATCGTCTAATATTCAATCTATGAAACACATTTAAAGATTTACATATAATATAAGTTATAAAGATTATAATAGCTAAAATTCCCAAACGAGTAAATATAAATTGATTGGTACTCATAGCTGTAAATAATAATAGTATAATATAATTAATAATTTGAAGTATCACATCCACATAAAAATAGGATATATTAGATTTCCTGTTATAACAAAATATATCTAAGCATTATTCCAGCTATAAATGTATCAATAAAGCGAATATGATGCATAAATTCAAATAAAACTGATGATGATATTATTGAAAAAACATTATCATGATTTTTTAATCTTTTTAAAATAATTCCTCTATATAATATTTCTTCAAAATAATTATTAAAAACTGAGAACACTTTTTAGTATTCTCAGTCCTTAATTAAAATATTTTTTTATTTTAATACATTATATGTTTTGTTTATATTGAACAATGTCTTCAATGGAAACAACGTTTATATTATGTTTTTTAGCAAAGTCAACTATTTGTGGTAGGCGAGCCATGGTTCCATCGGGATTTGTAAGCTCACATAAAATTCCTGCTGGTTTATATCCTGCTAAACTCATAAGATCAACAGTACCTTCTGTATGTCCACGTCTGGCTAAAACACCACCTGTACGCGCACGAAGAGGGAAAACGTGACCAGGATGACATAACTCTTCAGGTTTACAGTCATCCTTTACAGCAGTAAGAATTGTGGTAACTCTATCAGCAGCAGAAACGCCTGTAGTTACACCTTCTTTAGCCTCAATTGAGATAGTAAATGCAGTTTCATACTTACATGTATTATTAGGAACCATTTGAGGCAAATCTAATTTCTTAACTTTTTCATCTGTTAAACAAAGACAAACAATACCACTGCATTCTCTAATTAACATAGCCATTTGAGGTATTGTAATGGTTTCAGCAGGAAAGATAAGGTCTCCTTCATTTTCACGATTTTCATCGTCAACAAGAAGTATTCCATTCCCTTGTTTAAGAGCATCCAAAGCTTTTTCTACACGTTCTAAAGAGTTTCCAAACTGAGTTAATAGTGATTCATTCATTAAAATTTCCTCCAAATTATAATAAATTTTACATAAAGTATCTCAGTTTTTTATTGCATGTATATTATTTTTTGCGTGAAATTTAGTTGTGACATAATAGATGCTTGTACACCCACTTTGTATATGCTAAACTTTATTAAATAAACTTTCTTTTAATTATATAATGATGGCTTGGACACTAATCATTATGCAAGAAAGATAAGTTTTTATATTTTTCTGGAACCACTCGTTTATTAACTAGTGGTTTTATTTAAGCATTTTTCTAAATTGCACATAAAAAACCCCTTAAGTAACCTTAAGGGGTTTAGAAAACACAACAAATATACATAACAAAAAAATACGTATAAATGTATTCACCTTCTTTCATCCAGACTATACTGTCGGCCTCGGAATTTAACCGAATCTGCCTAATGGCTTGCGGGCTATACCGCCGATAGGGAATTTCACCCAACCCTGAAGGATACTTTATATAACTTTATTAACAATTTAACACTCTAATTTTCTTTTGTCAAGTAAAAGTTCTAGCTCATTTTTCCTGTTATGCTATAATTTTTTAATATTTTTATTTCATATGCTTAAATATAATAAAAAATATTCATTTGCAACCAGAGGTTGACAATATTTAATCACTTGTTGGTGGTGTGCAACCATGTCTATATGATATATTTATCTACAGAAATGACAACATAAAATGTGAAAGGAATGATATAAATGATGAAAAAAATAAAAAGTTTATTGCTTCTACTTATGATAGTTATTGTCACTTTCCTTGTAGCCTGTAGTGGACAAAAACAAGTTAATAACAAAGCAGAAATAACACAGGATACATCCAGTATTAATTCAAGAAAAAATATGTCACCAAAAGAGACAGTAGAAGCTATGTTTAATGCTTTGACTTCGCTAAATATAAGAGAATTTAATGAATATATTAAATATGAGGATACTGTAAGGAATGGAATTAAATTTAAGAATAATGTGTTGTTTGGTGATAACATTGATGGTGAAGGCAAAGATTATATGGAAAGTATTGTATCAAAACTTTCTTATAGAATCATTCACAGTGAAGAAAAGGAAAATACTGCAAAAGTAAAAGTACAGATTACTAATCGTGATTTATCAGATATAGATAAACGACTTGAATCAGAGGCTCTTAATGAAACTTCTGGAGATGAAGATAATTTGCTTATAAGTTTAATAAGAAGTACAAATAAAACAAAGAACTATGATGTGACACTTTTACTTGAAAAAAGTGATAGTGGATGGAAAATTAAAATGACTAAAGAATTTGCAAGAGCTATTTATGGGGGTATGCCAAGTTTTATAGACAATCTATTGCCATCAAGCGATTCTTAAATTTAGGAGAATATTTTCTTATACTAAAAAATTACATGAAGAAAGATTATAAGACGGTTTTGACATAAAGATCAAAGCCGTAGTTTCTTTTTTGAAAAATGAATTTACTAAGGAGACTGAATAATTAATTTTATCACGTTGGATGATATTTCATATTATGCTATAATTTTTAGTATATCTCTATAGCATATTTTTTAATTTAATTAAGAAATATTGATTTGCAACCAATTGTTTACAGTATTTAATTAGTTGTTGTTGGTATGCAACTAGAGGAAAAACTTATCTAGGAGCTACTTTTATCGGTAGTATTAGAGCAGGTAGCCATCAGATAAAGAGGAGGTAGCGGGTATGGAAATATCCCAAAGATTACAGCAACTTAGAAAACTGGCCAACTATTCACAGGAACAATTAGCTGATATGCTTGGAGTATCCAGACAGGCAATTTCAAAATGGGAAAGTGGACAATCTAACCCTGATATAAATAATGTTATAAAATTAAGTGGCATTTATAGCGTAAGTACTGACTATATTTTAATGGGTAAAGAATCTAACATTAGCATAACTGAAACTAAATGCCATACTGAGAAAAAAACACTTGACCCTACATTCAAAAAAACAATAGCAGTAATTGCAATAATAGGAGCAACTGCAATTATTACTGTTTTATTTATTGCTGGATTAACTGCTATATCTTTTTTTATTTAAAGGAAGATAAGGAATATAGAAAACAAAGAAAATGAGTCTTGTGTGTCATTTTATAGAGTAGATTGAACATTTTGAGAATGGCACACAAAATAATATTTTTTATTATAATTTAGGCTCAACAGCTTTAAATATAAATCTTAATGTCATGATGACGGATGCAAGCTTGTACTTTGTTTCAATTGGGACTTTACTACTATCATTCATGAAATCTAAAACATCCTGCTTTTGGATTTTTGCAAATTTGGCAATAGTGTCAACACTAATTTTATGTACATCAATTAGCACTTCTAAAAATGCCTTGAATTTAAAATCTGGTTCTTCATCTGGAATAATATTTAGCATTAGTAATAAATTCATAAAGGAACAATATTTTTGAAATTCTATATATTTTAATAACATGTTCTCTTCAAATAGTAAAATTTATTTGCGGAATTGGAGTTGGTAATATAGACTATGCATTATTACATTTACTAGGATGTATATTGGGTTATTTAATATTTTACAGTTCATCAAAAATCATTAATAACGTTAAAAATTTGGGGTGATTGCATGAAAAGAATAAGAGATTATGGAATAAACATAGGTAAATTAAAAACTGGGGAAAATAATTTAATAACAGATGTTAAAGGGGTAAAAATTGGGCATGCTACCCTAAAAAATGGTGATGTTAATACTGGAGTAACTTCTATAATACTACATGAAGGAAATATATTTAAACAAAAGCTTTATGCTGCAGTTCATATAATGAATGGCTTTGGAAAAACTATAGGAACAGTACAGATAGAAGAATTAGGAACTATTGAAACTCCTATAGTATTAACAAATACTTTAAATGTAGGTAAAGTGGCTGATGCATTAGTTGAGTATATGCTTTCTTTAAATGAAGATATAGGACTAACCACTGGAACAATAAATCCTGTAGTTTGTGAGTGTAATGATGGATTTTTAAATGATATAAGAGGTAGACATGTAGGAAAAGAAGAAGTTTTTCAAAGCTTAAATGAGGCTTCAGAAATCTTTGAAGAAGGAGTCGTGGGAGCAGGAACAGGCATGAGTTGCTTTGGATACAAAGGAGGTATCGGATCTTCTTCAAGAGTTTTTAACATTGGAGAAGAAGAATATACAATAGGTGCATTAGTTCTTTCAAATTTTGGATTAAAAGATGATTTTACTTTAACAAAAGAACTTAATGATAAAATTACTATGCCTGAAAAGCTAGAATTAGAAAAAGGCTCAATAATAGTTGTATTAGTGACAGATGCACCAATGTCAGATAGACAATTAAAAAGAGTTGCTAAAAGGGCATCTGTAGGGATAATAAGATTAGGATCATTTATGGGCAATGGAAGTGGAGATATAATTATAGCTACAAGTACTGCAAATAAAATTAATCATTATGAAGACAAGCCTACAGTAAACATAAAAGTAATAAATGAAAACTTTATTGATATGGTATTTAGAGCAGCGGCAGAATCTGTAGAGGAAGCAATCTTAAATTCTATGGTAACTGCTGAAAGTTTGATAGGAAGGGATGGCAACACTAGAATATCACTAAAAGAACAACTTTAGATATTAAAATGTAATTTACTAGTTTTATAAAACAATATTTTAAAAATCCAAGAACAGTAGGAGCTATAGCACCTAGTTTAGAGAAATTAGCATATAAAATGATGGAAGATATTAATTTTTTAAATACTTCCTGTATTGTAGAATATGTAATTTATCTAAATGAGAAATTACATATTTAGAATATATATAGTCTAATGCTTCCTCATTTTTACACTTTAGTTCATGAATAAAATTATTTTCAGTTACTTTCATTTCGCATACCTCCTGAAGAGCTCTTCACTAAATAAGTACGAAAGTTTATTAAATTTCTGTCATAAAAAATAAAAGGATTTAATAAAAAACTTTTAATATATATTTATAGCCATTATAAATCTTACTAAAATGTAATATTAACACTTAAAACTGTAAGGCTACTGATATGGCAGTTAAGTATGATATCTTCTATAATTAAATCATAAGGTTAAGAAAAGTAAATGAGGAGTGATCTGATTATGAAAATATTGAAAAAGGTTTTTGAAAGATTAATCAATTTAGAGGAAATACCAGAAGAAAATGAAAAAAGTAGTATTGAAGACAAATCAAAGGAAGCAATAGAGCTTAAAATGATGCTTCAAAATACAATAATGTTATAAAAGCACATGAGTCTAACTCCTACAACTTAGGAAAAGACATCATGTGCTTTCTTTTTTATATTTAATTAATGCTATATTGACTTAATTCAATTTTATCTAAGAGGAATTATAAAAAATATATAGAAATATGTTATTATAAATATTGAAAAGAAAGAAGTATATAACATGGGAAATAAGGAGGACTTTGTATGATAAAACATATTGTAATGTGGAAATTAAAATATTTTAATGGAGATGAAAAAATAAAAAATTGTGAGAGGGCAAAAAGAGATTTAGAAGGACTACAGGAAATGATCCCTGAACTTAAGAGTATTGAAGTAGGTATAAATATTAATAAAACTGATGCAGCTTATGATTTGGTGCTTTACTCTGAATTTGAAAATGAAGAAGGATTAAACACATACCAAAACCATCCAGAGCATGTTAAGGTAGGACAATTTATAAAAGGAATAGTTCAACATAGAGTTGTAGTAGATTATACAGTATAGATAATGTAACAAACTACAGTACATGTTTAGGAGAAATTATGTGGAATAAAACTTTGCTTATTTCAATAAGATATTTTTGTATTTTAGCAATAATAGCGGTAATAGGTATAAATAAGATAAATTTAACAACATTCATGGTAATATTTATATTTATATTTTTAATAAATAATCAAATAAGATTTTTTTCATTGGATAAAAACCTTCATAAAAGCATATCTTTTATATTGGAAATTATATTTACAGTTATTGCCTATGAATGGATTGGTGGGCATCTTACAATATATCTTATTTTAGCAGCTATAGACAGCAACACATTGTTTAGAAAACCCATAAAGCATATATTTAATATAGTAATAATTCTAGAAGGAATAATACTTTTATCTAATGAAACTTTAGAATTTAGATTTATAAATATAGTTTTATTAATAGCTTTTATTGGAATATTATATTTAATACAAGATGAAAATGACAAAAAGATTGAAGCTCAAAAACTTTACGATAAGCTTAGAATATCAGAGGAAAAACTTAAAAGTGCTAATAGAGATTTAGAACTTTATGCAAGTTCAATAGAAGAATTAACTTTATTAAGAGAAAGAAATAGACTTTCTCGAGAAATACATGATAGTGTTGGCCATGCATTGTCAACAATGGTGATACAGCTTGGAGCTATTGAAAGAACAATAGAAAAAGATCAGCAAATTGCAAAGGAAGTAACAAAAGAACTTAGAAAATTTACTCAAAATAGTTTAAACGAAGTTAGAATGTCTATAAGAGAAATAAAGCCTAAAGAGTTTGAGGATTATGAAGGAATTTTAATAATTGAGGAACTTATAAAGAATTTTAAAAAGCTAACAGGAGTAGAGGTTAGACTTGCCTTTACAAAAGAAAAATGGCCTTTAAATGCAGATCAATCCTTTGTAATTTATAGAATAATTCAAGAATTTTTAGCTAATAGCGTAAGGCATGGAAAGGCTACAATTATTCAAATTTTTATGGCATTTGATGATTATAAATTAGTAGTTACATTAAAGGATAATGGTACTGGAAGAGATAGTTTAGTAGAAGGCATTGGACTTAAAAGTATGAGAGAAAGAGTAACAGAACTTGGAGGAAATTTTCATTACAAAACAAAATTTGGAGAAGGATTTTTAGCAAGAATAGAGCTAGATAAAGTTGAAAAACTTAAGATTTATTCCCAGGAGGAAAAGAATGGACAAGATTAATGTAATGCTAGTAGATGATGAAAAACTTATTAGATCAGGTATGAGTATGATACTTAACACATTTGAGGATATTCAAATAATAAGTACTGCTTCTAATGGGGAAGAGGCTTTATTAGAATGCAGGAAAAATGAACCAGACGTTATACTGATGGATATTAGAATGCCAAAATGTGATGGAGTTCTTGGAACAAAGCTAATTAAAAAAGAATTTGAAAATGTAAAGATTTTAATTTTAACTACTTTCAATGACATGGAATATATTCATGAGGCATTAAAATATGGCGCATCAGGATATCTTTTAAAAGATAGTGATTATGATTTAATTTATGAAGGTATAAAAGGCTGCTTTAAAGGAAATGTGGTAATTCATCCAGAAGTAGCATCTAAGATTATTAATGAAAATATAAATTATAATAAAAAAAGTAATCTAAAAGATATAAAGCTTAATTATGATTTAAATGATAAAGAAATGAATATAATTAAAGAAGTGGCAAATGGACTATCTAATAAGGAAATTGGAGAAAAGTTATTTTTATCAGAAGGTACTATTAAAAATAATATAAGCAGTATACTAAATAAACTTTCTCTTAGGGATAGAACTCAGCTTACTATATTTGCATTTAAAAATAACATAGCAGAATAAATTCAGATTACAGAATAAAGAGTACAGATATGGGTAATAGAGCTTAGTAATAATATTTTTAAGTAAGTACAAATCACAAAAATACAAGTAGCTTTGGACATATAAAAGGGTATGTAAGATAGTAGGATGTAGATAGATTTGTTTTTGTATAAATCTATCTACACTGTCCCATAGATTTAATTACATATCTCAATTTGGTGTTTATTATTTTCTAGATATAATATAAAAAGTATCATGTACTTTTTGTATTATTCTTCTAGTTCAATATATATTCTTTTATTGATTTTTCCTTTGCTTTTATAAGAAGCTATTTTTATTTTTCTAACTTCCTCAGTATTTTTTACATGAGTTCCTCCATCTGCCTGGAGATCTAGTCCTTCAATGTTTACGGTTCTTATTTCATTAATACCTTCTGGAAGAAGATTTATTTTTGTTCTTATTAAATCTGGAATTTTAAAAGCTTCTTCTCTTTGGAGAATATTCACATTTATATTTCTTTTGCATTCTACCTCTTGGTTAATCTTTTTTTCAATTTCATCTATTAATTCTTTATCAAAATTTTCAAATTCAAAATCCAATCTTCCTTTAAGGCAATCCATATCCCCACCAGTTACTTGAGCTTTATAGTCTCTCCATACAACACCGCATAAAATATGCATAGCAGTATGGGTTCTCATCAACTTATACCTATGTTCCCAATCTATTTTTCCTATACAAGTTTCATTAATTTCAGGAAGTTTTCCATCAATATAATGATATACATTCTCCCCTTTTTTCTTAACTTTTGTAACAATGTATGTATCTGTTTTTGTTTCTAATGTTCCAATATCACATGGCTGACCGCCACCGCCTATATAAAATGCGGTTTTATCCAAAACAACAGCATGCTCCGCCTCATTTACATTAATAATTTTACATTCAAACTCCTTTACATAACTATCTTTTTGAAATATTAATTCACTCATTTTTGTCCTCCTTTAAAACTTAAATTTAATACTTTAGTTTTTTACTATCCATTTCTAATTTTTAATTAAATTTTCATAATGACAATGAAGAAAGATTATTTATATTTGCACTCTGTGCTTTATGTTCTGTATTTTGAAAAAGTGCATTGCACTTTTTATCAAATTGGATAGAAATTTATAACCATAGCTTTAAGAGTGGTTTTTCCACAGTTTTTATAGGTATGTGGAGTTGCTGATGAAAAACATATGGAATCCTCATTAATTAATGAATAATTTTCATCGTTTATTGATAATATAAGTTCGCCGTCTAGAACAGTAATATACTCCTGTGATTTTTCAGAATGACCAACGGAAGTATAGGTTGCACCAGAATCCATTTGGAGTAAAAATAATTCAAAATTTCTATTAGGAGTATTACCATAGTAGCAGTAAACACGATAAGTTCCATCTTCACTAATTTGCTCTTTAGCATCCGTCTTTTTAACAATAGAAGCAGAATTTTCATGTTTATCAATTAGTAAAGTATAGGGAACATTTAATCCTTTAGCAATTTTCCAAATGGTATTGATTGTTGGATTTGTATCACCTTTTTCAATTTGAGAAATCATGACTTTACTTACTTCAGATAACTCTGCTAATTGGCCTAAGCTTAAATTTCTTTCCAATCTTAGTCGTTTAAGATTTTCTGCAATCACTGAATTTAAATTCATATGTTATTTTTAGTGAGAATGTTATAATAAACATAAAAATTCTCACTAAAATTCACCTCTTTTCTTTTTATTTAACTTCCATTAGTTTAACGATACTCTTACTTTAGTCATAACTTATGGTAAAGTATAGAAGCCAAATATTTGATTTTATGAGAATCCCTTTTTCAAAGTACCATGGTGGTATTAGGGCAGGTAGCTGTAATGTAAAATATAGTTTACAAACGTTATATATATTATACATATTATACATAAGTGCAGTAATAATTACAAGTATTGTTTTAAAAATTACTTAAGTCACTTTTTTAGTTACTCCTAGTACTTGGAAGGCTCACTTAATTTTTCTAAAATATAATTAGAGAGGTAAGGGGGAAAATTTTATGAATAACATAATTGTAAAAAATATAACTAAAAGATTTGATGATAAATTAGTTTTAGATAATATATCCTTTGAAATAAAAGAAGGGGACATATTTGGATTAATAGGACCTAATGGAGCTGGAAAATCCACGTTAATAAGTATTATGACGGGGCTTATTAAAAGTAATGGTGGAGAAGTAACTATTGGAGGGTACTCTATGACAAAAGATCCTCTAAAGGCAAAGGAATTCATAGGATTAGTACCACAAGAGTTAGCCTTAATGGAAACATTATCTGCTTATGATAATCTTGAATATTTTGGAGCTTTTTATGGATTAGGAGGAAAGCTTTTAAAGGAAAGAATTGAAGAGGCACTTACAGTAACAGGATTAAATGAAAAGAAGAAGATAAAAATTAAAAAATTTTCAGGAGGAATGAAAAGAAGATTAAATTTAGCGGTAGCAATAATGCATAGACCTAAAATTCTTATATTAGACGAGCCTACTGTGGGGGTAGACCCTCAATCTAGAAATTATATTTTTGAATTTATTAAAAAGGTTAATAAAGAAAACAACACAACAGTACTTTATACTTCTCATTATATGGAGGAAGTAGAACATCTATGTAACAATATATTTATTTTAGATGAAGGAAAAGAAATTGCTTCTGGGTCAAAGAGCATGATTAAGTCTATGGCAAATATGCATGGTACTATTAAAATGGCTTTAGATCAAAATGATGCTGAATTTGTTTTAAAGATAAAGTCTTTATCAGGAGTTAAAGATTGTTTTATAAAAGATGATACTATTTCAATTTATATAAATGAGGAAAGTTTTAATTTAGAAGAATTATTGATGTTATGTGCTAAGGAACATAAAAAAATAAAGAAATTTAATGTAGAAGAAGCTTCATTAGAGGAAGTATTCCTTTCCCTAACAGGAAAAAAATTAAGGGATTAGGAGGAGAAAAAATGAGAGTAAAAGCTACTATAAAAGTTATTATTAAGGCAATATTATCTCAATGGAAACAGGTATTGTTAATGTTTGCTATTCTTCCTTTGATAATTTCTGTAATTATGAGTAATTTTCAAAAAGATACTTTTAAACCAGAGGTAACTATAGATAAGATCAATATTAGCATTATTGATGAAGATAATAGTAAAACCTCTAATAATTTTAAAGATCTGTTTAATAGAAAAGAACTAAGAGAAATATTTAATATCACGAATAATTCTCAATATGAGATAATTATACCTAAAGGTTATGAAAATAATTTAATTAATAAAAAAGAAAGTACTATAAAAGTTAATGAAAAGAAAAGAGTATCAAGAAATAATGAATTAATCATAAAAAGTGTTATAGAACAATATGGGAAAAGTCTTACAGAAACTATGGTTATATCTAATAAAATACAAACTATGGACATACAGCATAAGGATAAATTATTTAATGAAGTTATTAGTAATATAAATAAAGTTTCATCATCTCCTTCTATAAAGGAAAATATAATAAAGGGAGAAAGAGTTCTTAAAGCCATTGAAAATCAAGCTGCTACAATGATGACTTTTATGGTGTTTTCAATTATTATGAGCTGTATTGCAGGCTATGATATGGACAAGAAAAATGGAAGTAATAAAAGATTAATATCTACCCCAATAACAAAATGCAATTTTTTTAATTTAGATGTATTAGTATTTTTTATTGCAAGTTTAATATATTCATCAGTGTACATTTTAGCTTTTAGAATAACAGGATTAGCTTTTAAAGGAGTAAGTGTATTAAATATAATAAGTATATTAATATGTCAAAGCCTATTAATTGGGAGTACAGCAGGAATTATCATAGCATTTTTTGGTAAGAAAACTGCTAATACAATAGTTGTAATTCTTATGTATGCTCATATTATATTTGGGGGTGGCTTTATTCCATTAAAAGAGATAAATAATAATATATTTTTAACCATTTCAAGGTTTTCACCAGGAAATGTTATTTCTGAAACCTATAGAAATTGTATACTTTTTAATTCTTTTAATACCATTAGTAAATATCTAATTATTATGATAGGAATATCTTTAATACTATATTCATTAAGCATACTAAAAGTAAAAATAAGATGGGAGGATTAATAATGAAGTTTCTATACATGATATTGGTTAATTGTAAAAGATATTTTAAAGATATAAAAAGCATTGCTTTAATGTTTATGCTTCCCATTGTGGTAGTACTTTTAATTAATAGTATTTCTGATCCTAAATCTAATTATAAAAATTTAAATTTAAAAGTTGCAGTAATTAACTTAGATAAGGGAGATTTAGGAGCGAAATTGGTAGAAAAAGTAAAAGCTCCTAGTGTATACAGCTATAAAGAAAAGGCATTAAAAGATTTAAAAAACTATAATTTAATAGCTTTATATGAAATACCAGAAAATTTTACTGAAGATATAAAGAATAATAGAAAGCCAATTATAAATTCTTATAAATTGGAACAGGGGAATGCTACACAAATATTTGAAGTTCAGATAGAACAAAAATTAAATGAATTATTTAAAAGTGAAATGTTAAAAAGAAATAGCATTATAAAGGATGAAAATGATTTAGGAGAAAATTTTGTAAAGCTCCAATATAATATGGAGAAAAAAATAATTCCTGCTGATGCTTTTATGCCTATTGTTTTAATAATGTTTTTTTTAATTTCTTTTTCAAGCAATATAAATGCGGACTTACTAAATCTTAGAAAAGGAAGAATATTAGAAAGATTTTGTTCTACTAGCAATAAGGGTTACCAAATTATAGGGAGTATATACCTTTCTATGATAATAGCACAAATTACAATGTATACAGCTTCATTTATTACAATTAAGGTATTGTTTAAAATTCAGTTTCATCATTTTGGAATTTTGGTATTAAATATTGCATTAATGAGTATGGTTTCTATAAGTTTAGCTATAATGATTAACAGAATTTTTAAGGAACAAGGAGTAGGAGTTGTAGTTATAAATTTAATATCGTTGATAATGTTTTTCTTATATATAGCAGGGAATATGGCTCAAGATTCAACTAAAGTTTCTAATATATTTATAATTTTAAGCAAGTTTACTCCTTTTTATTGGTCACTTGAAAGTATAGAGAAATCAGTGATTTATCCAAATATCTTTGTATTAATATTAATAGCTTTAACTTTTTTTAGTGCAGGAAGCATAAAGTACTCAAATTTTGCTAAAGAATCAAAATAAAACATTATTAATGATGATACTTTAATGTGATGTATATTAAGTAACTATTTAAAAATGTAGTAATATTAATAAGGTTGACTATATTATTATGAAGGGAAGTATTAAAATGAAAAAAATATTTAGAGCAAACCTTTATGGAATGATTATTATTATATTAGGGATTGTACTTTCTTTAATCCTTGGACCAGTAATGGCTAAGAATAATTTTTCTATATATTCATCTACTGTAACACTTCAAATTAGCATATTTTTAATTCCAGCAATTATATATTTTGCTGTTACAAAGTTTAAAGTAAAAGAAACACTAAGATTTAATAAAATTAATTTAAAAGATATATTTTTAATTATTCTTATAGGAATAACAATTCAACCACTTGTTATGGGTTTGTCTGGATTATCAACTTTTATAATGCCAAATAATTTTGGACAGGTTATTAGTAAGCCAGTAGCTAATTCATCTTTATTCATTACATTGTTTGTTATAGGTATAGTTCCAGCCTTGTTGGAAGAAATAACATTTAGAGGTATTATTTTATCTGGCTATAATGATGTTAGTATAAAAAAGGGTGCTATATTTACTGCTATATATTTTGCAATTATGCATTATGATTTACAAAGATTTTTATATACCTTTATTTTAGGTTTTATATTTGTATATCTTGTAAGAATAACTAACTCTATTTTTTCGTCTATGATATGCCATGCAATAGTTAATTCAATGCAGATGATTTATTTAAAGTTAGCTTTAAGTTCTTCAAAGAATAGTGAAGCTGCAGCAGGAGCTGCAAAGTCATTTAAAAATATGCCAGCAGGAGAAATGGTAGGATTGATACTATCCTTTATTATTTTTATAGTTGTAGGTGCTACTTTAACTTATTTATTAGTTAAAAAATTAAAGAAAAATCATATTGGAGAAATGATGGAAGTAAAGACAGCAGAAGAAATTTCAGCTTGTAGTGGAGAAAAAGAGGAAAAAATAATAAATTGGCCATTTATTGTTACTGTTATAATTTATATTAGTTTAATTTGTTATGCATTTAGAATTTTAAAATAAGATGCTGTTAAAGAATAGTGTTGAAAAACTAATGAAGGGACTTAATGGTAAATGTTTGAAGATGAATATATTATTAGACTTATAAAATCAGGAGTAAAGACAGCAGTGGCTCTTTTTGCAGGAAAAGATGCTGTAAAAAGTGATATTGATATACAGAATTATAATATGACACTTTCAGAAGACGAATTGTTAGAGTTTATGATAAAAAAATATATAAGTGAAGGAAAAATTAACGAAGCCGAAAATATTTTATTTGAAGTTATAGAATTTCGGAAAACTAAAAAAAATTTAGAAACTGCATTATTCTTTTATGAAGAACTTAATAAATGGGATGAGGATAAACTTCTTAAATGTAATTTTTCAAAGTCTGAAATTGAAAAGGGACTAAAAGATGTAAGAAAGTTATATGAAAAAGAATGATGAAGACTAGCTACCACATAAAAAACGGCAAAAGAGTGCCGTTTTTTATGTGCATATAAACCAATATATTATTTAACTTCTAGGAGGATATATTCTCTGTACAGCTATATAATAGGTCAATATGTAATTGTTATAAAACTTATAATATGGGATAAGCTTCAGTATAAACTGGATAGCTAAGAGTAGAATGATACAAATTATAGAGAAAATGTGAATAATAAAATCTTAACAATATTGTCACCTAGTTGTAACAATTCATCAGTAATATAAATATGACATTGAATAATATAATAGCCTTTTAAGGCGGAAATGGGGATAAATTCTTATGAAATTTAAAGAAAAAAGTACATCTAAAAAATCTGTCAGCACAAAAGCTTTATATGTTGCTGCTTTGATGATAGCTCTTATTGCAGTTTCATCATTAATTAATAACATTATGATATTTAAAGATGCTGTTACTCAATATGTAGCTCAAGGTTATACATATACTGAAGTTATTAAGCAATTAATACCTATGCAATTGCTTCCAGGAGTATTTGAATCCATAGCTGTTTATGGAGGCATAGCATCTGTTTTATTTGCTGCTGGTACAATTAATGAAAAAGTTTCAAAAAGTTTAATAATGTTATTAGAAGTTCAGGGTAATAAAAATCAGAGTGAAGAGAATAATTATGAGGATAATGTTGTTGATGTAGAAAGTATGGAACTTTTAGAAGAAACAGGAGCTATTGACCAGGTTAATCAAGCAGTTGAAATTGCAAATAGCTAAAAGATCAAAGTGTTAAATTATATTTATTTGCTAGCTATGATGTAAAAAAGCGGTAAGAGATTATCGTTTTTTATTTTTTTATTGTAAAAATATATAAATAGAGTTAATATATAATATATAAGGGATATAATTTTATATAATACTAAATTTTCATAAAAACGGGAACGGTACCAGAAAAATTGGAGGATATTTAATGGATATAAAGGATATAGCAAGTTTATCAGAAGTAAGTGTTAGTACAGTATCTAGAGTTATAAATAATCATCCTGATGTAAAAGATGAGACAAGACAAAAGATTTTGAAAATTATAAAAGAAAATAATTATATACCTAATAATAGTGCAAGGATTCTGAAAAAGAATAATACTAAAAGTATAGGCATATTAGTAAAAGGAGTATATAATCCATTCTTTTCAGAGATGGTTAAAATTATGAGTGACAAAATAAAACAAGCTGGATACACTATGATGCTCCAATATTATGATCAAAATAGTAAGGAAGATGTAAATGTTTTAATAACATTTATAAAAGAAAAGAAACTACAGGGAGTTATATGTCTAGGAGGAGATTTTACTGATATAAGTGATGATAATTTTAAAGGATTAGATGTATCTGTAGTGCTTACTTCAGTAGATAATATTTCAAAGATAGCATTTAATAAATTTTCATCTATAGGAATTGAAAATGAAAAAGCTGCTTATGAAGCCACTGAACATCTTATTAAAAATGGACATAGAAAAATATTATTAATAATAGGAAGTTATGAAGATATAGGAGTTGGAAAACTTAGGATTAAGGGTTACAGACAAGCATTGAACAATTATAAGCTCTGCTATGATGAAGAACTTGTAACTACTGGAAATTATAGTGTTGAAAAAGCTTATGATGCAACTATAAATATGTTAAAAAAGAGAAAGGATATTACAGCTATATTTGCAATTTCAGACATAATGGCAATAGGAGCTGCTAAGGCAGTAGTAGATAGTGGATATAAAATAAGAGAGGATATTTCCATTATGGGCTTTGATGGCATGGACATAGGAAAATATTATAATCCATCTATTACCACCATATATCAGCCAAAAACTAAAATGGCAAATATGAGTGTAGAGCTATTGTTATCACTAATGAGTAAAAATGGTAAGAATAAACACATTATATTAGATACTAAATTGGTGGAGGGAGAATCCTGTAAACCGATTTAATATATATTTTTAACTATATTGGTAACGGTTCCAATATGTAAAATTTAAATAAATTGAAAGGTGTGATTTTCATGAAAAGAAGAAAACTTTTAGCATTAACATTAGCAGTAACAAGTATGTTAGCATTTACCATAGCAGGTTGCGGAAAGTCTAGTGAGGTTGCAAACGGTGATGGAAAGGCTGACAAAACAGAAGTGAACATATTTCAATTTAAGGTAGAAGTAGCAAAAGAACTTAAAGAAGCTGCTGCAGAATATATGAAGGAAAAGCCAGATATAAAAATAAACATAGAAACTGTTGGTGGAGGAGACGATTATGGTGCAGCCCTAAAGGCTAAATTTCAATCAGGGAAAGAACCTACTGTATTTAATGTTGGTGGACCACAGGATGTAAAGGATTGGGAAGCTAAGTTAGAAGATTTAACGAGGGAACCTTGGGTAGAGAAAGTTCTACCAGGTATGATTGATGGAGTTACCATGGATAAAAAAATATACGGACTTCCATATAATGTGGAAGGATATGGACTAATATATAATAAGAAGATTTTTGAAGCTGCTGGCATAGATGGTTCAAAGATAAATAGCTATGCAAAACTAGAAGAGGCAGTTAAAACTTTAGATGCAAAAATAAAATCAGGAGAATTAAAGAAAGCATTCCCTAAACTAGAAGCTGTATTTGAATTCCCAGCGAAAGAAAAGTGGGTTACAGGACTTCATACTTCTAATACTGCAATAGGACAAGAATTTAAAAATTCTGTGGAGGCATATAAATCAAAAACTTTGGAATTTAAGTATGCAGATGGATATCAAAAACTTGTAGATCTTCAAGCTAACTATTCACCTAATGGAAAGTCAAAAGAAAAATTAAATGCTATTGATTATTCAACACAGGTAGATCAGGGAATAAGTATTGAAAGAGTTGCTATTATTCAACAGGGTAACTGGATTTATGGATCAGTTAAGGCCGTAGATGAAAAAGTTGCAAATAATTTAGATATACTGCCAATGGCAATTAAGGGTGGAAAAGAAGATTGTATACCAGTTGGAGTACCAATGTATTGGGCTATAAATAAGGATCAAAGTGATAAGGCAAAGACTGCAGCAAAAGATTTTTTAAATTGGCTATATACTTCAGATAAAGGAAAAGACTATGTGGCTAACAAATTCTTCTTTATACCTGCATTAAAAGGATATGAAAATTATAAACCAGAAGATTCATTAAGAAAAGCAATACAAAGATATATGGATGCAGAGAAAACAACTACTTGGGTATTTATGGGTTATCCAACAGCTTGGGGTGAAAATACAGTAGGTATTAATATTCAAAAATACTTATCAGGTAAAATGACTTGGGATCAGTTAGTAAAAGATTCAAAGGCACAGTGGGAAAAGAGCAGAAAGTAGTTTTGTTCTTCTAAGGTTCAAATAGAGAGTAGTTCTATTAATAAAGCTCCATCTGAACCTTAGAAGAACTTGATAAACGGAATTCTTGGCTTCATAAGGAGTTTTTACTCCAACTGAAGCTTAGAAATCGTTATCCAGGGACGTAGCTGCTCTTTACTCCCACTTTAAAGAAGATGGGAGTATTAGAGCGGATAGTCATTGGATAAAGGTGGGGGTTGGGAACCTTCACCTTTTGTTTTAAGGAGGTGTAAAAATGGATAAGAATTCTGGAAAATGGTTTGTTATATTTGTAGCGCCTGTATTATTTGCTTTTGTAGTTGTGGTTTTAATACCAGTTATAATGGGACTGATATATTCTTTTACTTCATGGAATGGAATAGGAAATCATGCAAAGTGGGTAGGACTTTCTAACTATATAGAAATTATAAAAAATGATAAAGTTTTTTTTACATCATTTTTGTTTACAGTCAAATTTGCCATTGTATCAGTTATAACAATAAATTTTATTGGATTTTTGTTAGCTTTATTGGTAACTAGGGGATTAAAAATGTCAAATTTTTTAAGGGGAACTTTCTTTTTACCTAATCTTATAGGAGGATTAATATTAGGATTTATATGGCAATTTATATTTACTAAAGGATTTGATTTTTTAGGAGCTGCTTTGAAAGTAGACTTCTTAAGAGGATGGTTAGCAGATCCTAAAACTGGTTTTTGGGGACTTGTAATTCTTATGTCTTGGCAAATGTCAGGGTATATGATGGTAATTTATATATCTGCATTACAAAATATATCAGATGATTTAATAGAAGCTGCTAAAATAGATGGAGCTAGCAGTGGACAAATATTAAAGCATATAATACTTCCATTAGTATCTCCAGCGTTCACTATAGGAATATTTTTAACTTTATCTAATTCATTTAAGCTCTATGATCAAAACCTTTCTCTTACAGCAGGAGGGCCATATAATTCTACTGAAATGTTAGCTATGAATATATATAACTCTGCATTTAAGTACAATGAATTTGGAATAGCTCAAGCTAAGGCTATAATATTTTTAATTATAATAGCTACTATTACATTGACCCAAATGTATTACAGTAAGAAAAAGGAGGTTGAGATGTAATGAAAAATAAAGTTTGGACAGCCATAGCAGCCATTATATTAGCTATAATATTTATTTCTCCTTTTTACTTACTCCTTGTAAATTCCTTTAAAACTCAAAAGGGAATATTTACAGATGTAATAGGATTACCAGGAGAAAGCTTTACATTTAAAAATTATGTGGAAGCTTTTAAACAACTAGAGTTTGTAAAATCCTTTACTAATTCTCTTTTGATAACAGTATTTTCTGTAGTAATAATAATAATATTTACATCTATGGCAGCTTGGATGCTTGTAAGAACAAAAAGTAAAGTAAGTACATTTATATTTTTAATGTTTTCAGCATCTATGCTTATACCATTTCAATCAGTTATGCTTCCACTAGTGAGAGTAATGGGAAAAGCTCATCTTTTAAATCCTGGAGGACTAGTATTTATGTATTTAGGATTTGGGACTTCATTATCTGTGATTTTATACCATGGATTTATAAAAAGTATACCAAAGGAAATTGAAGAAGCAGCAGCAATAGATGGATGCAATAAATTTCAAATCTTTTGGATTATAGTATTTCCACTTTTAAAGCCTATAACAGTAACTGTAGCTATATTAAATTCTATGTGGATTTGGAATGACTTTTTATTACCACAGCTAGTAATTAATAGACCTGAGTGGCAAACTATACCTTTAAAAATGTTTTATTTCTTTGGACAGTATTCAAAGAGATGGGATTTAGCTTTAGCAGGCTTGGTTATAGCAATGATACCTATTGTAATATTCTATTTGGTTATGCAAAAACACATAATAAAAGGTATTGCACAAGGATCAGTTAAGTAGGGAGGAGAGAAATTATGAGTATAAAAAAGTTTTGTTTTGGTACCGTTATCAATACTGAATCTGTAGTGTTAAATATAGAAGAAAGTGATAAAAGTGAAATGCCCTATTTAAAAATAGGGCTTCAAAATGAACTAATCTATAAGCTTGAAAAAACTGATATTATATATGGACTAGGGGAAAATGTTAGGGGAATGAACAAAAGAGGATGGATATATGAAAGCTTTTGTAGTGACGAATTTGATCATACTGAGGATAAAAAATCCCTTTATGCAGCTCACAATTTCTTAATACTACAGAGTAGAGAAACCTTTGGAATGTTTATTGATTGCCCGGGAAAAGTTATTTTTGATTTAGGATATACAAATGGAGACTTAATATTTATAAAGGTACCAGACAGCGAGTTTAATCTTTATATAATAGAGGGAAATAGTCTAAAGGAAATAGTTAAAAACTTTAGAAAACTTATAGGAAAAAGTTATATAGCACCTAAATGGGCCTTTGGTTATCAACAAAGCAGATGGGGATATAAAGATAAACAGGATATTTTAAGTGTGGTAGAAGGTTTTAAAAACAATGATATACCAATAGATGGAGTTTGCTTGGATATTGACTATATGGAAAGATTTAAAGACTTTACTATAAATGAAGAAACATTTCATGACTTTGAAAATTTTGTAGAAAACTTAAAGTCACAGGGGGTAAGATTAATACCTATAATTGATGCAGGAGTAAAGATAGAAAAGGGATATGAGGTTTATGAGGAAGGTGTAGAAAAGGGGTATTTTTGTGTAAATGAGAACAATGAACCTTTTATAGCAGCAGTATGGCCTGGTAAAGTACATTTCCCGGATTTTTTAAATGAAGATGCAAGAGCTTGGTTTGGAGCAAAATATAAATACTTAACAGACAAAGGAATAGAAGGTTTTTGGAACGACATGAATGAACCTGCTATTTTTTATACTGAAAACTCTTTGAAGAACGCATTAGATAGCGCTTATGATTCAAAAAATAAAAATTTAGATGTATATAGTTTCTTTGAATTAAAGGATAGTTTTTTAGAAATTAGTAATGGGATGGAAGATTATAAAAATTTCTATCATAAGGTAGATGGGAAACTTATAAGACATGATAAAGTACACAATTTATACGGATATAATATGACAAGAGCTGCTGCGGAAGCTTTTGAAAAAATAGATTCTAATAAAAGGTTTTTAATATTTTCTAGAGCTTCTTCAATAGGCATGCATAGATACGGAGGAATATGGACAGGAGATAATAAATCTTGGTGGAGTCATTTAGAAATGAATATAAAAATGATGCCTAATTTAAATCTTTGTGGCTTTATTTATTCAGGAGCGGATACAGCAGGTTTTGGATGTGATTGTACAGAGGATTTATTAATTAGATGGAATGAATTTAGCATGTTTACTCCTCTTTATAGAAACCATTCTGTAAATGGAAGTAGAGACCAAGAACCTTATAACTTTAATAAAAACACCATAGAGATTTTAAAAAACATTATAAAAAATAGGTATGCTTTTATACCTTATATATACAGTGAATATATGAAGGCTTGCAAGGAAGATGAATGCTATTTTAAACCTATAACTTTTGAATATGAAAATGAAACCTTAGTAGAGGATCAACTTTTAGTAGGGGATTCTTTAATGATTGCTCCTGTATATAAGCAAAATGCTTTTGGAAGATATGTTTATTTACCAGAGGAAATGCTTCTTTGGAATATAGTATCTTATAAAGATAGACACTTTAAAGTTTTACCTAAAGGCCATCACTATATAGATGTTGATTTAGAGGCTACTCCTATTTTTATAAGAAAAGATAAAATTTTAGTAATAGGAAAGCATAGTAATTGTGTAGATAGCTTAAATAATGAAGAATTGGATGTAATAGCTTTTATATATAAAAAGGCAGATTATACTTATTATGATGATGATGGAATTAAAAAAGAGTACAATAAGAAAGATTTCCAATTTAAAATTTCTATTAAGAAAAATAGTAATGATTATGACATAAATGTTATATCCTCAGAAGATAATGCTGTGAAAAAACTTAATTTTACTATTATAGATTTAAAAGGAAAAATAACAAAAAAAGAATTTGCTTTTAAGTAAATGATTTTTAGATTAACATTATAAGAACTATATAATATGGTTTTGAAGATAATATAAAGTATATAAGTTAAATTATCAGGGTAGACATAAGATAAATATATGGTAAAATTCTATTATATATAGTAGGAGGTGTTAGTATAAAACTTATAGGATTTAGAACAGTAAAAACAGCAATAGGTGCATCACTTGCTATAATTATTGCAGAGGAGCTAGGATTAAAATATTCAGCTGTTGCAGGAATTATTACCATATTAAGTGTTCAAAAAACTAGAAAAAAATCTTTTAAAATTGCTCTTAAAAGAATATGTTCAACTATTTTAGCTTTAGGTGTTGCTTTTATTTTATTTAAAACCTTCGGTTTTGGAGAGTTGATTTTTGGATTATTTCTACTTATATTTATCCCTTTAGCAGTTCAACTTAATATAGAAGAAGGAATTGTAGTAAGTTCTGTGTTGGTATCTCATTTATTAGTGGAAAAATCTTTAAGTTTATTTTGGTTTGGAAATGAAGTAGCCCTTATGTCTATAGGTATAACTATAGCAGTAGCCTTAAATCTTTACATGCCAAATATAGAGGGGAAAATAAAAGAAGACCAAATATTTATTGATGAAAGTATAAGAGAAATTTTATTATATATAGGACAAGCTTTAAGACAGGGAAAAATATCTTCAAATGAGGATGAAAAATTAAGAGATTTAGAAAAAAGATTAAGAGCAGGGAGAAAGCTTGCTTATGTAAATTTAAATAATAACTTTTTTTTAGATGATAGTTACTATGTTAAATATATGGAAATGAGAATGCATCAGCTAGACATGATAAAGAGCATGAAAGAGCACTTTAGAGTGGATTTCTCTAGCTACAAACATGCATTTATTATGGCGGAATTTACAGAGAAGGTTGCCAATTCTTTATATGAGGAAAATACTGTAGAAAATTTAATAAAGGATCTTGTTAAATTAAAAAATGATTTTAGACAAATGTCTTTGCCTAAATCAAGGGAGGAATTTGAAATAAGAGCATCACTTTTTGAGTTTTTAAATGATTTAGAGCAATTTTTAAAAATTAAAAATGATTTTATGAAAGAAATAAATTCGTAAATAAAATCGCTACCAATAGTTGTGCTCCCTTTATGGTATATAGTTAAAAAAGAAAACTGTTGCTATGAAGGGAGCATTTTTTATTATAGTTAATTATATTATTAAGTTATTTTTGCCTATTTTGTGTTGAATTATTAGCAGTGATGATTTCTTCTTTAGAAGATACTATGTTACAGACTTGCTCTTTATAAGTAAATTTAATACCAGTTAAGTATATTAGTGCTGAAAGTATTAAAAAATAAGGAATAATATATGTTAAATTAAGCATTGAGGAAGGAGCTGAGCTATAAAGGGTGAAAGTGCCAAAGAATAAAAATATTATACCTGCTATCCACTTTATATATTTTTCAGGAGTATGTCTACATATCCAAGCACCACCTACAATGCCTATACCATTTGCTACCATCATGCCAGCAGTAGTTCCCATAAGTATATTAAAGGGTTGATTATTTTGGGCTGAAATAGCTATAGTCATAAGCTGAGTTTTATCGCCTATTTCAGCTAAAAAGAAGGCTATAGATACTGTAACAATTGGGCCAAACTTACTGTTTTTTTCATCATCTTCATCTACTTTATCTCCTATTAAAGTCCAGAGACCAAAAATTAAAAAAGATACTGCCACTATAATTTTAACTACATCCATTGGTATAAATGCACTTAAGTAACTACCTACTACTACTGCCAATGTATGATTTAAAACCGTTGCAATAAAAACTCCTATTAGTACTTGTTTAGCCTTATACTTGCTAGCCATAGCCATAGCTATAGCAAATAGTTGAGTTTTGTCACCCATTTCTGCTACAACTACAAGGAATAAGGATTTAATAAATACTGTCATTTTTATACCTCCCTAAAATTATTTAAAAAATAAAGACTTTCAACACAATGATAAATCCATTGTGCTAAAAGTCTCACTTGACAAAATAGTCACGATAAAGCCAGACCAGAAAGGTCAGTATGTTGACTTTATCACTCATATTTAAAATATGAGCAGTTACTGCCTTTTAACATATATATAATTCTATTTACCAAATAATGTTATCACAAAATTTATTAAAAATCAATAATCTGAAATTGGATTTTACGATTATGATACAACTTTTATAAGTTTATGATGCATATAAAATATATAATTAATTATATAAGACTAATATTATAACAAAAGTTTACCAATATATTAAGGAGTAAAATTCATGATAACTAATAAAAGAAGTGTAAAGGCTAGTACAAGATATAGGAAAGCTAGTGCAAGATATAAAAGAAAAAGGTTAATTAGAAAAATAATCAAAGTAAGTATAAGATTATTTATGATTTTTTTAGTTATTTTTTCCCTATTAAGTATATGCGAGTTTGCTTTTAAAAAAGCAGTTGATTTTGTAAGTAATATGGTAACTACTGTAGATACTGTTAGTAAAAGAAAGATTAGCACTAATGTACAAGCATCCATAAAAGATTGAAAATTTACAGTTTGTATTGATGCAGGGCATGGAGATAATGATAAAGGGACACAAAGTTTAAGAGGGACTGTTGAAAAAAATGTACATTAAAAGTTTCATTTAGAGTAGGTGAGATTTTAATGGTAATTATTCAGATTCTAAATTTATATCATCTGAAAGAGGACAAGAAATATGTTCTCAAGCTATAGCAAAAGCAATTTTAAATTACAAATTAAGCAAGAATAAGAATTTAAATTGACAATGCCATGAAAAAATAAATATGTCATATTGAAATTCGCTATATTAAATAAAAGTTTATATATTTTTTTCTCTAAATTGTTGAAAGTAATATAGTTATCATTTAAACTTAAATTGTACATATTTACAAAAAGGATTGAGACGATGATAAGAATAAATTACAAAAGGTTATTTAAATATTTGCTTCCTTTAATTTGGATGATTATAATATTTAAATTTTCTTCAGATACAGGAAAGGTATCTGATGGTAAAAGTGGTTTTGTTATACAAATAATAAACTATTTGGGAATAGATATAAATAACATATTCGGAGAAATGACTAATTTTATAGTAAGAAAGCTAGGGCATTTTACTGAATATTTTATACTATGTTTTCTACTTATGATTGCTTTAGAAGAGAATTTTTCTTTAAAAAAAGCAATGAAGTTAAGTTTATTTATTACATTTATTTATGCCTGTAGTGATGAATTTCATCAATTATTTGTACCAGAAAGAACAGGAAAAATTAAAGATGTACTTATAGATACCTGTGGAGGAATATTAGCTGTAGGAATTAGATTCCTTTTAGCAAAGAAGAAAATTTAAGCAGAGAAGACTACTTCTCTGCTTCATATTTTTTTTAATATTTAGTTTTAAGTTTTACTTAGGTTTACTAATAAACATCTGTGAAAACATATTTGAATAAGGGCCGCCTGCTTTTATTCCTATACCTATATGAGTATAATTTGGGTTTAATATGTTTTGCCTATGGCCAGGAGAATTCATTAAGGAATTGTGAGCATTTTCAACGCTTTGATTACCTGCGATGTTTTCTCCAGCTTGAACGAATTTTACTCCAAAAGATTTTATCATATCAAATGGACTTCCATACTTTGGAGAGTTATGGCTAAAGTAATTGTTGTCTATCATATCTTGACATTTGATTCTAGCTACATTTGTTAATTGCATATCTACTTCCAAAGGTGGTACATTGTTTTGAGCACGAGCATCGTTTACTAGTTTAATCATCTGTTTTTCACTATCAGTTAAAGTAGTTGCATTTGTTTTAGTACTTGGTGTTTTAGGTGTGGTTGTGCCTTCAGGTGTTGTACCAGTAGTTTCAGGTGTAGTTGTTGGCTTTTTGTCTTCAACAACTATTGGTTTGCATTGATCTTTAGGGACAAAACCAATATTGTTATTAGGAAGTTTTACTGCATACCAATCTGCTACCTGGCTTACTACGTCTAAAGTATTATCTTTGTATGAGGTCTGAAGCACAGAAGTATTATCAGAACAACCGGATCGTATGCTTGCTTTATCCACAGCAATTTTTACTTTTTCAATATCTCCCATTTTAGTAACAGAAGATTCTACCCCACCTATGGCCTTTTTGTTTTGTTGCTGCTGTTTTGTTTGCTGTTGACCACAGGAAGTTACGAAAATAGATGACATAAGTAAGAATGAAACAATAAGTTTTTTTCTCAACTAAAATCACTCCTTAGTTTAGATTTTTTAAATATTTCATTACATAAATAGTATTAGGAAAAATAATAATTTTATTAATTAATTTTTACTTTGTTAAATTTAAAAAATCAAGTTATAATAATCAAAAGATTCTATTATTTAAAGACTATATATTAGGAGATGAGATTAGGATGAAAAATAGATTTTCCATTGGGGAAATATCAAAGTTATATAATATTCCTGTAAAAACTCTTAGATACTATGATGAAATAGGATTATTTAAAGCTAATTATGTTGATGAAAATACTAGATATAGATATTATTCTACTGAACAGTTTGAACAGTTAAATATGATAAATTATTTAAAAGTACTAGGAATACCTTTAAAAGAAATTAAAAATCATTTAGAAACTAGAAGTATTGATGATTTTTTAGAATTATTAAAGGAACAGAAGAGAATAACTGAAAATAAAATTAATGAATTAAAAAAAATAAAAAAAAGATTTGAAAATAGAATCGAAGAAATAGAAGATTCAAAGAAAATAAATAAATTAGAAACTGTAATAATAAAGACAATTAAAGAAAGAAAAATAATAAGATTAAAAGAAAGAATTTCATCAGAACCAGAGCTAGAAATATGTTTAAAAAAGCTAGAGAAAAAAGCCAGTATTTATTTCTCCATAATTATAGGTAAAGTAGGACTTACAGTTTCTATGAATAGTATAAATAAAACGAAGTTTGATGAATATAATTCCATATTTCTCTTAATAGAAGAAGATGGTATTGATAATGATTTATTAGAGACAATTGAAGAAGGGGAATATGCATGTATATATTATAGAGGGAATCATAGTAAATCTCCAAAGTATTATAAAATTATTATAGATTATCTAAATAAAAATAATTATGAAATAATTGGAGACTCTATTGAGAGAACTATAATAAATGAATTTATATCAAAGGACAAAAAAGACTATCTTACGGAAATTCAAATAAAAGTAAAAAGATGTTGACTCTCCAGTTGCTGGATAGTTTAAAATAAGCTTAGTAATCCATATTATAGCGAAGTTAGGGATATATTACTAGGCTTATTATTTTTACAGAAAAGAGGTGAGTGTGTATGGAAGTTTCAAAATTAATTTACTTTTTATCTTTTTCTATTATGCTTACTCTTGTACCTGGTCCGGATATGCTATTTGTAGTTACTCAAAGTATTTCTCAGGGGAAAAAAGCTGGAATAGCAACAGCAATGGGATTAAGTACAGGGGTTTTAGTTCATTCTACAGCGGCAGCAATAGGAATTTCTGCTATATTACATGAATCAGTAGTTGCTTATAAGGTTTTAAAATATGCAGGAGGACTTTATTTATTATTTCTTGCATGGAAAGCATTTAAAGAAAGGAATTGCTCTTTAGTAGAAGCGGAGTCATATGAAATTGGAGATATGTTATCTTTATATAGAAAAGGAATAGTAATGAATGTTTTAAATCCTAAGGTTGCTTTATTCTTTCTAGCCTTATTGCCTCAATTTGTTACTAAAGGGTCATTTAGTGTTCCCATACAAATGATTATATTAGGAGTAATATTTATGATACAATCAATGGTTATTTTTTTCATTATTTCTATTTTTTCAGAAATGCTAAGAAATAGTCTATTAAATAAACCTAATATATCTAAAAAAATAAATCTAGTAAAAACTGGGGTCTTTGCGTTAATTGGAGTAACTTTCTTTTTTTCTAAATAAAATAAATTACTCCATTAAAGATGAATAGTATGTTTCTCATGAGTAAAATCTATCTAAAACTTAGGAATTATTTAATTTGGTAGAATTGAGAATGGTAGGTAGTGGATTAGATTAGAGGGAGGATGAAAATGAAGTTTATAGTGTCAGAAGAGGTTTTTGATAAACTAGAGAATGTTTGTTTTGGAGTTGTTATTGCAAAGGGAATTAACAATAAAAATGAGAATCTCCAAATTAGTAAATTGTTGGACAAAAATATAAAGCTTATTGAAGAAAAATTTGGAGATAAAAAAGTTAAAGAGAGTGATGAAATAATCTATTATAGAGAAGCTTTTAAAAAACTTAATATAAATCCAAACAAGTTTATGAGTTCTATAGAGGCAATGGTTACAAGAGTATCTAAGAAGAAAGGATTACCTAAAATAAACTCCATAGTTGATATTGGAAATGCAATTTCATTAAAGTATCTTATTCCATTAGGAGCTCATGATATTGATAGTGCTGATGAAGATATATGTGTTAGATTCTCAAAACAAGGAGATAAATTTATTCCATTTGGAGAAAAGGAAGGGGAATTGTTAGATCAGGGAGAACTTATTTATTCTGTAGGAAATAGAGTAAAGACTAGAAGATGGATTTGGAGGCAAAGTGAAGAGGGGAAAATTACTAAGGAAAGTAAGAACATATTTTTTCCAATAGATGGATTTAAAGATAAAAATCATACTAGTGTAATAAATGCTAGAGATGAATTAGGAAAGCTTTTAAAAGATATTTTTAACTGCGAAGTAACCTTGGGTTTTATTGATAAATATAACAGAGAAATTCAAATTTAAATAAAAATAAAATAAAAAAGGTATTGACTTTATCAAATAAAAGTGGTAAACTACAAACAATAAATTTTAGGAGGAATAAATTATGAAAAACTTATTGAATAAAAGAGTACTTGTTGTCTTTAGTAGCCAATTTAGATAGGGTTTGTGCCTGATAATTTACATAGGTACAAACCCAGCAATTCTTGCGATTACAAGGTTTGTATCTATGTTGGCTATGAAAATTAAGTTTTTCATCAATTTTATTATAGAAAGCCACATAGATGATCTATGTGGCTTTTACGTTTTTTTATATATTCATTTAAAAGCCACATGGAACACCATGTGGCTTTTTTGCATCCAAAAGTAAGGAGAGGAGATTTTTTATGGAAGGAATAATGAGTGTATTAGTGCAGAGTTTGATTTTATCAATTATGGTATTAGGGGTATATATAAGTTATAAAATTTTGGATTTCCCTGATATGTCTGTAGACGGGAGTTTTACTTTAGGAGGAGCTATAATAGCTATTACTCTTAAAGGAGGAGGTTCCCCTGTAACAGGTATTTTAGTAGCCTTTATAGGAGGATTGTTAGCTGGATTAATAACTGGAATATTACATGTAAAATTTAAAATATCAAATTTACTTTCTGGAATTTTAGTTATGGGAATTTTATATTCAGTAAATTTAAGAATTATGGGAAAAGCCAATGTTCCTATTTTTGGAAAAGTAAATATATTCCATAATATTGATCCTTTAATAATAGCTGCAATTTTTGTTTTAACTATTAAGGTTTTAATTGATTTATTTTTAAAAACAGGACTAGGTTATACACTAAAAGGTGTTGGAGATAATCCTCAAATGATTAAATCTTTAGGAATAGAAGTTGGAGGAATAAAAATACTTGGACTTATGGTAGCTAATGGTCTTGTAGCTCTTTCAGGAAGTATAATGGCTCAATATCAAGGGTTTGCAGATGCTTCAATGGGAGTAGGAACATTAATTTTAGGAATAGCTTCAATAATTATTGGTACATCTATAATAAAAAGAGAAAAATTAATAAAGGATACAAGCCTTGTAATTATAGGAACAATAATTTATCAAATAACTATATATTTTGCTATGAATTTAGGACTTACTCCAGTGGATTTAAAGATGATTACATCAATTGTAATTATTATATTCCTTGCTGCCAGTGGACTTAAAAAGAATGAAAAAGTAAGAAATAGGGGGCTAAGTTATGTTAAGAATAATAAATTTATCAAAAAGCTTTCATAATTCATATATGGGAGAAAATAAGTTGTTTTCAAATCTAAACTTAAATATTAAAAGGGGTGATTTTGTAAGTATAATTGGCAGTAATGGTACAGGTAAATCCACATTATTAAATATAATTTCTGGAGTGGTTAAAGAAACTTCGGGAAGTATTCTTCTTCAGGATAAAGAGCTAACTACAATGCCTGAACACAAAAGGACAAGAATTATAAGCAGAGTTTTTCAAAATCCATCTTTAGGAACATGTCCATCTATGACTGTTAGAGAAAATCTTTCTTTAGCACTTAATAAAGGCAAATTAATTAATTTTAAATATTGCCTTCGCCATAAAACTGAGTATTTAGAAAAACTACTAGAAGATATTTCTTTGGATTTAAAAAAACTTTTAGATGTAGAAGTAAAGTATCTATCAGGAGGACAAAGACAAGCATTGGCTTTAATTATGGCCAGTATATCAAATCCTAAAGTACTACTTTTAGATGAGCATACGGCTGCATTAGATCCTAAGACTTCAAATGAAGTTATGAATCTCACTGAAAAAATAGTTAAGGAAAAAAATATTACTACATTAATGGTTACTCATAATCTAAGAGATGCAATACAGTATGGCAATAGACTTATTATGTTGCATAAAGGAGAAGTTATTTTAGATTTAGATGAAGAAGAAAAGAAAAAATTAACAGTGGAAGATATATTAAAGAAATTTGAATATGCAGTATAAAGGAGAGAGTATTATGAAAAAAATAATTATTGGATTAATGATAGTTGCAGGTGTATTAACTGGATGTGCAAAGAATGCAGATAAGAAAAAGGCAATAGATATAGGTATAACCCAGATTGTTGAGTATGTTGCACTGGATCAAAATAGAGAAGGATTTATAAAAGCATTAGAGGAAAACGGATATAAGGATGGGGAAAATATAAAAATAGATTACCAAAATGCTCAAGGGGATATAGCAGTATCTCAAACAATTGCAAAAAAATTTGCATCAGAAAATAAGGATTTAATTTTTGCAATAGGTACTCCTTCTGCTCAAGGAGCTTATAATGCAACAAAGAAAATTCCAATTATGATAAGTTCTATTACAGATCCAGTAAAGGCTGGATTAGTAAAATATTTAGATGAATCTGGAACAAATGTAGCAGGAACTTCAGATTATTTACCAATAGAAAAGCAAGTGGATTTAATAAAAAAATTAGTTCCAAAAGCAAAAAAAATAGGGGTTATATATAATACCAGTGAAGTAAATTCAGAAGTACAATTAAATGAATTAAAAAAGGTAGCAAAGGATTATGAGATCATAGCCTCAGGAGTAACAAGTACTAATGAAGTAAATAGTGCTATAAGCAGTTTAGTAAAGAAAATTGATGTTTTATATGTACCAACGGATCAGTTAGTTGTATCATCAATGCCTATAATAGCAAAGCATACTTTAGAAGCAAAAGTGCCAGTTGTAGCAGCTGAAAAAGGTTCTGTGGAAGCTGGAGCATTAGCTACTGTTGGAATTAACTATTATAAATTAGGTTATGAAACAGGAAAAATGGCGGTATCTGTACTAAAGGGAGAAGATATTTCTAAAATGCCAGTAAAAATATCCAATGAAACAGATGTATATATAAATGAAGACAGCTTGAAAGCATTAAATATTAAAAAACCAGATTTAAAAAATGTTAAGTATATTAAGACTAAATAATTAAGTTTATATTATAGATATAAGTTAAAATATCTCTTAATGTATATACATTAGCATAAAAGTTATAGTTATATGATAACAAGAGAAAGCTTTATCTTAGATTTTTAAATTTAAGATAAAGTTTTCTTTTTATTCCACTTAATAGAATTTGAAAAGTTACGATAATATGAAAATAGAACATACAGAAAGTCTTCTATTCTACTCTAAACTAGAGAAAAATTTACCAAAAGAGGAGATAACTAAATGGGTAAAAGTTTTATTGACAAAGAAATAAATAAAAGTTGTGGCAAAAGTGCACTAATAAACATTTGTGTAATAGTTGCAATATTAGGTGTAACTTTTTTTGTTCCAAACTCAAAATATGAAAATATAATTCATATGGTAAAGGAATTTATAGGAAATGGATTACCACAGCTAAAAGACATAAAAAAAGTTTATTTAATAATGTATTCTTTATTTTTCATTATATTCTTAATTAGCACTTTTTTTCTTATAAAGTCCTTTTGGCATTTTATTAATAAAAAGCAACATTTCATGTATAGACAATTAAGACAGCTTGGAGATGAAGATAGACTAAAAGATATAATACAAAGGGAAACATCTGAAAATGCTTTTTTTGAAAAGATTGGCAACAATTATATTACATCAAATTGGTTTATATTTAATATAGGCTTTAATTATGTTTTAATACCATATAATATGCTTGTATGGATATATAAAAAGAAGAGAAGAAGTTTATATGATTTATTTTTTAGAAAATCCTATTCTATAGAAATATATCTTTTAAACGGTAAAGAATATAGTATACCTGTAAACAAAAATGAAGCAGACTTAATTATAGAAAGCGTAAAAGTAAAGCTTCCTATGTTAAATACTAAACGTACTATAATAACTTGGTTAGAATGGGTAGAGGAAAGAGGAAACATAAAAAAGAAGTGGAAAAATATCATATGCAATAATGGTAATATTTATTTCTATTTACAGGATGAGAGCTTGAAAAATATTGACGGATATGAATTAAATCAGGTATTAGAATTTAGACAAAAAGTGTTAGAGAAAATAAGAGAGATTTCATTAATAGTCCATGATGAAGAAGTAATTCTTACAGAATGTATAATTTTAAGAAATGGCATTATTATGTTTCCAGCAGAAGAATTTTTTGAGGCTATAGGAGGAATGGTAGAGGAGGATGAAGATGAGGACAATTGTTTAATGGTAAATATTTATGGCAAAAATATTTACTTAGACGGGAATAATAAAGAAATATTTATAAATGGTAGGCAATATAGCCTAAATACTCCAATAACTTTAGAAGATGATGTTATATATGTTCCTAGTGAAGTTATTACAGAATTATTAAATCAAAAGCTTATATGGGATGAAAAAAATTCCATAATAAAATTGATTAAAGCTCCAGAAAAATATACAAAAGAACAGCTTCATTGGGGATACGCAGTTGGAGCAATATTAGCAGAATATAATGACCAAGAGATAGATTTATTAGGAGGAAGTGCAAGAGATGAGGAAAGTATTGAAGAAAGCAGAGAAGGACTAAGTGAGTGGTGGGGAATAGAAGATAGAGATGATTTACTAGATACTATAGAAGAATTAAAAAATGGATTACATAATAAAATATTTATGGATATAAAAAATAGAATTGACCATTTAAATGATGAAGAATTTAAAGAAGAGATGAATTCTTTTCCTAATCCAGAGCATAAAAGAGATTTAGAAGTTATAAGAAAATATAGTAAAGAAGTTGGACAAGTAGGTATATTGGGATGGGATTTAAGTCGTCTTATAAGTATAACAGGATGGGGATATATATCTGGATATTTAGATTATAATGAAGCAAACGATATAATTATGGAGACGGCAAGAGTTGTACAGAGGAAATTTTCTTCTTGGGAACAAATTGGAAAGAATTATTTAATAGGATATGAATATTGGTCAGGAGACAGTCCAAAGGATATAACGGGTGGATTATTTATGAGAAATCAAATATATAAGTGTTTAATTAAGGATAGTGAAAGTCCATATAATACTCTTGATTGGAATTTGAATTTAAATCCTAGGTAAGAAAATTATAGTAATGTATCATCAATCGTATAATTTATTAAAGGAAAATACATATTTTTGTCGAATATATTATTCAATTAGTGGAAAAAACAAGATTGTTTTAAGTTGAATATGATACATATTGTTGTATATATGAAAGTTAGATTATTGAGTGGTTTTCATGTATCAAGGAGGAAATATTGTGGAAGAGGAAAAAAAAATTAATAAAAAAGAAAATAAAAGTTATGACATAGAATCTAGGATATTTGAAGAGATACTTTCTAAAATATCGTCTAAGCTTATAAAAATTAACTTAGATAAAGAGTATTTAATTGAAGAGTGTCTAGAGGAACTAGGTGAGAGAACAAATTCGGCTAGATCTTATATTTTCTTATTTAAAGATAATTTAAAGTATATGGATAATGTTTATGAATGGTGTGCTAAAGGGGTTAGTTCTGAAAAGGATAAACTTCAAAATTTTAAAACAGAAATGTGCCCTTGGTGGATGGAAAAATTAAAGAATAATGAAATTATTTCAATTGAAGATGTGGAAAAAATGCCTGAAGAAGCAGAAGTAGAAAAAGAAGTTCTTTCAGAGCAAGGAATAAAGTCTCTTATTGTATTACCTATTTTTAATAAAGATAACTTAATAGGATATGTAGGACTAGACAACACATTTGAAAATAAAAATTGGACTAAGGATATTCAATCTTTATTAAGACTAATTTCGGAAACTTTTTCAGGAGCTTTTTCAAGAATGCAACATGAAAAAGAACTTAAGTGTGCTAATGAAGAGTTAAATAGAAAAGAAAAACATATAAATAGCTTAAAAGCTCAAATTGTTCAACAAGAAGAAATGTTAAAAATTAGTCAAAGTAAAGAATTGCTAAAGCTAATAGGATTAAATGAAGAAAATTTTAATGAAATAATAAATAATGTAATAGATATTTTAAGTTTTGATATGATGGTTTTTGATAAAGTAGAATTAAATCTTTCAAAAAACTTGCCTCTTTTACCATGTAATAAAATAGAAATTAGTCAAGTTATTATGAATATACTTAAAAATGCAATTTATGAAATGAATAAGATGTCAGAAATTGTACAAGAAAATGGACAAATAAACCCTAATATTTTAAAAATAGAAACCTATAGTGAAGAGGGTTATTTAGTTTGTGAAATATCTGATAATGGAAGGGGAATTTCTCAAGAAGTTAAATATAGACTGTTTGAGCCTTTTTTTACTACTAAAAAAATAGGAGAAGGAACAGGACTAGGATTGGCTTTAGCTTACGATATTATTACAAATAAACATAATGGAGAAATAAAAGCTAGTGAGAGTGAGTGGAAAGGTGCTAGGTTTACTATAAAAATTCCTCTCAAGTAACTATAATCACTATCTTTAGCTATAAATGTTATTAAAAATATACCACTAAAATAAACATAGTAAAATTTTATAAGATGTATAAATAAGGAGGGCTAAAATATGAACATAATTGATATTGCAAAGGAAACAGCTAAAATAATGTACAAGCTAAATGATGAAAATTGTACTATCTTAGTTTCAGAGAATTACCGTATAGTGGAATACTTAGAATCTAACGTTCTTAAGATTCCAGCAAAAGTTGGAGATACTGTTTCAGAAGGAACTGTAACAGAAAAAGCTTGCCGTACAGGAAAGAGAGTATACCAGGAAATAACTAGTGATAAATCACCTTATGGTATAGGATATGTGGCTACAGCTATTCCTTTATATGATGATGATGGGAAAATGGTAGGAGGTTTTGCTGTAACTGCACCAATATCAAGAGAAGTATCTCAGTTAAGAGAAACTTCCTTCCAGTTAGATGAAATTGTGGATCAAACAGAAACTGCATCATCTGATATAGCTAATTCTGCAGTTAAGCTTTCTGGTTTAGTTTCAGATTTATCTAAAAAGACCACAGAGGCAAATCAGGAAATAAGCACAATTTACAATGTAACAAATCTTATAAGAGACATTGCTAAACAAACAAATCTTCTTTCTTTAAATGCTGCTATTGAAGCGGCAAGAGCTGGAGAGCATGGAAAGGGATTTTCAGTAGTAGCAACTGAGGTTAAAAAATTGGCACAAAGTACGGCGGAAAACGTAAATGATATATCTAAGAAAATAACATCTATATCTTCTTTAATTGAAGATACAGCTAATATGGTAGAAGGAATTATGGATTTATCTCAGCAGCAGGCTTCAAATACAGAAGAAATTACTGCTACCATGTCAGAATTAAAATCTCATATAGTAAAAATAAGAAAGATAGCTGATGAGATTAAATAAAGAAATATTAATATTATAAGGACAGTTATTGAAATGTATAAAAATAAATTGACAAAAATTGCGGAATATTGATATAATAATTTCGATAATAGTAATAAAATTTAATATTATGTTTTAGGTACCTTTTTAAGGTTTAATAGGGAAAGTGGTGAAAATCCACTACAACCCCCGTTACTGTAGACGGTTACGAAACCAAGTCCACTGGAGAAAATTCTCTGGGAAGGATGGTGGAGGATGACCCGTGAGTCAGGAGACCTGCCTAAGATGGTATATGGAGCTTCGGAGGGAAGTGAAACATATTCAAGAATAATTTTTAAATATATTTTTATGTAATATTTATATTAAAAGCAATATTCTTTATAAATATATGTATATAAACCTTCGTTTTGCGAAGGTTTTATTTTTTTTCATAATAAAATATTTTAGGAGGAATTCTTAATGAAACTTTTAAAAATGAAAAAAACCAATATGCTAATAGTGGTAATGTTAGTTACTTCTTTACTTATGTCTGCATGTGGAAAAGGTGCAGTACAAACTAACAATAAGTCGGAAAATAAAGAAACAGAAGTAACAAAAGTAAAGCCAAATTTAGAGTTAATTGGTGAAAAAGAATTAAGTAGTGTAGAAGAAAATAAAATTCCAGATGTAACAAAAGAAAAATGGGCTTTTGATGTAGGAGCAACAAAGCCAATTGTGTCACCAGATGGAAAAAATGTACTTGTTATTGAAAAAGACAAAATGGCTTGGTATGAAATAGAATCAAAGACAAAGAAATGGGAAACAGCTACATATGGAGGCATATATAGTTATGTTATTAATAATAACAAGCTATATATGTCAGAAAAATATGCAAATAAAAAAGAAAAAAAAGAAGGAAATGTTATTTGCCTAGATGTAAATACCGGAAAAAAAATTTGGAAATACAATGTGCAGAAGGATTTAGCACCAGTTGTTAAAAAATATAAAGATGAAAAAGCAAAGTTAAGCATTTGTTGTAATATTCAAATGGTAGGAGATAAAGATAATCTTTATGTAGTAGGAAGTACTTCTTGGGAAAAAGGTAAGGAAAAAGACAAATGTGAAATACTTATGGCAATTGACAAAAATGGTAAAAAGCTTTGGCAAACAGAATCTCATGGATATCCTGGCATGCTTAGCATGAGTCAAATGAGTGTAATCGATGGAGTACTAGTAATGGGTAATTATAGCTACAATGATAAGACTAATGGACCAGCTAGTGTAAAAGCTTATGATATAAGTAATGGTAAAGAGGCTTGGAAATTTGATATCAAAAATGATCAAGAAATGTCTTACAGTAAAACTACTAATGTATCAGTTGGTGTAGTAGGAAATAAAATAGTTGCTGTAGCTAGTCATGGAAAAATTTATGTTTTAGATTCAAAGGGTAATAAAATTAAGGAATTTGATGGATTTAAACCTGAAAAGTATAAAGATATAGTTTTGTGTACAAGCATAACAAACAGCAGCATTGAATTTGGAAAAAATGAAATTATTATTGCTCCTAAAAAAACTGTTGTAAAAGGAGCTAGCAATTATAACGCTAAATCACCTGCACAACATTCTGATGTTGGGATGATTAAAGTTTTTGATTTAGATGGAAATTTAAAGTGGAAATTTAGAATAGGTGGATCAGTTACAAACATAGCTATGAAAGGCAACTACTTATTTTTAGCAACTTCTCATAATCAAGATACTATGGATTATAAGTACTGTGGAGTTTATGCTTTTGACATTTCAAAAGATGGAAAAGGAAAAGAAATAGACGTTAATAGTAAGGATGCTGTAGAAAAATATATAGGATACTATAGTACTGATGGAGCTATTATTTATAATTGTTTATCAGTTTCTGATGATGGAAAAGTAATTTGTGCTACGACTTGGCCAACTAGAGTTGGAACAGAAAAACATGGAAAACATTCTTTATATATGTTGAAGTTAAATTAAATTAAGAGTCAACCTATTTCATTAGGAATAGGTTGATTTTTATAGTAAGGTAGGTGATTTTATGAATAACAATATAAGAGAGAAAAAGTATAGAAAAGGGTGCTTTATTTTAGTATACTTATTTATTTTTATTGGTATATTTTATCTAAATAAGGATTTAGTATATGCCTACCAGAATACTATTAAAACTATTGAAGGACCTAAAGTTGGTAACAATGAAATTGTTGTTAAAAAAAGTAAGGGGTTATATGAAGTAAATATGCCTGAGGAAAAATTCCCAAGTGAAGTAAGTTGGAATTGGAAAGGTCAGGGACAGGTGTGGGCTTGTGTAAAATATTCTGATAAAAATGTTATTTATTATTTAATGGGAGATAGCCAAGTCCCTAAAGTTAAGAACTTTACTTTTATAGATTCTAATGGTATTCCTCGGGTAATAGTTCCAAAGATTTTTAGAGTACAAGAAGGAAAGGTGAATTTTAATCTAATTAATTCCTATTATAAATATTATGGGAATAGAGTTGTAAATGTTGAAAGCATATCTTTTTATGTTAATACACAAGATAACGTAAAAATTAAAGATTTTAAGTTGTTAAATTATAAGGATAAAGTTTCCGAGGATGAGAGCATTGTCATAAATGGAGAAGAAAACAAATTATATATAGGAACTCACATACCGCAAGGTAATACCAAAGATTGCTATATGATAAAAAATAAAACATTACCTATGGAATTTTCTCTTAGAGCTGTTGTTGATAAAGATACTAAAGGTTATCTAAAGATTTCATTTCCAAGCAGTATAAATATTAGTTCTATTAGCAATGATAAAATTCGATTTATAGATAAGCATACATTGAAATTACCTATTAATGCAGTTAAAGGGTACTATGAAGAAAAAGTAATGATTATGGCTAGTATTGAACAATCAGGTACTTTTAATATAGAAGCAGTTTTAGGTAATGAAGTAAAGAAATTTTCTAAAAATATAAAAGTAATTGAGTTAAATGAAGTAAAAAATAAAATCAATGTTTTAGAAGAAGGAGTTTATCCTATTCAGCATGGGAACTATGAAACTACATTAAAAAAGGAACTTAAAAATAATATTAAAGTAAAACAAAATATTAGTGATGGTATACATCGTTTTATAGGTACTGATGAAGAATATGATAATCCAGCAGGATTAATTTCGGGAATTTTTAAAAATTCTAGTGAAGTTGATATTCCAGTTCATGTGAAATTTGCTGTGTTAGATGATAAAGGTAAGGAAATAACATACTTTAGAGGAGAACATTTTGATAAGGAAGAAGAATTAAAATCTGTTCCTGAAACTAATATGGTAGTTAAAGCCAACAGTACTATGGATTTAAAAATGCCAATATTTGCTGACGCCTATTCAGTTAAACCAGGAAAATATAAGGGACAAATGAAAGTTTCTTTTTTTGGATCTGATTGTAATCTTATTATTAAAGAATTTGATCTATATGTACATAAAGAGTCACAATTTCAAAAAATTATAGGGATTACAGCTATTGTATTATCTATACTTTGTTTAATATTGCTTTATATAAAGCAAAAAAAGTGGACAAAGGATTTGAGAACAAGTGAAGTAATGTTAATAGCTTTGTTTACTACAGTTAAGTTTTCATTAGTTGATGTGGCATGGTTTGTTATGGGAGATGTAATAAGAGCAATATTAGGTCCTTTAGGACCATTTATGCATTTGTTAACGGGAATATTTTGGGATGTAATCAACTCTCTTTTCCTAGTTACTTTAGTTAGTTTAGTATCAAAACCAGGTGTTATAATAATATCCACTATTGTAAGACTTATTTTGAAAGCTATAGCTTTTGGAACCTTTAATCCAGTAGCTATATTATTGATGTTGTCATATTCAGTTATTTCAGAAGGATTATTATACTTAGCAGGGTTTACTAATGGGAAAAGACAATTTAAAACTAATTTTAAAGTATTTTCTATAATAGCATTAATTTTTGGTATACAAAACTGTTATTCTACTTATACCTTTTATTATATATGGATGTATTTATATAGATTATTTTATCCAAGTTGGTACATTAACATTAATGCAATTTTTTCAGTGATTTATTCCATTGTAGGATCAATAAGTGGAATTTATCTTGGGAAAAAATTAAAGAAGGTGATGGATTAATGAGAAATGAGTTTGCAGAAGTGGAATCAAAAGAAAGTATTTTTAATTATTTAGATGTTAGAACAAAAATGATAATGCTAGTATGCTTTGCAGTTATTGGTATGGTTCTATCTGGGTGGAAAGCTTTATTTACTATATTTTTATTTGTATGGATTATAGTCATAGTATCTAAAGTTTCATTAAGAAAAGTTAAAGTACTTATTATTCTAAACTTATTAACAGTTTGGGGAATTATATGGATACAAGCAATTTTTTATGAAGCATATCCAAGAACACCTCTTTTATATATTTTGCCGCCAATGGTGGTAGAGCCATCTACTCCAATTATTGGAGGTCTATGGGAAGGGATAGCTATTTATTATGAGGGATTTGTACATGGAATGACTCAATCTTTAAGAATGGTAATTCCTATGACCTTTGGAATGCTTATATTTTGGACGGAAGATCCTATTAGAATTTTAATTGGATTAAATAAACTTAAATTACCATACACTATATCTTTTATGGTAATGACTTGTTTAAGATTTATACCAATAACATTTTCAGAAGTAAAAGTAACTGTAAACTCACAAAAATTGCGTAAATATAAACCCTTTGATGCTAAAGGAGTAATATTTTTGTATGGAATTTATAGAACAGTTATTCAGACTTTAGTACCACTTTTATCTAATTGTATAAGGAAATCTATGAATATGGCTAGAAGTGCAGATTCCAGAGCATTTCGCGCCTATGATGAAAGAACACAACTAAGAAAAATTGAGATGAAAATTTTTGACAAAATAATTATAACTTTATTTTTCCTATTAACAATTGGAATTATTTTATGTAAATTGTTAGCTTATTGTTCCAATGCACGGATTTACTATAACAATAGATTGCTACCAATATATTGGTTTACACATAAATATCTATAAACAGAGTTCTTGTCTTCAGAGGGAATTTTTACTCCTTAGAAGTCGTTATCCTTTAGGGGAAATCGTTATCCAGGGAGATAGCTACTCTTTACTTCCACCTTGAAGAAGAGGTAGAGCGAGTAGTCATCGGATAAAGGCTTGTGTGAACAATAGAGTGTTAGTTTATTTATAAATATTTATTATAGGAGAGAATGCAAATGATAAGAATTGAAAATATTTCTTATAGGTACCCTAATAGAGATAATAATGCTTTACAGAATATAAATTTACATATAAAAAAAGGGGAATTTATTCTTCTTTCTGGTAGTACAGGTTGTGGAAAATCTACATTACTTAAGTGTTTAAATGGAATTATACCTCATGAAACTACAGGAGATTTACAGGGAAATGTATTTATTGGTGATATTAATACTAGGGAATATCCTATTAGAATATTGGCACAAAAAGTAGGATTAGTATTTCAAAATCCTGATGAACAGATATTCTCCACTAAGGTATTGGATGAAGTAGCTTTTGGCTTAGAAAATTTATGTTTTTCTGAAGAAGAAATAACAAAACGTATAAATTGGGCATTAGAAAAGGTAGGTATGAAAGAATATATTAATTCTAGTACAAGTGCACTATCAGGGGGACAGAAGCAAAGAGTAGCTTTAGCATCTGTGCTAGCACTAAAGCCTGAAATATTGGTGTTGGATGAACCAATTAGTCAGCTGGATCCCAAAGGAGCTGAAGAGGTTTTAGGAGTAATAAAAAAATTAAGTGATGAAGGTATGACAATTATATTAGTTGAACATCGTCTACATGAAGTAATATCTTGGGCTGATAGAATTATAGTAATGAATGAAGGAAAAATTGTATTAGATTGTAATACAGACGAAGTTAGTAAATATTTTCATATATTTAAAGCATTAGGATTAAGAATACCTAAAAAAAATAATATAGACTTAAAGTTATTACTAAATAAGTATGGAGAACACATAACTAAAAATTCATCAAAACATTTAAGAGAAAAAGTTATAGAAATGAAGGATGTTTTTTTCTCCTATGAAAAGAAAAAAAGAAAAAAAGTTCCTAATTGGATATTGAAAGGAATTAATTTAGATATTTATAAGGGGGAAGTAGTAGGCATATTAGGCAATAATGGAAGTGGGAAAAGTACATTAATGCATCATATAGCAGGATTATACAAGCCTTATGAAGGAGATGTAATTATATGTGGAAGGAATACTAAAAAAAATAGTGCCTTTGAATTAGCAGGTACAGTAGGAATACTTTTTCAAAATCCTGAATTAATGCTTACTTGTGACACGGTTTATGATGAAGTTGCTTTTGGACCACGTAATCTTAAATATTGTAAAGAAAAAGTGGAAGAAGTAGTTAATAAAAATTTAGATGCTCTTGAATTAAATGAGTTAACTAATTATCACCCCCAAACTATTTCAGGAGGGCAGAGATTAAGATGTGCAGCAGCGTCTATATTATCAATGACACCGGAAATAATTTTATTAGATGAACCTACTAGTGGACAGGATATTCTACATATAAAAAGGCTAATGGAATTATGCAGAGTTCTTTCAGAAAATGGAACTACTGTAGTGTTTATTACCCATGATTATGAAGTAGCTTTAAGGTACACACATAGAGTGATTTATATAGAAGATGGAAATATAATTATGAATGTTGAAACTAGAAATATTTTAAATGAATATGGAGAAGAAGAACTATTTTAAGCTTAAGGATTTGGAGGCAAAAATCAGGAAAATATGTTGAAATTTGAATAATTAACTGATATAATGAATTTTATGTTAACAATACAATTTAATATTATGTTTTAGGTACCTTTTTAAGGTTTAATAGGGAAAGTGGTGAAAATCCACTACAACCCCCGTTACTGTATACGGTTACGAAGCCAAATCCACTGGAGAAAACTCTCTGGGAAGGATGGTAGAGGATGACCCGTGAGTCAGGAGACCTGCCTAAATCATCGGTATGAGTAGCTTCGGAGGGAGGTGAAACATATATAGGCATGATTTTAAATATTGTTGTAAAATATTTAAATAAATATTCCTTATAAGTATATGCATATAAACCTTCGCTTTGCGAGGGTTTTATTTTTTTACATATAACACATAATTATTAATTTACTTAATTTGGGAGGTCATTATAACTATGAACAAAAAAAATCATAAAGCTCTAGCCAGTGTTGCGGTAATGAGTTTAGTACTAGCTTCAACAAATGTACAAGCAGCATCACAAGTGACAAGGATGCCAGGTGCTGATAGATTTACAACAGCACAAACAGTTGCAAAGGAATCTTTTAAAAAGGCAGAAAATGTTATATTAGTTAATGGTTTAGGATATGCAGACTCTGTATCTGCTACACCTTTTGCAAAATTAAAAAGTGCTCCTATTCTTTTAACTGATGCTTTAGATAAACCATCAAAAGATTTATTAGCTACTTTAACTGAACTAGGAGTTAAAAACATATATATAGTAGGTGGAAAAGGCGTAGTTACAGAAATAATGGAAAAAGAACTTGGCAAAAGTTATAAAGTAGAAAGAATTGGTGGAAATTCAAGATATGAAACCAATGCTGAAATAGCTAAAAAGGTTATAGCTGCAACTAAAGCTGAAAAAGCAATACTTGTAAATGGACAAGATGGATATGCGGATGCTTTGTCAGTAGCTTCCATAGCTGCAACTAAAGGATACCCAGTTATATTTGGTAATAAAAATAAGGTTCCTACAGATGTAAAAGATGCTATTAAAAACGTTAAAGAGGTATTAGCAGTAGGTGGAGAAGGTGTATTACCAGAAGAAATTTTTAAACACATAAAAGCCAAGAGAATAGCTAAAGGTTCAGATAGATTTGATACTAACTTAAAAGTATTAGAACACTTCAATGGAGATTTTAAGTTTGACAATATATTTGTAGCGGCAGGTGGAGATGACAGTAAATCAAAGTTTGCAGATGCTTTAGTGGCATCAGCAGCTGCTGCTAAGCACGGTGCTCCAGTTGTATTAACAGGACTAGGTGCTAATAAGGAAAATGTTGATAAGTCTATTAAGTATATTAAAGGAAAAATGGGAGATAAAACTAAGGTTACAGTGGTTGGTGGAATAAATTCTGTAAGTGAAGCCATAGAAAAAGAATTTAAAGATAAAAAGCAAATACCTGGCAAAGCTGAAGTTAAGTCAGTAGAAGCTATTAATTTAAACCAAATAAAGGTTATATTTGATACAAAAGTTCATTCTAGTACAGCTAAAGATGTAACAAACTATGAATTAGACGGAATAAGATTAAGCAAAGAAACTGCTATTGCAGTTAGTAAAGATGGAGGGGTTTTAATTACTCTTGCAAAAGCAGAGTCGCAAGGAGTGGAAAAGACTTTAAAAATTAGAAAGGGTATTTTAACTGAAGATAAGTCAAAATTTATAAAAGAGGATAAATTTAAAATTAAATTTAAAGATATAACACCTCCAACAATTAAAAAAGTAGAAGCTAATTTTGGCAAAAAGGTTGTAATAGAATTCTCAGAAGCTATATTTGTAGAAGGAAAGGATAAAGAAGAAGTACTGAAAATATTAGCTGAACAACTTAAAATAAATGGTGAAAACATAACTAGAATAGGATTTGAAAGTTCACTTTCTAAATTAAAAAATTCATTAAAAGCAAAAGAAACTAATAAAGATGGATTCTATATAGATGGAGTAGAATACTATTTAGGAGAAGCATTGCCAGGTGGAACTAATAAATTATATGTTCCAGATGGTAAGAATGGTGAATATTTATCAGATGCAGTAGGCTGGGTTGTAAAAGAAAATACAATGGATTTCAAAGTTGAAGAAGTAACTGGAAAACCAACGGTAAAATCTATTAAAGGTGGATCTGATGGCAAGATATATATAGAATTTGATAGAGCAATGGATAAAGAATCACTTAAAAGATGCAAAATCACTTTAAATAATAGTTATGAGATTGAAGATAAGGCAAAACTTGAAAAATCTGATACTCAAATTAAATTTGAAGATGTAACGAATATTAGACCAGGTCTTAATAGTGTAGAAATAGGTAATAAATTAAAGGATGCCTATGGAAACAAAATAGAAGATGAAATAAGATTAACATTTACTGCAACAAAAGATGAAAAAAAACCAGAGGTTAAATATGTATTAACAGCAGATAATAACACTTTAACAGTAGTTTATAGCGAAGATGTATTAGAAAATGTAGCTAAGAGTGTAGGTAATTATACTTTAAAGGATTCAAGAGAAAATAAAGTTATTATAAGTGAAGTTAAAAAAGTATCCAAAGATGTTTATAGTGTGATTACAAAGGAAAAACTAGATGGATTAAAATACACTTTAGAAGTGAAAAATACTATGGATCCATCAGGAAATATAATGGAGGATTATACAACTATAATTAATGGAGCACGAGTTACTCCAACTGTTAATGAAGTTGTAAATACAGGTAAGGAAAAAGATGGGCAAAAAGAAAGATTGGCCATACTATTTGGTCAAGAAATGAAATCATCAACTATAAATAAAATTGATAATTATAAATTTAAAGATGGAGATGGAAAAGTTAGAAGTTTACCACAGGATACTAACATAAAGGTTTCTAGAGATGGAAAAGTTGCAAGGCTTGAATTGCCAGAAACTTATATTGTAAAAGAAAAAGATAAAAAAGTAGATAGTAAGTTAGCCTCAAAGATAGTTACAGCAATTATAATTGATGAAAATGTTGAATCAGTAAGTGGAGTGAAAATGGGAGTAGATGATACACAGTATATAAATGCTTCACCTACAAGTAAAATTAAGGTAAGTGAAGAACCAATGACTCTTAAAAAACATAGAGATAATGTAATAGTTGAACTTAGATACACTGGTTCTATTGATAAAGTGGGAAACAAAGAAGACTTTAAGTTCAAAGCAGGTGATAAAGAAATAACTGCAGATAGAATTAATGTAAAAGGTGATTTTATTGAATTTAGATTTAAAGATAGTGATGAAGATTTAGTTGAAAGAGCAGGAGTAGATTTACAACTTAAAGGACTTGGAGAAGTTATAGACTTTTCAGGACAAACTACTGCAGAAGAAGATTTAACAGAAAGTAAATTTAAAGGAATATACCATAATGAAATAGCTTCAGAATTATTATATGAAAAAAACTCAGGATATATAAATGTTGAAAAAGCTGGTAAAGCTGGAGATAAGGATTGGGAAGTTGATGTTCTAGAAGGTAAAATAACTGTTAAATTCAATACAAAAATAGCTAAAAACTCAGTGAACACAGATTACTTTACTTTTATAAGTGATAAAAGTTCAACTTTAAAAGTTAAAAGTGCAGAAGTTAAAGATAATACAATAATTTACACATTAACTGATGAAGGTAAACAAAGATTACAACAAATAGGAACTCATGAAATAATAGTGATACCAGAAAAGAATATTGAAAGAATAGAAAGCAAAGAAGATTTGGAGGGAAACAGTAAGAAGTTTGAACCAAAATCATCAGAAAAAGATGAAAAACTTAAATTTAAAATTACTGTAGAAGAAAAAGATATAAAAGTAGTTAAAGAATCAGAAGAATTGAAGGAGACTAAAGAAACTATACCTGTAGAAAACAATACTGATAAAAAGTTAAATAATGATAATAAAAAAGGAGAGGTGTAATTTATGAAAAAACTTTTGAGTATTTTTATTTGTGGAATGCTTATGGTTACACTTTTTGGATGTGCTGAAAAGCCTAAACAAGATAAAAACAGTGATTCTAAACAAGTAAATCAAGAGAAAATATCAAAAAATAAATCTGATAAAATTAAATATGCAACCAAATTTAATGTGGAATATTTAGATAATAATGTTAAGTTGGTAACAGATGGTGCTAATAGAAAATTATTATTAGTACCAAAAGGGCAAAAGAAACCAGAAGGATATGATAAAATTCCTGTGATTAATACTCCAATAGATAATGTTTTATTATGTTCAAGTGTACATTCTTCTTTAATAAGACCTTTGGATGTATTTGATACAGTAAAGTGTGTTACAAAATATGATGTAGACCAAGGACATATCGATGAAATAAATGACAGAATGAAGAAAGGTTCTATTACTTATGTAGGAAAACTTGCTGCATTGGATTATGAATTAATTAAATCTAAAAAACCAGAAGTAGCGTTTATTATATCAGTAGACGAACCCAAAGTTGGACCTAAACTTAAAGAATTAGGAATACCTTATGTTGTTGAAGCTTCATCCTTAGAAAATCATCCTTTAGGAAGAATGGAATGGATAAAGTTTATGTCTATTTTCTACAATAAAAAAGATGTAGCTGATAAATATTTACAAAAAGCTGAGGATACTATTAAAAGAATAGGTGAAAAAATTAAAGAAAAGGACAAGCCACTAGTAACAGCTGGAGTTTCATATAAAGGAAAATTTTCAGTAAGACGTGGAGGTTCATATCAAGCAAAGATGTATGATATAGTTGGTGGAAACTATGTGTTTAAGGATGTTGAAAGTAATAAGAGTGGAGCTTTTTCAATGACTTTTGAAGATTTTTATGCAAAGAGCATTAACTCAGATATATATATTTATGCTGAGAGTAGTAAGATACCTAAAAGCATAACAGATTTTGAAAAACAAGTGCCTATAATAAAAAATATGAAATCTATTAAAAATGGACAATTATGGGCAACACAACCTTGGTGGTCTCAATCAGTAGATAAGCTAGATGAAATTATGGAGGATTTAGCAGCAATTTGTCATCCAGAAGAGTTTAAAGATCATAAAATAAAACATTATTATAAAGTACCAAAAACAAGTGATAAATAAAAAAAGAAGACTTATAAAGAAATGTTGGTAATAGTTAGCTAAATGAGAAAGGTAAGTATAGGAGGGTAAAATACTATACCCTCCTTTAAAATGGAGGAAAAAATGGAGAGTATACATAAGGCAAAGTCTAAACATATAGTTATTTTAGGTTTTTTTTTAATTTTAGCATTTTTTGTATTTGCATTTTGCATTGGAGTTGGTTCTATAAAGATAGATTTAAAAGAAGTTATACATATTATTTTTAAAAATGAAGCTTTCAATCCTGAAAATAAAGATATTGTTATGGATATAAGATTTCCAAGGGCTTTAGCAACATTAATAGGTGGAGCTGGTTTAGCACTTTCAGGTTTATTACTTCAGATATTTTTTAAAAATCCTATAGTAGAACCCTATGTATTAGGAATTTCATCAGGTTCCACTTTGGTTGTAGCTTTGATAATGCTTGGAGGAGTTACTTTAGGATTTGAAAACCCTTCTCCCTATATGTTGGTTTTAGGAGCTTTTTTAGGAGCTTTATTGGTAATGATGCTAGTAGTAGCTTTTGCCATAAAAGTGAAAGATATAGTAACTCTTTTAGTTATTGGTATAATGGTTGGATATATTTGCAGTGCTGTAACAAATTTTTTAATAGCTTTTGCAGATAAAGAGCAATTGTATGGATTTGTTATGTGGACAAAGGGAAGCTTTTCAGGATTTACATGGAATAACATAAATGTACTTATGGTTGTAGGAATTCCTATGATTATTGGTTCTTTTTTTGCAGTAAAACCTCTTAATGCATTTCTAATGGGAGAAGAATACGCTAAAAGCATGGGAGTTAATATAAAGAAATTTAGATTAATAATTATATTAATTGCTAGTATATTGACTGCTGTGGTAACTGCCTTTACAGGTCCTATAGCATTTATAGGTCTTGCAGTTCCTCACATTTCAAGACTTATTTTTAAAACTTCTGATAACAGAGTACTAATACCTGGTACAGTTATTCTAGGAGCTATAGTAACATCATTTTGTGATTTGATTTGCAGAACTTTATTTGCACCTACAGAATTATCAATTAGTTCTATAACATCTTTTATTGGAGCACCTATTGTAATATACCTCATACTTAAAAGGAGGGCGTCACTATGATAACTTTAAACACTAAAGACCTTTCTGTAGGTTATGAAAATAAAATAATTGTTAAGGATATAAATATAAATATTGTAAAAGGAGAAACACTTTGTCTTTTAGGACCTAATGGTGCTGGCAAAACAACTATTTTAAGAACTATATCCAAGCTGTTAAAACCTATAAAAGGCATGGTCTATATAGAAGAAGAAAATATTAAAGATATATCAAATAAAGAGCTTTCAAAGAAAATGTCTGTAGTTTTAACTAACAAATTTAATGGAGGATTAATGACAGTTTTTAATGTAGTGGCTATGGGTAGATATCCTTATACAGGATTTTTCGGATATTTAGGTAAAAAGGATATGGAAAAAATCTCTGAAGCTTTAAAGATAGTACATGCAGAAGATATCAAAGAAGCTTATTTTGATGAATTAAGTGATGGTCAAAAACAAAAGGTTTTAGTAGCAAGAGCCCTTGTACAGGAACCAGATATAATTGTTTTAGATGAACCTACAACACACTTAGATATAAAACATAGATTGGAGCTTATTGAAATACTAAGAAATCTTACAAAACAAAGAGGGATTACAGTAATATTATCTCTTCATGAAATAGATATGGCATTAAAAAGTTGTGATAAGGTGGCCCTTGTAAATAAGGGAGAAATAGTTGCTTATGGTACTCCAGAAGATGTGGTAGATGAAGACACAATAGAAAAATTATATGGAATAAAAGAAGCTAATTTTAATAATTTACTAGGTTCTATAGAACTTTCAAATAATAATAAACCTAAAGCTTTTGTTATAGGTGGCAGTGGATATGGAGCTTCTATATATAGGATACTTACCAAATATAATATAGGTTTTTATACCGGTGTTTTGCATGAAAATGATGTAGATTATGAAATAGCCAGAACTATAGGGTTACCTATATTAAAAGAGAAAGCCTTTGAAGGAATAAAAGATGAAAGTATTAAAAAAGCAAAAGAAATGATAGATGAGGTATCTTTTGTAATAGATTCAGCTTACCCAGTAGGATATATTAACAAAAGTAATTTACAATTAATTTTCTATGCGTTAAGTAAAGCTAAAAAAGTTTTTAGTTTTAGAAAAAAAGATGAGTGTATAAAACTATATGGGAAAGAAAGTAAAAATATTGAATGTATAGATTGCATGTATACATTATTAGAAAAGTTTATTATTAAATAAAAGTATAATTAATGAATAGAGGGAGGAGATTTTATGTATCAAAATACTAAAAAAAACAGCAAATCACTATTAGCTATCATACTAACTTTATTAATGTTCACATTAACAGCATGTAGTAACAAAGCTGGTGATTCAAAATCAGTATCTACAGATAATAAGGGAGAAGCTAAAAAGATAGTAGCTACTAAAATTGAGAAGGATAAAGTATATGTATCTTTAAAAGGGGCTTTTGAATATGTAGGGGGTAAATGTATAATTGATGGTAAAAATGCCACTGCTACAAATGAAAAAGATACAATAAAAGTTAATTCAGAAAGCAAAGAAGCTTATATAAATTCAACTAAGGTAGAAATAAAGGACATGCCTATAGTGAAAAAAGATGATGTATATGTTCCAATAGAATTCTTAAATGAAGTTCTTGATGCTAAAGTTACATATAATAAAGAAAATAAAACTCTTGATATAAGAAAAGAAATGCCTTTAAAGTATTCAAAAGGATTTAGCGTTAAATACTTAAAGGGTGGATTAAAGAAAGTGATAGATGGAGACAAGAGAACTTTAATTTTAGTTCCAAAGGGAAAAGAAGTACCTGAGGAGTATAAAAATGAAACAGTTATAAATATTCCAATGAATAATGTACTTGCCGCGTCAACTACCCAAGGATGTTTATTAAGAGCTATACAGGAAATACCAAGTATAGCAGCAGTTACAACAAAGCAGGATCAGTGGCAAGTAAGTGAAGTTGCTGAGGGAATGAAAAATGGAAAGATAAAGTATGTTGGGAAAAACACTGCACCTGATTATGAAAAAATATCATCTCTAAAGCCATCAATGGCGTTTGTTTATTCAGGGACTTATGGATTACATCCTATGATGAAAAAGTTTGATGAGTTAAAAATAAAATATGCTATAAATAATGAATATCTTGAAGAAGATCCATTTGGAAGAATGGAATGGATTAAGTTTATAGCAGCATTTTATGATAAAGAAGACTTAGCAGAAAAATATTTTGATGATGCTGTAAAAAAAGCAGAGAAAACTACTAAAAAAATTGCTAATGACAAGAAACCTAAAGTAGCATGGGGTATGGTTTATAAAGGTAAGGTTTATGTTCCAAAACCAGATTCCTATGTGGGGAAAATGATAGATATGGCTGATGGAGATTATGTATTTAAGAATGAAAAGATAATAAATGGTACTGTAACCCTTGAAGAATTTTATGCAAAGGCAAAGGATGCAGATATTCTTATATATTCATCATTAAATCAGAATTCACCAACTCTTAAATCTGTAATTGATCAAGCACCAATATTAGAAAAAATAAAACCAGTTACAGATAAGAAAGTATGGTGTTTCAATCCAGATTATTATCAATCTGTAGATAAAACAGATGAATTAATAACAGATTTGGCAGCTATTTTTCATTCAGATATGTATAAAGGATACAATGTTAAGCACTATATAAAATATACAAAGTAATTAGTAAGTATATTATTTCAGTAGGGAGGATTAGTAATTTTGATGATATATAAATTGTCCACAGGAGACGAAGTCCACAGATATCAAAAAAGTATAGTTGTACAGTTTAAGGATGATAGAAAGGTTTTGAGTACATCTCTAATCAATGGAGGATATAAAGAGAATTTAAAGACTGTTTTTAATCATGATGCAAATCCAGGTGCAGGAATGGCTTGTTCTTTAAAAGCCCCTACCTATAAAGAACATATGAATATAATAGCAGAGGAATTAGGATTGGATACTGAAACTACAGCCGGAATTTCAACTGCTGCTTCCATGGATAATGTATCTATAAAAACTGAAAGTTATAGAGATATAACTGTAACTGCTATAGTAACTGGTGGAATTGAGGTTAATGGGGGAAGAGTAGGAGACCCCGGATCTTTCTATGAAAATGAAGGTGAATTTGAAGACATTAACCCAGGAACTATAAATATAATTTTATATATAGATGCAGACCTACCAGCAGAAACTATGACAAGAGCTCTTGTGACCTGTACAGAGGCTAAAACTGCCGCAATTCAAGAATTAATGGAAGGAAGTAAATATTCAAGAGGTATTGCAACAGGCTCAGGAACAGATGGCACTATTATTGTTTCAAATAGTAAATCTAAAATGAAATTATTATTTTCAGGTAAGCATTCAAAATTAGGAGAGCTTATAGGTGTTGCAGTAAAAAAAGCAGTAAAAGAGGCATTGTTTTTACAAACTGGATTGTGTCCAGAAAAGCAGCACAGTATGCTTAGAAGAACAAAGCGTTTTGGAGTTAATGAAGAAGTAATTTGGAAGAAATATAAATCTATAGTTAAGGAAAATGAAAATGGGAAGAAGCTTACAAAGGCTGAATTTATACATAACCTTGAAGTAGCAGATATGAAGGATGATTTGGTAACTTTAACTTCTCTATATGTTCATTTATTAGATCAATTGGATTGGAAGCTTTTATCATCAAAAGAAGTTATGGAAGAAGGAAAAATAATTTTGAATAGAATAAAAGAAAAGTTTGGTGTAAATGAAGTGATTAATAAAGAGCAGAATATTAATTTTAGCAATGAACAGTGTGTTGATAAAATAATTGAATTTATGATAGATAATTTGATTACTGTAATGGCGCATGTATCAGGAGGTTTTTATAATGTTTAAGTTGCTTTTTATAATGTCTCCAATGGATTCAGTATATAAACTAAAGGAAGTAAAGCTGAGTTTACAAGAAAAATATAAAGATCAATTTTCTATGAAATTTATAGATACCTATACAATAGATGAAAATCCAGAAGAATTTAATCGATGTATAAAAGAAATAGAAAGCTCAGATATGATCTTTATTACAGCTCATGGTGGAATAACTTATTTTAAGAGCTTAGATAAAATTATGGATAAGTATCAGGGGAAAAAGAGATTTTTTATTCATTCAGGAATACAGGATGAAAATGCTTCCCTATTAAAGAAATCTGGAATTTCACAAAAAGAATATGTGGAAATACTTCGCTATTTTTTAATAGATGATAATGAAAATTTGGAAAATATGATATTACACTTAGCAGTATATTTTGGAGGGGAAAATTATAAGGTTAATCCACCTAGATATCCTAATTGGGAGGGGATATATTACCCAGGAAAAAATATTGAAGACTATGAAGAATACATAGAAGAAGCAAAAAAATCCGGAAGACCTATTATTGGTATTTTGTTTTACAGTAAATATATGAGAGAAAATAACCTTAAACATATAGATACATTTATAAGAGAGATAGAAGTTTTAGGAGGTGTACCGCTAGCGGTATATACAGCTACTGCCCCAGATTCATCTGTTGGATGTAGAGGATTTCAATGGACATTAGATAACATATTAATGAAAGAAGGAAAACCTATAGTCCATGCAATCATAAATACCATTGGATATTCACAGAGCATATTATCAAATCCTGGAGATGGTACAACTACAGTGGAAAAGAGTATATTTGAAAGCATAGGAGTACCAGTACTTCAAGCATTAAACACCTATCAAAGCTTTGATACTTGGAAAAATTCAATACAGGGGATTGATATGATGTCTCTTACAGGGAATGTTTATTATCCAGAATTTGATGGACAAATTATTACTGTAACTACCTCTTATTGCGAAAGAGTAGTGGATGAAATAGGAGAAAGGTTAGTATTTAAGCCAATTGAAGAAAGAATTAATAAGGTTTGTAGGTTAGCATTAAACTGGGCAAAGCTTAGAACTATAGACAATAAAGATAAAAAAGTAGCAATACTTTTCCATAACATGCCTCCAAGAAATGATATGATTGGATGCGCTTTTGGACTTGATACTCCTGCTGCTGTATTGGACATGGTAAAGGCTCTAAAGAAAGAAGGCGTATATACAGAATACGATTTTGAAAATGGAGATGAAATAATAAATAGAATTATAGATGCAGTGAGCAATGATATGAGATGGTTTTCTGCAGAAAAAGCTTTAGAAAAAAGTGTAGATATAATAGATGGTAATTTATATAGACAGTGGTTTTCTAAGCTTGGAGAATCTGTGCAGGAAAAAATGGTACATGATTGGGACACTCCTCCAGGAGAGTTTATGGTATTTGATGATAAACTTCCTGTGCCAGGTATCATAAATGGAAATATATTTATAGGACTTCAGCCTCAAAGAGGTTATGAGGAAAAGGCAGATGAAGTTTATCACAGTACAGATATTGTTCCTCCCCATCAATACATAGCCTTTTATAAATGGATAAAGAATGTATTTAAGGCAGATGTGATTGCTCATATAGGTACCCATGGAACAGTAGAATGGCTTCCAGGAAAAGAAGTTGGATTATCAGAAAATTGTTATACAGATATTTGTATTGATGATATGCCTCATGTTTATCCCTATAGCATAAATGTGGTGGGAGAAGGAATTCAGGTAAAAAGAAGAGGATGTGGAGTTATTTTAGATCATCTTATTCCTTCACTTACACAGAGTGGAACCTATGGCGAAATGGAAAATATTGATGAATTGATAAAGCAGTATTACCATGCTAAGCAGGGAGATAATACAAAGGTAAAACATATACAGGATGAAATAATAGAGTTAGTTATAAAAAACAACTATCATATTGATTTAAATATGAGCAAAGAAGAAATACAGGGTGATTTTGAAGACTTTATGGAGCGCTTTCATGGCTGGATTGAGGAAATTAAAAATTCTTTAATAAAAGATGGGTTACATCTGTTTGGAAGGGTTCCACAAGGAGAAAGGTTTGAAAATTTAGTTTCTGCCCTTTTAAGATTATCTAACGGTAATGTGTGCTCATTAATTAATGGTGTATGTACTGCTTATGGATTAGATTATGAACATTTAAAGAATCATCCATATGAAACTAATAATGAAGGCGTAACAAATTTAATGCTCTTAGACAAAATGGAAGAAGTAAGTAGAGAAATAATAAAAAAGCTTCACAATTCAGACTACACAGTTGAAGCTATTGAAAATATATTAGTAGAATACTTTAAAAAACAGCCTGTAGAAAAAGTAAGAAAGTTATATGAAACTCTTAAGTTTGCAGCTACTGTTGTTAAAGATAAATTAGATTCTACCACAGATGAAATAAAACATTTTGTATATGGAGTAAATGGAAAATTTGTTCCACCTGGCGGCTCAGGAAGTCCAACTAGAGGTAGAGTGGATATATTACCTACAGGAAGAAATTTTTATTCCATAGACCCAACCTCAGTTCCTACTAAAGCAGCATGGAAGGTAGGTAAACAACTTGGGGATAACTTAATTAATAGATATTTAAAGGATGATGGAAAATATCCTGAAACTGTTGCAATGATTGTGTATGCAGGAGAAACAATGAAAACCTGTGGAGATGACATAGCAGAAGCACTTTATTTAATGGGAATAAAACCTAAATGGTTAGAAAGTACGGATAAGGTGGTAGGACTTGAAGTTATGCCATTACAAGAATTAAAAAGACCAAGAATTGATGTTACATTAAGAATCTCTGGACTTTTCAGAGATACCTTTCCAAATATTATTGAACTAGTTGAGGATGGAGTTAATCTTGCAGCGGGTCTTGATGAGGGTGAAGATGTTAATTATATAAGAAAAAATATATTTAATGAAGTTAATGAACTAGTTAAGAATGGAATGAATGTTGAAGAAGCACAACAGGAGGCTAGTTTAAGAATTTTTGGATGCCCTCCAGGAACTTATGGTGCAGGTGTGGATGTATTAATTAACAGCAAGAATTGGAATGACTTTACTGACCTTGGGAATGTATATGCTCTTTGGAGTGGACATGCTTATGGACGTAAAATTCATGGTAAAAAGACGAAAGAGGTTTTTGAAAGAAGAATGTCTTTAACTGAAATAACTGTTAAAAATGAATCTTCACAGGAGATAGATATTCTTGATAGTGATGATTTTTATAACTATCATGGAGGAATGATAGCAGCGGTAAGAACATTCTCAGGAAAAATACCTAAATCTTACTCTGGAGATACAAGCGATCCAGCTAGAGCCAAGGTAAGGGAAGTTAAGGAAGAAACAGCAAGAATAATGCGTTCTAGAATTTTAAATCCAAAGTGGTTTGAAGGACTTAAGCCTCATGGATATAAGGGAGCTCAAGAGATTTCTGGAATGGTGGATTTTGTATTTGGATGGGATGCAACAGCAGATGTTATTGAAGACTGGATGTATGAAAAGATAAGTGAAGCATATCTTTTTGATGATGAAAGAAGAGAATGGATAAAAAGTGTAAACCCATGGGCTATACACAGTATGGTAGAAAGATTACTAGAAGCTAATCAAAGAGGTATGTGGAATGGAGATAAGGAAAGTATAGATAAATTAAAACAATTATATATGGACATAGAAGGGGACATAGAAGAATATGTTTAATAATTTAAATTTTTTAGTACTATGGTTGACTAATGACTGTAATTTAAGATGTAAATACTGTTACGCAAGTGCAGGGGATAAAAATGAATATATGACCTTTGAAACAGCAAAAAAAGCATTAGAAATACCAAAGTCAAAATTTAAGCTTCAACTAGCAGGAGGAGAACCCCTTTTAAACTTTAAACTTATTAAGGATATATATGAATACTTAAGAGAGAATAAACCAGAGATTAGAATGCAGATGCAGACCAATGGAGCTTTAATAAATAGTGGAATTGCAAAAGAAATTAAAAAAATGAATATATCCCTAGGAGTAAGTTTGGATGGCACTATAGAAGTTAATGAGAAACTAAGAGGCGGTACAAAGGATGTTATAAATGGAATAAAAACCTTAGCACAGGAAGGCATAATGGTAAATTTAAATTGTGTTGTAACTGAGGAAAACATTGAATATTTATATAAGCTTGTAGATTTAGCATTATATCTTGGCAATGTGGGAGGAATAGGTCTTGACTTATTAAGGGATACTGGGAGAACTTGTAAAAGTGATGTGAAAAGAGCAGTTCCTTCTCAAATTAAAAAGCATTTAAGAGAAGCTCATAATAGAACAATTGAACTATGGAAACTAACAGGAAGAAGGATTATTATAAGGGAAATAGAGGATGCAAGAAAAAGAATTATAGAAGGTAAGGGATGTATAACTTATTGCCATGCAGTTTATGGAGGATCTATGGTAGTACATCCAGATGGAAACGTGTATCCTTGTGGTTCCCTGAGTGGCAGTGAGAAATACTATATGGGAAATATTTATGATTTATCTTCCCAAAGAGAAGTTAGAATTAATAACAATAAAGCTGAATCCTGTAATGGTTGTAAATATGAAAAAATTTGTGTAGGAGCATGTCCTGCAAGAAACATTATAAATGGTAAAACTCATGGAGTTGCCATTGAAGATTGTGTTTTAAGAAAAACTGCCTTTGAAATAGTAGAAGAAGAAATCATAAAAAACACAGAGGAGGGGTATGAAAATTGCTAGTTATTAAGAATCTTACTAAAAAATATGACAATTTGACAGCAGTAAATGAGTTGAATTTAGAAATTAAGAAAGGTGAATTTTTTGGGCTTTTAGGACCCAATGGAGCAGGAAAAAGTACAACTATTAGAATGATAAGTACATTAACTCTAATTACATCAGGAGATATTATTATAAATAATAAAAGTATGGATAGAAACTTAAAAGAAGTTAAGATGAAAATAGGCGTAGTACCCCAAGGAAATAATTTAGAAGTAGAAATGACAGCCTGGGAAAATCTAGAGCTTCATGGAAGGCTTTACAATATGCCCAAAGATATAAGAAGAAAAAGAATAGAGGAGTTATTAGAGTTTACAGAGCTTAATAAAAGAGCTAATGACCTTGTTAAAGGATATTCTGGTGGTATGAAAAGAAAGCTTATGATTGCAAGAGCACTTATGCATAAGCCTGATTTGCTTCTTTTAGATGAACCAACTGTAGGACTTGATGCAACTGCAAGAAGAAAAATGTGGGATTTACTTAAAACATTGAAAGATAAAGGGTTAACAGTACTATTAACAACTCATTATATTGAAGAAGCGGAAGTTTTATGTGATAGAGTAGGACTTATAGATGGAGGGCATTTAATTGAACTAGATTCCCCTGAAAGATTAATTGAAAAGGTTGGAAAATATACTGTTGAACATTTCCAAAATGGAGAAACAAAAGAAGAGTTTTTTGAAAAGAGAGAGGAAGCAGCTTCATTTGCTGCTGAATTACAAGGAAGTGTAAATATTAGACCTTCAAACTTGGAAGATGTGTTTATTAAATTAACCAACAGAAGGGTGGGAGCATAATGTGGACCTTTTCAAGCATTTTATGGCAAGAATATGTATTATTTAAACGTAAATTTTGGACTATAACTTTAGCAGCTATGGTTTCTCCTATTTTATATTTAATAGCTTTTGGATGGGGGTTAGGTGGAGGATTAACTGTAGAAGGAAAGTCTTACATAAATTTTGTAATACCAGGTATTATTGCTTTAACTACAATGACAACAAGCTATAGTAATACAGCTAATTCAGTAAATATATCAAGAATATTTTATAAAACCTTTGAAGCATTTATGATGGCCCCAATTACTGTAGCTTCTTATGCTTTAGGAAAAATAGTAGCTGGAGCATTAATGGGAATGTATTCATCATTATTAATAATAGTTTTATCCTTAGTTTTTAAAACAGGATTAATAATAACACCTTATTTTATTTTAATAATTATGCTTAATTGTTTAGTATTTGCAGCAGTAGGATTTACAGCAGGTATATTTATAAATTCTCATAGCGATATGGCAAAGTTTTCAAGTTTTGTTATAACTCCAATGTCCTTTTTATGTGGTACATTTTTCTCTTTAGATAAAATGCCAGGAGTAATAAAAAATATTATATGGATATTACCTCTTACCCACACCAGTTTAGGGCTTAGAAGTAGTGGGGAAGATTTAATGAATGTGGTTGTTCATCCTATTATTTTAATTGTTTATTTTACAGTTATTTGTTTTATAGGAATTAAAGGATGCAAAAGAGCTGAGTAAAAGCACTTAAATTTGAAGGGAGTTTTATAAAATGAAAAATATAAAAAAGGTTTATCCATTTACAGCAATTGTTGGACAGGAAAATATGAAAAAGGCATTAATACTTAATGTTATAAATCCATCTCTTGGTGGAGTTTTAATTAGAGGGGAAAAAGGAACAGCTAAATCAACAGCAGTTCGTGCATTAGCACAACTTTTACCAGAAAGAGAACAGGTGGAAGGATGTATTTTTGGATGTGATCCTGAGGATAAAGGAAGTATGTGTGCAAATTGCCGTGAAAAAATGAAAAAGGGGCAGAAACTAAATAAAGTAAAGGAAAAAATGAAAGTGGTAGATTTACCTGTTAGTGCTACAGAAGATAGAGTAGTAGGTACTTTAGATATTGAGTATGCAATCAAAAAAGGAGAAAAGAAATTTGAACCAGGAATTTTAGCACAGTCAAACAGAAATATTCTTTATGTTGATGAAGTAAATCTTCTTGATGATCATGTAGTAGATGTTTTATTGGATTCTGCTGCTATGGGGGTAAATACAATAGAGAGAGAAGGTGTATCCTTTTCTCATCCAGCTAAATTCATTCTTGTTGGCACTATGAATCCAGAAGAAGGAGATTTAAGACCTCAGCTTTTAGATAGATTTGGTATGGTGGTTGATGTAATAGGAGAAAGAGATACTGAAAAAAGAGTACAAGTAATAAAAAGAAGACTAGAATATGAAAATGATAGTGAAGCTTTTATATCAAGCTATGATAAAGAACAGCAAAAGTTAAGAGATAAAATTTCAAAGGCTAAGGAAATTTTAAAGGAAGTAACCTTTGATGACAAAACATTACAAATGGCTGCAACAATAAGCATAGAAATGGATGTAGATGGCCATAGAGCAGATATAAGCATGATCAAAACTGCAATGACTATAGCTGCTTTTAATGGTAGGGATAAAGTAAATAGTAAAGATATGATAGAAGCAGCAGAACTTACACTTCCACATAGAATGAGAAGAAAGCCATTTGAAGAAGGAGTTATGGATTTTTCTAAAGTTGAAGAAATAATTAATGAAATAGAAAGGGGTTAAGACAGAGGACAGAGGAGAATTTACAGTTGACAATTGACAGTTAAGGAGGCTTTTCTTTACAGAAAAGCTTTAAATAAATTTTAAGTTAAAGATTTTCTGTGGGAAAGCGGAAGAAAATCCTCCTTATTTATTCTTTATTATTTCTTATTTATTTTTCGAAAAATATTACAGAAAAGAAAGGAGTGATTCTTGGGTGATTAGAAAAAATTGTATATATCCTTTTGCGGCAGTTATCGGACAGGAAAAAGTTAAAAAAGCTCTTATGCTAAATGTAATCAATCCATCTATAGGAGGAGTTTTGATAAGTGGAGAAAAAGGTACAGCAAAATCCACTCTGGTAAGAGGGCTAGCTCAGTTAATGAAAGATATGCAGGTTATTGATTTGCCTTTAAATGTAACAGAAGATAGATTAATTGGAACAATCGATATTGAAAAGGCAATTACTAAGGGTGAGAGAAGCTTTGAACCAGGAATATTAAAAAAAGCTCATGGAAACATTTTATATGTGGATGAAGTTAATCTTTTAAGTGAACATATTGTTAATTGTCTTCTTGAAGTATCTGCTTCTGGAGTAAATCATATTGAAAGAGAAGGTATATCTTTTCAGCATGAGTCACGTTTTGTTTTAGTTGGAACAATGAATCCAGAGGAAGGAAATTTAAGATCACAGTTTTTAGATAGGTTTGGATTATATTTAGGTGTTAAGGGAAGTTCAGATATAGTAGAAAGAAAAGAAATAATAAAAAGAAGATTAAAATATGAGGAAAATCCAGTAGAGTACATAAATGCATGGAAAAACGAATCAGATAATATTTCAAATAAAATACTAAGGGCTAAGGATTGTATAACCAAGGTTGAAGTTTCAGAAAGCGTAATGAAGCTTGCAGCGCAAATTTCTAAAGAGGCAAATTGCTGTGGACATAGGGCAGAACTTGTAATAGTGGAAACTGCTAAGGCAATAGCAGCTTTTGAAAACAGAAAGAATATTACAATCAGTGATATTAAGGAAGCAGCTGAGTTGGCACTTCCTCATAGAATGAGAGAACTTCCGCCTCAAATGGATGATCCTCAGCAAAATGAAGATGAAGAGCAAGATGAAAATGAAGATGAATCAGAAGAAAATAACATGGAAGATAATATGGAGGATAATCCTGAACCAAACAATAATCCAATGAAAAATGATGATGAGTCTAGTGAACAAACTGATGATAAACCCAATGATGGAAAAGAAGATGATAGTGAAGAAGAAAATTTAGATAATAATTTAGATGACAAAAAAGAAGATGAAAATGATAAAAATGATGTAAATAATGATGTTATAGATGACATAGGGAGAATATTTACAACAAAATCTTTAAACATTCAGCCTATGGACAGAAAAAAACGTAAAGGCAACGGAAAAAGAAGCAGAACTAAAACAGATTTAATACAAGGAAGATATATAAGATATTCATTCCCTAGAGAAAAAGCAAGAGATATAGCTTTTGATGCTACTCTTAGAGCAGCTGCTCCATACCAGAAATTAAGAGAAAAAAATGGACTTGCAGTTGCTATAGATAAAAGTGACTTTAGGGAAAAGGTGAGAGAAAAGAGAACAGGAAGCACTATATTATTTATTGTGGATGCTAGTGGTTCTATGGGGGCTAAAAAGAGAATGACCGCAGTTAAAGGAGCAGTAGTTTCACTTCTTACAGATGCGTACCAAAAAAGAGACAAGGTAGGTATGATAGCTTTTAGAAAAAAAGAAGCAGAAGTTTTATTAGGAATTACTCGAAGTGTAGATTTGGCACAAAAGAGTCTTAAAACACTGCCAACAGGAGGAAAAACTCCACTAGCAGCTGGACTTTCTAAGGGATACGAAATTTTAAAAGGGGCTAAAAAGAAAGAGCCAGATATGGTGTCGGTTATAGTACTTGTATCAGATGGAAGGGCTAATTCATCACTAAATGGAGGAGATGCTTTTCAAGAGGCTATAAATATGGGGAAAATAATTGCAGAAGAAGGCATACAAACAATAGTTATAGATACAGAGCAGGATTTTATAAAGCTTGGCCTTGCTAAAGAAATCGCTCAGACTATGAATGCACAATACTATAAGATAGAAGAACTTGAAGCAGGAGAAATTGCAGGAGCTGTAAGAGGCTGTGTTTAAAACACCACTGTAGGTGATTTAAGGAGATGGAGTTAATTGTTAAAGCTTATTAATTTATCTACATATGATCATGATACTCAAATGTTTAACCATGACCATAGTAAAATAATGAATTTTCTACAAAAGAACGGTATGGATGGAATTGAACTTTTAAACCCAATAATGTGGGAAGAGAGTATTATTCCTAAAAAGTCAGTAAAGGGAGTGCATTTAAAATACTACCCTGCATGGCTTGATTTTTGGAATGGTGATAGAGAAGCTCTTTTAACACAATTTGAAACCATGGATGATGTAGAAATGTATTATGGAGGAATTCACAAGGAATCTATAATACAATCCTACAAAAAAGAAATACAAGCTGCTGATAAAATTGGTGCTGAATATGTAATTTTTCATGTGTCACATGTGCAGTTAGAACATGTATTTAATTATAAATTTACCTATTCTGATTGTGAAATTATAGATGCTGCAGCGGAACTAATAAATGACATATTTAAAGATTTAAATACTAATGTAAAACTTTTATTTGAAAATTTATGGTGGCCAGGTCTTACTATGATTCATAAAGATATGGCATTTAGAATGTTAGAGAAAGTTAATTATTGGAATAAAGGATTTATGCTTGATACTGGGCATTTGATGAATACAAATTATTATATTGAAAATGAAACACAGGCTGTGGAATATGTGTTAAATACTATTAATAATCTTGGAGAGCTAAAAAGTTTTATAAAGGGCATACATCTTAATTGTTCTTTATCAGGCAAATATGTAATTGAACAAATAAATAAGAACAATAATATAGAAAGTATGTTGAACTCGGAGAAAATGTATGGAAATGCATTCAGTCATGTAATAAATATAGACCAGCATAAACCTTTTACTGATAAGTCTGTATCTAAAATAATTGAATTTATTAAACCTGAATATATTGTATATGAATTTATTACAAGTTCACTTGTAGAGCTTGAACAATTCATTAAGATTCAGGATGAAGCTTTAGCTAAATGATTAATAATTCTTGAGTAAATACCTTAATATTTAAACCGTATTTTTAAAAATAAATCAAATAATGGAAAAATATTAGATGAAAATATTGTTATTTACAAAAAAGATAGAATTTTAATATTATTTTTATAAATATAAAAAAAATATTTAAACTTGCAGGAATTTTAAAATTTATATGGAATAATAATAAATCATACATTTTTTTCTATAAATTTTACATTATATTACAAATTACACCAAAAAGTATGGGGGGACATTTATGAAAAACATCATTAAACTAAATCTTATGGAAAAATTAATAAGTTATTTTCTTGTATTAATTATTATTCCGGTAATAGTTTTAGGATTTTTTTCCTATAACAGTGCAAAAAGATCTTTAGAAGCAGAAGCTAAAGGTAAAATAAGAATCATACTAGATTCAGCGGCGAAAGAACTAGACATGAAAACATCACAAATTAAAGAGCAAGTAAATTTGATTGGTAATTTATCGCAAATTTCAGATTATGTAGTTGGAGTAAAAAATAATAAATTAGATGCTAATATGGCTAATAATACTAAGAAAATTTTAATAGATTATCAAAAAGCACAATCTAATATAAGTGAAGATATTTTTATTGCAGATACAAATGGAAATATTATATTAGATTCTAGTAATAGTAAGGGAATGAATATAGCAGACAGAGATTATTTTAAACAAAGTATTTCAGGAAATGCTAATTTTAGTGATGTTGTTATATCTAAATTATCAAAAAAACCAGAAATAAATTATAGTTATCCTATAAAAGATGAAAAGGGTGCTGTTATAGGAATTATTGGTGCAGGTATAAAATTTGATGCTATAACTAATATCTTAGCTGGAGTCAAATCAGGAGAATCAGGATATGCCTTTATGATAAGCAAAGATGGATTAGTATTATATCATCCACAAGCAGATAAGATATTAAAAGAAAATATGATAGATACTTCTAAAGATAATAAAGAATTAAATAATATAATAAAATCAATGATAGAAAAAAATGAAAGTGATGGAGTTTATACATATGCTGAAATGAAAAAATATGTAGCATATAAACCTGTAGGTAATTGGTCAGTGGCTATAAATATCCCTGTAAATGAATATATGGTAGGTGCTGTAAGTATTAAAAATAGAACTGTACTTATTGCAATAATTGCAATAATAATTGGGGCAGTAGTTGCAATTGTAGTTTCTAAAAAAATAACAACACCAATTAAAAATCTTATGCAATTAATGGCAAAAGCAAAAGATGGTGATTTAACTGTTAGAAGTGAAATTAAGTTAGAAGATGAAATTGGGCAATTATCTAATAGTTTTAATTCAATGCTAGAAGCACAGCAAAATGCTATAACTCAGGTGTTAAATACTGCCAAAGATGTGGAATCGTCTTCAAGAATAGTAGGAGATTCAGCATCAGAAATGGCAGCAGCAGCGGAAAACCAAAGTTCTTCTTCAGAAGAGTTAACTGCTACTATGAATGAAATGAGCAGTTCTATTGTTGAAGTTTCAGAAAGCATTACTAGTATTTCTCAAAATGTAAGCAATATTTCTTATTCTATTGGAGAAATGAGTAAAGCTTCAGTTGAAATGTCTAAGAAAGTAGAAGAAACAGCAGCTACTGTGGGAGAGGTTACGAAATCCTTACAGGATATGGATGTTTCTATAGAACTTGTAGCCAATAATTCTAACAGTGCAAATAAAGAGGCACTAAAAACTGAAGGATTAGCTAAAGAAGGAAGAATTACTATAGATAATACAATCAAAGAAATGGATAATGTTATTTCTGTAGTTAGTAATTTAACGGAAGTAATAAAGGGCTTAGGAACAGCAGCGGTACAAATTGGAGACATTATTGAAGTTATTGATGATATTGCAGAGCAGACAAACCTTTTATCATTAAATGCATCCATTGAAGCAGCAAGAGCGGGGGAGCATGGAAAAGGGTTTGCAGTGGTGGCAGGAGCTATAGGAAGTTTAGCTGAGAAATCTGGAGAGGCCACAAAGGATATAACAAAGTTGGTAAAACATATTCAAGAAGAAGTACAATACACTATTACTACTACTGAAAACGGTGCAAATCAGGTAAAAAATGGAGTTGATTTAGTAAAGGATACAGGAAACTCTTTAGATGAGATATTTGAAGCAATTAAAAAAACTGCTGATTCAATAAATGAAATTGCTAAAATAACATTAGAACAATCAAAATTTAGTAAATCTATAATGAATTCTATTGAAAAAGTAAATGAAGTATCTATGCAATCTTCAGCATTGGTAGAAGAACAGTCTGCCTCTGTAGGTGAAATGGTTGTAGAAATTGAGAGAATTAATAATTTAACACAGCAAGTAGCCAGCGCCGCAGAAGAACAATCTGCAAGTAGTGAAGAAGTTTTAGCTACATCAGAAAATGTAAGCAATTCAGCTAGTGAGGTTGCTACAGGGGCAGAGGAGTTAGCAACTACGGCAGAAAGCATGGCAAGTAAAGCAAATATGCTAATTGATACCGTATCTATCTTTAAGATTAAATAGATATGGAGGAATGAAGAATGAATGACAATCAATATGTGGTCTTTACTCTTAAGGATGAGGAATATGCTATAGACATAATGAAAATACACGAAATTGACAGACTAAAGGAGATTAGAATTACACCTATTCCTAGAGTGCCAAATTATATAGAAGGCATAATAAATCTAAGAGGGGAAGTTGTGCCTATAATAAATTTAAGAAAAAAATTAGGATTAGAAGAAAAAAGTATAGATAAACAGTCTAGAATAATTATTATAAAGGTGCAGAACATGGTTATAGGAATTTTAGTAGATAGTGTAACTCATGTTATATGCTTTGAGGAACAAGAATTATTTAATCCACCAGAAGAAGTTAAAAATAATTGTGAATATGTAATAAAGGTTGGAAATAAAGATAATAGATTAATATTTATTTTAGATATCCATAATATATTAAGCACAAATGTAACTATATTTTAATGTTCAGCATTGTTTTTAACAACTAGGGAGGTAATTAAAATAGTATGAATAATTTTAATGTTGATGATATTTATATGAATATGTTTTTAGAAGAAACAAAAGAGCAAATAGAAAAAATGGAGGAAGATCTTATCTCTCTTGAAAACTCTGAAGATACTGATGAAATTATCAATAGAATTTTTAGAATGGCACATTCTATAAAAGGCTCAGCTGCAACTATTGGCTTTGAGGAAATGTCTAATTTAGCACATAATGTAGAGAGTTTATTAGATAAAATAAGAGAAAAAAGTGTATTTATAAATGACGACATAATGGATGTATTATTAGAAAGTGTTGATATGCTTAAAAGCATACATGCTGCTATAACTAAAGGGGAAACATGCCATATAAATGTACAATCCTTAATGGATGATATAGAAAAATTTACAGCAGAAGATATACTAGAAGAGATTAAGTGTATACCAAAATCAATAGTCAATAAAGATATAATAAAGGAATGTAAAGAATTTTGTGAGGAAGAATTATTTTTAACAGAAGAAGAGAATGCATTATGTAGTAAAGTAGACACTAAATTAGATGTATATAAAATAAAGATAGCAATGAATAAAGGTACTAAAATGAAATCTGTAAAAGGATTTTTAATACAAAATAATTTAAATGGAATTAGTGAAATAATAAAAATTCAGCCTGAGGATTTTGAAAAGGTATGTGAGGAAACTTATGATGGTATATTAGATGCAATTATTGCTACGACAAAGAATTATGATGATATTTATAAAAACATTAAATCTATTTCTGAAATAGATAAAGTTTATATTAAAAAGGTTAAGGATAAGCCATGTTGTAATAATTCATCTAGCAATACAAAAAGTGTTATAGAAAAAAGTGTTTGTAAAAAAGAAGAAGCCTCGACTATAAGAATAGATGTAAATAAGGTGGACAAGTTATTAAATTTAGTTGGAGAATTTATTATTGATAAAGAAGCATTAAGTCAAATATCACAAGAATTAAAAGCAAAATATAAAAATGATCCTTTGACTGCTAAATTATCTAATGTGCTTTCTCATATAAATTATATAAGTGAAGATCTACAAGAAACAGTTATGTCTACTAGAATGCTACCCTTAGAGAATATATTTAATAGATTTCCGAGAATGGTTAGGGATTTAGCTAAAAAGTGTAATAAAAAGATAAATTTTATAATTGAAGGGCAACAAACAGAAATTGATAGAGGTATTATTGAAGAACTTATTGATCCAATAACTCACATAATAAGAAATGCTGTTGACCATGGAATTGAAGAAGTTGATGAGAGAAAAAATAAGGGAAAAAATGAAGTGGCAACATTGAAATTAAGTGCAAAACATTTAGAAAACAATGTTGTAATTGAAATTGCTGAAGATGGAAGAGGAATAGATGTAGAAAAAATAAAAGGAAAAGTGTTGCAAAAAAAATTAGCTACAGAAGAGGAATTAAAGTCTTTAAAAAATAAAGATATAATAAGCTTTATATTTGAAGCAGGATTTTCTACTGCTGACAAGGTAAGTGATATTTCAGGAAGAGGGGTAGGACTTGATGTTGTAAAGTCCAATATAGGAAAATTGAATGGAATAATTGATATTGAAACGGAGCTGGGAGAAGGAACAAAATTTATTATAAAGCTGCCATTAACATTAGCTATAGTACAAGCTTTACTTATTAAAGAAGATGAATATACATTTGCAATACCAATTACATCTATTATAGAAACTATTAGATTAAAAGATGGAGAAGTTGAAGAAAAAATTCACATGGTAAATGGAATAGAAGTTTATAAATGGAGAGAACAAATAATTCCTATTATTAGAATTGGAAAGTTTTTTGATTTATATAAAAGTGTACAGGATAATAAAATGTTTCTTGTTATAGTAGGATATTCTGAGAAAAGAGTTGGCTTTATAGTGGATAAATTGTTAGGAGAAAGAGAAATTGTAATAAAGTCTATAGGAGAATTTACTGGAGAAAACAAATTAATGGGACCATTAAAAGGTATTTCAGGAGTAAGCATATTAGGAGATGGAAGTTTTGCTCAGGTAATTGATGTTCCTTCAATAATCAAGGGAATTTAAATACAAAAAACTAAACAATATCAGTACCTATGGTTTACTTAAGAAGTGAAAGCATTGTCAATGGAAGAGGATAAATAAAAAATATAGTTATTTGAAAGGAGAATATATTATGGGTGTTTTAATAGTAGATGATTCAGATTTCATGAGGTTATCAATAAAAAAAATTCTTGATGAGAATAATATAAGAGTTGCAGGAGAAGCTAAAGATGGTGTTGAAGCTGTCATAAAATATAAACAGTTAAAACCTTCCTTGGTAACAATGGATTTAACTATGCCTGAAATGGAAGGAGAAAATGCTATATCAGAGATACTAAAGTATGATCCTAATGCAAAGATTATTGTGTGCTCAGCTATGGGACAAGAAACAAGAGTTATGCGTGCAATTAAAGCTGGGGCAAAAACTTTTATAGTTAAGCCATTGGATCCACAAAGATTATTAGATGAAATAGAAAGAATTGGAAAAGAACAACTTGCTTAAGAATATTGAAACTTAATAAGTATAATATTTAATACTTATAGAAAGCTAAAATGAAGGTCTGTCTAAAATTAATTTTGAGACAGACCTTTTAAATTTTTATAAAATACCTATAAGGGGTATATTGACAAAAGTTTAGAATTATATTAATATACCTATATGGGGTATATTAAGAGAGGTTAAAATAATTTATTTAAAACTTTATTTTAGTATAAAAAATGTAAATTGATGAAATTTGGAAGTATAAATATATTTTATTTATAAAAAAGTATATTGAGGAGGATGATTATGGTAAAAAAGCTAAGCAAAAAAGCATTTATAGAAGAAAAATATTGTGTAGCCTGTGGAGCATGTGCAAAAGTTTGTCCACTAGGAATAATAGAAATAGTTTCAGGATTATATGCAAAAATAAATTTAGATAAATGTGTGGGATGTGGCAAATGTGAAAGAGAATGTCCAGCTTCAGTTATTGAAATTAAGTAAGTTTTGAATTTTTTTATGAATTGTTTTCATAAATTTACATGAAAATATTATGACAGATAATTATCCAATAAAAAATAGAGGGAGGAAAATTATATGACAAAAAATAATAAAAAGGTAAGAGATTATTTATGGATTGCATCTTTAATATATTTATTTTTAGGATTATTTAATATAGTTTTTGCATGGTTAGGTATGATATGTTTTTTAGTACCACTGTTTATATCTATATTTGGAGGCGGAAAGGCTTATTGCAATAATTATTGTGGTAGAGGGCAGCTTTTAGATATTATGGGTAAGAAGTTAAAATTGTCTAGAAATAAAAGAATTCCTAATTTTTTAAGAACTAAAGCTTTTAGATACGGTTTTTTAATGTTTTTTCTAGTAATGTTCTCAATAATGATTTTCAATACCTATCTTGTATTTGCAGGAAATAAAGAATTAGGAGAGGTTATAACACTACTTTGGATTTGGAAATTACCATGGAATTGGGTTAATACTAGCTTTGTACCTTCATGGATAGCACAATTTGCCTTTGGATTCTATAGTTTAATGCTAACTTCAAATATATTAGGAGTTATAACTATGATTTTATATAAACCAAGATCTTGGTGTGTATATTGTCCTATGGGAACTATGACTCAGGGAATCTGCAGTTTGAAAAATAGTATTGAATAAGTTTATGGAAAATATTATAATTAATAATAAGTATTAATTAATAATAGATAAAGGTGTGTGAAGTTTATGAAGTATTTATTTTTACAATATCCTAAATGTACAACTTGTAAAAGAGCTAAAAAATGGTTGGAAGACAATAAAATATCCTTTGAAGACAGACACATTGTAGAAGACAATCCAACAGAAGAAGAGATGAAACAGTGGATTAAAAGAAGCGGATTTAAGATAAATAAATTTTTTAATACAAGTGGTGTTCTTTATAGACAAATGAATTTAAAAGATAAGATAAAAACTGCAAGTGAACAGGAGTTAATAAACATATTATCAAGTAATGGCATGTTAGTTAAGCGTCCTTTAGTTATAGGAGAAGATTTTGTTTTAGTGGGATTTAAAGAAGAGGAATGGGAGAAAAAATTATTAAATGTTGATATTAAATAAAGAACTATTAAAGAGTATTAATGAGATAGTATGAGAAGAAAGAATTTAAACTAAAAAAATTATGAACGTCATGGAAAAATATGGTTGAATAAAATTATTAAAGGAGTAAAATAGAATTGACAAAGAAATAGAAGAAGCTGTTCTCTATTTCTTTGTCAATTTTTCTCATGATCCATTTAATAGGAAGGGGGTATATAAGAATGTCTACTGGTACACCAACTAAAGATACAGGAATGAAAAAAACTTTATCTTTATGGAATTTTTTTACCATAGGATTTGGAGCTATTATAGGAACTGGGTGGGTTTTATTAGTTGGAGATTGGATGATTATAGGCGGAGGCCCCACAGCCGCAATAATTGCATTCATTATAGGATCCTTATTTTTGCTTCCCATAGGTGCAGTTTTTGGAGAACTCACAGCTGCTATACCTGTGTCAGGAGGAATAGTTGAATACGTTTCAAGAACCTTTGGAAACAAACTTTCATACTTTACTGGCTGGTTTTTAGCTTTAGGAAATGGAATTTTATGTCCCTGGGAGGCAATTGCTATTTCATCTTTAGTTGGAGAATTTATACCTGCACTTAAAATTATTCCACTATATGAAATAATGGGAGCTACGGTATATCTTCCACCACTAATTGTATCACTTATTTTTGCAGGCTATGTTATTAGATTGAATTTTAAAGGAGCTTCTGCTGCTGCAAAGCTTCAAGGATTTTTAACTAAGCTATTACTGGCAGGTATGGTAATTGCCATGGGGATTTCTTTATTTAGAGGAGGTCCTAAAAACCTGCATCCAATATATAGAGCAGCAAATTCAGGAGCTAGAGGCTCATCAAGTATATGGATGGGTATTCTTCCAGTGTTAGTTATGACTCCTTTTTTTTATGCAGGATTTGATACTATACCGCAACAAGCAGAGGAAGCTGCAGAAGGGCTTGATTGGAATAAGTTTGGTAAAGTTATAAGTATGGCATTAATGGCCGCTGGTATATTTTATATGATATGTATATATTCATTTGGAACAATAGTGCCTTGGGAAGAATTTGTAACCTATAATATACCAGCTTTAACTATTTTATCAGTAATAGGACTTAAGATTTTTTCAAAAGTAATGATGTTTATTGCTATTATGGGACCACTAGGACCTATGAATTCTTTCTTTGGAGCTACTACTAGAATTTTACTTGCTATGGGACGAAAAGGTCAATTACCTGAAAAGTTTAGTGAGCTGGATAAAAAGAATGGAACTCCTAAAGCAGCTAATACTTTAATGGCTATACTTACTATAATGGGGCCATTTTTAGGAAATAAGATGTTAGTACCACTTACTAATGTTAGTTCTCTTGCATTTATTTTTGCATGTTTTATGGTTAGTGCAGCTTGTTTGAGAATGAGAAGAACAGAGCCTAATATAAATAGACCTTATAAAGTACCAGGGGGAAAAATTGGAATATCCTTAGCTTGTATTACAGCACTTATTATTATAGGATTGTTGGTTATTCCAGGTAGTCCTGCTTCTTTAAACTCTGTTGAATGGAGTGTGGTAATGATATGGTTTTTAATAGGACTTACACTTATGTTTGTTAGAAATAGAAATGTTAAAAAAGCAATAAGCAAAAATGGTGTTTCTAACTAATAAATAACGAAGAATAGATAATAAATAATAAATATTAATCTTAAATTTTTGTAATGAAAATGGAGAAAAATTATCTATAACTTTCAATTATCTATTTTTAATTGTTAATTAAATTTATGTTAGGGGGAGATATTGTGAGTAAAATTGCATTTATGGGTGGTCTATTAATAGACGGAAAAGGTGGAGAACCAGTACAAAACTCTTTATTACTTATTAATGAAAAGAAAATTGAATATGCTGGGGTAATGAAAGAAGTTGAAGAAGATTACAAAAAAATAGATGTTACAGGAAAAACTATTATACCTGGGTTAATTGATTCACACCTTCATTTTAGTGGAAATAGAACTGATAGTGATACAGATTGGGTACTTGAACCAGTCATACAGAAAACAATTGTTGCTGTAGCCCAAGCTCGTGAAGCCCTTGAACATGGACTTACCTCTGTAGGTGAAATTTCACGTTCAGGTATATATATTCGTAACATGATTGAAGAAGGAATAATTCCAGGACCACGCGTGGTTACCACAGGACTTGGTTTCTGTAGAACAGCGGGACATGGGGATTCTCATAAGTTACCTTTAGAATATAACAATGCTTCTCATCCTTGGGCTGAAAGAGTAGATGGCCCTTGGGATCTTCGAAAAGCAGTAAGAAGAAGACTTCGTGAAAATCCAGATGCTATTAAGATTTGGTCTACAGGTGGAGGTATATGGAGGCTTGATGCTAAAGCAGATTTACATTATTGCATGGAAGAAATTCAGGCAGTAGTGGATGAATGTAACATGGTAGGACTACCTGTATGGTCTCATGCTGAAGGCTACGAAGGAGCACTTAATTCATGTAAAGCTGGGGTATCTGCAATTATTCATGGACAAGAATTAAATGAAGAATGTTTGGAAATAATGAAAGAAAAAGATATTACTTTCTGTCCAACTCTCCAGTTCTTCTATGAATGGTTTACAGTGTATGAACCACCATATAGAGCAATTCATGATCAATTTCCAGGAAAAACAACTGCAGAAAAAGAGCTGAATCGTATAATTAGCAACTTACAAAACGCAAATAAAAAGGGAATTAGAATTACAGTTGGCTCTGATTCATTTTGCAGTAGCTTGACTCCATATGGCAAATATGCCATTACTGAGATGTATACACTTAACAAAGCTGGTCTTACAGAAATGGAAACAATTTTGGCTGCTACTAAAAATGGGGCTGAAATGCTTAGAATAGATGATGTTACTGGAACTTTAGAAAAGGGTAAATTTGCTGACCTTATTGTTTTATCAAAAAATCCACTAGAAGATATTCACAATATAGCTACAGAAAAAATGGAAGTTATTATGAAAGAAGGTACTTTTGTTAAGAGAAAATAATTAATTTAAAAAATAAACTTTATAGTTGACAACATATAGATATATGTAATATAATGCTAAAAGATAAGTTTTATTAAATTAAAAAAAAGGAGTGCTTTATGAGCGGGGTATTTTCAAAATAGGTTAAATTTTATACTTAAATAAATCTTTCAAAAGGGGTAAATACATACCTTTATTTGTTGTAGATTTATTTGAAGATCTATGAAGATACAAAGCCACAAAGTACTTGTATATATTATATAGGAGATAGTTTATGCTATCTTTTATAAAAGTGCGTATTTTAAGCTGTGGAGGTATTCGCAGCTTTTTTTGCTTTATGGAGAATTATAGAATTGCTTTTAAATAAGGAAATTTTAAAATAAGGGAAGTTAGAATTTAATTAAATGCTTTTTTAAAAAGAAATCTATTAATTCAGAAATTATATTCTGTCAACTAAAAAGATGTATTGCACTTTTTTATTGTACTAGGTGAATTTGATCTTCATAGAACAAAAATTCTATGTAGGGAGAGAAAGAAATGAATATAAACGCTTTTGATAAATTACAGTACAATGATTTAAAAGAAATGGTAAAATATTACTGTGTAAGTGGATTAGGAAAGAAATTAATAGACAAACTAAAACCAAGTGAAAATTTAAATGTTGTGGAAAAAAGGCTTAGTGAAACTAGTGAAGGAAAAGCTTTATTACGACTTTCTAGTTACATTCCATTAGAAGGAATATTCAATGTAGATCATATTATAGAAAATGTTGAAAAAGGAATAATACTAGAGCCAGAAGATTTAACTATTATGTGTAACTTTTTAAGAGGATGCAGAAAAGTTAAAGAATTTATGAATGGAAAAGAATTTTATGCTCCTACATTAAGTGCATATGCAAACTCAATTACAGAATTTAAATTTATAGAAGAAGAAATTGAGTTCTCTATAAGAGGAAGTTTAGTAGATTCAAATGCCAGTAAAGAATTAAAAAAGATAAGAAGACTTATAGAAAATACAGAAAGTAAAATAAAAGAAAAACTAAATAAGTTTTTAAAAAGCAGTAGCAATAAAAACTATATCCAAGAGTTTTTTATAAGTAAAAGAAATGATAGATGGACTATACCTATAAAAGCAGCATACAAAAATCTGGTTTCAGGCACAATTGTAGAAGTTTCATCTAAAGGCTCTACAGTATTTATTGAACCAAGTACTATATCTAGATATACTACGGAGTTAATAGAATTAAAATCTGAAGAAGCGATGGAAGAATATAAAATATTATCCTATTTAACAGGCTTTATATTTGATAATCTAAGAGAAATCAAAATCAATATAGAAGTAATAGGAGAATATGATATGATTTTTGCTAAGGCAAAATATAGTGAGGCAATAGACGGAATAAAACCTAAAATTAATGATTATGGATATATAAATATCATTAAAGGAAAGCATCCTTTATTAAAGGGACAGGTAGTACCTTTAGATTTTAATATAGGAAAAGATTATAGAACTTTAATAATAACAGGGCCTAATGCAGGAGGAAAAACTGTTGTGCTAAAAACTGTAGGTATTTTAACTTTGGCAGTACAATCAGGATTCCATATTTTAGCCCAAGAAGGAACTGAAATGTCAATATTTAAGAATATATTTGTTGATATTGGTGATAATCAAAGTATAGAAAATTCTTTAAGTACCTTCTCATCGCATATAAAAAATTTAGCGGATATAATTAAAAGCAGCAATAAATCCACTTTAATACTATGTGATGAAATAGGAAGTGGAACAGAACCTAATGAAGGAGCAGGTCTTGCTATAGCTTATACTAGAGGAATTTTATCATAAGGGATGTATAACTGTAGCTACTACTCATTATGGAGAAATAAAGAATTTTTCTGAAACGCATAAAGACTTTCAAAATGCAGCAATGCAGTTTAAAAGTGAAACCTTAGAACCATTATACAAGTTAATTATAGGAAAATCAGGAGAAAGTAATGCTCTTTGGATATCTAAGAAAATGGGTATAAAGGATTCTATTTTAGAAAAAGCTAAGATTTATATAGAAAGTAAAGATTATAATTTTAACTTAGTAAAGGAAAGTAAGATTAAAAGAGAGAAAGTTGGGGAACAATATACAAGCGATGAAAACTATTACCAATTTAAAGTAGGCGATAAAGTCTTTCTTATGGATTATAAAGAATCTGGAATTGTTTATAAAGAAAAAGACAGATTCAACAATATAATAGTGTTATATAAAAAAGATTTTATAGAAGTCAATGAAAAAAGAGTTAAGTTAGAATTTAAAGCTGAAGATTTGTATCCTGAAGGCTATGACTTAAATAGCTTATTTGTAAGTTATAGTGAGAGAAAATTAGAAAGGGATATTAAAAGAGGATCTAAAAAAGCTTTGAAAAAAATTCAAAAGGAAATGAAGAATAACAAATAGAATTATTAAAAGTATGTCAAAGCCATGAAAAACATGTATGGCTTTGACATAAAAATTAGTTTTCTAACAATTTAGAAAATTTTTATAGATTAATATTACAGCATTAGTGTATAATTTAAGTAGTTAGTATAAATTTAGGAGTAAATTAATAGGAGAGCTAAGGAGGTAAATCAGTGATGACTAATAATAGTGTGAAAGTTATTCCTTTAGGTGGGCTTGGGGAAATTGGTAAAAATATAACTGCAATTGAGTATAAAGATGAGATTATTGTAATAGATTGTGGTGTATCCTTTCCAGATGAGGAGATGTATGGCGTAGACTTAGTTATTCCTGATATAACTTACTTATTAGATAATAAAGATAAAGTGAAAGGTTTCTTTCTAACTCACGGACATGAAGATCATATAGGGTCATTACCATATATTTTAAAGCAATTAAATCTACCAATCTATGGAACAAAGTTAACACTGGGAATAGTACAAAATAAATTAAAAGAACATGATATACTTTCAAAATGTGAACTTAATGGAATAAAAGCTGGAGATGTGATAAAAGTAGGAGATTTAGAAGTAGAATTTATAAGAGTTACTCATAGTATAGCTGATTCTTGTGCCATAGCTATTCATACACCTATTGGTGTAATATTACATACTGGTGATTTTAAAATAGATTATACTCCTATTGATGGATCAATTATAGATTTTCAGCGTATTTCAGAGTTAGGAAAGCAGGGAGTAATGCTACTTATGGCAGATAGTACTAATGTACAACGTCCAGGGCATACAATTTCTGAAAAGGCTATTGGAGATACCTTAACTAGAATTTTTTCTAATGCAGAAGGAAGGGTTATTGTAGCTACTTTTGCTTCAAACATTCATAGAATGCAGCAGATAGTTAATGCTTCTGTTAAATATGGAAGAAAAGTAGCCTTTAGTGGAAGAAGCATGGAAAACATATCTCAAGTGGCTATAGAATTAGGATATCTTAATATACCAGAGGGAGAACTTATAAGTGTAGATGATATAAATAATTATTCCAATGATAAAATAACCATAATAACTACAGGAAGCCAGGGAGAACCTATGGCAGCTTTGGCTAGAATAGCTTTTGCTAATCATAGAAAAATTAGCATAGAGCCTAAGGATTTATTTATTATCTCAGCATCACCAATACCTGGAAATGAAAAATTAATATCTAAAGTTATTAATCAGTTATTTAAAAAAGGTGCAAGTGTAATTTATGAAGATTTAGAAGAAGTGCACGTATCAGGGCATGCTTATGAAGAGGAATTAAAGTTAATTCATACATTAGTTCATCCTAAATTTTTTATGCCTGTACATGGTGAATATAGGCATTTAAAGCATCATGGAAAATTAGCTAGAAAATTAGGTATGGAAGAATCAAATATTTTTATTCTGGAAACAGGTCAGATATTAGAATTATGGGGAAAAGAAGCTAAAATTTCTGGAAGAGTTCATACAGGAGCAGTATTTGTAGACGGACTTGGAGTAGGTGATGTTGGAAATATAGTACTTAGAGATAGGAAACATTTAGCACAGGATGGAATAATTACTATAGTTGTTACTATAGAAAAAGAATCTTATAAAGCTATAGCAGGTCCAGATATAATTACTAGAGGATTTGTATACGCAAAGGAATCAGAAGAATTAATTAATGAATCAAAAGAAATTGTTAAAAGAGAGCTTGAGAATTGTTTAGACAATAGAATTATTGAGTGGTATGTTTTAAAATCAAGTATAAAAAAATCTCTTGAAAAATATCTATATGAACAAACTAAAAGAAGACCTATTGTGTTACCCATTATTATGGAAATTTAATTGCAAAAAGGAGTGTATAATTGAAATATGCTCCTTTTTTTATTTTCAATTATAATTGATATATAGTATAATATTATAACTTAGAAAGGAGAGATTTTATGTTTGGTATTATAAATTATAGTGTGTTTATAATTTCAGGTATTGTATTGAATTTAACACCAGGAGCAGATACCATATATATATTAGGAAATAGTATTTCAAATGGCAAGAAAGTAGGTATAATGTCAGCTTTAGGAATTTCTACTGGATGTATTGTTCATACTATAATGGCAGCTTTGGGACTATCTGTTATATTAGCTAAATCAGCTATGGCTTTTAATATTATTAAGTATTTAGGGGCTGCTTATCTAATTTATTTAGGAATTCGTTTTTTAATATCAAAATCTTCACTTGTTGTACAAAAGGATAGCAATTCAAGTAGCCTTATAAAAATATATTTTCAAGGAGTTATTACAAATGTTTTAAATCCTAAGGTAGCTTTATTTTTCTTAGCTTTTTTACCTCAGTTTATTCATCCTAATAATAGCTATGGAGTAATTCCTTTTTTAATTCTTGGTTTTACATTTATTACAACTGCAACTTTATGGAGTATAGTATTAGTAATATTTTCATCATATATAGCAGGTAGGTTAAGTGAAAAAATGGGACTAGCTACTAGCTTAAATAAAATAACAGGAGCTGTGTTTATTGCATTGGGATTGAATTTATTACGAGCAAAATTAGGTGAAATGTAATATGACTTTATTATTAAAAGGATAATTTTTACTTATAGAAAAGGTGAGTTCTATTGAAAAAATATTTTTATAAATTACAAAATATATATACTAAACATGGTAGTAAGAAAAATATTCTAATATTTATGGTATTAAGTTTATTTCTTATGGCTATTATAGGTTATGGGTATGGAATGATACAATCCAGTAAAGAAAGAGTCATAAGTGGATTTGAGAAAGCTATGCTATCAAATAGTAAAAAGGATATATTAAAATATTGCAAATTAGATAGTGATGAGATTAAGCTAGATTCAAATAATGTAGAAGCTTTTATGAAATATATTAAGGAAAATCCTCATATTATAAAAAATAAAATAGATGTACTTAGATATAAAACAAAGGAAGAAAGTAAAGATGAAATGATTAGGTTGGAAAGCAAGAAAGCATTTATAGGATATAGATATAAAGTTTTAATATCTCCAATCTATATAAGTATAAACACTAGACTTAAAAATACTGAAGTATTCTTAAATAATAAATTATATTATAAAGCAGAAAAAGATAACCAAGTAGAGAAGTTAGGACCATTAGTGCCTGGCACTTATAATATAGAAGGAGTTATTAATACTTATGAGGGTAAAGTTAAAGAAAGTAAAAAAGTAACTCTTTTAGATAAAGAAAATACAATTAATATTAATCCAAAAGTAGGAAAAATTTCTGTAAACAGTGATTCCATAGATGCAAAGGTATTTATAAATGGAAAAGACACAGAAAAGACAGTAAAAGAGTTTAAAAATATAGGGCCTGTTCCTATGGATGGATCTTTAAAACTTTATATAGAAGAGCAATATCCTTGGGGAAAAGCCAAAAGTGAAGAGGTAGAAATTAAAGATATAGGGGATATAAAATTAAAAGTTAATGCCATAAATGATGAACTTAGAAAAAATTTAAGTTCTCTATTAAATGATTTTTATTATAATGCGTATCGATCCATGGAAGAACAAGATAAGTCCATGATGAAAAATTGTACTGATAAAGTTAAGGATGAATTTTATAAGATTTATAATGAAAATAAAAGATTTTTTAAGAGTAAATATATTTTTAGTGAGTTAAAATTAGATGAAAATGCAATAGAAATAAAAAAAGAACACTTAATTTATAAAGCAATTGTTCAGGTATCAGTAACTTATACTAAGGAGAACAATTTCTATGGATTTAATTTAGGTTCAGAGGAAGAAAATTATAAATTTATAAATGAATTAATTTTTGAAAATAATGAAATGAATTGGAAAGTCTTTAAAATAAAAGTTGTTTAAATTTTAAATAGTAATATTAATAGGAGATATATTTAAAAATGATTTAAAGGAGATGATTTTAAATTATCTCCTAAAATTTTAAGAATTTTTTAAAAAGTATTCCATTTAACACAATTTTTACCTGAAGCTTTTGCCTTATATAGAAGTTTATCTACACGTTCTATAAATTTGCGTTGATCGCAATTCGAAATATTCCCAAGCTCTAGACTAGATATACCACAACTTATAGTTATTCTTATATGGAAATCTTCTATTTTAAAAATATAGTTTTCTATAGCACTTCTTATATTTTCACAGAGTTCTATACCTTTTTTTAATTCTGTATTAGGAAGAAGAACTGCAAACTCCTCGCCACCGTATCTAGCTGCCATATCTTTATTTCTAAGGTTATCTAATATAATTTTTGATACTTCTTTTAGTATAAAATCACCAGTTAGATGGCCGTAATTATCATTTATTTTTTTAAAATCATCAATATCAAACATAGCCATACATAGCTTAGAGTCCTTATTAAGATTTTTTAAAATATCTGAAAAATTGCTGTAAAAACTTCTATGAGTGTACATATTTGTAAGATAATCTTTAGAGGCTAATTTTTCTAATGCTTTATTTTTTCTATGTAATTCTTCTAACATGAAATTAACTTGTCTTATAAGTTTATATATAAAACTTATAAGAATATGAGAAATTAAAGCTAATATATATATAAATGCTATATTTATTACATTTTCAATACTGAATATATTAATAAATAACTTTTTACATATAAATATTCCCCCTATAGTTACTATACTAGGGAATATAAGGGGATTCAGCTTACTAAATCTTATATTTTGAAATAATATATATACATACAATATAGGCATTAAAGTGTAAAGATATTGAGAATTTAAATATATGAAAACCAATAAAAAAGTAGCATCTAATACAGCTATAAAAAAATTCGGTTTTAGATTTTTATTGTTATTCATATTTTTAATAAAAAATACAAATTGAATTCCTATATAGATTAAATAAAAGCCAATTAAATATTTATTTATAAAAGAATTTTCTTTTTTTTCTAGAATTAATAGTTTTTCAACAATGATCATAAAAACTATAAATACGGCTTTAAGCATTAAATAAAATTCTTCTAAATTATTTATAGTAGCTTTGTTTACATCTAACAAAATAAAGACCTCCTATTAATTACAGATAATAAATTTACAAAAAAATATATATATGCTAAAATTATTATTAATAAATTATAGTTATTTTTAGAAAGGAGTTTTTGTTATGCCTCTCTCTTTTGTAAATATAGGTGATGAAGTTATAGTAAAGTATTTAAATTGTGATAACAAAACAAAGGGAAGGTTAGAATCTATGGGAATTACTTCAGGTACAAGCATTTTAATAATATCAAATAATATGGATGGAGGTTTTATTGTAAATGTTAGAGGTTCAAGGTTAATACTTGGACGTTCTATAACCTCAAAAATAATTGTAGATGTATTATAAATATAATATATTTTTTTTATAGGAATTTTCTAAAAAACTTATCCAATTTATGTTACTTTCAATAAAACAATCCACGATTAAAGGGTCATACATAATGCCTTTATTTATAAGTATTTCATGTTTGCATTTTTCAAAACTTAATGGATTTCTATAAGGTCTTTTTGACATCATGGCATCTATAGAATCACATACTGCTATTATACGGGAGCCCAATGGTATTTGTTTTTCTTTAATTTTATGGGGATATCCATTTCCGTCCCATCTTTCATGGTGATGAAGCACAATTTGGCTTATGGGTTTTAATTTATTAGATTTACTTAAAATATCAAAACCTATTTGTGGATGCATTTTTATATGCTCCCATTCATGAGGAAATAACTTTCCTTTTTTATTAAGTATATTATCAGGTATTCCTATTTTACCAATGTCATGCAGATGAGCAGCAATATGTATAAATTTTAGTTCTAATCCCTTTATTCCCAAAGCTTTAGCTAAGGCAAAGCTCATATCAGCGACTCTTTCCGAATGTCCTCTAGTGTAGAAATCTTTTGCCTCTAATGCAGTTACCAAGCTTTCTATAATATCATGGTAGAGTTCTTCTTCTTTTAGACAAAAAATATGTTTAATCATTTATAAAATATCTCCTTACAGTATTAATAGTATTGATTATCATTATCAATTATAATATAGTACTCTCATTCTGTAAATATATTTTACCATAAATTTCAAGTTATATTAATAAAATTAGGTTAGTTTGGTTAAAAGTATGAAATTGAATATAAAATTTTAGTTGAGAAAATTTTATATTAATGAATATAAAATTGTAGAAAAATGTATTGAATGTTTGGTATATATGGATATATAATAAATATTGTTACCAAATGAAGGATATTATTAAGTAAATAATTTACTTTAAGAAAGGAATGATTATTATTATAAAAAGTATGAAAACGAAAATCATATTACCTATGCTAAGTATTATTATTATTTTCATTGCTACAGTAGGTATTCAAATTAATTCATTAAATATGAATTTAATTAAGGTGAAAAAAATGAATGAAAAAGCTTTTAAAACCTTATCTAAATCTGAGGAATTAAAGCTAAATGTTGTACAAGTACAGCAATGGTTAACGGATATTAGTGCTACTAGAGGAGCAAAAGGTTTTGATGATGGATTTGATGAAGCTGAAAAATATGCACAATATATTAAATCAAATTTTAAGGAATTAATATCTATAAATCCTGAGTATAAAGATGAAGTAGAAAGAATGGAGGCAGCTTTTACTCCTTATTATGATATTGGAAAGAAAATGGCTAAGGCATATATTGAAGGTGGTCCTAATAAAGGTAATATAATGATGGAAGAATTTGATGGAAAGGCTGAAGCTATAAATAAGCAGGTGGATGATTTTAAAAGCAATTCTTATAAATATATTGAAACTTCTATTAAGGAAATAGAGAAGTCTATATTTAATACAGTAGTTTTATTAGTAATTTCAATTGGCGTAGGAGTTATAGTATTAATTATTGCACTAAGATATATATTAAAAGGAGTTATAAAGCCAATAAATAATGTGTTAATTAAATTAAAAGATATGTCTAATAATGAAGGTGATTTAACTCAATATATTGATGTTAATAGCAATGATGAAATAGGAGAACTTGCTAAAAATATAAATGAAGTACAAGATTCTTTTAGAAATATTATAGCTACTATTATAGATGAGTCATCTAATGTAGAGAATATAGTAAATACAACTAATGAAAATATAAATATGTTAACATCACAAATTGAAAATACATCTGCTGCTACTGAAGAAATTGCATCAGGTATGGATGAAGCAGCTGTGGCAACAGAAGAAATGAATGGAAAAGCTATAGAAATTGAAAATGCTATTAATTTAATAGCTGAAAAAGCTCATAATGGAGCTAATATTGTAGAGGAAATAAGTAAGCGAGCTGAAAATTTAAAACAAAATGCAAAGAATTCTCAAAATGCTACAAATGAAATAAGAATAAACATGGAAAAAGAATTGAGGATGGCTATAGAAAAATCAAAAGCAGTAGACCAAATTAATTTATTAACAGAATCTATTTTTCAAATTACATCTCAAACCAATCTTTTGGCATTAAATGCAGCAATTGAAGCATCAAGGGCAGGAGAATCTGGAAAAGGATTTGCAGTAGTAGCAGATGAAATTAGAAAGCTGGCAGAGAATTCAAAACACACAATAAGCCAAATAAAAGAAGTTACAGAGGGAGTAATAGAATCTGTAAATAATTTATCTCGAAGTTCTGAAAAGGTTTTAGAATTTATTGATGAAAATGTTATTAAAGATTATGAAACTTTAATTCATACAGGAGATCAGTACTATAAAGATGCAGATTTTATGGATAATTTTGTGTCAGATTTAAAAGATACATTAGAAAAAATAACCTATACAGTGCATGATATTACAAAATCCATTAATGAAGTCAGTATATGGAGTAATGAGGCAGCAAATGGAACAGAAAATATTGCAAATATAACAACAGAAGTTGTTGAAAGAGCAAATAATGTAGTAAAACTTATAGGCTCTGTAAAAGAAGGAACGAAAAAACTTTCTCAAATGGTATGTAAATTTAAAGTATAGTGCATAAAAAAGTAAACAATATAAGCTATGAAATTAAGGTGTAAGACTTATATTTCATAGCTTTTTTATTTATTTTACAATATATACATTTACATACTTTAGACCCCAATTACAAGCTTCTTTATAAGTATCAAAGAAAACATCTACAAAATTTCCTTTTACCCCAGTACCCTCATCAGCAGCTATAGCATAGCCATAACCTTCAATATAAAGTTTTGTACCTAAAGGAATAACCCTTGGATCAACTGCTACAGTACTGTAACCATTTGGATTTCTTACAGCTTTTCTTCCAGAGGCAGTATAAGTAGAACCTACCCCATTAACTGCCCAATAGGCAGTAGCCTTCGCTCTAATAACATTGGAATTAGCAAAGGAAGCAGTTCCTCTTGAGGCATACATAGGAGTTAAGGTACCCTGTGCTATTATCTTATCTTTAGGTTTTTTTACAACCACTTCTTTAATAACTTTTCTAGATACTTCTTTGCCATTTTCATAAACTACATTTGTAGTAATCTGCTTTTCTCCAGTAGAGCCCTGTTGTAAAACTTTTTTTCGAGATTTTAATAAATCATTGTCATTTTTAACAATTGTATTAAAAGCAATAGGAGCAGAGCTTGAAATAGTTTTTGTAGCTACTCTTATTATTTTAACATCCATTCCTTTTGATAATTTTGTTTCAAGGCTAGGACTAATTTTATCTTCAGCTTTTAAAACTATTTTTTCTGCATCTAACAATGAACGAACATCTTGCTCAGCAGATTTTATACTAAGTTCTTTGTTATCTGCAAAAAGTTTAACATCTACTGCTTTTCTTATGTTTATAGTATCATTTTTACTTAAATTCGTTTTTAAATCTTTATCGATTTTATCTTTTAAACCTAGTTCTATATGTTCCTTTTTTAAAGCCTCACCAACAGTTTTTTGGTAAGTAACAATTTTTTTCTCTTTTCCGTCTATAATTACTGTAATAGTCTTTCGTGCTGAATATACAAAGATGATTAATAGAAGAATTATTGAAGCAAGTACAAGTTGAGATGCAGACCTTTTTACTTTGTTCTTCATAAAAATTTCTTTAAAGTTAACTATAATTCTCATCTCCTTTTTTTATAGTTATATGGTAAAGAATACATTGAAATTTGATTTTTGTCAAATCTGAATTACATATAATATAATATTGTGGTATAATTTTCATAAAATAAATAAACGGGGTGGAAGCTATGAACAAAAAAATCAAAATAGGAATTGTAGGATATGGTAATCTTGGAAAAGGGGTAGAAAAAGCTATAAAACATAACCTTGATATGGAGTTAGAAGCTATTTTTACAAGAAGAGAATTAAAGGATGTAGATGAAGGAAATTCTAAATTAGTACATATATCAAAGCTAGAAATGTACAAAGGGGTAATTGATGTTATGATCTTATGTGGAGGTTCTGCTACGGATTTAGTAGAACAAGGGCCTATGGTAGCATCACAGTTTAATACTGTAGATAGCTTTGATACTCATGCAAGAATACCTGAGTATTTTGAAATAGTAAATAGTGTTGCAAAACAGGTTGGAACTGTAAGTCTTATATCTACAGGTTGGGATCCAGGTTTGTTTTCTTTAAATCGTCTTTTAGGAGAAGTAGTATTGCCACAAGGAGTGGATTATACTTTTTGGGGAAAAGGTGTAAGCCAAGGACACTCAGATGCAGTAAGAAGAATAGAAGGAGTTAAAAATGCTGTACAGTATACAATACCACTAGAAGAAGCTTTAGACAGAGTAAGAAGTGGACAAAATCCAAAATTAACTGTTAGAGAAAAACATGAAAGAGTTTGCTATGTAGTTCCTTGTGAAGGAGCAGATTTAAATAAAATAGAATGCACTATAAAAAATATGCCAAATTATTTTTCAGACTATAATACAACAGTTCATTTTATTTCTGAAGAAGAATTTAAAAAAGAGCATACAAAAATGTCTCATGGTGGATTTGTTATAAGAACAGCTACTACTGGAGATGGGAATAAAGAAAGAATGGAATTTAGTTTAAGTTTAGATAGTAATCCTGAATTTACATCAAGTGTATTGGTAGCTTATGCTAGGGGAGTTTATAATTTATCAAAAGAAGGAAAGTATGGGGCAGTAACAGTCTTTGATGTTCCTTTTGCATATTTATCACCTAAATCACCTGAAGAATTAAGAAAAGAATTACTTTAATTTATTTTTAAGTTTCGTCAATTCCAGGACGGTTAGTAAATATTATGTATGTGTTTTAAATAAAATAATTGGGGACAGTTAACAAGTATTAAAAATTGTTAACTGTCCCTAATTTTGTTTTCAATATTCATCAATTATTTCCAAATTTTAGTGTTTATTTTGCAACCTAACTTACTTAAATGTATAATTATATATGAATATTGATGTAGTACCTTTATCAAAAGGCTTTGAAACTTCACAGATTGAAGACTAATAAGTATTGATATGGAGGCGAATCAATTATGGAGGTTTCAGTAAACATATTGGATTTTGATCAAGTGTATCAAATGCAAACATATTTTAAGGAAGCTCATTATGAGTGGATCAAGCTTTCAGATATCAGAAATACGAATAGATATTGCGAATCGAAAGCCTTAGCATCTATTGCTAAGAGATTGAAAAAACGAAAATATAGAGGAATAACATTTATAGGAAGTGGCAACTATCATTATGTTACATATTTACTTATGAAAGATGTAAAAGCTCCCTTCACTTTAATTCTATTTGACCATCATACAGATATGAAGGATGCTCCTTGTGAATCTTTAGTAACTTGTGGATCTTGGGTATCGAAATCTTTAGAGAGATTGCCGATGCTTAAAAAGGTTATTATCATAGGCACTAGGGAGGATTTGTTAGAATCTATACCATCATACCTAAATGAGAAAGTTCTAATATTATCAAAAGAACAAATGGGACAAGCAAGCATAAAAGAATATATAAAATCATCAATTTCTACTTATAATGTCTATATTAGCATTGATAAAGATGTTCTTGGAAAATCAGAAGCAGTAACAAATTGGGACCAAGGAAATATGAAGCTTATGCAGTTGCTTAATTTGATAAAATATATTGCTAAAAATAAGCGTATTTGTGGTATAGATGTTTGTGGAGAATATCCATATAGCCCAGTGTTGAACTGTTATCCTGAAAGTTTGGAAGCAGTACGAAAGAATAATAGAGCTAATTTAACAATATTAAATACAATTAATAAGTTGGAGAAAAAAATAAGTTAGTAATTATAGAAATTTAAAGGGAGATTATGGCATGGATCTTAGGATTTTTAAAATAGAAACTTTTATACTAGAAGAATATAATTTTAGTAATTTTTTAGGGAAAGGTTAATAAATATTATGTTATTGTGTATTTTGAATAAAATGATTAGGGACAGCTAACAAGTATTAAAAGTTGTTAACTGTCTCAACTTTAAACTACATTTTAACTATATTAAAGTAATCTGTAAGCTTTGGAAAATGTATTTTGACCTTTGTGTATTCACCATATGAGGATTCTATACTTATATGATGACCTAGTTTTTTTGCTAGTTCCTTTGCTAAATACAATCCCATACCTGTAGATTTGTATAGTTCTCTACCATTATGTCCTGTAAATCCTCTATGAAAAACTCTATCTATATCTTCTGATTTAATTCCTATGACGTTATCTTCTATTATAAGAATTTTTTCTTTACTAAGTTTTTCACCACTGATTTTTATTGTTCCATTTTCACCAGTGTATTTTAATGAATTACTTAATATCTGATCAATTATGAATCCTAACCATTTTATATCTGTAGACACAGTGAAATCTATATTGTTTATTTCTATCTTTATTTTTTTATTTATGAATAATTTAGCATGCTTTGTTATATGTGTTTTCACTATTTTTTCCAAGTTATGGTCGCTTATAAAATAATCCTTTGAAAAATCATCTATCTTAGAATAATATAATGCTTGTTCAACATAGTTATCTATTTTATCTATTTCTTCTTCAATGCTATTTAAAATTTCTTCTTTAGGTTTACCTAAACTGTTTTCTATAACTAATCTAGCTACAGATATTGGAGTTTTAATTTCATGTACCCAAGACGTAATAAATTCTGAGTTGTTTCTCTTTTCTTCATGAAGTTTTTCTATTTTTAACTCCTCATTTATATATATATGTATCAACAGTTTATTATTTAAATATTGTTTAAAGCTCTTAGGTTCAGGAAGGGAATAAATAATATCTTCCTCTCTGTTGTCTAATATATATTTTATTGTATTATAATACTTTCTATTAAAGAAGTACTCTCCTAAAAGATATATAGTAGTAACGGTACCTGCAACTATATTTATGTATATAATATTATAAAAGTTTACCTGAATGGTTCCATCTAAGTAGACTATAGCAGAAATAAATGTCATTAAAACTATATAGAAAATAATGAAATATCTTTTGTCGAGAAAATATTCTTTTAAGTTCATAGTATTATATATCCTTGACCTTTTTTAGTTTGAATAAAATCATTGAGACCTATTTCTGATAGTTTTTTTCGCAGTCTGTTTATATTAACGGTCAAAGTATTGTCATCCACAAAGCTTTCATCTTTCCAAAGTAATCTCATAATTTTATCTCTGCTTACTACTTCACCATTTTCTTTCATAAGGATATAAATAATTTTAAACTCATTTTTTGTAAGCTCTATTTTATGTTCATTATATATTAGGTTACAATCCTTTAAATTAAGTACAACACCATTATTTTCAATGACATTTGATTCTATATTTGAGTAGGAGTAAGTTCTTCTTAAAAGTGCATTTATTTTAGCCATAAGAACGTCTAATGAAAATGGCTTTTGTATGAAATCATCTCCGCCCATATTTACTGACATTATAATGTCCATATTGGTATCCCTTGAAGATACAAATATTATAGGAACTTTAGAAACTTCTCTTATTTTATTGCACCAATAAAAGCCATCAAAACATGGTAGATTTATATCCATAAGTATTAAGTCAGGTTGATATTTTGCAAAATCACTAAATACTTCATTAAAATCTTCTACATAAAGTCCTTGAAAATTCCACTTTTTTAAATTTTCTAATATTATATTTCTTATTTTTAGGTCATCTTCTACTATCATTATTTTAAACATAATAACACCTTTTTCTAAATTAATTTTATTTTCCTATATTATATACTGACCAACATAGTATTACAAATATACTTTGCTCGTATTTACTCGGGAACGATTAATATATTTTTAGCACATTATATTAATTTAACCATAAACTTAATGGTGGGTGGTTAATGTAAAGCAGGGACAGTTAACAAAAAATAAAGAACAGTGAAGAATAAAAAATTTATATTCACCGTTCTTTGTATTATATTAAATAGTTTTACTTTTTGATGTTGCTATGGATGCAGTGGTTTTAAAAACTGTTTTTATGGCATTATGAGGGCATACATCTTTACATTCTCCACAACGTATGCATTCAAGGCTGTTGGGGTGTTTGTAAACTTCTATATTCATTTTACATTTTCTAGAACATTTACCACAGCTTGTACACATATTTTTGTCTACTTCTAATCTATAAAAACTTATTTGATTAAATAAACTGTATATAGCACCTAGAGGACAAATAAATCTACAAAAAGGTCTAAATATAATTATAGATAAAATAATTGTAATTATAAGCAGCGTGGTCTTCCATACAAATAAAAATCCTATAGCGGACCTTAGAGAAGTATCTAATAAAGTAAGAGGAATACCTCCTTCGAGAGTACCAGCAGGGCATATATATTTACAGAATGTTGGATCTCCCATACCGATATCATTTACCCAAAACATAGGAAGTAAAATTACAAATACTAAAAGTATTATATATTTTAAATATTTTAATCTATTAAATTTCTTGCTCAATTTAAATTTAGGGGAAGGTATTTTATGTAATAATTCTTGTATTAATCCAAAAGGGCACAACCATCCGCATACAAATCGTCCCATAGTTATCCCAATAAGAGTTAAAAATCCTACTACATAAAAAGAAAACTTATATTTTAAATCTCCTATAACTGCCTGCAGAGAACCAATGGGGCAGGAGCCAAGGGCGCCAGGGCAGGAATAACAGTTAAGTCCTGGAACGCATAATCTTTTTGTTTTACCCCTATAAATATGTCCATCTAAAAAACCCTTAAAATATCCATTGGTACTTATAAGTGTTATTATTTGAACTAATTTTCTTTTTAAATTATCCAATTCCTATACACTCCAAACAAATATTAATTGCTTTTGTAAGCACAGTATTTACTTCTCCTCTGTACATTCCGAGACCTATAAATGATATACCTATTGTAAATAAAAATATTCTTATCTTATTTTTCATAAGATTACACCTACTTTGCTGTATTTAAATTGTTTTCTATTAACTTTTTATAAACATTTTTTTCACGTGCACCTACTACTGTTTGTAAGATTTCTCCCTTACTATTTAAAAATACTGTAACAGGCACTGCGTTAGTTTTACTAACAAAGTCCTTTTGAAACTTTTCATTTGGTATTAGATTTGTAAATTCTACTTTTGATTTTTTTAATATTTCAAATGCTTTAACCTCATTTGTATCACCATCAGCAACTACACCTATTATATTGACATCTTTTTTTCCATACTCATTATATAAATCTTGAAGTTCAGGCATTTCATCTATACAAGGCTTACAAAATGTTCCCCATATATTTATCATAGTAAGTTTTTTATCTTTAAATATATCATTAGTTACCACCTTATCATTTACATCATTAACCTTAAATTCAGGCATAGTTTTTAAGTCTCCAAAAGAACCTTTTGTATCTTGTAATTCAGCTTCTTGCTTTGTTGAATTTGAAGCATTGTTATTTTTTGAGCCACAAGCAGTTAAAGATAGAGTCATAACTACTAATAAACATGAAATTACTAATTTTTTCATTTTAAAAACTCCTTTACTTTAAAATATATTAATATAAGATTTAAGTTAGTTACCTATAGTTGCTAGTACATCTAATATTTTTTGGAAAAATTCTTTACGAGATGAATTTCCTTTTACGAGCTCTGTAAATAATCTTCCATCTTTTATAAATAATATTCTTTTGCAATAGCTAGCAGCAAAAGCATCATGAGTAACCATCATTATAGTAGCATTAATATTTTCGTTTAAATCTGTAAGGCACTGTAGAAGATCTTTAGAAGACTTTGAGTCTAAAGCACCTGTAGGTTCATCTGCTAGTACAAGTGTTGGGTTTGTTATTATAGCTCTAGCAGCAGCTGTTCTTTGTTTTTGTCCACCGGAAACTTCATATGGATATTTTTCTAATATGTTAGATATTCCAAGGGCTTCAGCTACTTCAGTTACTCTTCTTTCTATTAAGGTAACTTTTATCTTAGAAAGTGTTAGTGGAAGCATTATATTTTCCTTTAAAGTTAAAGTATCTAAAAGGTTGAAGTCCTGAAATATAAATCCAAGCTTATTTCGTCTAAAAGAAGAAAGGGCATTTTCATTTAAATTTAATATATTTTCACCACCTATGGATATATTCCCGGAGGTAGGTTTATCAATAGTAGATATTACATTTAAAAGGGTACTTTTGCCAGCACCAGAAGGACCCATTATCCCAACAAATTCACCTTCATTAATTTGTAAGTTTATATCATCAAGTGCAGTGTATATATTTCCTTTTGAACCATATATTTTTTTTAGATTCTTAGTTTCAACAACAATACTCATAGTATTCATCCTCCATAAAAGTTAATTTTCTGTAACTATTTTTGCATAAGTTTTTACTGTCAACAAGTAATAAATAGAATAAATTAAAACATAAGATACAATACTTATAATAATTGGTACTTTAATGCTAAGGTCTATTGTTGTAGTCAATAGTGCTAGCGCTAGTAGGTTGTGAAGAAGTCCTATAATTATTGGTAATATAAAAATTATTATTAATTGTTTTTTAATAGATTTTTTTGTTTCTTTTTTAGATATGCCTATCTTTCTTAGAATAGTATATCTTTCTTTATCGTCATTAGCTTCTGTAAGTTGTTTGAAGTATAATATACTTCCTGTAGAAGTTAGGAAAACTAATCCTACCAGAATACCTATAAATAACATCATTGAGGTTAAAATTAATATTTGCTTCATGTCTTGTACATAACTTAACTTAGTATCGTCAGGCATTATTTTTATAATATCCTTTGTTAGTGAAGTGCTATCTAATGGATTTTGTACTGAATATGCTTTAAGGGTAACCACATTATCTTTATTATAATATTTCTCATAAATTTCATCTTGAACTAACAAAATTGGTCCCATATCAGTAACATTTAAAGGCTCTTCTAATTTTCTATCTATTATCTTAAAAGAATTTTTTAAATCCTTATAATGTATATTCACAGTTTTTCCTTTAATTTCATCTAAATCCTTTGAGCCATATTTTAGTAATATTGCTTGTGATGAAGAAGGAATTTTGAAATTGGTATCTAATCCTTTAAGCTTTAGAGTGTGTTTATATTTACTTATAGATATTAAATAGGTATAATTAGATTCTAAATCAGGAAAATTTTCTAATTTACTAGATACCTTCACAAGTTCAGACTCTGCTGAGGTTATAAGTTTGTTTTCAGGATGTTTTTTTATTATATCTTCAACTTGCTTATCTAAAGATTTACCTGTCGTTATATATGAATATGAAAATGGATAGGTTGTTTTATAAATTTTTTTCATATTGTAGTCTATGCTATAAGTAACACTTATTGAAGTTAAGGCAACAGCATTTGTAATAGCGATTATTGATAATGTTTTTGCATTAGATTTTATTCTGTATAAAAAGTGAGATATACTTATTAAATTATCTCCTTTGTAATATAATTTTTTATTCCTTTTTAGAACACTTATCATAAAGGTTAAAAATGTACCAAAGAAGATAAAAGTGCCTATTATTGAAGTTACAAGTGCAATAGGTACATTCCTTAGGAATGTAGGAGAATCTTTTATAGTCATAGCGGCAATTCCTTCAATTACAAAGAAAATTATAGAAAGTAATGCTAAAACTATAGATGGTTTAGTGCTTTTTTTACTCTTGTTTTCACTTGTACTGTTAGCTTTAAACAAATCTATAAGCTTAAATCTATAGATTATGGTGTATGCATTTATAGAAACTATTAAAAATAATATTCCAAAAGTTATAATTGTATGTAATACAGCATCTATACCTATAGAAAATTTTATTAATAAATTCATTCCTATAAATTTTATTAGAATCATAATAAATAATTTAGAAAGCAAACCTCCCATAAGTAGTCCTGCTAAAAGAGCAATACTTCCAATGATGATATTTTCATAAAAAAGTAATGAGCCTATCTGTCTCTTTTTTAATCCCAGTAGAGAATAAAGTCCTAATTCTTTTTTTCTCTTTCTTATAAAGAAAGAACTAGAGTATAATACGAATATGGCAGCAAATATAGCAATTATTACAGCTGAACCTTTGAACAATACAAGTGATTTTTGATCTTGCTCCAAAAATGCCTTGACTTGATTATTAGATGCTATATTTTGAAAAGCAAAATATATGGTTACATTAAATACTATGGAAACAAAATAAATAAAGTAATTATTAAAGTTTCCTTTTATATTTTTTTTGGCTAATCCTAATAACATTTCTTGTCCTCCTTAATTAATGTTCTATGGTTATTTTACGAAATATATCCTAAAAAAAACATCGTTGTAACTTACAATTTAGATTTTAACCTTACATTGTTGTAAGGTTGGTTAGATATGATTAACATAAATTTATTTTTAATATATAAAGCCACTGTGTTTAAGCATTTACAGTATCCATTAAGGGTCAGTTTTGTATATAAATTCTTTAACTAAACTTGACAAATTTAATAAAATTATATTAAAATAAAGTGACAACTTATTTAGAGGTTGTAAGTTGTAAGATATGCGTTAGGATAATATTTAAGAAATAAAAAAATTTTATATACGTTTTTAGGGCGTCTTTAAAGGGAGTGAAAATAATAATGCAAAATTTACAAACCGTACAATTTAACAGAGAAGAATATTTAAAAAATGTAAAAAACATAGTTGTAAAGGTTGGTTCTTCTACATTAACTCACGAAAATGGACTTTTGAATTTATTTAATATTGAACGTTTGGTACGTCAGTTATCAGATTTACACAATAGAGGATATAATATAATTTTAGTGTCTTCTGGTGCTATAGGAGCAGGTATGGGAAAACTTGGATTATCAGAAAAGCCCGAAGATATTGCTAAAAGACAAGCTGCTGCTGCTATAGGACAAGGAACACTTATGTATATATATAGAAAGATATTTGGTGAGCATGGTAAAACTGTTGGACAAATACTTTTAACTAAAGAGGATATAGTAGATGAAGTTAGAAGGTATAATGCGGCAAACACTTTAAAGGAGCTTTTAAATAAAAGAGTTATACCTATAGTAAATGAACATGATGCTATAGTAATGGAAGAAACTAAAGTTGGTGATAATGATACTGTTTCAGCTTTTGTATCTGAATTAGTAAAAGCTGATTTGTTAATTTTAATGTCTGATATTGAAGGGTTATATAATTGTGATCCAAGAAACAATGATGACGCTGAATTAATAGATTTTGTTGAAGAAATAACAGAAGATATTGTATCTTGTGCTGGTGGAGCAGGGTCTGGTCTTGGAACTGGAGGGATGGCTACAAAAATAAAGGCAGCAAAAATAGTTACTTCAGCAGGGATACCAATGTTAATAGTAAATGGGGAAGAAAATGAAGTTTTACAAAAGATAGTAAAAGGGGAAACAGTAGGTACATGGTTTAATATAGCTCAATAATTTTAGGAGGTATTGTTTTGGAGCAATTATATAAAGATTTAATTAATAAAGGTAAAAAAGCTAAAGAGGCTTCTAGATTCTTATCATTAGTGGATTGCAATTTAAAAAATAAAGCTCTTTATAAAATGGGCGAAGATTTAAAAATAAATAAAGATAAAATTATAAAAGCAAACAAAGTTGATATGGAAAAAGGTAGGGAAAAAGGACTTTCTAAGGCTCTTTTGGATAGACTTTTAATAAATGAAAAAAGAATAAATGATATGGTTAATGGTCTTATAGAAGTTGCAGAATTTTCAGATCCAATAGGGGAAGTTTTAGGTATGTGGAAAAGACCAAATGGTATTAATATTGGTGTACAAAGAGTACCACTAGGCGTTATAGGTATAATTTATGAAGCTAGGCCCAATGTAACTGTTGATGCTACAGCTCTTTGCTTAAAATCAGGTAATGCTGTAATTTTAAGAGGGGGTTCTGAGGCTATAAATACTAATAAATGTATTGGTGAAATATTACAAAATTCAGCTGTAGAAAGTGGTCTTCCAGAAGGAACCATTCAACTTATTGAAACTACTAATAGAGAAGTAGTAAATAAGATGCTTAAACTGAATGAATATATAGATGTTCTTATCCCAAGAGGAGGTAGGGGACTGATTAATAATGTAGTTAAGAATTCTACAGTTCCTGTAATCCAAACTGGGGTTGGAGTATGTCATACTTATGTAGATAGTTTTGCTAATTTAAAAATGGCTCAAGATATAGTTATAAATGCAAAGACTCAAAGACCAGGGGTTTGCAATGCTATGGAAACTTTATTAGTTCATAAAGATATAGCCAGTAAGTTTATTCCTGAAATGATAAAAGAAATTAGTAAATATGGAGTAGAACTTAGACTTTGTGAAAAATCGCTACAAATTGTAAAAAACTTTATTAAAGATGATAAAATATTATCCTTAATATCTAAGGCCACAGAAGAAGATTGGGATACTGAGTATTTAGATTTAATTTTATCTGTTAAAATAGTAGATTCTCTAGATGATGCTTTAAATCATATTTATAATCATGGAACTAAACATTCTGAAGCCATTATTACAGAAAACTATACTAATTCTCAAAGATTTTTAAATGAAGTAGATGCAGCAGCTGTATATGTAAATGCTTCTACAAGATTTACTGATGGAAGTGAATTTGGTTTTGGTGCAGAAATAGGAATAAGTACACAAAAACTTCATGCAAGAGGTCCTATGGGACTTACTCAATTAACTACTACGAAATATATAATTCGTGGAAATGGACAAATAAGAGAATAAAGTCATTTTTAAACTTAGGTAGAGTATGTCTAAGAAATGGGAATAGTAGTAGTGGCAGAGGTGGGATAAAACTATAACAGAATTAAAGGAGAGAAAAATAATATGAAAAAAACTATAGGATTTATAGGATGTGGAAACATGGCACAAGCTATGATTACAGGAGTTGTAAGCTCTAAAATAGTTTCACCAGTGAATGTTTCTGTGAGTGATAAAGATGATGAAAAGCTAAAGTGTATGAAAGAAAAATTTAATGTAAATATTTTAAACTCAAATGAAGAAGTGGCAAAAAATTCAGATATAATTATTTTAGCGGTTAAACCTAATAAATACAAAGAAGTAATAGAGGAAATAAAAAATTATGTAAAGGAAAATGTAATAATTGTTATTATAGGAGCAGGAATAGCTATAGAGTATGTAGAAAAAGCCTTTGAAAAGAAGGTAAAAGTAATTAGAACTATGCCAAATACACCTGCTTTAGTAGGGGAAGGCATGAGTGCTATATGTTGTAATGAATTAATTGAAGAAGAGGATTTAAAAGTTGTAGTAGATATATTTAAAAGCTTTGGCAAAGTAGAGATAATACAAGAAAATCTTATGGAGGTAATACCAGCTGTAAGTGGATCCTCACCGGCTTATGTATATATGTTTATAGAGGCTTTAGCAGATGGAGCGGTATTAGATGGTGTTCCTAGAGATAAGGCCTATAAAATGGCAGCACAATCAGTATTAGGAGCCGCAAAAATGGTATTAGAGACAGGAGAACATCCAGGAGTTTTAAAAGATAGAGTTTGCTCACCAGCGGGAACTACAATAGAGGCAGTATATTCTTTAGAAAAAAATAATTTTAGAGGAACTGTAATGGAAGCAATGAGGAAATGTACAGATAAAACTAGGGAAATGTCTAAAACAAAATAATAAGGTGCTTTAGTACTTAAAATTAAGGGATGCTTTTAGTGTCCTTTAATTTTTTTGTTTATGAAAAGCCAATTGTGAGAAAGGTGTGTTAAGAAAAGTTTAAGCATTGAAAAAAACACATTATTTTGAAGAAAGTAAAATAATAGCTTAAGCTTATGAATTAGTATATAATAAACAATAAACAACTAAAGAAAATATATTAGGATAACTTTAATTCAAGTTTATGATCATTATTTATATATTATAGTATATTTATAACTAAAGTGAACTAGGAGGCAATTATGACAATAGAAAATATGATTAAATGCTGTGATAACTTGACCCCCACAGAAAACCAATTAGCACAATACATAATTCAAAATAAAGAACAAATTCAAAAATTATCTATTCAAAATCTTTCTGAAAAGACTTTTGTATCAAAATCTGCAATTCACCGGTTTTGCAAAAAAATTGGAGTTGATGGATTTAATGAACTGAAAGTAAAGCTTGTCCAAGATATTATAATAGAAGAGGGAAAAGAGGAGAATCAAATTGATGTTAATTTTCCGTTTACGTCTAATGATAGTCAGGGAATAATAGCTGAAAAACTATTAAAATTGTATGAGGCATCAATAACAGATACTTATAAGTCTATTGATGTAGAGAAATTAAATAAATCTGTAGTATTATTGCATAATGCAGACATCATTGATATATATACTCATGCACATAATATTAATGTTGCAGAAAATTTTCAAGATAAAATGCTTGCAATTGGTAGAATTGTTAATTGCCCAAAATCTTCTTATGAACAGCGTTGTACGGCAACTGCATCTAATAGAAAACATGTAGCTATTATTTTGTCATATTCAGGAAGAGCAACATTTTTGCCTTCTATTGTAGAAATATTACATAAAAAGGGAACGGAAATAATCTGGATAGGTAGAGTTGGAACAAGTGTTGTACCGAATTATATAAAGCATCATTTGTATATAAGTGATAGAGAAAATCTCAGAAATAGAATATCTCAGTTTTCATCTCATATTGCAATGCAATATATGTTAGATGTTATTTTTAGTTGTATTTTTAGAATGGATTATGAAAGAAATATAAATTATATTCAAGAAGTTATTAGCATTGTTGATGACAGAAATATTAATGAAGAAAAAAACTTATAATTCCTTCTTTGTAAAAGTTATTAATGGTTATTTTAAGGCTTGTTCAGGAAAAATTCTGACGAGCTTTTTATATTTTAGGAAATAAAAATTGATTAAAAGTTTCAAAAAGCTTCAATGTAACATAATGCTTAATAAAATCTTTGAAAAAAGCAACCAGAATGTTGTGCTTTTGTTGAACTAGGTCACTTTAACAAATATATTATAAGTACAATATTTTATAGGAGGTAGGAGTTATGAAAGGAGCTATAAAGATTGTAACAATTGGAGGAGGAAGCAGCTATACACCAGAATTGATGGAAGGTTTTATTAAGCGATATGATGAACTTCTAATAAGTGAGATATGGTTAGTTGATATTGAAGATGGAAAAGAAAAGTTAGATATAGTTGGAAATTTGGCACAGCGTATGTGGGATGCAACTCCGTATAATGTAAAAGTAGTCACAACATTACACAGAAAAGAAGCATTAAAAGGTGCTGATTTTGTAACAACACAATTTAGAGTGGGTTTATTAGATGCAAGAATTAAAGATGAAAGAATACCTTTATTGCATGGAATGCTGGGTCAAGAAACTAACGGTGCTGGTGGAATATTTAAGGCATTTAGAACAATTCCGGTAATAAAAGATATTATTAATGACATGAAAGTACTATGTCCTGATGCCTGGCTTATTAATTTTACTAATCCTAGTGGGATTATTACAGAAGCAATTATTAAGCATTTTGGATGGAAAAAATGTATTGGATTGTGTAATGTACCAGTGATTTCTATGATGAATGAACCAAAAGTTATTGGAATGCAGTCGTCTAAGTTACATTATCAGTTTGCTGGATTGAATCATTTCCACTGGCATAAAGTTTTTGATGAAGAAGGAAAAGAAGTTACAGGACAGTTAATAGAGCATATTAACGAAAAAAATGGTGGAACTCCAGCTAACATTTATCAAGCTAAATTTCCATTGGAATTATTACATTCTATGAATTTATTACCTTGTGGATATCATCGTTATTACTACTGCGAAAAAGAGATGCTAGAACACAGTTTAGAAGAATTTAAAAAAGGTGGAACACGTGCAGAACAAATGAAAGAGGTAGAAGTTTATCTTTTTGAAATATATAAAAACCCGGATTTGAACAAAAAACCTGAAGAATTGCAAAAGCGTGGTGGTGCATATTACAGTGATGCAGCTTGTGAATGTATAAGTGCAATATATAATAATAAAGGTCTTCACATGGTGGTAAGTACACAAAATAATGGAGCGATACCATGTCTTGACTCAGATTCTATTGTTGAAGTTTCTTGTATAATTTCGGCTAAAGGTGCAGAACCAGTTGCATGGGGGGAAATGGCATCATTTGAAAAAGGATGGCTTCAGATTATGAAAGCAATGGAAGAATGTACAATCAATGCTGCATTAACAGGTGACTATGGAATAGCGTTAGAAGCTTTTATAATAAATCCATTAATTCAAAATGGAAGTAAGGCAAAACAAGTATTGGATGAATTGTTGGTAGCACATGAAAAGTATCTTCCACAATTTAAAGAAAAGATTATTGAGTTAAAGGCACAAGGAGTGGCATCAAAAGATCCTGTTGTAGTAGATTTGATTAAAAATGGACACTAAAGAAGGAAAAAATCATATTGAAAAATTAAAAAATACAATACTTTATTATAAGCATGTATAGATTTTGTAAATCAAAATTATACATGCTCTTTTTGTCTATAAATAAAACCACCTGCTATGCAGGTGTGTTCAGAAAAGCTTAAGCGTTGAAAAAAAACACCTCACTTTGATAGAATAGATATGGTTT
>NZ_JAGGKA010000012.1 GCF_017873215.1 Clostridium tetanomorphum
TTGAAGTATAATTTTTATGTAAATTAATGTGTTTGATCATATATTAATTTTACCATAAGTCTTTCACTCTTCCGAGTGGGAGATTTATTTTTTTATGCAAAAAAAACTGTCACACTAATTTTATAGTGCGACAGCCCTATTAATTTGTTTAAGGCAATATTTATATGTGAATAAAATTTATGGAATTGTATTTTCAGATAGGACTAAATTTTATTTTACATACATATAGTTGAATATATGAAAGAAATTTTTTTATTTACAACAAGTATTATTACAATATTAAGAAAAGTATTAATATTTTAGAGGAAAATAAAAATAAGTATAGAATTATTTATAATAAAATTTTGTAGATTACGTGAATGAAGTAATGTTTTTAATATTTGAAAACGTTATGATTATTTATGTTATGACGAATTTTATTGCTTAGTTACCTATAGATTATTTAGTTACCTATAGATTATAATGAGAGTTTTGTACATTGATTTATGCTATTGCTTATATGAAGAAAATTTTCGGTATTTAAGCAATAGTTAGGTTAATGTTCATATAAGTTAATATAAAAAATTAACAGGGGGGACCAAAATGAAAAAAGTTATCACTTTAATTGCTACTGCAGCCATTGCTACAACTATGATGGTAGGCTGTGGGAAATCAGCAAGCTCTACTAACTCAAATTCTGGAGGAGAAAAGAAGGAAATAAAAGTAGGAGTTGCTCTTTACAAATTTGACGATACATTTATTTCCACTGTAAACGAAGCTATAAAAAAGACTGCTGAAGAAAAAGAAAAATCTACAGGAGTAAAAATTAATATTAATGCTGTAGATGGACAAGGACAGCAAGCTACACAAAATGATCAAGTGGATACGTTTATTACTCAAAAATATGATGTTATAGCGGTAAACATGGTTGATCGTACTGCTGCATCAGTTATTATTGACAAAGCAAAAAAAGCTAATATACCAATAGTGTTCTTTAATCGTGAACCGGTAAAAGAAGATATGGAGAAATGGGACAAAATGTATTATGTTGGAGCAAAAGCTGAAGAATCTGGAACAATGCAGGGACAAATAATTGCAGACTATTGGAAGAAGAATCCACAGGCTGATAAAAATAAGGATGGTAAAATACAATATGTAATGTTAGAAGGGGAACCAGGACATCAGGATGCTATATTACGTAGTAAATATTCAATAAAAGCTTTAGAAGATGCTGGATTAAAAGTAGACAAACTTGCTAGTGACACTGCTAATTGGCAGAGAGCGCAGGGACAAGAAAAAATGGCAGCATGGTTATCATCTTTTGGAAATAAAATTGAAGTTGTATTTGCTAATAATGATGATATGGCTCTTGGAGCTATTGAGGCACTTAAAGCAGCAGGTTATTTTAAAGATAATAAAATGATGCCTGTAGTTGGTGTAGATGCCACAGCACCTGCTCTTGATTCACTTAAAGGTTCACAAATGCTTGGAACAGTATTGAACGATGCTAAGAATCAGGGGAAAGCAGTACTTGACATTTCCTATTCTCTTGCTAAAGGGGAAGATATTAAAAAATCAGTAGAAGGAATTACAGACAATAAATATAAGTGGGTTCCATATCAACCAGTTACAAAGGAAAATTTAAGCCAATTTAAGTAATATCAATATAGAAAACATTTTCTATACTAAAAATTAACAATTCAGGGAGTGAAGTTTAAACACTCCCTGAATTTAAATGATTTATTATAAGCAAGTTCAATCTTGTTGAAAGAGGTGTAATATATGGCACAGGAGTATATTTTGGAGATGCACAATATTTCTAAAAGTTTTCCTGGTGTAAAAGCGTTAGATGATGTAACGTTAAAAATCAGACCTGGAACGGTACATGCACTAATGGGAGAAAATGGAGCTGGCAAATCAACTTTAATGAAATGTTTATTTGGTATATATATTCCCGATTCTGGGAAAGTAATTTTAGAAGGTAAAGAAGTACAATTCAACAGTTCAAAGGATGCATTAAAGAATGGCATCTCAATGATACATCAGGAACTCCATCCAGTTCCTTATCGTAATGTTATGGAAAATATATGGCTCGGAAGATTTCCTGTGAAAAATATTATAGGAATAAAAATGGTGGATCATAAGAAAATGTATAATGACACTAAAAACCTTATGGAAGAGGTGCAAATGAATATAGAACCTAGTACCCTAATGGCTAAATTATCTGTATCTAGTATTCAAGGAGTGGAAATTGCAAAGGCAGTTTCATATAGATCAAAAGTTATTGTAATGGATGAACCTACATCATCTCTTACTGAAAATGAAGTGTCTCATCTTTTTGACATTATTAGAAAACTAAGAGCTGAAGGAGTATCAATAATATATATTTCTCATAAAATGGAGGAAATATTAGAGATTTCAGATGAAGTAACTATTATGAGAGATGGAAAATATATAGGAACATGGTTATCAAATGAGCTTACTACAGATACTATAATATCAAAAATGGTAGGACGTAATTTAACTAATCGTTTTCCAGAACGTGAAAATACACCTGATGAAGTGATTATGAAAATAGAAGAACTTACTTCAATAAATCCTAAGTCTTTTAAAGACATAACCTTTGAATTAAGAAGAGGTGAAATATTAGGTGTAGGTGGATTGGTTGGAGCGCAAAGAACAGAATTAGTAGAAGCTATATTTGGACTTAGAAATATATCTAAAGGAAGGATAATAATTGAAAATAAAGAAGTTAAAATAAAGAGTCCCATAGATGCTAAAAAATATGGCATAGCTCTACTTACAGAAGAACGTAGAGCTACAGGGATTTTTCCTGTACTTTCTATAGAAGACAACACTTTAATTGCTAGTATTGATAGGTATATAGATTTTAATCTAATAATTAATAAAAAGAGAGGCATAGAAGATGTAACTAAAAGTATTAATAAAATTCATATAAAAACTCCTTCTATTAGGACTCTTATTAGAGATCTTTCTGGAGGAAATCAACAAAAAGTTATATTTTCACGTTGGTTACTTACTGAGCCAGACATACTTATTCTTGATGAACCTACTAGAGGAATTGATGTTGGTGCTAAATATGAAATATACACCATTATTGCTGATTTGGCTAAACGTGGAAAGAGTATTATTATGATATCTTCAGAGATGCCTGAGTTATTAGGTATGTCTGATAGAATCATGGTAATGTGCTCTGGAAAAGTTACAGGAATATTAGATGGTAAGGAAGCAAGCCAAGAACTTATCATGAACTATGCTACTAAGTTTGCATAGACAAGAGAAGGGGGTCTAAATATGTCAGAGGGAAATGTAAATTCAGAAGTAAAATCAAAAGATAGAAATTTTAAAGAATTTGCTAGTAAAAATGCAATATATTTAGTACTTTTGGCTTTATTAGTTGGTATTGGGGCGATGGATAGTAGTTTTTTATCCTATGTAAATTTACGTAATGTACTTATAATAGCTTCCGTTCGTATTATCATTGCTTTAGGGGTAGGAGGAGCACTTATAACTCGTGGAACAGATCTTTCAGCAGGTCGTGTAGTTGGACTTACAGCTTGTATTGCAGCCAGTTTACTTCAAAGACCTGATTATGCATATAAATTATTTAAAGATCTACCTAGCCTGCCAGTGGCTATACCAATATTAGCAGCTATACTAGTAGGACTAGCAATAGGGTGTATTAATGGAGTAGTGGTAGCATATCTTAAAGTACCACCATTTATTGCAACTTTAGGTATGATGGTTATTGTATATGGACTAGCGTGTATATATACAAATGCACAACCTATTGGTGGGCTTAGAAATGATTTTACTAGCATAGCTTCTGGGGAAGTAGGAATTATACCTAATTTAATAATAATAGCTGCAATAGTAGCTTTTATAATATGGTTTATATATAATAAAACACGTTTTGGAAAATATATTTATGCTATAGGTGGAAATCCAAGTGCTGCAGAAGTATCAGGAGTAAATGTTGAATTTACATTAGTAAAAGTATATGCTTTAGCAGGTGCTCTTTATGGATTAGCGGGAGCATTACTTGCAGCAAGAACTGGTGGAGCAACAAATAATTATGGACTTATGTATGAACTTGATGCTATAGCTGCTGCTACTATAGGAGGAGTATCTACTTCAGGAGGTATAGGAAAAGTATCTGGTATCATAACTGGTGTATTAATTTTTGAAGTTCTTAACAATGGACTTGTTATCCTTGGTGTATCAGCGTATTGGCAACAGGTTGTTAAAGGTATAATAATCATTGGAGCTGTAGCATTTGATATTCGTAAATATTTAGCAAAGAGATAATAACATATAAAATATAATTTTAATATAAAGAACAAAGGAGAGTTAAGATTAGGATATCTTAACTCTTTTTGTGAATGAAGTCATTCTTAGCTTTGAATGGAGTTGATTCAAAGAAATGCATAAGTAAGATCTAAAGTGATTGGATATTATGGTTGAATATTTATGGAATAATATGTAAAATAATATATAGGTGATAATGTATAATAGATTTTGTGGAGTAAAATTGTTTATTTAGAGGAGAAAGCTGTGATTAGAAGTATAAATAAGATAAAAAAGTTAAAAAATTATTTTATCATAATAACTTTGTTTTATTTTATTTGGATTTTATTTGGAGGAAATTTAAAGCAAATATATATGATTTGGAATATTATTCTAGCCTGGGTTCCATTAGAAATTGCTATGTTAATATATAACTTTACTAGTAGTAGAATTAAAAAGAAAAGTAAAAAAGTAATTATACTCATGTTGGGAATAATATGGTTATTGTTTTATCCTAACTCTCCATATATAACTACAGATTTCATACATCTTTCAACTAATAAATATTATTTTTCTAATCCAGACTATAAACTTTATTCCAATGTTCCCCCAATTATTTATAATGAAGATGTGTCTATATGGCTTGATTTTATAAATATTGGAATAGGAGTTTTAATAGGATGTATAGTAGGATTTTTATCCTTATACATAAATCAAAGTATGGTAAAGAAATATTATAATAAATTTTTATCATGGATATTTGTTATTAGTGTTAATTTACTTAGTGGATTTGCAATATATCTTGGTAGATTTATTAGATGGAATAGTTGGGATGTAATATTAAATCCTAAGAGTCTTATGATAATATTATTTAATCATGTAAATAATCAATCTTTATATTATACAATTATATTTGGAGTTTTCAGTTTTATGTTATATTTAATTATCTATTTAATAATTGATGTAAACTAAAATAGAACATAATATTATAATTTTAATATATTAATATAGTAAGTAATTTGAATTAAGGAAGGAATAGAAATGTTCTATTGCAATTGGTGTTCTTTCTATAATTTTTGTAGGCTAAATGATAATTTTAAACCACATTTTTATAAAGATATATTAGAAAAGAATTCCAAAGAATATTATAGAAATGAAAATTATATGTACAATAATAAAAAAATAGAAAAGGTAGAATTAGAAGAACAAATTCTTTCTCCTACAAATTTTAAATTAACCTATCCTTTTATAATGAGTTTAGAAGATGAAGATTTAAAGGAGAGGATAAATGAAGCCATCATTGATGAAGTATTATATTTATTTAAAAATCAGGTAATGGTAGCTGAAAAAATTAATTTTCAAGAAATAATAGGCTTTTATAAAGTTACCTTAAATGAAAAAGGGTTATTAAGCATACTTTTTAGTCTCTATACTTATACAGGAGGAGCACATGGATATACTGCATACAGTTCTTTGACTATTGACTTAAATACAGGAGAAATATATGAATTTGAAGATCTATTTAATCCTAAATTTTATTATAAAGGATTTTTAGACAAGATTATTTATGAAAAGATAAAAGAGATGGATGTGCCACTTATTGAGGAATATAATGGGATAACGGAGAATCAACAATTTTACCTCACTCCAGAGTCATTAGTTATTTATTATCAGGTTTATGAATATACGCCTTATGCTTATGGATTATTTAAAATTGAAATACCATATACAGAAATAATAAGTGCCTTAGGACCAGTTAGTCCTATACAAAGGTTAATATAGTAATATAAGAAAGAGTGTTGAAAAATGATATGCTCTCCTTGTGGTAGACAGTTAAAATAATAAAACTGGTTACTTCAAAGGGAGCATATGAAAATCAGCACTCTTTTTAAGTAGTTTTATTTTGATATTAAGTTTATTTAAAAAGATTATGAAGTGTTATTTATACCATATAAAACCTTATTATGATATAATTACAATAATATTAGTATTAAGTATAAAATGTATATTTAAATTTTAATATAAATTAGGAGAAATATTATGAGTTATTTTATAGACACAAAAATAGAAGAGTTTAAGTTAAGATTTGCAGAAGAAAAGGACATACCTTTAATTCTAAAGTTTATAAAAGAATTGGCAGCCTATGAAAAGCTATCTAATGAAGTAGTTGCTACAGAGTCAGTATTAAAAGATTCTTTATTTAATAAAAAGGCGGCAGAAGTTATAATCGGAGAATATAAAGAAAGGCCTGTAAGTTTTGCTTTGTTTTTTCACAATTTTTCTACATTTTTAGGAAGATCAGGTATATACTTAGAGGATTTATATGTAAGACCTGAAATGAGAGGAAAAGGAATAGGAAAAATAATGTTTAATTATTTAGCTAAACTTGCTATAGAAAGGAATTGTGGAAGATTTGAGTGGTGGTGTTTAGAGTGGAATAAGTCTTCAATAGAATTTTATAAAAGTATGGGAGCAATACCTATGGATGAGTGGACAGTATATAGAATATCAGAGGATAAATTAGAAGAATTAGCGAAACAGTGGTGAAGTTTAATTTCAATTTTTAACTTGAGGAAAGAGTGTATATGTATGAATATAAATTTGTTAGTACAGACGTAGAGGGAATATTTACGGAAGAAAGTTATGAGAAAGTAATAGAAGATCATGCTAAAAAAGATTGGAGATTAGTTCAAATACTTTTAAAAGATTTTAATAGCAATGGTAGGCCTAGGATTTATCAGGTAATTCTTGAAAGAGAAATAGTAGATTGATTAGAGGGTAAAGTAAAAGCTATAGCAAATAGATTGCTGTAACTTTTACTTTATACATTATATTTTAAATTTTCCTAATTCTTTTTCTAATGTATCAGAGTGCGATGTAAGGCTATTAATAGATAATGTTATTTGTTCAATGGAAGCACTTTGTTCTTCTGTAGAAGAGGCAACTTCTTGAATAGTGGAAGTATTTAGTTCTGTTATATTGGCGATGTTAAATATAGACTTATTTACAGCTATTCCATTCTCATTAGTATACTTTATTTTATTTGAAACTTCTTTTATTTCTTTAGTTAGTTGTAAAACAACATCTTCTATGTTTTTAAAAGAGATTTCAGTATTCTCAAATGAAGATATTTCTTCTTTCATGGATAGTTGAGCTGTTGTTATTTGATCACTAACTGTTTTTATATCTTTTTGAACATCCACTATTAAATTACCTATTTCTTCTGTGGATTCTTTAGAAAGTTGAGCTAGTTTTTTTATCTCTTCTGAGACTATAGAAAAGCCATTTCCATATTCTCCAGCTTTAGAAGCTTCTATAGCTGCATTTAATGCAAGAAGATTTGTTTGTTTAGCTATTCCATTAATAACTTTTATAATTTCACCAATTCGTCCAGATTTATTAGACAGGTTAGAAGTTGAATAAATAACTTTTTCCCAAGTTTTCTTATTATGAAGTATTTTGTTTTTGCCATATTCAATGCTTTTAACACCAGAAGTTAAAACATCTTCAACTTGATTTGTGAACTTTTCCATGCTTTCTGTGCTTCTGGCAATGTCGTTTAATTGTTTTACAATGCTACCTATCTTTGTACTTCCTTGTTGAGCTAGGGATGATTGCTCTAGAGATTGTTGAGCAATGTTATTGGTAACACAAGAAATTTCATCAGAGACTTTCATTAATTCTATGGAAGATATCTTTATATTATTACAAGAAGATGATACAGTTAAACTTAACTCCTTTGTGTTAGAAATCAAATTTTTTATTTTTTCTATAAAATTATTAAAATTATGTGTAAGTTCACCTAATTCATCTTTGGTGTAAATTTCACCTTTAACTGTAAGATCTCCATTACCTGCATCTACCATAATTTTTTTCATTTGTTTTATGGATTTATAAAGATTTTTATATGTAAATATTAATAGGATAGAAATTAAAATAGTTAATAGTATACTAACACTAATAATAGCTGTTAAATTGTTTTTAAATATTTTACTATCTTTTGCAGATTTATCAATCATTTTTGCCATATCAGAATTAGCTTTTTCTTCAATTAATTTTACAATAGCATCCATATTGTCTGTAGGAGCTCTATCTATTCCTTTTACTAATAAATCTATTTTACGATAACTTATACTGTCCTTAGCATCATAGTTTTTTATACTATCTATATATTTTTTGTGTAATTCTTCATGTGATTGTAAAGATTTATCTACTAATGATGTATCTAAATTTAATCTATTCATATTTTCCTTTAACTCAATCAATCCATCTTTAACATTTTTATCTTCTTCTAAAAATTGATTATAATATTTTTTAAAGGAGTCCTCTTTGAATCCTCTAAGTAAAATGTTTTTCCATTCTTGTACTTGTTTTTTGAAGTCTACTTGTATTTTTCTACTATCATTAATCAGATGAATAAATTCCTGTGAAGTATATAAGTTTTCTTTAGAGGTTTCTCTGAATTTATTAAAAGAAATCCATGAAAATATTCCAAGAAATAGAGTAAACATAATAACGAAAATTATCATACTGTAAAGCTTTAACTTTATTCTATTAGTATTTTTCATATTGTGGCCTCCTTAATAGCTAAAAATTCAGTATATAATGAATAAATAGACGCTTTATAAAATAATGTATTATAGTATAATTATACCAAAAGGTATTTTTGTTTTTTTATATGTTAGTTAAAAATTGTTAAGTTTATGTTATTTTTGCATGGGGGGATTAGATTATGAAAATATTAATGTTAAGTTGGGAGTATCCACCAAAAAATGTAGGAGGACTTTCAAATCATGTGTATCATTTATCCAATGAGTTAAGTAAGCTTGGAAATGAAGTTCATGTAATTACATGTGAGGAAGGTACAGCTCCAATAGAAGAAAATGAAAATGGAATTTTTATTTATAGGGTTACTCCCTATAAGATAGATACTAATGATTTTACAAAGTGGGTTATGCATCTCAATTTTGCCATGATTGAGGAAGCTATTAGATTGATAAATAATCAGGGAAAATTTGACATAATTCATGTTCATGACTGGTTGTGCAGTTATGCAGCAAAAACTCTAAAATGGTCCTATACTATACCTACAATATGCACTATTCATTCTACAGAACATGGAAGAAATAATGGAATAAGAACAGATATGCAAAGATATATATCTTCTGCAGAATGGCTTTTAAGTTATGAATCTTCTAATATAATAGTTTGTAGTAAATATATGAAAAATGAGTTGGAAAATATTTTTAAAATTCCAACGGAAAAAATCAATATTATTTCTAATGGTATAGATATAGATGAATTTAGTTTTGAATTTAATAAGGGTGAATTTAGAAAAAAATATGCAAAAGAAGATGAAAAAATCATTTTCTTTGTGGGGAGACATGTTTATGAAAAGGGATTACATGTTTTAGTAGAAACTGCTCCTGAAATATTAAAAGAAAATGATAAGGTGAAGTTTATTATAGCTGGGACAGGCTTTATGACAGAAGAACTTAAAGATAGAGTAACACAAATGAAATTAGAAGATAAAATAATATTTATAGGATATATAGATGATTTTGAAAAGAATAAGTTGTATAAAGTAGCTAATGCTGTGGTAGTTCCGTCTATTTATGAACCTTTTGGTATAGTAGCATTAGAAGCCATGGCAGCGGGGTGTCCGGTAATAGTTTCAAATACTGGAGGATTATTAGAAATAGTTAACCATAAGGTCAATGGATTAACCTTTATAAATGAATCAAGAGAGAGTTTAAAAGATAATGTATGTGAGTTGTTAGAAGATAAAACTCTTTATAATAGATTAAGAAGAAATGCTTTAAAAGAGATACAAAAGAAATACTCTTGGCATAGTATAGGGAAAAAGACAGAAAAACTTTATTTGCAAATAAAATAAAATTCAACTCTGAATAAATTAGGGGGGATGAGTTATATGAAAGCCATGATTATGGCAGGAGGCCAGGGGCAAAGGCTTAGGCCTCTTACATGTAATATTCCAAAACCAATGATGCCTATTTTAGATAAACCGATAATACAGTATACTATTGAACTGTTAAAAGATTATGGGATTAAGGATATAGGAATTACATTACAATATTTGCCTGATGAAATCATGGATTATTTTGATAATGGAGAAGAATTAGGAGTTAATATACGATATTTTATAGAAGAATATCCTTTAGGCACTGCAGGAAGTATAAAAAATGGGGAAGAATTTCTAGACGATACTTTCTTAGTTATAAGTGGAGATGCTTTTACAGATATAGATATATCCAAAGCTATAGATTTTCATAAAAATAAGAAAGCTATAGCTACAATTATATTAAAAGAGACACCAATACCTTTAGATTTTGGAGTAGTAGTTACAGAGGAAAGTGGGAAAATTACGGGCTTTTTAGAAAAGCCTAGTTGGAGGGAAGTTTTTAGTGATAAGATAAATACAGGAATATATATTTTAGAACCTGATATATTTAAATACTATGAAAAAAATCAAAAATTTGATTTTAGCCAAAATCTTTTCCCTCTATTATTAAATAATGGTGAAAATATATATGGATATGTGGACAATGGATATTGGTGTGACATAGGTAATGCTGAGCAATATATGATGTGTCAATTTAATATATTAAATGGGGAAATAAAAGCTAAGGACAAAGAAATAAATTATGATAAAGGAATATGGATAGAAAAGAATTGCGAAATAAGTTCAGAAGCTAAATTAGAACCCCCGGTATTTATTGGAAGTGGTACTAAAATATATAGAGATACATCAGTTGGTCCTTATGCTATTCTGGGGAAAAATAATATTATATCGCCAGGAGCCACTGTAAAGAGAAGTATTACTTTTGATAATTGTTATATAGGAAATTGTTCTGAAGTCAGAGGGGCAATACTTTGCAAAAATGTACAGATTGAATCTATGGTTTGTGTATGTGAAGAAAGTATTGTTGGAGATAATACTTTATTAAAAAAGAGAACCATTATAAAACCAAATGTTAAAATATGGCCTGATAAAACTATTGAAAGTAGATCAGTTATTGATTCTAACATAATATGGAATGAGAAATCCTCTAAGTTGATGTTTGGAAAATATGGAGCAAGTGGAGAAATAAATTTAGATATGACTCCAGAAGTTTTATCGAAATTAGGTTCAGCTTATGGAGGTTTATTAAAACATAATTCTAAGGTGTCTATAAGTTGTAGCAATCATAGAAGTGCTCAGATGATTAAAAATTCTATATCCATAGGATTATTAACTGTAGGAATACAAGTCTATGATTTTGGAACAATAACTATTCCTATGGCTAGAAGTACTATTTTATTTTTGGAAGTTGAGGGAAGTATACATGTATTTATAGAAGAAAATGATCCAGAAAGAGTTAATATTTTATTTATGGATAAAGATGGGGTAGATATTGATAAAACTATGGAGAGAAAAATAGAAAACAATTTTAGAAAAGGTGATTTCAGAAGAGTAAAAGGGGAAGAGCTTAAAGAATTGGTTCAATTATCTCATTGGGAAAAGTATTATATTAACCAAATTGTCAATTCAATATCTTACAGTGAATTAAGAAAAAAAGTATTTAAAGTTGTATTAAATGTGAAGGATGAACTAGTCTATAGTATTTTAAAAGAAATATTTATGGAACTTGGTATAAAAATAAAAATATATGAAAGATATAATGATATTTCTGGATTAAAAAAAGAAGTTTTAAATAGTACAGCAAATTTAGGAATATGGATTAATAGTTATGGTGATAAGACTATTTTAATAGATGAGAATGGTAACATTATAGAAGATGATGATTTACATGCATTAATAGCATTTATAATTCTAAAAACTACGGGTATTAAAACATTAGCAGTACCCATAAATTACTCTTCTTCTTTGGAAAATGTAGCGGCATTGTGTAATGTAAAATCTATAAGAACGAAAACTTCTCACAGAAATATATTGGATACTTATTTAAAAAATGAAAAAAAATTATCAAGAAGAGATATGGTTAATTTATATTTAAATACTTTAGATCCTATAAAGATAACTATAACTATAATGGATTTTATGACTAAAAATAATCTCACGTTATCTTCTATAATGGATTTAATACCTAAATATTATAGAGTAAAAAATGAAATAATATGCTCTTTAAATGAAAGAGGCAGAGTAATGAGAAATATTATAGAAGAAACTAGTGAACATTCTATAGATATAATGGAAGGCATAAAATTAAAATTTAAAGATTGTTGGGCATTAATTTCCCAAGATGAAGAAGAACCAATGTGCAAGTTATTTGTAGAATCAAAGGATAAAGAAGAAGGGGATAAAATTGCAGATTATTTAATGGATACAATTAACTCTATAGTAAAAAAATAATTACTGCTTTTAAAGGTGGCTCATAGTATGAAAAAAAATAAGATGTATTTAATTGTTTTAAGCATTGTAGTATTTAGTCTTATAATTCTACTTTTCGGAATTAATAATATTAAAATATGTGAAGTTAAAGGAGAAAAGTTAAAGCCTAAAATAGTATTATTGGCACATGTGTATCAAAACCCTTACTGGTCTTATGTTAGAAAAGGTGCAGAGTATGCAGCTAAAGAAAGAGGAGCCGTTATAGAATATAATGGCCCTCAGGCTGCTAGTGTAAAATCAGGTATAAAACTTATAGATATGGCCATAGCTTCCAATGTAAGTGGAATAATAACATATGTACAAGATGAAAAAGAATATACTCCATATATAAATAAAGCTATAAGTAAAGAAATACCTGTAATAACAGTAGACTCTGATGCCAAAGGAAGCAACCGGTTGGCGTATATTGGCACCGATAACATAAGGGCAGGAGAAAAAGCAGCAGAAGAGTTAATAGATAACATAGGCCAAAATGGTAAAGTTGCTATAATTATGGGAGGAAAAGAAGTAAAAAATCAAATAGAAAGAGTAAAAGGATTTATTGATTATTTAAAGCAGCATTCAGATATTGAAGTTACAACTATAGAATCCTCTGGATCATACACTTTAGAAGCAGAGTTAGCAACAAAAAAAATATTAAAATCTAATAAAACACCAAATGCTTTATTTTGCTCTAGTGCTTTAGATGGAGTAGGAGCAGCTAAAGCTATTACTGACTTAAATATGGCGGGAAAAATAACTGTAATTTGTTTTGATGATTTACCTGAAACTGTAGAGAACATAAAGAAGGGAATTGTACATGCAACAATAGTACAGAGACCTTATGAAATGGGATGTAGAAGTGTAAATATGATAATGGATAAACTTCAGGGGAAAAAGTTACAAAAGGATTATTTAACAAATGTATCAGTTTTAAATAAATCAAATATATATAATTACAGTAGATATGAGGGTGAGCAGAATAGTGAACAGAAATAGTTTAAAGTTTAAGCTTTTATTTTTGGTGTTAATAATAGTTATATCTATGGCCTTTATCAACTTTTATGCTATACTACAAGGGAGAAATGTTGAAAAAAAGTATAGTAATATGATAAATAAAATGATTATAATAGACAGTATAGGTAAAAATATAACTAATTCTTCTTTTTATTTTGATAAATATTTTTCTAGTAAAGCACAAAGTGACTACGAAGAATACTTAAAATCTTATGATGAAGCTAAAAGAAAAATAAGTATTTTACAAGAGGACTTAAATATAGAGAGCATGTATACTTTAAGGGATTTAAAAAATCTTTTAATTAGTTATAGAGAAGCAGGGATAAAGGCTTTAGATAAATTCAGAAGCTATAAAAAAACAGATAGATTTTATGAAGACTTTTTAGAAACAAAGAAAATAGCTTCTTATTGTAATGAATATGTTTACAAGCTTCATGATAGTTATTTAAACTATAATAGTAATACATATAAGGTGTTAGATAAACAAAATAAATTAAATAATTTAATAACAGTGATTTTACTTTTTATAATAATTTGCAATTGCATAATAATAGCATTTATTTTTTCTAAAGATATAACTAATCCTATAGAAGAATTAGTTAATAATGCAGATAAGGTTTCTAAAGGAGATTTTAATGTATCTAAAATAGATAAGTCCCATATATACGAAATAGATATTCTTGCAGAAGGATTTAATAGGATGGTAGAAGATATTAATAAACTAATAAATACCATACAAGAAAATGCTATATTAGAAAAAAAACTGAAAGATCAGCAAATGAGAAACCTTCAGATTAAAAATATGTTAAAAGAAACCCAACTCAAGGTTCTTCAGTCACAAATAAATCCTCATTTTTTATTTAATACTTTGAATTGTGTTGTACAAAAAGCAATAATAGAAGATGCCTATGAGACGGAAAAACTTATAAATTCTATATCTCAGCTTTTAAGGTATAGTTTGAATATGATTGAAAATCAAGCCTATTTAAAAGATGAAATAAATATAATAAAACAATATGTATATATACAAGAAACTAGGTTTGGAGATAGAGTAAAGTTTGATATAAATGTAGATAAAACCTTAGAAAATATAAAAATACCGGGTATGTCTCTTCAGCCATTAGTTGAAAATGCTTTTATACATGGAATAGAGCCTAAAGAAGAAGGCGGCTTTATAAACATAGATGTATATAAGGAAAATAATTTTTGTATAGTTAAAATTGAAGATGATGGAAAAGGTATAGACACTGAAACTTTAGATAGAATTCTTAATAAGAAAGATAATGAAAAACATATTGGTCATACTACAGGTATTGGCATAAAAAATGTAATAAATAGACTTAAAATTTTTTATAATGATGATAAGGTTTTCCATATAGAGAGTGAAGAAGACAAAGGCACAAAGATTTATATAAAAATAGGGATGGGAGCAGTGAAGTAATGTGGAAACTTTTAATAGCTGATGATGAAGCTTTAGAAAGAAAAGTTATAAAAAGTACACTAATTAAGAAATATGGAGATAAAATAACTGTTTTTGAAGGGAAAAATGGTAGAGAAGCTATTGAAATAGCAGATAAGGAAAAGCCTGATATTTTTATAATGGATATAAAAATGCCTGGTATAAATGGAATAGAATCTATAAAGGAAATTAGAAAAATTCATAAAGATGCTTATTTTATAATTCTCACAGCCTATGATTATTTTAATTTTGCAAAGGAAGCTATCGAATGCAATGTAAAAGAGTATTTATTAAAACCTTTTAATAGAGAAACCTTTTTAGAAAAGATGGATAAAGCTATACAATACATGAAAGAAAGAAAAAGTAAGAAAAAGAAGGAGCTAATTCTTAAAGAACAAATATATAATGTGAAACCTATGATTGAAAATGAACTAAGTTATTCTATAATAAGTAACAGCTTAAATCTTATAGATTATCATATGTGTATGGAATGTTTAGATATGAATTTTAAATTAGGATATGCTATGATTATTAAAATAAATAAAAAGTATTCTTATAGAAGCATGAATGATAATGAAAAGAAAATTATAAAAAGTAACATTAGTGAATTTATAAGAGAGTTAATGAATAGATACTATAAGTTTTTGGTAAACAGTTCTTTTACAAAGAATATTGTAGTATTTGTACAAAATGATATAAAAAATGATTACTCTGTAAGGATTGATTCTATAAATTTTGGAAGAAGATTAAGGAAAGAAGTTAAAGAAAAATTTGCAATGTCCTTAAGTATAGGCATAGGAAAGCAATATAGTGGAATCGATAATTTAATTCAATCTTACAAGGAAGCATATATATCCTTAAATCATAACATACCGGATGTAAACGTAAAGCATTTTCAGGATATTATTACAATAATAAGCCAAAATCATATTAAAAACAATGAAGATAAAAATTATAAATATATAGAAGAAAGTAATATAGAGAATAATATATCTGATTTATATAAAAATGATGAGAATAATAGTAAGTGTATATTATTAAAATCTATAGAGTATATAAAAAATAACTATAATAAAGATATAACTTTAGATAAATTAGCAAACAAATTTAATTTGAGTCCATACTATTTTAGTAGAATTTTTAAGGAGTTTACCGGATTAAATTATTCGGAATATGTTACAGATATAAGAATTGAGAAGGCTAAAGAAATGCTTAAACAACAGCAGCTTAGCATAAAAGAAATATGTTTTAAAGTAGGATATAATGATCCTAACTACTTTAGTAGAGTTTTTAAAAAGGTGGAAAAAATTAGTCCAAAAGAATATAAGGATAATATAAAATGATTTTCAAGTTTTTGTGTAATAAAATAGGAATAAAAGTGCTATATAGCAAAATAATGCTATATAGCACTTTTTTGTTTTTAAAGAGAACATATATGTACAGCTTTTAAGCAAATAAGTGCATGGATAAATGATGAGATTACATATAAGATTTAAATGTAAACATTAACAATAAACTGATTAGGGGGAGTTTTGAATGAAAAGCAAAAAACTTTTTAAAGTAATAACTTTTGCTTTAGTGACAGTTATGACAGCAGCAGCTTTAGTTGGTTGTTCAGGGAAAAAGGAAACAACAGCTAAAAAAGATAGTAAGAAATCAATAAAGATAGGTATGTCTATTGATGATTTGAGGCTTGAAAGATGGCAGCATGACAGAGATTTATTTACAGCAAAAGCTAAAGAACTAGGTGCGGATGTATTAGTTCAATCAGCTAACGGAGATGACCAAACTCAATATTCACAGGCAGAAAACTTAATTTCCCAAGGAATAGATGTATTAGTTGTAATTCCGCATAATGGAGAAGCCATGGGAGCTATTGTAGAGGAAGCACATAAAAACGGAGTAAAAGTATTAGCTTATGATAGATTATTAACTAATTGTGATGTGGATTATTATATTTCTTTTGATAATGTAAAAGTTGGAGAGTTACAGGCGGAAGCTTTAGTTAAACAAGTTCCAAAAGGAAATTATTTCTTAATGGGTGGTTCACCAACTGATAATAATGCTAAATTATTTAGAAAAGGACAAATGAATGTTCTAAAACCACTTATAGATAAAAATCAAATAAAAGTTATTGGAGATCAATGGGCAAAGGACTGGTTACCAGAAGAAGCCTTAAAGATAATGGAAAATGCGTTAACAGCTAATAACAATAAAATTAATGCAGTTGTAGCTTCAAATGATAGTACTGCAGGTGGAGCAATACAAGCTTTAGCAGCTCAGAAATTAGATGGTAAAGTAGCTATTTCAGGACAGGATGCAGATGCAGCAGCATGTCAAAGAATAGTTGAAGGAAAACAAACAATGACAGTTTATAAGCCAATAAAAACATTAGCAACAAACGCAGCAGAAATGGCAGTTAAAATGGCTAAAGATGAAGAAGTAGAAACAAATGGTGTTACTAACAATGGGAAAAAAGATGTTAAATCAAAATTATTAATTCCTATAGCAGTAACTAAGGATAATATGAAAGAAACAATAATAAAAGATGGATTCCATACTACGGAAGAAGTTTATAAAAAATAAGTAGCCTATTAAATATATTAAATTAATATTTTACTAAAGGGGAAAAGAAAAAAGCTTTTTCCTTTTAGTAAAAATTAAATAAAAAGGCAGGTAGTTTGTATGAGCAAATATATATTAGAAATGAATAATATAACTAAGGAGTTTTCAGGTGTAAAGGCTTTGGATAATGTCTGTCTTAAAGTTGAAAAAGGAGAAATACATGCATTATGTGGAGAAAATGGTGCTGGTAAATCCACATTAATGAAAGTTTTAAGTGGAATTTATAAGACTGGAACCCATGGTGGGGAAATAATATATGAAGGTAAAAAGATAAATTTAAATGGAATAAAGGATTCAGAAAATTTAGGCATTATAATAATTCATCAAGAACTAGCTTTAATTAAGGAATTATCAATTAGCGAAAATATATTTATTGGATCTGAAATTAGTAATCATGGAATTATTAATTTTAATGAAATGTACAATAAGACCAAAAAGCTGTTGGATGAGGTAAAGCTTGATATAAATCCAGCTACTAAAGTAAAAGAATTAGGTATAGGACAACAGCAGTTAGTGGAAATTGCAAAAGCATTAGCTAAAAATGCAAAATTACTTATATTAGATGAGCCTACTGCTTCATTAACAGATAGTGAAGTTAAAGTACTTATGGGAATAATGAAAGGATTGAAAGCAAAAGGGGTTACCTGTATATATATATCACATAAATTAAATGAAGTAATGTTATTAGCAGACAATGTTACAGTAATAAGAGATGGAAGGGCAATAGGAACAGAAAAAATAGAAAATTTAACTGAAGAAAAAATCATAAAAATGATGGTCGGAAGAGAAATGAAAGATTTATATCCTAGAGAAGAGCATGAAATAGGAGAAGAGTTTTTTGAAGTAAGAAATTTCACAGCCTATGATAGCTCAAATAAAAAAATAAAAAAAGTGAAAGACTTAAACTTTAAGTTAAGAAAGGGAGAGATCTTAGGTATAGCTGGACTTATAGGTTCAGGAAGAACAGAATTGGTATCCTGTATTTATGGAAGCTATCCAGGAAAATATGAAGGAGAAGCTTATTTAGAAGGAAAGAAACTTAATATAAAAGGTCCAAGTGATGCATTAAAATATGGTGTTGCTATGGTGCCAGAAGATAGAAAAAGACATGGCATTATAGCTGATATGTCTGTAAGGAATAACATAACTATAGCTAATATACTTAAATATAAGGGAAGTTTTAATTGTATAGATAAAGATCAGGAAATACTAGATGTAAAAAAATATATTGAAGAAATAAAAGTAAAAACCTCTAGCATGAACTTAAATGTAGGTAGTTTAAGTGGAGGAAATCAACAAAAGGTAGTTTTAGCGAAAAATCTTTTAGTTCAACCTAGGATATTAATATTGGATGAACCTACTAGAGGAATAGATGTAGGGGCAAAATATGAAATATACAAGCTTATGTTCGAACTTGTAAAAAAAGGTATTTCCATAATTATGGTATCATCAGAACTTCCAGAAGTGCTAGGAATAAGTGATAGAGTTCTTGTAATGCATGAAGGAGAATTAAAAGGTGATTTTATAAATAAAGATTTAACTCAAGAAAAAATTATGGAATGTGCTATAGGAGGTAGCAATAATGGAAAATAAGAAAGAAAGTAAAAAAATAAAAATTAACTCCAAAATGTATACAATGATAATAGCAATGATATCTATATGGATAATATTTACTGTTACAACTGATGGAAATTTTTTAACTCCAAGAAACTTATCAAATCTTTTAAGACAGATGTCCATAACAGGAATACTAGCAATTGGAATGGTTTTTGTAATTATATTAGGAGAAATAGATCTATCAGTAGGTTCTTTATTAGGCTTACTAGGAGGAATTGCAGCTATACTTAATGTTTGGTATAAAATGAATGCTATAACTACAATAGCTATAGTTTTAGCTTTAGGATTAATTCTAGGATTATGGAATGGATGGTGGATTGCTTATAAAAAAGTTCCATCTTTCATTGTTACTCTTGCAGGAATGTTAGTATTTAGAGGGATACTTGTTGGAATAAGTAAAGGTCAAACAGTAGCGCCTCTTACAAAGGATTTAAAGATAGTAGGACAGGCTTATTTCCCAGATATATTTGGCTACATTGTAGGGACATTGGCTATAGTAGCTAGCATTTTAATAATGTCAAATAGTAGAAAGAAAAAAATCAAATATGGACTAGAAGTACCATCAAAAGCTTTAGATTTTGCTAAGATAGTAGCAATTACTATAATAACACTATTGTTTATAGTAATACTTAACAAATATCAAGGGTTTCCTGTGCCTGTATTTATAATGCTTGTACTTGCTGTAATATTTTCATTTGTTAGTAGCAATACAGTATTTGGAAGAAGAATATATGCAATTGGTGGTAATAGAGAAGCAGCTAAATTATCAGGAATAAATGTAAATAAAAGCGTTTTAATAATTTATGCTATTAATGGATTAATGGCAGCTATAGCTGGAATTCTTTTGGCGGCTAGGTTAAATGCGGGTTCTGTAGCAGCAGGACAAAATGCTGAGCTAGATGCTATTGCTTCCTGTGTCATTGGAGGAGCAAGCTTAGCAGGTGGAGCAGGTTCTGTAAGTGGAGCTTTGGTAGGAGCTTTAGTTATGGCAAGTATAGATAATGGAATGAGTATGTTAAACACTCAGCCATTTTGGCAATATATAGTTAAAGGGTTAATATTATTGATTGCAGTGTGGGTGGACATAACTTCTAAAAACAAGCAGGCTTAGACATCTTATGAAAAATAACTATATAAATATAAAAGTAGAGGTATTAGTTATTTATAGAAGACCATAAGATTTTAAATTTTAATTATTGTGAGGAGGCTATTATTATGCAAGATATTTTTAAAGAAGTACCAAAAATAAAATATGAGGGAAAGGATTCAAAGAATCCATTAGCATTTAAATATTACAATCCTGATGAAAAAATAGGATATAAAACAATGAAAGAGCATTTACGTTTTGCAGTATCCTATTGGCATACTTACACTGCAAATGGAGCAGACCCATTTGGAGCAGGAACAATGCTTCGTCCTTGGGACAACATTACAGACCCTATTGAATTAGCTAAAGCTAGAGTAAAAGCAAATTTTGAGTTTATGGATAAATTGGGAGTAGAATTTTTCTGTTTCCATGATAGAGATATAGCGCCGGAAGGAAGAAATTTAAAAGAAACTAATGAGAATTTAGATATAATAGTGGAGTATATGAAGGGATTTTTAAAGGATTCAGATAAGAAACTTCTTTGGGGAACAACTAATGCTTTTAACAATCCAAGATTTGTTCATGGAGCAGCTACTTCACCTAATGCAGATGTTTTTGCTTATGCAGCAGCTCAGGTTAAGAAGGCTCTTGAAATTACAAAAGAATTAGGTGGAGAAAACTATGTATTCTGGGGTGGACGTGAAGGTTATGAAACTTTATTAAATACTAATACTACATTAGAATTAGATAACTTTGCAAGATTTTTACACATGGCTGTAGATTATGCTAAAGAAATAGGATTTGATGGTCAATTCTTAATAGAACCAAAGCCAAAGGAGCCAACTAAGCATCAATATGATTTTGATGTAGCTACAGTTTTAGGATTTTTAAGAAAATATGATCTAGAGAAGCATTTTAAAATGAACATTGAAGCTAATCATGCTACATTAGCACAACATACCTTCCAGCATGAATTAAATATGGCTAGAATCAATGGAGTTTTAGGAAGTGTAGATGCAAATCAAGGAGATTTAATGTTAGGATGGGATACAGACCAGTTCCCAACAAATATATATGATGGAACTTTTGCTATGTATGAAATATTGAAAAATGATGGATTACATAAAGGAGGACTTAACTTCGATGCAAAAGTAAGAAGAGCTTCATTTGAACCAATAGATCTATTTTATGGATATATTGCAGGTATGGATACATTTGCAAGAGGATTAAAAGTTGCACATAAATTATTAGAAGACAAGGTACTAGAGAACTTTATAGATAAGAGATATGAAAGCTATACTACAGGTATAGGAAAAGAAATTGTAGAAGGAAAAGTTGGATTTAAACAATTAGAGAAACATGCTTTATCATTAGGAGAAGTAAAGAATACATCAGGAAGACAGGAAATGCTTGAAAGCATAGTAAATCAGTATATAACTGAAGTCCAATAAATGTAATAAGTAAAAAATATAATATAAATTGAAAAACAGTGAAAAGCTTAAACCCCTCTAAGTTTTTCACTGTTAATTTAAATTACACAAAAAGGGAGGCGTTAAGAATGAAACAATATCTATTAGGTATAGATATAGGAACATCTGGTACAAAGACTGTGTTATTTGATGGTTATGGCAATACAATAAGTACTTCTACAGAAGAATACGAACTTTACCAACCAAAAGCAGGCTGGGTTGAACAAAGACCTGAAGATTGGTGGCAAGCAACAGTAAAGAGTATTAAGGATGTTATAAGGAAAAGTGGAGTTAATAGTAAAGATATAAAAGGTATAGGATTATCAGGTCAGATGCATGGACTTGTATTATTAGATAAGAATAATAAAGTATTAAGATCTTCAATTATATGGGCAGATCAAAGAACAAGCAAAGAGTGTGAACAAATAACCAATTTAATAGGAAGAAAAAGATTAATAGAAATAACAGCAAATCCAGCTTTAACAGGATTTACAGCTTCAAAAATTATGTGGGTAAAAAATAATGAACCTGAAATTTATGAAAAGGTTAATAAAATATTACTGCCAAAAGATTATATAAGATTTATGCTTACGGGAGAATTTGCAACAGAGGTTTCAGATGCAAGTGGTATGCAACTTTTGAATATAAGAGAAAGAAATTGGAGCAGTGAAGTATTAGAAAAACTACAAATAGATAAAGAACTTTTAGCTCCAGTATATGAATCACAAGTAGTTACAGGAAAGATAAAAAGAGAAGTAGCGGAAATTACAGGACTTAATAAAGAAACTATAGTGGTAGGAGGAGCAGGAGATCAGGCAGCAGGAGCTATAGGAAATGGTATTGTAAAACCTGGAATAGTATCATCAACCATAGGAACCTCAGGAGTAGTTTTTGCTTATACAGATAAAGTTACAATAGATCCATTAGGAAGAGTTCATACATTTTGTCATGCAGTGCCCAATACTTGGCATGTAATGGGGGTAACTCAGGGAGCAGGGCTATCTTTAAAATGGTTTAGGGATAACCTTTGTACGTCAGAAAAGGAAGCATCAAAGCTTATGGGGATAGATCCTTATGAAATTATGACAAAGGAAGCATTAAATGTGCAACACGGTTGTGAGGGACTTATATATCTTCCATATTTAATGGGAGAAAGAACTCCTCATTTAGATTCTTATGCTAAGGGAGTATTTTTTGGACTAACTCCCCGTCATACTAAAGCTCATATGTTAAGAGCAGTTATGGAAGGAGTAAGTTATAGTTTGAAGGATTGTATGGAAATTATAAAGGAATTAGGCATAGATGTTAAAGAAGTGAGAGCATCTGGAGGAGGAAGCAGAAGTCCTCTCTGGAGGCAAATGCAATCAGATATGTTTAATAGTGAAGTTGTAACGATTAATTCCAGTGAAGGGCCTGCATTGGGAGTTGCAATTCTTGCAGGGGTTGGGGCAGGAATATATTCCTCTATAGAGGAAGCCTGTGATAGTATAATAACTAGAGAAAACTCACAACAGCCTATAGAAGCAAATTATAATAGTTATATGAAATATTATGATGCATATAAAAGCTTATATGTATCTTTAAAAGACAATTTTAAATCATTATATGGTATAATTAATAGTAAGTAAGGAAGGTCTTGGTGTTAATTTTATAAGAAGGGGATGTATTTAATAATGAACGTAAAGTTACAGGAAACTAACTACAAGAACTTTGGTAAATGTTTAAGAGTTTTTAATCAAGAAGTAGAACTTTATGTTACCCTAGACATGGGACCTAGAATAATAAAATATAGTTTTTTAGAAGAAGAAAATCAATTTTGTGATGACATTCCAAGTACAATGGAAGTATTTAGTGAACAATGGCATTTAGCAGGTGGACATAGATTATGGCATAGTCCAGAGGAAAATCCTAGAACCTATATACCAGATAATAAGCAGGTGAAATGGATAAATAGCGCAAATGGAGTTGTATTAGAAAGTGGAGTAGAGTCTTGGACACAGATAAAAAAGGAGATAGAAATAAATCTAAGTGAAAGTGGAAGCAATGTTAAGGTAACTCATAGATTAATTAATAAAAATGCGTGGACTATAGAACTTTCAGCTTGGGCTCTTACAGTTATGGCATCAGGGGGTATAGAGATAATACCACAACCGAAAAGAGATACTGGATTGCTTCCTAATAGAGTTTTATCTTTATGGCCATATTCAAAAATGAATGATTCTCGTGTTTATTTTGGAGATAAATATATAATTTTGAAACATAATAAAGATATAAAGGAAGCATTTAAATTAGGATTATCTAACCAAGAAGGTTGGGCCGCATATTTTAATCATAATAATCTGTTTATTAAAAAATTTAATCATCACAAAGAAAAAAAATATCCGGATTTTGGAGTATCTTATGAAACCTATACTAATGAATTTATGACAGAAATGGAAACTCTATCACCAATAACAAATCTTCAACCTAATGAAACGTTAACACATGTGGAGAGATGGGAATTAGTTAAAGATGTTTCTTTCCCAGGATTCAATGAAGAAAAATTAGATGAAATAGTGAATAGAGAAATAAGATATTAAAATTTAAGTAAATGTTAAGATTTACGTAAGAATATAGTAAGAATGCCCCTTTATAATATAGTTATAGTTAACTTTATAACTAAAGTAAGGGGGCATTTTTATGTTTGAATTTTTGATGTTTCTTTTTTCATCTTTATTAATTATGATATTTTTAGAATGTAATATTAAAGATAAATATTTTAATAGTTATATTAGAAAACATTACTTTAGAATATTGAAAAACATATTTAATATTTTAGTTATAATATTTATTTTTATTCATAGAACGTATATTTTGCCATTGCATGAAATAGGCAATCTTTTGATTATATCTTGTATAATGGCAGTAATATTTAATATAATTCAAATGAATAGACACATTCAATTTTTAAAGAAGGAAAAAGCATTATAATATAGAATTTTTAATATAGAGTAAATATATTATTAAAGGCTGATGTTTATGAATAATGAAGTTAGAATATCTGTAAGAAATTTAGTGGAATTTATATTAAGAACTGGTGATTTAGACTCTACCTTTATAGGAAGTAGTAGAGCAGTAGATGGGACTAGAATTCATCAAAAGATACAGAAAAACAAAGGAGAAGATTATTTACCAGAGGTTTCATTAAAGCACACTTTTGAATATAGAGATATGACCATTACATTAGAAGGAAGAGCGGATGGAATAATAAAGAATAATGATGAAATAATTATAGATGAAATAAAAAGCACCACAAGAGATATAGAAGGAATAGATGAAAATTATAATCCATTACATATGGCACAGGTAAAATGTTATGCCTATATATATGCAAAACAAAACGAGATACCTATTATAGGAGTACAGTTAACTTATTGTCAGGTAGAGACAGGAAAAATTAAATATATATTAAATGAGTATTCTCTAAAGGAATTAGAGAGCTTTTTTTATTCATTAATAGAAAAATATTATGTTTGGGCAAAATTTACCAAAGATTGGTCAGAAAAGAGAGATAAAAGCATAAAGGAATTAACTTTTCCTTTTTTACATTATAGGCGTGGTCAAAGGGAATTAGCTGTAGCAGTATATAGAACTATTTCTCAGAAGAAAAATATATTTTTGCAAGCTCCAACAGGCATAGGGAAGACTATATCTACCATATTTCCAGGAGTAAAGGCTGTGGGAGAAAAGTTAATATCTAAGATATTTTATTTAACCGCTAAGACTATAACCTCTTCTGTAGCATTAGAAGCTTTCAATAAAATGGAGGGTAAAGGACTACAATTTAAAGTTGCAACTATTACTGCTAAGGATAAGATATGTTTCAAAGATAAACCTACTTGTAATGGAGAACAATGTGAATTTGCTAAAGGACATTTTGATAGAGTAAATGAAGTTATAATGAAAATACTTAAAAGGGAAAATTTAATTAATAGGATTGTTATAGAGAAATATTCTAAAGAATACAAAGTATGTCCTTTTGAATTATCACTGGATTTAACACTTTGGGCAGATTGTGTTATATGTGATTATAATTATGTGTTTGATCCTAGAGTGTATTTAAAGAGGTTTTTTGATGCAGGTAAGGAAGATTATTTATTTTTAATAGATGAAGCACATAATTTAGTAGATAGAGGAAGAGAGATGTTCTCTGCTGAATTAACTAAAGAAGAATTTTTAAATGGAAAAAAACTAACAAAAAATTCTTCTTCAAAGCTTTATAAGATATTTAATAAATTGAATTCCTATATGTTAGACATGAATAAAAAATGTAATGAAGATGGTTTTTATATGCAGAAGGAAGAGCCATTAGAAATATATCCTTATTTGAGAAATTTAGTTAATGAAGGAGAGGAATGGTTAAAGGGAAATGAAAAAGGAGAAGGTTATGAAGAAATATTACAAATCTATTTTAATGTTTTAGCTTTTTTAAGGATTAGTGAATTTTATGATGGAAAATTTGTAACTTACGTTGAAAAAGAAGGTAAAAATTCAAAATTGAAATTATTCTGTTTGAATCCAGCTAATCTTTTAAATATGGCAATAAAGAGAGGAAGGTCTGGAATATTTTTTTCTGCTACTTTAACTCCTATAAAATATTTTAAAGATATTTTAGGCGGGGATAAAGATGATTATTCCATGAGGTTTGAATCGCCTTTTTCTATAAAAAATAGAGCATTAATGATAGCATCTAATATATCTACTAGATATAAAAACAGAGAAAATAGTGTAAGAAAAATAGTAGACTATATAAAAGCTTTTATAAAAATTAAAAAGGGAAATTATTTAGTATTTTTTCCATCTTATAAATATATGGATATGGTATTAGAAGTGTTTGAAAAAGAATATAATGATGTAAAAATTATTGTGCAAAATTCTTTTATGAAAGAAGAAGAAAGGGAAGAATTTTTAAATAACTTTTATGAAGAAGGAGAAAAAACTTTAGTGGCTTTTTCAGTACTTGGAGGCATATTTTCAGAAGGCATAGACTTAAAGGGAGAAAGACTTTCAGGAGCAATTATAGTAGGAGTTGGTCTTCCTCAAATAGGTTTTGAAAGAAATATAATAATGAATCATTTTAATGAAGAAAACAATTGTGGTTATGAGTATTCCTATATGTATCCAGGCATGAATAAAGTTCTTCAGGCTGCTGGAAGAGTTATACGTTCAGAGAAGGATATTGGTGCAATTTTGCTTATAGATGACAGATTTACAAGCAAAAATTATCAAAAATTATTTCCGAGAGAATGGATGAATAATTTCATAGTTAGAAGTTCAGATGACATAGAAAAAATCTTAGGGGAATTTTGGAAAAGCAAGAAATAAAAAAAAGTTTCATTTTTATATTGACAACTTGTAAAATTCTAAATATAATGAGAGACAATAAATTAAATTCAATAAAGAATTTTTAAGCTATGACGGAGATAAAATTATCCAATAAGTTGACTACAGAGAACCAATATTTGCTGAGATTTGGTGTTAATGGGATATAATACTCACTCCAGAGCTTCCTAGTCGAAAAATTTTTGAGTAGACAAGGACGTATACCAACGATATATGGTTAGGGTTAACTTAAAATAATATTGTATGATTAATTTACTGTGTTACAATTAGAAGTTGACTTGAAAGAGATGTGATTAGTTTTTAGTCATAAAGTAAGGTGGTACCGCGTAAGTATAGTCTTTCGTCCTTATAATAATAGTTTATTTATTAGGATGAAAGGCTTTTTTTATTACTTGACTTAGTTTTTAGACTATAAAAACTATGTACACAATTTAGATATTTTAAGTTAAAATGCGTTTTTAAATTTGCATATTGAATATTACTTATGTAATGTGGAATTATTTTAAATTTGAAGAAGGGATGTTGTACTTTATGAAAAAGAATAATAAAGACTTTTTAATTATAGGCTTTGCACTTTTTGCAATGTTTTTTGGAGCGGGTAACTTAATATTCCCACCATTTTTAGGAAAACAGGTAGGAGATAAGTTTTTATTAGCTAATTTAGGATTTGTTATAACTGGAGTAGGATTACCATTCCTTTCTATACTATCTTGTTCTAAGTCTAATGGAAGTTTTGAAGATATGGCAGGGAAAATTAGTAAGACATTTGCTATGTTATGTTCTATTGCTATATTTCTCGCTATAGGACCTATGCTAGCAATACCAAGAACAGCAGCTACAACTTATGAATTGACAATACAGCCTATGTTTCCATGGATGACACCACTTGTATCTATGATAATCTATTTTTCTATAAATTTATGTTTTGTGTTAAAGTCTTCAAAAATAATTGATAATATAGGAAAATTTTTAACTCCAGCACTATTAATTACTCTTTTAACAATAATATTTAAAGGTATATTCTTCCCAATAGGAGAAGTAGCAAACATGAATACAACTTCAGTGTTTTCAAATTCCTTAATGGAAGGATACCAAACTATGGACGCTTTAGCTGGACTGATGTTTGCCGCAATAATAACTTCTTCAATTACAGATAAAGGGTATAAAGGGTCAGATGTAATGAGTCTAACTATAAAATCAGGTATTGTTGCAATTTTAGGATTAGCTTTAGTATATGGTGGATTAATGTATTTGGGCGCTCAAACAAGTTCAATAATATCTGGAGAAATATCAAAAACAGCTTTATTATTAGAAATATCTAAGAGAAGTTTAGGTGTTTATGGAAGTATGATTATTGGAATAGCTATAGGATTAGCTTGTTTTACAACATCAGTAGGATTAATAACAGCAGGATCAAGATTTTTTGAAAAAGTAAGCGGCGGAAAGTTATCTTATAAATTGAATGCCATAGTGATATCTTTAGTTAGTATAGGTATCGGAAGCTTTGGCGTAGACAAAATAGTAAAAATATCTGTACCAGTGTTATGTATATTATACCCAGTATCTATAACGTTAGTATTGCTTAATTTATCTAATAAATTATCAGAGAATAGATTTGTTTTAAGAACTACAGTATATACATCTTTAGTTTGCAGTATAATTGAAACTCTTCCATCAATAAGTGTAAAGTTAGAATTTGTAAAATCTATAACTAATTTAATACCATTATCAAATATGGGATTTGCATGGGTAATTCCTACAGTATTATCTTTAGTAATAGCTTTATCAATTAGTAAAATAAGAGAAGGGAGTTCCCGGAAAGTTGTAGAAAATCAATAAAATTACAGATATGTAATATATTTTAACTTTGTGTTGACAAGTGGAAAAAATAACAATATAATGAAATATGGATAAAAAAGTTTAATATTGTATAATAAGCTATGATAGAGAGAAAAATATTTAGTTCGTTAACTACAGAGAATCAACGAGTGATGAGAGTTGATGTTAATGAGAATATATAATACTCACTCTAGAGCTTTCTAGTTGAAAGAAATTTTAGTAGACTAGAACGTAACCAGCGATATATGGATAGGGTTCATATTAAAAGAGTAGCCTTTAAAAAGAGGTATGATTTTTGTTAAATCATAAATAAGGTGGTACCGCGGAAGCAAAGTCTTTCGTCCTTATAATAAAATTATTATAAGGACGAAAGACTTTTTATTATTAGAATAAAATTAAGGAGTGTGTGTTCATGAAAAAAACAACAAAAGACTTTTTAGTAATAGGACTTGCATTGTTTGCAATGTTTTTTGGAGCAGGAAACCTTATATTTCCTCCTTATTTAGGAAAAGCAATGGGAAGTAAGTTTTTAATAGCAGCTATAGGATTTGTAATAACTGGAGTGGGACTTCCCTTTTTGGGAATACTTGCTTGTACAAAAACTAATGGTAATTTTGAAGATATGGCGGGAAAAATAAGTAAAAGATTTGCGATATTATGTTCTATAGCCATTTTTTTAGCCATAGGTCCAATGTTAGCAATACCAAGGACAGCAGCTACAACTTATGAAATCACTATACAACCAGTATTTCCATGGATGTCATCATTAGCTTCTATGATATTATATTTTGTATTAAATTTATGTTTTGTTTTAAGACCTTCAAAGGTTATAGATAATATAGGAAGGTTTCTAACTCCAGCACTTTTAATAACTCTTGCAATAATAATAATAAAAGGAATAGTATATCCAATAGGGACCGTAGAGCAAACTGGTGTTACATCTGTATTTTCAAATTCTTTAATAGAAGGATATCAAACTATGGATGCTTTAGCTGGACTCATGTTTGCTACAGTAATTACTTCTTCAGTTTTTCAAAAGGGATATAAAGGGGAAGAAGCTATATCAATAACTATAAAATCTGGATTAGTAGCAATATTAGGACTAGCATTAATATATGGTGGACTAATGTATTTAGGGGCACAAACAAGCTCAGTAATATCTGGAGAAATATCAAAGACAGCTTTATTATTAGAAATATCAAGTAGAACTTTAGGGCAGTATGGAGGCGCAGTTATAGGAATCGCTATGGGGCTTGCTTGCTTTACCACATCAGTAGGATTAATAACAGCAGGATCTAGCTTTTTTGAAAGTGTAAGTAATGGAAAATTGCCTTATAAAATAAATGCTATAGTAATATCTATTGTTAGTATAATAATAGGAAATTTTGGTGTAGACAAAATAGTAAAAATATCTGTACCAGTATTATGTATATTATATCCTGTATCAATGACATTAGTAGCAATAACTTTAGTTAAAAAACTATCTAAAAATAGTTTTGTATTAAAGATTACAGTATATACTTCTTTAATATTTAGCATAGTTGAGACTTTACCATCTATGGGGGTTAATTCACAAGCTTTAAAATCTATACTTGCATTTATTCCATTGTCAAGTATGGGATTTGCTTGGGTTACGCCAACAGTATTGGCACTAATTATTTCTTTAATTATTACTAAAGGAAAAGACAATAGTTCAGAAAAAGCTTTAGAAAATTAAAAAAGGACTTAACATAGATGATAAATAATAAAGAATAAATAATGAATATTTTTTTATATTCATTATTTATTCTTTTTTCTATATCTATATTTTAAATTTTTACTTTCGTTAATAAAGGATACATTAGAAAATTTCAGTATTGACATATGAGTTGCCTCCTGTATATTTAATAATGGACAATTTAAAAAGATTGCGAAGCACTTTTTTATTGTTTACCACTATAATGTTAAAATAAACTTACAGTGGTACTTTAATTATATACTGTTGATGAATAAAATAAAATTGATAAGTTATGTGTTAGGAGGTTTTTATATGCAAATAGGAGTTGTAATGGGTGGGATATCCACTGAAAAAGAAGTATCCTACCTAACAGGAAAGTATATTATAGAAAGTTTAGATAAGAGCAAATATGAGGTTTTACCTATTCCTATAAATACAAAGTATGAACTTATTGATGCTGTTAAATGCTTGGAGTTTGCATTTATTGCTTTACATGGTAGTTTTGGAGAGGATGGAAAAGTTCAGGCGCTACTTGAAACTATAGGAGTTCCGTATTCAGGATCTGGAGTTTTAACAAGTGCTTTATGTATGGACAAGGATATGAGTAAAAAAATGTTTTTAGCAGAAAAAATACAAACTCCTTGTTGGACGATGATAAAAAAGGAAGAAGAAATAGATTATAATAAAGTAGAGAAGATGGGCTATCCTGTTATAGTTAAACCTAATAATGGAGGTTCTAGTATAGGAGTAGCTATAGTATACAGCAAAGAAGATTTAAAAAAGGCAGTAAAAGAAGCTTTGGAGTATGATGAAGAAGTTATGATAGAAGAATATATAAAAGGGGAAGAAATAACTTGTTGCATGTTAGATAGGGAGGTATTACCCGTACTGTCTATAAAGACAAAAGAAGAGTTCTTCAATTATTCTTCAAAATATGATGAGAATGGAGCAGAAGAAAAGGTTATAAAACTTCCAGATACTTTACAAAAAAAGGTGGAGGAAATATGTATAAAATGTTGGGATAACTTTAAATTGAAAGTCTATGGAAGAATAGATATGATAATAAAGAATGGGGAAGTATATGTTTTAGAAATAAATACACTTCCAGGAATGACTAAAAATAGTTTATTTCCTAAAAGTGCAGCGGCATATGGACTAAGTTTTAGTGAACTTTTAGATAGGATAATAGAGTCTTCATTGAATATAAATAAATTTTGAGGTGTTTTAGTTGTTTAATAATATAAAATTAAAAGATGGAGAAGTAGCATATATTCAAATATACAATTATATGAAAGAAATAATAGAGAATGGTATGTTGCCATCAGGAAGCAAATTACTTTCTACAAGGGAAATGTCAACTATGATGAAAGTAAGTCGTAATACTATAATGAAAGTGTATGAAATGTTAGAGGATAATGCATTAGTATATACTGAAAAAGGAAAAGGAACTTTTGTAGAGAAGGTTGATGTAAATAAAAATAAGGATTGGAATATAAATTGGATTACTAAAATAAGTAACCATGCTAAAGTTGCAGAACAATTGGATATTATGAAACATGAGCAAATTTATAAAAAAGGTATGATTTCTTTTAAAAGTATAGCGCCAGATGAAAGCCTTTTTGATGTGGAAGAATTAAAAAGAGCATTTTTAAACAGAATGGCTTTAGAAGGAGAAAAAATATTAAATTATGGATATGCTAAAGGCTATAAACCTCTTATAGATTTTTTAATAGAATACATGGAGGAAAAAGGGGTTAATACTAAAGGAAAAAGTATAATCATAACTAATGGTTTCACTGAAGGATTTGATATAGCATTATCTTCTTTAACAGAGAGAGGAGATAATATATTATGTGAAAACCCTACTCATAATACTTCTATTAAATTAATGAGATTGTATGAACTAAATATAATAGGAGCAAATATTAATGAGGAAGGAATAGATTTAGAAGATTTAGATAAAAAACTTCAGGAAAATAAGATAAAGCTAGCTTATATTATCCCTTCTTACCACAATCCTACAGGAATGGTTATGTCTTCAGAAAAAAGAGAAAAGGTTTATAATATACTAAAGAAATATAATGTTCCTATAATTGAAGATGGATTTAATGAAGAATTACAGCATTTAGGCACTCATATTGCACCAATAGCAGGGATAAGTGGAGAAGAAAATTCTGTAGTTTATATAGGAAGCTTATCTAAAATACTTTTCCCAGGAATGAGAATAGGATGGATATTTGGGGATAGTGAACTTATTGATGTTTTAGAAAGTGTTAAAAGAAGTAGAAATATACATACTTCTTTTCTAGATCAGGCAATTTTATATGAGTATATGAAAAGTGGATCTTTTGAAAAATATGTTAAAAAGGCTAGAAATATATATAAAGAAAAATATGAATTAGCTAAAAAACTTTCACAAGAGTATATACCAAATGAATTTGTTTTAGGAGATGGAGGATTATATTTATTTATAAAACTAAAAAATATAAATTCTAGACAACTACTTAGTGAATGTATAAAAAGAGGAGTAATTTTTACACCAGGAGATATATTTTATACAGATGGTAGAGGAAAAAATTCTTTAAGATTAGGATTTTCTAGACTTACACTGGAGGATATAGAAAAAGGTATAAAAATAATAGGGGAACAGGCAAAAATGTTAAAATATAGGTAAACATCAGCTGTTGTTAATTTGACAACAGCTTCTTTTTATGTCTATTATTTTATTGGTTTAACATAATAAATTATTAAAATAATTACAAATATTTACAAAACATTATAGGAAGGATTATAATGAATTCAATATAGTGTTAAAGGGGGCAAAATTATGTGCACAGAAAAGATAAAAATTTTATCAGAAAAGTATTATAAAAAAATGGTTAAGTTAAGACATGAATTTCATATGCATCCAGAATTAGCTTTTAAGGAAGTAAATACCTCTAAAATTGTGGAGGAAGAATTAAAAAAATTAAATATTGAAGTTAAAACTAATATAGCAAAAACAGGAGTCATTGGGCTTATAAAAGGCAAATATCCAGGAAAAACTGTACTTCTAAGGGCAGATATGGATGCACTCCCTATTAAAGAAGAAATTAATCTAGAATATAAATCTAAAGTAGATGGAGTTATGCATGCTTGTGGACATGATGGACATACTGCAGCTTTACTTGGAACAGCTATGATACTTAATGAATTAAAAGATAAGCTTAAAGGAAATGTAAAATTAATTTTTCAGCCTGCTGAAGAAGGGGACGGTGGAGCTAAAATTATGATTGAAGAAGGAGTATTAGAAAATCCTAAAGTAGATGCAGCTTTTGCATGTCACTTATGGGGCGAAGTAAAAGAAGGATGTATTAAATTAAAAAATGGTCCTATAATGGCTTCTTCGGATGATTTTAAATTTAAGATATTAGGAAAAGGTGGACATGGAGCTACGCCACATTTATGTATAGACCCTATAAACATAGCTATTCAAGTGATTAGTAATATCCAAATATTTGTAAATAGAAAGATAAATCCTTTAGAACCTGTGGTTCTTTCTTTTTGTTCTATACATGGAGGAGAAGGTATAAATTCTATACCAGATGAAGTAGAAGTTACAGGGACTATTAGAACTTTTGATAATGATACAAGAGATTTTATAATTAAAGCTTTTGAAGATATTTTAAGAACAGTTACAGAAAGCCAAGGTGCAAAATATATTTTTCAATGTGAAAGTTTTGCACCACCGGTAATCAATGATTATCATATGACAGAGTTAGTTAAAATGTCAGCTTGTCAAATATTGGGTAAAGACAAAGTATTAGAAGCTAAAGAGCCAGATATGGGAGCAGAAGATTTTGCATTCTTTAGTAATAGTGTACCTTCAGCACTTTTTTTTGTTGGCATAATGAAAGAGAAAAAGATAATTCATCACAATGGAAATTTTGCTTGGAATGATGAAAATTTATTAACAGCATGCCAGTGTTTATCACAGATAGTGGTGAATTTTTTAAATAGCTAATGAGGCTAAAAGGAGGAATTAATGTGAACACATCACCTCAAATTGAAAAGAAAGAAAAATTAAATTTATTTGAAAAGTTTTTAAATAAAGTAGAAATAGTAGGAAATAAAATGCCTGACCCAGTGACTATATTTTTAATATTATCTTTAATTGTTATGATAATTTCATGGATAGCTTCAGGAAGTACAGTTATAAATCCATCTACCAATAAAGTTGTAGCTGTAGTTAATTTGTTATCCAAAGATGGAATGAGAACAATTCTTATGCAATGTGTAACTAAATTTCAAGAATTTCCACCACTAGGAATGGTACTTGTAGTTATGTTAGGAGCAGGAGTAGCAGAAAAGTCTGGACTTATGACTGCAGCAATGAAGAATTCTATAACAAAAGTTCCAAAAAGTTTAGTCACAGGTACTCTTATTTTAGTTTGTATATTAGCAGATGGGGCAGGAGATGCAGGATTTATATTATTGCCACCACTTGCAGCTACGGTGTTTTTATCTATGGGAAGACACCCTTTAGTTGGAATGTTTGCGGCTTATGCAGGAGTGGCAGGAGGATTTTCAGCAAACTTAGTTGTTAATATGACAGATGTACTAATGGCCAGTTTTACTATTCCAGCAGCTAAAATGATAGATTTAAACTATAAAGGTACACCAGCAATGAATATATATTTTATGATATGCTCTACAGCAATATTAGTAGCAGGCGGGGTTTGGGTTACAGAGAAAATAATAGCTCCTCGCTTTGAAAAAAGTGAATTCACTTTTATGGATGAGGAACATGGTAAAATATGTGAAAAAGAAACTAAAGCTTTAAAGTGGTCATTGGTTTCAATATTAACCATGGTAATACTTATAATAACATTAAGTATAGGGAAGGATGCCTTTATGGCAGATCCTAAGACAGGATCTTTACTTGCCTGGGAATCTCCACTTATGCAGGGGCTTATACCTATAATTACCATATTATTTTTAGTTCCAGGTATAATATATGGAAAAATAACAGGAACTATAAAAAATGATAAGGATGTAATAAAAATGATGGGAGAATCTATGAAAGACATGGGAGCATATATAGTGTTGGCTTTTGCAGCATCATTATTTATAGCATTATTTAATTGGAGTAATTTAGGAGTAGTTATGTCTGTAAAAGGAGCTAACTTGCTTAAAAATTCAGGATTTACAGGAATAGGTGTCATAATTGGATTTATATTATTAGAATCCATTATAAATATATTTGTAGGAAGTGCCTCTGCAAAGTGGGCTATAATGGCTCCTGTTTTTGTACCAATGTTACTACTACTAGGATATAATCCAGCTGTTACTCAAATGGCTTTTCGTATAGGGGATTCTATAACAAATCCAATAAGTCCACTATTCCCCTATTTTCCTATATTGATAACTTTTGCACAAAGATATGATAAAAAAGCAGGAATGGGAACAATGATTTCTAATATGATACCTTACTCTATATTATTTGGAATACTATGGACTATACTATTGGTAGTATTTATAGTGTTTAATATTCCATTAGGACCAGGAGGAGAAGTAAGATATATAATATAAATTTCTATTTCTTTATAAAAAGTTTATAAGTTTCCCTTAATATAAAATTATAGGGACCAAATTAAGGCAAGTAATGAAAAATGAAACTAGTTAGGGAAGGAATTTATAGATGAATTAATATATGTTAAGGTTATTTGGCATAGCAGTTATATCATAAGTGCCATTCTTATTAACATTTAGACAAGTTTTTGGCGATAATATTCTTATATTAAATACTATATTTGATTTATTTTATGCTTTCTATCCATTACATTTAATAGTAATTTATTTAGTAAAAGTAAGTTGAAATTAGAGAAAAACACTATCAAGCTTTGTTAAGTGAAAGAAAATGACATGCTCCCTTTATGGCAGCAGTTTTATCATTTTAACTGCCTACCATAATGGGAGCATGCATCAGAAGTCTGATAGTGTTTTTATTACATAATTACATTTTTAACAGTAAGATTGTTATTTTTGAACATTTACATTGTTGTTAAAGCCTCTGCCTAAGCCGTTACCTCTCATTTTTCTACCATTGCCTTGACCATTTCCAAAGCCTTTGTTCATCTGACCACAACTACCAGTACAATTATTTATGTTTGACTTTAGATTTTCTTTAATAGTATCTCCTTCTTCTTTAGTGATAGTGGAATTTTTAACAGCTTCATCTATGGCTTTACTTTTTGAATCTATCATTGCTTGATTAAATTCATCTTCAGTCATGCCTTTTTCTAAAGCTAAGTCTTTTAAAGTTTTACCTGCTTCTCTAGCTTTTGTTATATCTTCATCTGTTAATTTAAGTTTATCTTTTAATATAGATGTTGCTGAATCATAACCTCTCATACCAGTAATCCTACCAAGACCTAATCTTGTACAAGTAGCATTTATTTTATTTGCTATATTTGAATTTGCAGGTGCAGTAGCAGCAGCGTATGCTGTAGCTCCCATTCCTATTGATAGTGTAAGTGCTAAAGCAGCTATAATATTTTTCTTTTTCATAAAATCTACCTCCTAAATATTTATTTATCTTATGTAATTATAATAAAATATATTTATGATTAAACTTTGTTATAATTGTGATGAAATTGTGAAAGATAATATTGTAATTATTTTGTAATATATTTGTAAATGCCTTGTAATTGAAAGGATATTAGAATGTAGTATTATAATTACGTAATATAATATATTTTTTGGCAAAGTAAAAGACTATTTATTTAGGAGGTAATTTTTAATGACATATAATATAAAAATAATAATAAGTTCTATTGTTATATCAATAGTAGCTTTTGGATTAGTGGGATGCTCAGCAGATAATAAAAAAGCATCAGTAAAAATTGAAGAAAGCATAGTAAAAGCTCAGAGTGAAGATAAGGAAACAAAAAATATAAAGGAATATAGCAAAGAATTATCTTTATATTTTCCACAAAAGGACATGAAAGAATTTCACTATAGCGGTACTGCAGAGTATGGAGAAGTTATAAAATTAAATAAGGTAACTGGGAGCAAAAATAATTTAATCCTTCAATTTAAGGGAGAAATAAAAAATGAAGCTGAAAAAGATGAAGGGCCTGCAAGAAGCAAGTTTCAATTTGAAAAAGAATATACTATAAACAATGATTCTGTCTTAGAAGTTCAAAAAAATGGAGAGATGAAAAAGAGACATGCAGCTATTGAAAAATCTACAGTTTTAAAGCTACCTATAAAAAAAGGCAATTTATGGGAAGAAGAGGTAGTATTTAAAGAGAAAAATTATAAGGCTGTAACTACTATTTTAGAAGTTAGTAAAGATAAAGATCATAAAAAACTTGTAAAAACAGAAACAGTAATTAAAGGAGCAGGGGGATATCCAGAAAAAATATATAAAGAAATAAAAATATATAAAGAAGGAAAAGGACTTTTAGAATTCAATAATACTATATTATTAGGGGGAGGAAATGGAGAAGGAGTAACTCCAATGCAATTTGGTTATAAACAAATTGAAGTAGATAATAAATAAATTTTAATAATCACACAAAAACCTATAAAAGCAATGGTAACTATATTTATGCAGCTTACCATTGTTTTTTGCTTTAATTTTAGGATAAAATATTATTATAAATACGGATATAAAAAATATGAGTAGTTTAGTAGGATACAAAAGCTATTTGTAACATTTAAAAGGAAGGAAGAGATTTATGATAGAATTAGTAAATGTAAATAAATCTTATAATGGAGAAAACAAAGCAGTAGATAATCTTAATCTTACTATAAAGGATGGAGAAATATTTGGATTTTTAGGACCTAATGGAGCGGGAAAAACAACTACAATAAAAATGATAACAGGGATACTAAATTCAGATAGTGGATCTATAAAAATAAATGGTGTTGATATAAAAGAAAATCCTTTAGAAGCAAAAAAACAATTTGGATTTGTGCCAGATACTCCAGATATGTTTTTGAGAATTAAAGGAATAGAATATTTAAATTTTATGGCAGATATTTATGAAGTACCTTCAGATATAAGAAAAGAAAGAATAGAAAATTTAAGTAAAAGGTTTGATATGGAGAAAGCTTTAAATGATCAAATTCAGAGTTATTCCCATGGTATGAGACAGAAAATAGTTATAATGGGAGTGCTTGTACATAAACCACCTATATGGATATTAGATGAACCAATGACAGGACTTGACCCTAAATCATCATATTTATTAAAAGAAATGATGAAGGAACATACAAATGAGGGCAAATCTGTTTTCTTTTCTACGCATGTACTTGAAGTTGCAGAGAAAGTATGTGATAGAGTGGCAATAATAAATAAAGGTAAAATTCTTGTATGTGATACATTAGATAAAATAAGAGAGCATTTCAAGGAAAATGAATCACTAGAAAAGATATTCTTGGAGGTAACTCACAATGAATAAATTTAGTGCTTTAATAAAAATAAATTTTAAAATGATGTTTGACTTATCTAATAAAAAAAATAAGGTGAAAAGTGTAGCATTTATTTTATTGATGATAATGGCGTTTTTTCCTTTAGTTGGGATGATATTTTCAGGAGTTAATAAATTATATGAAGCGCTTTCACAAATAAATCAACAAGGAATGATATTAGGATTAGGAATATCATTATCAGCACTGATTATATTTGTGTTCGGAATATTTTATTGCATAGGGACATTTTATTTTTCAATGGATATAGAAAATTTACTTTATTTACCACTGAAACCTTCATATATTTTAGGATCTAAATTTTTTATGGTAGTCACATATGAATATATGACCCAATTGATTTTTTTCTTTCCCATATTACTTCAATATGGAATTAAAAGTAATTTAGGAATAATATATTATTTTTATTCAATAGTAATATTTTTAATAAACCCTATTATTCCGCTTATATTAGCTTCAATTATAGTAATGATAATTATGAGATTTACTAATGTAGGGAAAAATAAAGATAAGCTAAAAATTATAGGATGGATGTTTTCATTAGCATTAGCTATAGGAATAAATTTAATATCACAAAATTTAGCTACTGGTGGATATAATGCTAATGAATTACAACAGTTAATTATGCAAGGAAATAACTCCTATGCTACTGTAGTAGCAAATAATATATTTCCTTTTGCTAAAATAGCTACTTTAGCACTCTTAAAAAGTAATGAATTATTGGGTGTTGTGTATTTAATAATGTTTATAGCCATTAATATATTATTTTTAATAATATTCTTCTATTTAGCAGAAAAACTTTATTTTAAAGGTGTTATTGGAATTTCAGAATCAAATTCAAAAAGAAAAGCTTTAAGTGATGAAGAACTAATAAAATCTGTTCGTAGAAAATCTCATTTAATCACTTATATTACAAAAGAAATGAGAATATTGTTTAGAACACCTATATATTTAATGAATTGTGTAATAATGAATTTTTTATGGCCTGTATTTTTTATCATTCCTATTTTAGCTAAGGGAGATATGAGAAATAGTTTGGAAGTAGTAAGAGGTTTTTTAAATAATCCTAATTATTTTAAATTTATAATTCCTATTTTTTTTGGTGGAATAATGTTTATATCATCTAGCAACGGCATTGCATCTACTGCTATATCTAGGGAAGGTAAAAATGTCTTTTTTAATAAATATATTCCCATAAGCTATATGAAGATTTTTATGGCAAAAGTAATGTCAGCAATTTTAATTGAGCTCACCAGTATTATAAGTATATTTGTTATTTTATATTTATTGTTTAAGATACCTATATATATGATTATTACATTTTTAGCATTAAGTATAGAGGCTATATTATTTACATCATTTTTAGGATTACTAATAGATTTAAGTTCACCTAAATTGAATTGGGATAATGAACAAAGAGCAGTAAAACAAAATTTTAATGTAGTAATCCATATGATATTGGGAATAGTTTTTGGAGTAGCTACAGCAATGGCTATAATAATGTTAGAAATGAAAAGTATGCATGGATTCTTATTTATAATTATTTTATATAGTGCTTTGAATTTTGGACTATATTATATATTAAAAAACAAAGGCACTAATATGCTTAACAAAATACAAATATAAAATTTGGGTCTGTGGCATTAAGGAATTTACATACAATACACTGGTTTGCAAGTTTAAAGTTAACACAATATATTGTAGTATTTATTCTTAGTGCGACAGCAACTTTATTTTTGATATAATTAAATAAAAACAATTCTATGGTAGGTGATTAAATGGGTTTAAGATTTATATATGGGAGATCTGGTAGTGGTAAAAGTCATTATTGTTTTGAAGATATAAAAAGAAAATTAGAAAAGGATGAAAAGTCTCCACTAATACTTTTGGTACCAGAACAGTTTTCTTTTCAAAGTGAGAAAAATTTACTTCATTACATAGGTGAAGAAGCGGTATCTAGAGTAGAAGTATTAAGTTTTAAGAGAATGGCATATAGAGTATTTAATGAAGTAGGCGGAATTACTCATATCCATATAAATGAATCAGGAAAAAGTATGCTTATATACAAGGTAATGGATGAGTTGAGAGATAAATTTAGAATATTTGCTAAAGCTTCTAAAAGAGACGGATTTGTAGCTACTATGTCAGAACTCATTACAGAACTTAAAAGATATAATATTACCCCAGAAATGCTGTATGAAGGCTTAGAAGGAATAGAAGATGGAAATTTAAAGGATAAAATTGGAGATATAACATTAATATACTCAAAATTTCAAGAAAATTTGCATCAAAAATACATAGATGAAGATGATGATTTGACTATTTTAGTAGAAAAACTAGATAAATCTAATTTATTTAAAGATGCAGAGATATGGATAGATGAATTTTTTGATTTTACTCCTCAGGAATATAATGTGTTAGAAAAAATATTAAAGAAAGCCAAAAGAGTAAATGTAACTTTATGCACAGATGTATTAAGTGTAGGGAGTGGAGGAATAGATAATTTAGATTTATTTTATCCTATAAAGAATACAGAAGAAAAGCTTTTAAAGATTATAGAAAAAAATAATATAAAATATGATAAGCCTATTGCTTTAGAATGTGCTCCTTGTTATAGATTTAAGGAAAGTAAAGAATTAAGTCATATAGAGAAGAATTTATTTGCATTTCCTTATAAGTTTTATGAAGATAATACAGAAGACGTCTGTATATTTAAGGCTTTGAATAAATATACAGAAATTGAGGAAGTTGCCAGAAATATTTTAAAACTTGTAAGGAATAGAAAATTTAGATTTAAAGATATTGCTGTAATTACAGGCGATTTAGATGGTTATGAAAATTTAGCTCGTGCTATATTTAGTGAATATGAAATACCATATTTTATAGATAAAAAAATTCAAATAAATAATAATCCACTTATAGTATTGATACTTTCATCTATAGAGATATTAAGCAAAAGATGGAATTATGAATCTGTTTTTAGATACTTAAAAACAGGTCTTACAGATTTAGATAAAGAGGAAGTAGATATAATAGAAAATTATGTATTAGCTAATGGAATAATAGCAAATAAATGGACTGAATATGAAACTTGGAGTTATAGAATAAGATATAGTTTTAATAAAGATGAAGAAATAGGAGAAGAAGAACAGAAAAATTTAGATAATATAAATAGAATAAAGAGTAAAGTAGTTAATCCATTGAAAGCATTTCATGAAAATATTAGAGAAAAGAAAACCGCTAGGGAAATGTGTACTGCATTATATGATTTTTTAAGTAGCATAAATATAGAAAAAAAAATACAAAATTGGATAGAAAAATTTAAAGAAAGTGATAGATTAGATAAGGTAAATGAATATAGTCAAATATGGAATATAATAGTGGAACTTATGGATCAAATTGTAGAGGTTATGGCAGAAGAAAAACTTGATTTCGATATATTTGGAAAACTTTTAAAAAATGGTTTTGAAGAATATGAACTAGGTCTTATTCCTCCTGCATTAGATCAAATTTTAGTAAGTAGTGTAGATCGTCTAAGAAGCCATGATATAAAAGCATTATATATAGTAGGTGTAAATGATGGAATTTTCCCAAGAGCAATAAGTGCAGAAGGTGTATTATCTGATATAGAAAGAGAAAATTTAAGATCAAAGGGTCTGGAATTAGCAAAGGATACTAAAAGTAAGTCTTTTGAGGAACAATTTTTGACTTATATAACATTAACCACTATGAGTAGTTATTTAAGTGTAAGCTATCCTATAGCAGATTTAGAAGGAAAAACTTTAAGACCATCTATAGTAGTATCAAGGCTTAAAAAGATTTTTCCACATATTTGTGAAAAAAGTAATATAGTAAGTAAGAATATAGAGGAAGAAGAATTAGATAGGATTTCATCCCCTAGAGCTACCTTTAATGAGCTTATATCACAACTTAGAAGTGGAAAGGAAGGACTAGAAGTTAGTTCATTATGGCTTAGTGTATACAATTGGTATATGAAAGATGATTATTGGAAGGAAAAGCTTACTACCATATTGGAAGGATTTACTTATAGTAATGCAGCAGAGATTATGGATACAAGAAAGCTAAGAAATCTTTATGGTCCTAAAATAAATTTAAGTGTATCTAGATTAGAAAAATACGCGGAATGTCCATTTGCATATTTTATAAAATATGGGCTTAAGGCAAAGGAGAGAAAGGTTTATAAATTAACAACTCCAGATATAGGAACTCTTATGCATGAAGTTTTAGAATCTTTTTCAAAACATATGGCAGAAAGGAATATAACCTGGGATAATGTAAATAAAGACCTTTGTGAAGGAATAGTATCTAATATAGTAGATAAAAAAGTAGGAGATATGCCAGGCTCTATATTAAATAGTTCACCTAGATATAAACATATGACAGAAGGAATAAAAAGAATTTTGTCTAGATCAGTTTGTATAATAGGAGAGCAAATTAAAAGAGGAGAATTTGAACCAGCAGGTTATGAATTATCTTTTGGATTTAATGGAGATTTTCCTCCTATTTCTGTAGAACTTAATTCAGGGGAAAGGGTGAACTTAATAGGAAGAATAGATAGAGTAGATAGTTTAAAAGAAGAAGATGGAACATATATTAGAATAATAGATTATAAGTCAGGAAATAAGGATTTTAAATTATCTGATGTATATTATGGACTTCAAATTCAACTATTAGTTTATTTAGACGCATTACTTACAGAAATTGAAGAAAAGTATAAAGAAAATACTTTTCCAGCAGGAATGTTATACTTTAAAGTGGATGATCCAATAATAAGAACAAAGGATGAAATAAGTGAGGGAGAGGTTCATGAAAAAATATTAAAGGAATTAAAAATGAAAGGACTTCTTTTAGCAGATGCAGACATAATAAAAGCTATGGATAAAGAAATAAAAGGGTTTTCTGATATTCTTCCAGTAAGGTTGAACAAGGATAAATCCCTTTCAAAAAGTTCATCTATAGCTACAGAGGAAGAGTTTCAATTATTAAGGAAATATGTAAGAGAAACTATAGTAAATTTATGTGAAGAGATGCTTGAAGGAAATATAGGCATAAAGCCTTATAAAAAGAAAGATAATTCAACTCCATGTAGATTTTGTGAATATTCCTCTATATGTCAATTTGATACTGGTGTAGATGGAAATAACTATAGAGTTATAAATGACAAAAGTGATAATGAAATATGGGAATTAATAAAAAATCATGTAAAAAACAAAGAAAGTTAAGTGTTTTATAAAATAGGAAGAACTTAATTAAACTTATTTAAATCCAATTAAGTTCTTTCTATTATTTTACTGTAAGATTTTTATTTTGTTAGATTTTATCTTATATAACTGAGATATTAATAAAAACAATATAAATCCTACTATGAAGTATCTTACAGAATATAAATTTATATTTATATCTGTGTTAATATTGAAAATAGATGTTATAGTATTTATTATAATTTTTATTATAAGTACTAGAGGTACTATAAAAGAAAAAGACTTAATGGTGGATTTTATGTTACCTTGGTTTGTAGATGTTATTTTTGATTTTTTTATGAAAGTTATAATGCATAATAATGACACTGTTATTAAAGAGTTTATATTAAATTGTAATGAAAAACTAAATAGCATGTCTAGTGATATCCATATAAGAAAGTACACAATAAATTCTTCAATGAAATCTATAGTTTTAAATATAAAGCTTTTTGAAGAATTATACTCATTTATTATTGAGTCACAAAATTTTTTATGATTGCTTCCTAAAAATAAGTTTATGCTTTTATTTTCAGATTGAGCTTGTAGCATCATATCTAATATTTGTTGAAAAACTTCTTCTCTTTCAATAGAGCTTAAAGTACTATTTTTCATATATTCTTCTATTTCTTTAAATGAATTATAGTTTTTTTTATTTAACTTTTTTTCTTCTCTAGATCTTATTTTCAAAAGTTTTAATTCTAAAAACATAATTATTCCTCCAATACATTTTCAACATTTTGCTTCATTTCATTCCAAGTAATAATAAATTCTTTTAATTCGGTATTACCTGTATCAGTAATATAATAATATTTCCTCATAGGTCCTAGAGGAGAAGGTTTCATAATAGAAAATATAAGCTTTTTTTTCTCAAGTCTTATTAAAATTGGATAAACACTTCCTTCTGTTACTTCTTTAAATCCAAATTCTATTAGTTTTTCACAGATTTCATAACCATAAGTCTCATTTTTGCTTATGATTTTTAATATGCATCCTTCTAATAAGCCTTTTAACATTTGAGTATTTCTTGCCATATTATCACCTACCATGTATTACATAATAGCTTATACAAATAATATATTACAACTACTATGTAATGTCAAGTAGTTTTGTGATTGCTAGGACAATATGGTATTATTATGTTATAAATGGATACTTAGGTAAAAATGATTTATAAGAAAGTATTGACAAATTAAAAAACTATAAATATAATAATTAACAAGTTTTAAAATTTTAATAAAGATAAATGCGATGAGGGAGACAAAAATATTTAATAATTGACTAAAGAGAGCTAACGGTTGGTGGAAGTTAGTGTTAATGTAAATATAATTATCACTCCTGAGTTTCTGAGTTGAAAGGATAGTTATCTAAGTAAATAAAGACGTTCACCAACGATAAATGGTTAGGGTTCACTAAAAAATTTATTTATATAATATGTTTTTAAAAGTCGACCTGAAAAAAGGGACAATTATTTTTATAATTGTAAATAAGGTGGTACCGCGGAAGAGTTATAGTCTTTCGTCCTTAAAGTAATAAGTTATTTTAAGGACGAGGGACTTTTTTATTGTATTAATAACTTTATTCATGCATGATGAATTAATAGCAATAAAATCAAATTTAGTTTATAGGGGCATTTTAACTTAAATTTTAGTTAAGATATAAAACTAATACAAAATAGGGGGGCTAACAATGAATGATAAACAGTATTTAAAATTAGAAGATGTATTGGAAGCTAGGGAAAGGATAAAGGATATATGTATAAATACTAAATTGATTTATAGTACAGAATTTAGTAAAGAATGTGAAAATCAAGTATTTATAAAACCAGAAAATCTTCAGTTAACAGGATCTTTTAAAATAAGAGGGGCTTTAAATAAGATACAGAAATTAACTGAAGAAGAAAGAAAAAGAGGATTGATAGCAGCTTCAGCAGGTAATCATGCTCAAGGGGTAGCATATTCTGCAAATAAACTTGGAATTAAAGCAACAATTGTAATGCCAAAGCATACTCCTCTTATAAAAGTACAGGCTACTAGAAATTATGGGGCAGAGGTAGTTCTTATAGGAGATTGCTATGATGAAGCATATAATGAGGCTAAAAGATTGGAAAAAGAAAAGGGATATACATTTATACATCCATTTGATGATTTAGATGTTATAGCTGGTCAAGGAAGTATAGCTTTAGAAATTTTAGAAGAAATAGAAGATGTATATGCAGTACTTGTTCCTATTGGAGGAGGAGGTCTTATAAGTGGTATAGCTACAGCTATAAAAAGCTTAAGGCCTGATGTGAAAATAATAGGAGTAGAGGCAGAAGGGGCAAAGGCTATGAAGCTTTCAGTGGAATGTGGAAATAAAATAAGTTTAAATTCAGTAGATACTATAGCAGATGGCTCTGCTGTAAAAACACCAGGGGATAATACTTTCGAAATATGTAATAAATATGTAGATGAAATTATAACTGTAGAAGATGTGGAACTTATGGAAGCTTTATTTGTATTACTAGAAAAACATAAATTGGTATCTGAAGCTACAGGAGTATTGTCTTTAGCAGCATTAAAAAAGTTAGACTTTAAGGATAAGAAAGTAGTGTCTATAATAAGTGGTGGAAATATAGATGTAGTGACCATGTCATCTTTACTTAATTGTGGATTACTTTCAAGAGGAAGATTATTTTGCTTTTCAGTGGGACTTAGAGATACTCCAGGGCAACTTTATAAAATATCAGAGATATTGTCTAATTTAGGTGCAAATGTAATAAAACTTGACCACAATCAATTTAAAGCAATTGATAGATTAAAACAAGTGGCACTAGAGGTTACTGTAGAGACAAATGGACATGAACATATAGATGAGATAATGAAGGCTTTGAGAGAAAAAGGATATGAGCCTAAAATAGTGTACTAAAAAAAAGAAAGTCAACAAATGTTGGCTTTCTTTTTTTGTATTTTATAACTTTTTTAAGGAGTGAATTTTTATAATATGTAGTTAATTAATAATAAATGGATAGTATCAAAATGATAATTGTTTTTAGAAAAATACATTATAATACTTTAATAAAAGGTAGAAAAAAGTAATTATCAAATTGATAATTTATTATCAATTTGATAATAGGAATCAATGTATAATAATACAAAAAAATACATAAATGCGGATATGCCAGATGATTGTCCATAACATATATTTGGCATATATATTGCTATTATTAGAATAAATGTTAATTTTATAACAGTATATCGGTAAATAGGGAGTGGTTTAATGTTATTGGTAGGTAGTGGAAGATTAATTACTCAAAACTATGAAATGCCATATTTTGAAGATGGATGTGTAGTTATAGATAGAAATATTATAAAGGAAGTTGGAAATACAGAAACTCTTAGAAAAAAATATAATTCAGCTGAATTTATTGATGCTAAAGGTAAAGTTATAATGCCAGGAATGATTAATACACATATGCATATATATAGTACTTTTGCTAGAGGTATGGCTTTAAAGGATGAATCACCTGTAAAGTTTTTAGAAATACTTGAAAAATTATGGTGGAGATTAGATAAAGCTTTAACTTTAAAAGATATTAAATATAGTGCTTTAGTTACTTTTATTGATTGTATTAAAAATGGTACTACTACAGTTTTTGATCATCATGCTAGTCCAAAAGCTGTTACTGATAGTCTTTTTACTATTGGAGATGTTTCAAGAGCATTAGGCATAAGAAGTTGTTTATGTTATGAAGTATCTGATAGAGATGGAAAAGATATTATGGAACAAGGTATAGGGGAAAATGTAGAATTTATAAAATATACAAAGGATAAACAAGATAGCCTTTTAAAAGGAATGTTTGGATTACATGCTTCATTAACTTTGTCAAATAAGACAATGGAAAAATGTGCAGAGTCTATTTGTAATTTAGATAGTGGATTTCATGTTCATATAGCAGAAGGGATAGAAGATGTTTATGATTCTTTAAAAAAATATGGAAAGAGAACAGTGCAAAGATTTATGGATTTTAATATGTTAGGAGAAAAAACTATTGGAGTACATTGCGTACATGTGAATGAGCTTGAAATGGAGATTTTAAAGGATACAGACACAAATGTGGTACATAATCCTGAATCAAATATGGGAAATGCAGTAGGAGTTGCTCCAATTATTAACATGTTAAATAAGGGAATAAACTTAGGACTTGGAACAGATGGATATACTACAGATATGTTTGAATCTATGAAGGTGTGCAATCTTTTACAGAAACATAATCTTTCAGATTCAAGTGTAGGATTTAGTGAAATACCTACTATGGTATTTGAAAATAACAGAAATATATCATCAAAATATTTTGAAAAACCAATTGGATGTTTAAAAGAAGGGGCATATGCAGATTTAATTATAGTTGATTATAATCCATATACACCTATATTAAAAGAAAATTTAAATTCCCATATTTTATTTGGTATGTCAGGTGGAAGAGTTGATACCACCATAATAAATGGAAAAGTTCTTATGAAGAATAGGGAATTAATTAATATAGACGAAGAAAGCATTTTTAATAAAGCTAGAGAATTAAGTAAAAAAACTTGGGAAAGATTTTAAAAAAATTCATGTAAAGGATTGTAAGAATAATTTAATTGAGAGGTGAAATAAATGGAAAAGAAGGGGAATGAAGCTGTAATGGCAGTAGATGAGATATTACCTAGGCAACAAATGATAATTTTGGCACTACAACATGTTTTAGCAATGTGTGCTGGTGCTGTAGCTGTACCATTGATTGTTGGAGGAGCATTAGGTTTATCATCAGAAGAAACTATATTTCTTATTAATGCAGATCTATTTGTAGCGGGGATAGCCACATTAATACAATCTTTGGGAATAAAAACCTTCATAGGAGCTAGAGTTCCAATTGTAGAAGGGACAAGTTTTGCTTTTGTGTCAGCTATGGTAGCTATAGCTAATAGTTATCCAGGAGATACTATAACAGGTATAACCACTATATTTGGAGCTACATTTGCTTCAGGAGTATTTTGTTTTTTTATGGCTCCTTTTTTTAGTAAGCTTATAAGATTTTTCCCAAAGGTTGTAACAGGAACAGTAATAACAATAATAGGGTTATCACTATTACCTGTTGGAATAAGGTGGTCAGCAGGTAATGATGTGAGATCACCTAATTTTGCAAGTCAAGCTAATATTATGTTAGCAATATTTGTACTTATATTAATAGTTATTATGTCTAAATATCTTAAAGGGATTTTGGGCAACATATCCATACTTTTAGGTATCGTTATAGGAACAGTTATTGCTTCATTTTTAAATATGACGGATTTTAGTAGAGTTCATGAAGCATCATGGTTTAGCATAAACACTCCACTACACTTTGGAATGATAAAGTTTGATTTAACTGCAATAATATCTTTAATATTAGTAACTCTTGTTGCAATGACAGAAGCTACTGGGAATATGATAGCTATTCATCAGATAGTAGGAAAGCCTATTGATCATAAGAATTTAACAAGAGGACTTAGGACTGATGGATTTGCTTCAATGTTAGCTGCATTTTTTAATACATTTCCTCATACTGCATTTGGACAAAATGTGGGACTTGTAAATCTTACAGGAGTAAAAAGTAGATTTGTTGTAGCTTGTTCAGGAGCAATTCTTATTCTACTGGGGTTGTTTCCCAAAGCTGGTGCTATAGTTGCATCTATTCCATATCCTGTACTTGGAGGAGCAGGGTTTGCCATGTTTGGAATGGTTGTATCTGGAGGAATTAATACTTTAGGTAGTGTTCAGTTTAATGGGACTAAAAATGGAATGATTGTAGCAATTAGTATAGGACTTTCACTAATACCATTGGCAGTGCCAAGTTTTTATCAAGCTTTTCCACAATGGGTACAAACTCTTTTTCATAGTGGTATAACTACAGGAAGTATTGCAGCCATATTATTAAATTTATTTTTTAATGAGCTGGGAAAATCTAAAATTAAAGTTGAAGAAAAGATTGCTAATAATACTATCTAAAATAATTTATAGATATAGGAGGAATTTATAAATGGCTAAATTAAGTATTAATATTTGTGGTATGAAATTTTCAAATCCTGTTTTTACAGCAGCAGGACCTGGAGCAAAAGACGGCAATATGTGTATAGAAGCTGTAAAGGGGGGAGCAGGAGGAATAGTTACTAAAACTATATCTGAAAATCCGGCAGATGTTCCACGTCCATGTATGGCAAATACTAATAGTGGATTTTTAAATACAGAACTTTGGTCAGAACTACCAAAGGAACAATGGATAGAAAGGGAATATAAAAAAGCTAAAGAAATTGGAGTTCCTTTAATAATAGGAATGGGGTATACAGCAGAACAAATAAAGAAAGTAGCACCACTTGTAAAGCCTTTTGCGGATGCAGTGGAACTTTCTACACACTATGTTGGAACGGATACAGAACCTATAGTGGCAGCATTAAGAGAAGCTAAGAAAGCATTAGATGTACCTGTATTTATGAAGATGAGTCCTCATACAGATATACAGAAAATAGCTAAAGCTGTTGAAAATGCAGGTGCAGATGGATTAGTAATGATAAATTCTTTCGGGCCTTGTATGGCTATAGATGTGGACACAGGATATCCAATAATGGGAAGCAAAACAGGATATGGATGGCTGTCGGGAGCCCCTATTAGACCTTTAGCTATTAGATGTATATATGAAGCCTCACAGGTGGTTGATATTCCTATAATGGGAGTTGGAGGAGTAACTTGTGGTAGAGATGTGGCTGAAATGTTTATGGCAGGAGCTTCAGCAGTACAGGTATGTACTGAGGCTATACTTAAAGGACCAACCATATATGGAAAGATAGTTACTCAACTAAATGATTTCTTGAATAGTAAAGGATATGAAGATATAGAACAAATTAAAGGACTTGCTCACAAAAAGAATTTAGATAGAGAGTTTAGAACTTATTCAATAGTACCTACAGTAAATCAGAATTTTTGTGTAAAATGTGGATTATGCAAAGTTAGTTGCATGTATGATGCAATAACTATTAAAGATAAGCTTTATATAAATAAGGAAAAATGTTTTGGATGTGGACTTTGTGTAACAAGATGTTCTAAAGGTGCTTTAAGTATAGCTTATTAAAAATTTAAGGAGAGAGGGAAATGTATAGGTTCAAATTAAATGGGAAGGAAGTAGTGGTAGAAGAGGATAAAAATTTATTAGAATATTTAAGAGAAGATGCTAGATTGACTTCAGTTAAAAATGGATGTGGTGAAGGTGCTTGTGGTGCTTGTATGATATTAGTTGATGGAAATAAAGTAAGAGCATGTCTTCTAACTACTTCAAAAGTTCATGAAAAAAGTATATTAACTGTAGAGGGCCTTTCAAAAAGAGAGAAGGATTTATATACTTGGGCTTTTTCAGAAGCAGGAGCAGTACAATGTGGATTTTGTATTCCAGGTATGGTTATAAGTGCAAAAGGTTTACTGGATAATAATTTAAATCCAACAAGAAAGGAAATCAAAGAAGCTATAAAAGGTAATGTCTGTAGATGTACCGGATATGTAAAAATAGAGAAAGCTATAGCTATGGTGGCAAAGGCTTTAAGAGAAAATTTTTATCCGCTTAAAAGGGAGTTTAAAGGAATAGTAGGAGAATCTATATATAGAATTGATGTGGAAGACAAAGTATTAGGGACTGGACAATATGTAGATGATATGCAAGTAGATGGAATGCTTTATGGTGGAGCTGTTAGAACCAGGTATCCTAGAGCATTAGTAAAAAAGATAGATATAAAGGAAGCAGAAGCATATCCGGGGGTAGTAGCGGTTATTACAGCTAAAGATATACCAGGAAATAGATTTATTGGACATTTAGTAAAGGATTGGCCAGCAATGATTGCAGAAGGAGAGGAAACTAGATATATAGGAGATGCAGTAGCTTTAGTTGCTGCTAAGAGTAAGAAGATTTTAAGAGAGGCTATAAATAAGGTGAACATAGAGTATGAAGAGCTTAAACCATTTACTTGTCCAGAAGAAGCTATGAAACAGGGAGCAGCAAAAATTCATGCAAAAGGAAATATATTAAAAAAAGAAGTACTAAAAAGAGGAAACGTAGATGAGGCTATAAAAAAATCTAAGTATGTGGTAACTGAAAAATATAGTACTCCTTTTACAGAACATGCTTTTTTAGAGCCAGAAGCTGCTATTGCTATGCCTTATGAAGATGGAGTGTTAATATATACCGGAGGACAAGGTATATATGATGATCAAAGAGAGGTATCAGAGCTACTTGGATTAGAAGCCGAAAAGGTAAGAGTAATAAGCAAATATGTAGGAGGAGGTTTTGGAGGTAAAGAAGATATGAGTGTACAACATCATGCTGCGCTTCTTGCATGGTATACTAAAAAGCCTGTGAAAGTTATTTTAAGCCGTAAGGAAAGTATACTGGTTCATCCTAAAAGACATGCAGCAGAAATGGAATTTACTACAGCCTGTGATGAGAATGGTAAACTTACAGCTATGAGAGCTAGAATAGTAACAGATACAGGAGCTTATGCTTCATTAGGGGGACCTGTACTTCAAAGATTATGTACCCATGCAGCAGGACCTTACAATTATCAAAATGTAGATATTGAAGGAATAGCAGTATATACTAATAATCCACCAGCAGGAGCGTTTAGAGGTTTTGGTGTTACTCAATCTATTTTTGCCACAGAATGTAATTTAAATTTGTTAGCGCAAAAGATAGGTATATCACATTGGGAGATACGATATATAAATGCTTTAAAGCCTGGAGATATTTTGCCCAATGGACAGATAGCAGGACAGGATACAGCTATAGTAGAAACTCTTTTGGCTGTTAAAGAAGAATATGAAAAAAATACTTATGCAGGTATTGCATGTGCAATTAAAAATAGTGGATTAGGGGTAGGTATTCCTGATACTGGCAGATGTAGACTGACTATAATAGATGGAAAAATTCACATAAGAACTAGTGCAGCATGTATAGGGCAAGGTATGGCAACTATAGTATTGCAGATGGTTTGTGAAACATTAAAAGTTTCACCTGATAAAGTAGTTGTAGATGTACCGGATACTGCAATTACCCCAAACTCTGGCACTACTACGGCATCAAGACAAACTGTATTTACAGGAGAGGCTACAAAGAAAGCTGCTTTAAAATTAAAAGAAGCTTTAAAGGTGAAATCTATTGAAGAACTTGAGGGTCAGGATTTTTATGGAGAATATTTAGGAGTAACAGATCCTATGGGATCAGATAAACCTAATCCAGTAAGCCATGTGGCATATGGATATGGAACACAGGTGGTTATTCTAGATGAGAAGGGTTTTGTAATAAAAGTTGTTGCTGCTCATGATGTGGGAAAGGCAATTAACCCAATAAGTGTAGAAGGGCAAATAGAAGGTGGAGTTGTAATGGGACTTGGATATGCCCTTACAGAGAATTATCCTTTAAAGAATTCTATTCCAAAAGCTAAGTTTGGAACTTTGGGATTATTTAGATCAACTAGTGTTCCTGAGATTAAATCTATAATAATTGAAAAAAACACTTCATCTCTTGCCTATGGAGCAAAAGGTGTAGGAGAAATAACTACAATTCCTACAGCACCAGCAGTTCAAGGAGCTTATATGAAATTAGATGGCAAATTTAGAAATAAACTACCTTTAGAAGACACAGCTTATAGAAAGAAAAAATAATAAGCTTTTCATATTGTAATTTCCCCCATTTAATAATAATATATAAGAAGAACGTTCCATAAATTTACATGGAATCAATTTCACAAGAATAACTTGATGAGATAAAAAAGGGGGAAAAATAATGTCAAAGGTTAAATTAGTAAAATTTATAGCATTATCAGTATCTTTTATATTTTTGTCATCTTCACTATTTTTTACTAAAGTAAATGCAGATATGGATTCTAAAGTACCTTTATTAAAGTATGGAACTAATAATCCCATTCTTTTACATGGAAGTCAAGTTTATATTCCAAAAGATCCAATCCATGAAAAAAGGCAGTTTAGAAGTGCATGGGTATCAACAATAAGTAATTTAGATTTTCCATCAAAGAAAGGGTTAAATGAAAAAGAATTTAAAGCTGAATACATAAAGCTTTTAGATAATTTTCAATCTTTGAATTTAAATGCTGTTACTTTTCAAGTAAGGCCAAAAGCAGATGCTTTTTATAAATCAAAGATAAATCCTTGGTCTGAATATTTAACAGGAGTCCAAGGAAAAGATCCTCTTTGGGATCCATTAAAGTGGATGATAGAAGAAACCCATAAAAGAAATATGGAATTTCATGCTTGGTTCAATCCATATAGAGTAACAGTTGGATATGAGCCAAATAAAACTACAAAACAACTTTTAAGTACTTTGGCTACAAATAACTGGGCAAGAAAAAATCCTCAATATGTTTTAAAATTTGATGGTAAGCTGTTTTTAAATCCAGGTGAGCCACAGGTAAGAAATTATATTAAGGATAGTTTAATGGAAGTAGTTCAAAATTATGACATAGATGGAATTCATTTTGATGATTATTTTTATCCATACAAAGTAAATAGAAATGGGAAAACCTATGTTTTTGGTAATGCTAAAGAAGATTTAAATACATTCAAAAAATACAGAGGAAAGTTTAAAGATATAAAATCATGGAGAAGATACAATATTGATTCATTGATTCAACAAGTATCTGCAGCTATTAAGTGTAAAAAGTCCTATGTAAAATTTGGCGTAAGTCCTTTTGGAATATGGGGAAGTATAGAAAATCACCCTGTTGGAAGTACTGAAGGAGAAGGCTCACATACACCTAAAGGATCTTCAGCAAGCTATGATGATATATATGCAGATACAAGAAAATGGGTAAAAAGAGGATGGTTGGATTATATTACTCCTCAAATCTACTGGAGCTTTGCACAAAATTCAGCACCTTATGGAGAACTTACAGATTGGTGGGCAAATGTAGTTAAAGGGACTAATTGTCAATTGTATATTGGACATGCTAATTACAAACATGTAACTAATAGCAGTTTCGATAAGGATTGGCAAAATTCTCAAGAGATACCCAATCAATTAAAGTTTAATTCTATGTATCCGGAAGTTAAAGGAAGTAGTTTTTTTAGTTTATCTAGTTTAAAGACTAATAAATTTAATACCACAAATATAATAAAGGATTCTTACTTTAATTTTAAAGCTCTTGTTCCTACAATGCCATGGTTAGACAATAAAGCACCAAATATAGTTAAAATAAATAATATTGAAAAGCAGGACAAAGGTATAACTATAAAGTGGCAGGATGAAGAGAAAAATGATTCAACTTATTATGTAATATATAGATTTGATGGCAATGAAATAGGAGATATTCAAAATCCTAAAAATATTTTAACCACTGTTAGAAGAATTAATAGACAGACATATTTACAATTTAATGATCTATCTGCTAGCATAGACAGAAATTATACTTATGCCATTACTGCTTTAGACAGGCTTCATAATGAAAGTGAGCCTACTGTGTTTGTATATATGAGGAAATAAAACTTTAATATATGGTTAATTTAAAATTTAAACTAATATGGAGTGAATAAATTTACTCCATATTAGTAAAACATTATTCTATTTTTTTTAATATGCTTCTAGCAGTTTGTAAGGAGTCGGATAGCATAATCATATCTTCTTTAGATAGAGATAAAAGTTTAAGTTTAATATTATTTCTTAAAGATAAATACATTTTGTGTAAATATTTTTTTCCTTTAGTGGTAAGGTTAATATTTATTACTCTTCTATCTTTTTTATCAGGTATTCTTTCCACTAAGTCTTGTTTTATAAGTTTATCTATAATAACTGTCATCTGAGGTTTGGAAATTTCTAGTTTTTTACCAATTTCTGAAATTGGTAAACTTTCCTCTTCATACAACACACCTAATACCATACTTTGATTTTTTGGTAGTTCTAAATTGAAATTTAAGAGCAATCTGTCAAACATAATGTTATCAATTAGAATATCTACAATGAGCTCCGTAGTATCTTTATTCATATATTTTTTATAACACCTCCTAAAACTATATGTTTAAAATGCGTTAGTTATTTAATATTTAAAAACTAACGCATTTATATAAATTTAGTTATATTTAATTAATATTATTTTGCAATGTTAACTTTTTCACCTTCACTTAAAAAGTTTTGCCCATCAATAATTATGTTAGTTCCTTCTTTTAAGTTGCTTGTAATTTCTGTGATTTTGTCATTTGAAATTCCAGTGCTAATGGATACTTTTTTTACCTTACCGCTTTCAACTATATATAAATACTTAACATTATTTTCTATCTTAATAGCTTCATTAGGAACAGTCAATATACTTGATTTATTTTCAGATGGTAAGGATATTTTTGCAAACATACCTGATTTTATTTCTCCATTTGAGTTGTCAATTTTAACTTTAACAATATAAGAATTATTTTTAGTATCTACATCAGGACTTATATTATTTATTATACCTGAAATTTTTTTGCCTTCTAAAGCATTTATTTTTACATTTACAGATTGACCAACCTTAATTCTATTTACCATTTTATCAGGTATATTTATTTTTGCAATTAAATTTGATGAATTTATAATTGTAACTGAATTTGAAGGCGATGAAGCAATTTGTCCAATATCAATATTTTTAGCAGATACTACACCAGCAATAGGTGATTTAATTATTAGATTATCAAGTTGAGATTTAATATAATTAACACCAGCCTGAGATTGTTCAACTTGTGCTACAGCAACTTGTATGGATTGAGGTCCGGATTTTTCTTTTAATAAAGCTAAATTATTTTTAGAAGTATTTAAATCTATAGATGAAGTATCATATTTTGATTTTGAATTATCTAATTCTTGTTTAGAAATTGCTCCTATTTCATATAATTTTTGCATTTTATTGTAGTTATCTTTAGAATCGTTATAGGATATTTGAGATTTATTTAATGCTTGCTCTAAAGTTAATATTTGTTGAGCTAATCCAGAATCACTTGTTTTAGCTAAATTAACATTAGCAGCATTTAGCATAGCTTCTTGTTGTTTTAGTTGAGCTGTAAGTTCTGACGAATCTAAAGTAAAGAGAGTTTGTCCAACTGAAACCTTGTCCCCGATATCTACATTTACACTAGCAACTTTTCCAGGTACTTTAGGTGAAAGAGTTATTTCTTGTATAGATTCTAAATTACTTGGATATTCTATTTCAGTAGATATTGAGGCGATAGAGGCTTTTTTTACATTTACATTTTTAATTTCTTCTTTTACTTCTAGTTTTTTATTTTTTTTATTATAGATAACAACACCTCCAGCTACAATAGCTATTATGACAATAATCAATATAAATTTACTTTTATTAAAACTATTTGATTTCATATTATTCCACCTCCATAATATGTGATGTTTTTTTGTTCTTTTTAAATAATGCTTTTTTCATATCGTCCATTATTGTATAAACCACTGGTAATACAATAGGAGAAAGTATAGTTGATACAATCATACCACCAATTACTACTACAGCCATACTAGATTTGGTTTCACTTCCTTCAGCTAATGATAATGCAGCAGGAAGCATTCCAACTATCATTGTTACTGAAGTCATTATTATAGGTCTTAATCTAGTAACACCTGATTCTATAAGAGCATCTTTTAGGCTCATACCATTTTTCATAAGAGTGTTTGTATAGTCTATAAGTAAAGTACCATTTTTAGAAGCTAGTCCGTCAAGCATTATCAGACCTATCATAGACATTAGATTTAAAGATTTACCAGTTATAGCTAATGCAAATAAAGCACCTATTATGGCACAAGGTAAAGCTAACATTCTTATAAATGGAGTTAAGAATGATTCATAAAGAACTACTAAAATCATATAAACAAGAATGATTGAAGCAGCTAAAGCTTTTATAAGTGCAGAAAAAGCATCTGTCATTTGTTCCTGACTTCCTCCAAAATTTATACTATATCCAGTTGGCACAGATATGAATTTTAATTTTTTATTTATATCACCAGAAACTTCACTAAGTACTCTTCCTTGTATATTGGAAGAAACTGTAACTATGTCTTGTCTATCCTCTCTTGATATTGATTGTTGTCCATCTTCCTGTACTATAGATGCAATTTGACTTAAAGGTATTTGTTGTCCTGAGGAATTAGTAATTTTTATGGAACCAACATCTTCAGTAGTTTTTATTTCATTTTTCGTAAATTTAAGTTTTATATCATATTCATCATCTTTTGTTCTATATGTACCCGCTGTAGTACCTTCTATACCAGTTCTAAGCAAACTAGCTACATCGGATATAGAAACTCCATATTGTGAAGCTGCAAGTCTATCAACTTTTACTTTAAGTTCACTACTTTTTGTTTTTGAGGAATTACTTACATCAATAACTCCTGGAATTGTATTAATTAAACTTTCAATTTTATTAGATAAGTCTTTTAATGTATCAGAATTATTTCCCATTATGTTAATAACTATTGGTTTACTGCTTCCACCGCTTCCCATTTGTTTTTCTGATATATTAAAGTCTACTCCAGGTAACTTCTTTCCCCAATCACGAACTTCTTGAGCAATTTTATTTTGACTTTTTTTACGTTGATTCTTAGAAACTAATTGAACAATGATTTCACCAGAAGCTTTGTTATTATTGTTTCCTACTGTTGAGAAATAATCTTTTACTTCTGGCAATGTTTTTAAATAGTTTTCTACTTGAACTATTTTTTCATTGGTTTTGTTTAAACTAGAACCAGGAGTAAGAGATAAGTTAATAGTAAGAGAACTCTGGTCTGTTTGAGGAATAAATTCTGAATTTATAAATTTCATAGGAATAAGAGATATGCTAAAAACAATCATTATAAACACTATAGTTAACACTTTTCCTCTATTGTCTAATGACCATATAAGAATTTTTTTATATAATTTTACAGTTCCTTCAAATAAATTGGAAATTTTATTTTCTATTTTTCTAATTAAATTAATCTTAGTAGCTTTCTTTTTAACATTTTCATTAGTTATTGTTTTTTTCTTATATAAAATTGAAGCAAGCATTGGAGTAACTGTAAATGAAACTACAAGTGAAAATAGGGTTGCCACAATTATTGTTAACCCAAATTCTTTAAAAATTTCTCCTGTAATACCTGACATAAAAGCAATAGGAGCAAAAACCACCACATCACAAAGTGTAATAGCTATAGCAGCCATTCCTATTTCTTCACGACCTTCAATTGCTGCTTTGACAGGAGTTTTTCCCATACTTAAATGTCTTTGAATATTTTCAAGTACAACTATAGAATCATCAACTAATGTACCTATACATAGTGACAGTGCCATTAGGGACATCATATTTAAAGTAAACTTAAATTGATACATCATAAAGAATGTAGATATAAGTGATGTAGGTATAGCAACCAATGTAATTATAGAAGAACGCCAACTGCGGAAGAATAAATAAAGTACAATAGCAGTAGTTATAATTCCTTCTATAAGATTACGTTTTATTTCAGATAAAGAAGCATTAATAAAAGTAGTAGTATCATTAGCAATTTTTATATCAATTTCACTAGGGCTATTTTTTTTAATATTTTCTAATTCTTTTTTTACCTTATTTACTGCTTCTACAACATTTGCATCACTTTGTTTTTGTATACTAATAGATATTGTATTTTTATCATTTAGCCTTAATAATGAAGCAGGTTCAGGAGTTTCTAATTTTATTTCTGAAATATCGTTAAGACGAACAGCCCCTCCACTTAATGTAGGAATTAATATATTTTTTATTTCATCAATATTTTGAAATTCACCATTTACCCTAATAGATTCATTTATATTATCATGTTTGATTTCTCCCGAAGGTATATTAATATTATCTGATTTCAATTTACCTATTAAAGTATTAATATTTACTCTATAGTATTCTAGGGCAGTTTTATCAAGTTTTATCATCAATTGCTTCTTATTGGCACCTTGCAGGTCTACTTTTCCAATACCGGGAATTTTTTGTATAGATTCTTTAACTTTATCTGCTTCATTATAAAGTTCATCATAACTAACATTTCCAGTTAAAGCTAAGGTTAAAATCGGCATATCATTAATATCTGCTTTATATAAGACTGGTTTATTTGCGCTTTGAGGAAGTTTGGATGATGCATTATCAACAGATTTCTGTACATCTATTAATGCCGAATTCATATCAATAGTGCTTTTAAAACTTATAATAACCAAACCGTATCCTTCACGACATTGAGAATTAATTTTATCAATACCACTTATTCCTGATACAGCATCTTCAATTGGTTTTATAATATCTTTTTTTACATCTTCAGCACTAGCACCGCTATAGGTAGTTGATACTGTTATGATAGGAATATTCATAGAAGGTAGTAAGTCAGCCCCCATATTTTTGTAACCTATTATTCCTAGTCCTATAAATAATAATATTACCATTGTTATTGCTGCAGGTTTTTTTACTGAAATTTCGGTTATTTTCATTTTGAACCTCCTATATTAAATTTGTTACATATTAAAATAATTAATATGAGTAATTATTAATAATATTAATAGTTAATAAAATTAACCATTTTATTATAATATCATATTAAATAGAAATCAATAATTTCATATAATAAATAGAATAAGCAAAAAAATATATAGGTATTATCGAATGTGATAGAAAATTCTAACCATTTAAGTTATAATTATAGAAAATATCTAATTTAGGGGGCATGTGTATGAATTTTATTACAAGTAAAATAAGCAGAAAAATATCATTATTTACAATTATAATAGTGTTATTTATATCCTTTCTTTTAGGGAGCATTAGTGTATATAGTGAAATTAAGATGAATAAGAAAATGTTGAATTCTTTAGAAGAAACAGTAAGAGAAGATTATAATGTTATGATTAAAAATCAGGTAGATAATGTTATAACATTATTAGATAGAATATATAAAAAATATGAAGCTAAAGAGATTACTTTAGAACAAGCTAAAAACTTAAGTATAGATTTAGTGCGTGATTTAAGATATGGTAGAGAAGGTTATTTTTGGATTGATACTGTTCAAGGAGTAAATATTGTATTATTGGGCAGTGCAACAGAAGGCACTAATAGATATAACTTAAAAGATGTAAAAGGAAAATTAATTGTACAAGAAATTATTTCCAATGGAATGAAAGAAGATGGAGGGTATACAGACTATTGGTTTCCTAAAAAAGGAGAAACAGAAGCTTTGCCAAAAAGATCTTATAGTAAATTGTTTAAACCTTTTAACTGGGTAATTGGTACTGGAAATTATGTAGATGATATTGATACTTTCATAGCTGAAAAGAAAGATATTCAAAATAAAGAATTAATTAAAAATAGAATTATTTTTATTGGAATGGTTATAGCATTTATTTTCTTAGCAATTATTTTAGCAGTATACTTTGGGAAAAAGATAACAAATCCAATTTTAGTAATAACAAATTTAATTAATAAAACGGAAGCTTTAGATTTAGCATATGATAAGAATTTTGAGGAAATTCTTAATTATAAAGATGAAACAGCAACAATTGGTAAAGCAGTTATTAATCTAAGAGACAAATTAAGAGCCATGGTGGGGGAGATTCAAGAAAATTCTGGAGAGATATTAAATCAATCTGAAAGTTTAGTAGCTTCTACAAATGAAACAGTACAATCTATAGATGCTGTAAATATAGCGGTGGAAGAATTAGCTAAAGGTGCTACAGAACAAATGGTGGATGCACAAAATGGAGTGGATAAGATACAGAGATTAGCGAAAAAAATTGATAATTCAGTAAATAGTTCTAATTTATTAAAAAAACATTCATCTATCACTAAAAATACAAACGCTCAAGGTCTTGAAGTTATGGAGAATTTATTTAATAAATTTAAAGATAATAACATAGCAAACGCAGAAGTTGTGTCAAATATTAAGATTTTAGCTGAAAAATCTAATTCAATTGGTAGCATAGTAAATGTAATTCAATCTATAGCAGAACAAACTAATCTTTTAGCATTAAATGCAGCTATTGAAGCAGCTAGAGCAGGTGAATCTGGTAAAGGTTTTGCAGTAGTTGCAGAGGAGGTTAGGAAATTAGCAGAACAAACAGCCAAATCTACTCAGGAAATTAGTAATGTTATTATAGAAATTCAAAAAGAAATTACAAATGCTAAGGAAAACATTGACAAAGGACAAGCAAGTAATGAAGAAGCAAATCTATCTTTAGAAGAAGCAAAAAAGGCATTTTTAAGTATAGAAGAGGCTGTTGAAGAGATGCTTGAACAAACAGAAGTATTAGATACTAATATTAGAGAAGTAAATAAAAGTAAAGATGAGGTATTAACTTCAATACAACAAATTTCATATATATCAGAGGAGTCTGCAGCTTCTACAGAAGAGGTTTCTGCATCTATGGAAGAACAGTCTGCAAGTATGGCAGAAATATTAGGGTCTACAGAAAAACTTAAAAGTATTGTTGTAGCTTTAGATGAAATTATTAGAAAATTTAAATTGTAAAGTTAATATAAGTTTAGCAATTATATAGAAATGGAAGCATCAGCTCATGCATGTAGGAACTTGATATATATAAATATTTGTGCTAATATACTTTAGGTAATAATTTCATAGAATATTTTCAAAAAATAGGTTTAATGAGTTTATTAATTAAAAGGGAAGTTGGGTGAAAATCCCACGCGGTACCGCCGCTGTAAAAGAGGAGTTTTCTTCTATTATGCCACTATTTTTAAAATGGGAAGGCAGAAGAAAATTATGATACTTAAGCCAGAAGACCTGCCTATTTTTTTGCACTGTAACTCTACGAGTAATAGGGAGGTGTTTATTGTATTTTATTTGTGTACATATTTATAACTCTTTAGCTATTTGTAGTTAAGGAGTTTTTTATTTAAAGAAAAATAAAGAAAGAGGAGTGTAAATATGAAAGGGAAAGCTATAAAAAAATTATATCAAAAGTTAATATTAGGAGCAGTTACTGTTTCAATGATAATGTCATTAAGTGCATGTTCTGCAAGTAATTCATCAAAAAATGCTAAAAGTACAAATAAAAATAATGTGGAAACTTCAGTAAAGCAAGGAGACAAGCAATCTAATTATCCAGTAACAATAACAAACTATAATTTTGCTGGAGAAGAGATTAAGGTAACTTTTGATAAAATGCCAGAAAGAGTATTAACTACAAATCAAACTACTACTGAATTAATGCTAGATTTAGGTTTAGAGAAATATTTAGTTGGTACCTGCTATCTTGATAATCCAATATTAGATAGATTAGTAGATAAATATAAGAAAGTTCCTGTAACATCAGAAAAATATCCAACAAAGGAACAGGTGCTAGCTTTACAACCGGATTTAATTTTTGGATGGAAAAGTGTATTTGCAGATAAAACTTTAGGCGATGTAAAAGAGTGGAATGAACGAAATGTTAAAACTTTTGCTCAACGTAATACAGTGAAAACAGTGGGTAATTTTACCATAGAGAATGGATTCAAGGATATTGATGACTTAGGTACTATATTTAATATTAAAGATAAAACTGATAAATATGTTAAGAATTTAAGAGATAGACTAAATAAAATAGAAGAAAAAACATCTAAGCTTAAAAATAAGAAAAAAGTATTAATTCTTGAAGATGGCGGAAACGGTAAGTTTAGATTATATGGTAAAAATGATTTAGTAGGAGATATGGTACTAAAAGCAGGTGGAGAAAATTTAGGTGAAAAATCAGGTACTATGAGTCTTGAAAATATAGTATCTGCTAATCCGGATGCTATTGTACTTGTACATTTTGGAGATGAAAAGGAAATACATGATAAGAACTTAGCTAAAATACTTACTGGAAATAAAGCTTTAGCTAATGTAAATGCTATTAAGAATAATAAAATAATTATCACTGGTTTAGCAGAAACATGGGCTGGCGGAGTTCGAACTGTTGATGCAGTAGAACGTTATGCTAAAGAACTATATCCTGAATTATTTAAATAAAATGGAAGATACATTAAAATCAAAAGTTACTATTAAAGAAAATAAAAATTTAAAACCAGTGAAAATAACTAATTTAATGATTGTAACAGGCCTATTTATAGTTTTAGTAATATCAATAATCTTTGCAGTGGCTATTGGCTCTGTAAAAATACCTGCAGCGGATGTGTATAAAGTTATTATGTACAAGCTATTTAATATTAAAGGGTTAGAGTCTACTGTTCAAGTGTCATTTATTGATATCATATGGCAAATAAGATTACCAAGGGTATTACTTGGGGTAATTGCGGGTATGGGATTAGCCTTAGGTGGAGTTGTAATGCAAGCAACAGTACAAAATCCTTTAGCTGATCCATATATATTAGGAATTTCTTCAGGAGCTGTTTTTGGAGCTACATTTTTTATATTAATAGGACCTAATGTTTTAACAGGAACATTTCTAAACATAGGAGTGGCATTTTGGGCATTTATTGGAGCATTGTTATCTTCAATAATAGTTTTTAAATTATCTAGTATAGGTGGAAGGATTACCCCAGTAAAATTAGTGCTATCTGGGATGGTGGTTAGTCTTATATGCTCATCTTTTTCTTGTTTAATGGTATATCTAACTAATAACAATGATGCAGTACGTTCTATTTCAGAATGGACTATGGGAAGTTTAACAGGTGGAAAGTGGAGTAATTTATGGCTTCCAACTTTAGTTGTACTAATACTAGCTACTTTCTTTTTATGCCAATGTCGTGTTATGAATACTATGCTTCTAGGAGATGAAGCAGCTGTAACTTTAGGGATAGATTTAAATAAATATAGAAAATTATATATGATTATAGTAGCTATATTAACTGGGGTGTTAGTAGCAAATTGTGGCATTATAGGGTTTATAGGATTGGTGATTCCCCATATAACTAGAGGCTTAGTTGGATCAAATCACAAAAATAATTTACCTATAGCTATGCTTATTGGAAGTATTTTTCTTGTATGGGCAGATGTATTAGCACGTATTATTCTTAAAAACATGGAGATGCCTATAGGTATTATAACTTCATCATTAGGAGCTCCATTCTTTATATATATTATAATAAAGCGTGCATATAGTTTTGGAGAGAGGTAATTGAATATGAAGTTAAATATTGAAAATATAGATGTAGTATTAGGCAAAAAAACAATAGTACAAGATGCCTGTATTAAGATTAATAAAGGGGAATTTGTAGGAATTATAGGCCCTAATGGGAGTGGAAAGTCCACTTTATTAAAAACAGTTTATCGTGTTTGTAAACCTGAATCAGGAGCTATATATTTAGATGGAAAAAATCTTCTTACTATGCCTATAAAAGATATGGCGCGTGAATTAGGTGTTGTAAGTCAATTTAATCATATAGCATTTGATATTAAAGTGGAGGATATGGTGCTTATGGGGAGAAGTCCTCATAAAAAGATGTTAGAACAGGATAATGAAAATGATTATAAAATTGTTAGGAAAATGTTAGAAAAAGTAGATATGCTTCATTATGCTAAAAGAAGCTTTTCAACTTTATCAGGGGGAGAAAAACAAAGGGTTCTTTTAGCTAGAGCATTAGCTCAAAAGGTGGAATTATTTATATTAGATGAGCCTACAAATCATTTAGATATAAAATATCAAATTCAAATATTAAATTTAGTTAAATCTTTAGGTATTACAGTAGTGGTAGCACTTCATGATTTGAATTTAGCAGCTGCTTATTGTGACAAATTATATGTTATGCATAATGGAAATGTTGTGGCTAATGGAGAGCCCAAAGATGTATTAACGCCACAGCTTATTAAAGAAGTATATGAGGTGGATTGTACAATCCATACACAACAAGAGCCAATGTACATCACCTTTAAAACAATTTAAAGAAAGGATATATATTATGGCTATAGCAATAATGGCATGTAGAAAATTAATTGGGAAATGTTCAGGTACAGGATGTTTTAAAGCTTACAACAATTGCAAAGTAGCTTTTGAAATATATAAAGATAAAAAACCACTTCTTGCAAGTTTTTTCTATTGTAGTGGTTGTAAAGAAACTAAGGGAACAGATGAAGACTGGGAACATAAAATAACTCAACTTAAAAGCAATAATGTGGATACTATTCATTTAGCACTTTGTATAAATGTGGAATGTGATGAATATGAAAAGCATGAAGAAATACTTAAAAATGAAGGCTTTAAAATAGTTCGTGGAAGTCATTAATAAAAGAAATTAATTATATATAGAAAGCATATACAGTGAAATTAAAGTTTGTATATGCTTTTTATTTATTATGCAAAATTTGATAATAATATTTGTAGTTAATTGTGAACTTTTGTAGTAATTAAAAATATATATGACTTTCAAAGTCTTAATTTGGCTAAAAATATTTAATTAGTTAGCTAATAGGAGTATAATTATTATAAACTTGAAAAATAGGTATAAAATGAAATTTTATAATGTTTATAGAATTATTTTGTAACATAAAAAATATAATCATGATAAAATCTTATATAATAGGAGGTAGAGTATATTATGGGAAACAACAAGTTAAACAAAAAGATTTTCAAAACTAATGAAGAAATATTAGCCGCATTTAAATTAGTACTGCCATACATAAATAAGATTGTGCATGATGACATGGCAGTAGGGCTTACAGATTTACAAGAGTATTTAGGGTATTATAGGGCAAAGGAATTTGAACTAGATTTGCCTGAAGGAAAGCCAATAAAGGGAATCGATACCATTGAAGAATGTATTAGATACAATAAAGAAACTTTTGCAGACATTCCTCCAGAAGTGTATGGACGAGCTATTAAAACTATTTTTACACCTATATATGGTATTAATAATGAAATTATTGGAACACTTAGTTCAGGAATAGATTTTCAAAATAATAAGGAGTTAATAGAAAATATAGTAAGCTTAGCTGAAACAATTAAACAAGTATCATCAAATGCTAAACAAGTTTCTGAGGATGCTAATACCTTAGCAAAATCAGGAGAAACAGCAGTTAAGATGGCTCAGGAATTAACTAATAAGAATCATGATACTACAGAAATATTGGAATTTATAAAAAATATCGCTACCCAGACTAATTTGCTAGGGCTCAATGCATCTATAGAAGCTGCCAGAGCAGGAGAACAAGGTCGAGGTTTTGCAGTAGTAGCAAAAGAAGTACGTAAATTAGCAGATCAATCACAAGAGGCGGCAAAGCGTATTCAACAAACATTAATAGAAATTGATAATTCTGTAAAGGAAATTAGCAATTCCATTGAAAATACTGGGCAAGTTAGTAAAGAACAGGCAGCTGCTACAGATAAAATTTTATCTAGTCTTGAGGATATTAACAATACCACAAAAAGTCTAGAAATATTTATTGAAAGATACAGGTAGTAGCAAAAATTTTTGTAGATTTCATTAAAGGAATCATTGTGATGTCATAAAAAAGCTAAAGGCATCTTTGGTGAGACCTTTAATGGTATCTACTTTTCTTATATTTCTTATATGGTATACTTGGTTATCATAATCTTTTGCTTGATTGTCACAAATATATGCATAATCATATTTTTGCCCTTCAACCCATCCCATAAATATGTATGTATGAGAAGGTATTCCGTTGGTAGTTCCTTTTTCGTCAGTTGTGAAACATATGTCTCCAGGCTTTAATTTTTTATAATTTCTTTGTTTTTTCCATCCTCTCTCATTCAAAAAGTTTATGAAATCACCGGTGTTTCCCATATATTTGGGAACTTCATAATTATTTCTTCTTAGTACCTCACTTACAAAAAAAACGCAGGTATTTTCAGAATTCCCTCCATTTAAGTCAACAGCAGCTAAATATGTTTTTTGCCTATTTTTTTTACTCATTAGAAATTCATGTACATTTTCAGAAGAGTAATTTTTACTTATTATATTATTTTTAATATCAGGAATAACATTTTTTAATATTGATACAAATAACAAACCTAGTAAAATAATTTTTGCTAATGGTTTAACTTTCTTCATTAATGAATCCTCCTTTTTAGTTATGTATTTATTTTAAAATAGAAAGTTTAAAATAAGACTAAATAAAACGTAAGATTTTCTTAAGATTAAATGTATTAGATAATTACTACTTTAATTGATAATTTTCGATATATTTCCATTGATACACTGATATTTTGATAATAATTAGTGAAGGTGTAAAGATTTATAAAAAAAATCACGAATAACAAAATACAAAGTATTTATTATGTTTGGAGGGAAAAAGATGAATCTTAAAAGTATGAAAGGAAAATTGCTTGTATATTTTCTATCACTTTTTTTCATAATATGTGTAGCTATTTCGTCTATAACATATTCTATGTCTAAAAAAACTATTGAAAAGAAGACATCAGATCTTATGTTAGAAGTTAGTAGACAGGCAGTGCAAAGCATAGAACAAGGGCTTGAAGCTAATCTATATTCTTTAGAAACTTTAGCTAATAACCCTATTATAAAAGATAATAAAATAACTTTAGATAAGAAAAAGAATATATTACAAGAAGAAGTCAAATTGCATAACCATATAAAAATGGGAATTGTAAACAAGGAAGGTAAATCAACACAAACTGACGGGACTATAGTAGATATAAAGGATAGACCTTATTTTAAAAAAGCTATGGAAGGTAGAAGTACTGTATCTGAACCAACAGTAAGCAAAGTTAATGGTAAGGTAGTTATAGTTTATATAGTACCAATTAAAAATGGCAATACTATCATAGGAGCACTTACTGCTGTAAGAGAGGGAAATGATATAAGTAATGTTTCTAATACTATAAAAGTAGGAGAAAATGGTGGAGCCTACATGATAGATTCAAATGGTTATGTGATAGCACATAAAAATAAAGAGTCTGTTATTAATAGAGAAAATACCATAGAAATGTCTAAAAATGACGGAGATTTAAAAGATTTAGCTCAAATAGAAGAAGCTATGATTCAGGGAAAAGAAGGTACTGCTGAGTATACTTATAAAGGCGAAAATAAATATATAAGTTATTCACCTATGAAGAGTACAGGTTGGTCTGTAGCTATATATACACCTAAAGATGAGGTTTTAAAAGAGGTATCATATATTACAAGAAATATAATTATAGTATCAATTATAGGTATGTGTATAGCTTTTATGGTTATATTATTTATAGCTGGACAAGTATCAAAAAATTTAATAAGTATGAGAGATAATTTAAATTTAGTTTCTACAGGTGACTTAACTAATGAAGTGGATAAAAAAGTAGCAGATAGAAAAGATGAATTAGGTGATATGGCAAATGCTTTATCAAAGACTGTGCTTTCTATAGGAAATATGATAAAAAGTTTAAAGGGAAGTTCTTTAGAAATTGATGATAAAGCAAATAATTTAGCAGCTATATCCGAAGAATTTACAGCATCTACTGAAAATATATCATTGGCTATACAAGAGGTAGCTAGTGGAGCTACAAGTCAAGCACAAGCATTAACACAAATAGTATCAATGCTTAATGATTTTAGCGAAAAAATAAATGTTACTGTAAGTGATATAGAAGAAATACATGGTATGTCTAATGAAATAGATAAAAAAGCAAATACTAGTAATAAAGATATGGAAGAATTATTAAATTCAATAGAAAGCATAACTAAAGAATTTGAAATATTTGAATCTAAAATATCAAAGATGGAAGTAAATGTAGGAAAAATAAATGAGATAACTAATCTTATAAACGATATATCAGAAAAGACTAATCTTTTAGCACTAAATGCAGCTATAGAAGCAGCTCGTGCAGGAGAATCAGGTAGAGGTTTTGCTGTGGTTGCTGATGAAATAAGAAAGCTTGCTGAAATGAGTAGAAAGTCTTCAGAGGATATATACAATATAATAAATGGAGTTTTAGACGATACAAAAGATATGGTAAGGAGTTCAAAAGAAGTAAACGAAAAATTAAATGGACAAAGGTCTACAGCAGATGAAGCTATGAATTCTTTTAAGGAAATATCAAAATCAGTTGCAAATATGATACCAAAAATAAAAAATATAAATAATTCAGCACAAATTATAGAAGAAAATAAAAATGATATTTTAGACAAATCAGAATCTATAGCATCTATATCAGAAGAAATATCTGCATCTTCAGAAGAGATATCTGCATCAGCACAGCAAATGAATGCATCTTCAGAAGAGGTAGCAAATACAGCTCAAAACTTAAATGAAATGACAAGAGATATGTTAGAACAAATGAATAAATTTAAAACACAATAAAAGTTGATAAATATTTTACACAAAACATAAGTTAAGCTTAAAAGTGGATAAATAATAATTTGTTTATCCACTTTATATGAAAAAAACTTGACAAAATGTTTTTCAATTAGTAAAATAAACATTGTCGCTATAAATGTAAGATAGCTAGATTAGATTAACAAGTGTTAGTGACTTTATTTTGATAAAATATACGATATTGGGATGTCGTCAAGCGGTAAGACACAGCACTTTGACTGCTGCATTCGTAGGTTCGAATCCTGCCATCCCAGCCATATGATTCACTAGCTCAGTCGGTAGAGCACATGACTTTTAATCATGGTGTCCGGGGTTCGATTCCCCGGTGAGTCACCATCCAAACTATATATGGATGTGAAAATTAAATAGAAGTTTAAAATTTTATAAGAAATTAGTAGAGAAATATTAATGCGAACTAAAGGTTAGTTCGTATTTTTTTTATACAAAATTAAAGCTATTAGCAAATAATTCAATTATTTTAGTAGATAATAATATTAATGGAGTGTTAAATGGTTTTTGTCAGGTTTATTTTAATATATTTTCTTAGTAAAATTAAAAGGAGAGGATTACTTTATATGAAATGGGAATATAAGATGTTTACTATGGATCATTTTTTAAGCTCAGATAATAATTTAACAGTAGAAGAACAATTAAATAAATATGGTGAAGAAGGTTGGGAACTTATAGGAATTTTAGAAAAGCAATCTACATATACAACACTAGAAAAGTTGAATACTGATTCAATAATATTTAAAAGGCAGTTGTAGATTAATAGAATTTAGTTTTATGTTAGGATTTAGTTATTAAAATAAAAAGTTTTATTTAAGAGATAGATAAAAGAGTCTGACAAAAACCATACTAAATAATATAATTTGGAGGAGAATAAGATGAAGGAGAAAATTCTTTTAATCGATGATGAAGTAGGTCTAGTAGAAATGCTAGAACTGGTTTTGAAAAAAGAAGGTTTTATAGATATAAAAAAAGCATATTCAGGAGAAGAAGCATTGAAGATTCTTAGTTCATTTTCTCCTGATATTATTATTTTAGATGTTATGCTTCCAGATACAGACGGTTTTCAACTTTGTACAAAGATTAGAGATATTACTACAGTTCCAATAATATTTTTAACTGCAAGAACAACAGAATTGGACAAGCTTATGGGATTAGGCATTGGAGGAGATGATTATATAACAAAACCATTTAATCCATTAGAAGTAGTAGCTCGTATAAAAGCTCAACTCAGGCGAATACAGATTACAAAGGAAACAATACTTAGCAGTTATCCTAAGGTTTATGATTATAAAAGGTTTAAACTTAATGTAAGTACAGCACAATTATTTGTAGAAGAAAATGAAATTGAGTGTCCAGCTAAGGAATTTGAACTTTTAACTTTTTTGTGTGCACATCCAAATAGAATTTTTAGTACACAGCAGTTATATGAACAAGTGTGGGGAGAAATAAGTTTAGGAGATTTAAACACTGTAATGGTACATATGCTGCGTTTAAGGAAAAAAATTGAAGAAGATGCTAGTAAACCACAAATATTAGTAAATGTACGGGGCTTAGGATATAAGTTTGTTCCACCGGAGGAAAGATAACTATGAAATATGTAAAGGACTATATCTTATCTAATGTTTATTTTATTATAAGTTTAATTTTAGTTTTTTCTATAGTGATTTTTAGTATTGCATTTGTATTAACTAGTTTTATAAATTTAGCTCCAATGCTTGGATTATCTGAGCAAATAACGGGAGAAATCTCTAAGTTTGTAATTCATAATCATGTAAATGTAGCAATTATTACTTTTGTTTTTGTATATGGTTGGTATTTAATTTATCCAATGTTACATATTCAAAAGTGGAATATACAAATTGCAAAAGGAAATTTTAAGGAACCTGTTAATAGACATGGAAAACCTAGAAGCCGTTCTAAAAGTGGAAATATAAGATTAGTATTTTGCCTTTATAGAGGATTGATTAAAGAAATAGATTATTTAACAAAGGCATTAATTAAAAATGAAGAAGATAGAAAGCAGCTAGATAAAATGAGAAAGGAATGGATTGCAGGGGTATCCCATGATTTAAAAACACCTCTATCCTATGTTAAAGGATATTCTACAATGCTTTTATCTAAGCAATATCAATGGAATGAAGAAGAAAAGCAGGAATTTTTACAAAAGATACAAAATCAGGCCCTTTATATGGAAGAATGTATTGAAGAGCTAAATTATTCTTTTCAGCTAGAAAGTGGAGAATTGCCAATAAATAAAGAAAAAAAGGATATTGTAGAATTTATACGTTGTGTAATAATTGATACAGTTAATCATCCTAAGTCTAAAGGAAGAGAATTGTATTTTGAATCAAATATAGATTATTATGAAACACTTTTTGATTCAATGTTATTTAAACGTGCACTAATCAATATATTAATGAATGGAGCAATACACAATTCAGAAGGAACGATTATTAACACATACTTAAATGTTAGACAAGAGGATATAATAATTAACGTTAAAGATAATGGAAAGGGCATAGATGAAGAAACAAAAAAGCATATTTTTGAAAGGTATCATAGAAGCACATGTAAAGATGGTAATGGTCTTGGCATGAGTATTGCAAAACAGTTTATTATTGCTCATGATGGAAAAATAAATATACATAGTGAAATAGATAAGGGAACATCAATAATAATTACTCTTCCAAATTGTAATCCACATTAAAAATTCAGGTAGAATTCAGATTCAGTTTACTTCAAGTTTATTTCATAAGTTTAATATAATACTTGAGGTGATTAGGATGAATGATTATGTAGTTTATACAGAAAATTTAACAAAAATATATGAAAAAAAATGTGTTGTGGATAATATTAGCTTAAAAGTTAAAAAAGGAGAAATTTATGGATTTTTAGGCCCTAATGGTGCAGGAAAAACTACTACTATAAAAATGCTTTTAGGACTTGCAGCTCCTACAAAAGGAAACATATCTATATTTGGTAAAGAACTAAGAAAATCTTCTATGGAAATATTAGCACAGATAGGGTCTTTAGTGGAATCACCTACCTATTATGGTAACCTTACAGGATATGAAAATTTACAGGTTATACAGAGAATCCTTAATGTGCCTAAAAAAAGAATTAATGAAGTGTTAAATATTGTAAAGTTAAGTAAATCAAAACACCAACTAGCAAAGAAATATTCTTTAGGAATGAAACAGCGTTTAGGAATTGCTATGGCATTATTAGGAAATCCAAAACTTCTTATTCTTGATGAGCCAACTAATGGGTTAGATCCAGCAGGGATTCATGATATAAGAGAGTTGATTAAAAGTTTACCATCAGCTTACGGCATGACAGTAATGATTTCAAGTCATTTATTAAGTGAAATTGATCAAATGGCTACCCAAGTGGGAGTGATAAATGGAGGGAAGTTTATTTTTCAAGGATCCATAGATAAGTTAAGACAAAAAAGTAATGCAAGTATTGTATTTAATGTAAATGAACCTGAAAAAGCTATGGGAATTCTTGAAAAGAAAGGTTTACAGGTTAAAACAGAACCTGGTATTATAAAGATTTCCCCACAGAAAGATGAAATAATAGCTAAAGTAAATGAATTACTTGTTAACAATAATATTTCTGTTTATAGAATTGAAGAAAGAATAAAAACTTTAGAGGATATATTTCTCCAACTGATTGATAAAGGAGGAGATATATAGATGAAATCTATGTTTTTTAGTGAATGGCTTAAGATTAAAAGAACCTCTGTGTTTTGGGTAAATATATTATTTCCATTTTTTATGGTAGGAATTATGTTTATATATGCAGTGGGACTCCACAAAAAACTTTTAATTCAGGCAGGAGAATTTAAAACAAATATTTGGAGTTATTCAGTTGTTTCAAGTCACCAATTTATTATATTCTTATTACCCATTGCAATTACTTTATCAGTAGCAAGTCTTACAAATTTAGAACATAAAACCAGGTCTTGGAAGCTATTATTTACACTTCCTACTACAAGAAAGAAAATATATTTAGTTAAATTGTTAATTATGTTAGTATTTCAAATGATACTTGTGTGTATACTTTTTCTAGGAATGATTTTTATAGGGGATGTAATGAATTATGGAGGGCCTATTCCATATTCAATTCTATTTAAGGAAGCATTATTTCCAGTAGTAGCAGCTTTTCCTTTTCTTGTTTTTCAAATGTGGATATCAATGATTATACCAAACCAAGGATTCTCCATTGCTGTTGGACTTATAGGAACAGTAGCAGGAATATTTTTTCAAATGTCAGAAGCCACAAAATATTTATTTTGGAGTTATCCATCTTTAGTATCGCCAGTTTATCTATCTATGGAAAAGCATATGATACTTAAATCAAATGATATAAGTACGTATATCTTACTAAGTTTTATAGTAGGAAGTATCATACTAAAGCTAGGTTGTAGACATTTTGTGAAAAAAGAATGGTAGGTGATGAAAAAATGTTTTTTAAATGTATACTTGTTGAAAGATTAAAAACAAAAAGACAGAGATTTTGGTTAATTGCTGTATTTATTCCTATGCTCAGTATATTGTTAGGTTTAATGAATTTTTATTTTAATTATAATGTTTTAGTCCAGTCTGGAGATAATGAATGGCTGGAAGCATGGACACAAGTAACTTTATTTTATGGACTACTTATTTTACCTATTTTATCTGGAGTTTATGTTTCAATGATATGTAGGCATGAGCATATGAGTGGTGGGTGGAAGCAAATCTTAGCGCTTCCTGTTTCAAAATGGAATATATATGGGGCAAAGCTTTTGGTTTCATGGGAGTTGATTCTTAAAACTCAGGCGTCACTTTTAGTGTTTTATATTATTTTAGGAAGAGTATCTGGAATAAAATCAAATATACCTTGGGGATTTATGTTAAATGCCTTATTTTTATGTCTTATAGCTGCTTTTGTATTAGCTTCTATTCAAATGGCATTTACAATTTCTCTAAAGAGCTTTAGTATTCCTTTAATGATTAACATTTTCTGTACTTTTATGGGTTTACCTATTTTAACATTAAAAATAAGACAAATTTATCCCTGGTGTATGCCTTTTGTAGCAATGTCCGCACCGGATGAGGGAAGAATTGCTTCCTTTGGGGTTTTTATAATAGCAGCTATTACAATTTTCATTTTGGCAACAAGCATAGGTTATTTTAAATTTAAGAAAAATTGTATAGATTAAAGAAAAATTTAATGTAAAAATATAAAAAATAAAAGGAACTGTCGCACTAAGAATAAATCCTATAATATATTGTGTTAACTTTAAACTTGGAAAATAGTATATTGTATATAAATTCCTTAATGCGACAGCTCCGTTTATTCCATATCTATTATCAATCACTTGACAGTTTCATGCATATAAATGCTCCCATACAAAATTCTGTTTCATCTAATCTTTTCAATAAGGTTAATCCAGCTGTTTTAATAGCTTGCCTATATTGTTTTTCACTAAATAGTGATAGGTGCATAGTATTATGATTATATTTAATTTTATTGTTTTCACCAATTAAATGATGCATATCTACAGTAATTTTCCTATCTCCAGAAAGACTTATTGATTCCATTCTAGAAAATTGTATAGATCCTTTTGTTTTATTTTCCGAAAATAATCCTTCTTGAAAGGTTTCTATTGTTGACCAAGGAGTAAAAATAAAAACTCCACCATTTTTTAAATGCTTATTAACACACAAAATACCATCTAATAATTGACTATAGTTATGAGCAAAGCCAATAGAACCATAAAGATTTAAAATAATATCAAATTGCTCAGATAAATTAAAATTAAACATATCTCCTTCTAGTAAAGATATATTAGGAAATTTTTCTTCGGCAATTTTCAGCATTGATTTGCTTAAATCCATACCAGTTACATGAAAATAATTTTGCAAATATTCTATATGTCCCCCTGTTCCACAAGCAATATCTAATAATTTATTACCACTTGTTTTTTTATAAGTATTAAAAATTTTTATGATTTTATTTACTTCATTTAAATAATCATGGCTTTTTACATACATTAAATCATAATATTGTGAAATTGTATCAAAATTTTTATACATAATAATTGTTTCCTCCTTAAAATTTTTCATTATTGGGAAATATTTGTATATCGTTTCGCCTTAAATTCTATTTTATCAAATTAAAAGAAGGGACTTTTAATTTATTTTGCTATTCTTTAAAAATTATCAAATTGATAAACTTTAATGTGAAGTTATATGATAAGTATTTTTCTCATTACACTTATAGTGTATAATTGCACCATAAGTGTAATGAGGAGGTAACTCATATATGATTACAGATATGTTCAGACGGATAATACTTAAAAAGAAAGATAAATTTATATTTACTTCTTATAAGGATAGCATGATAGATTTTAGCAAAATAGAGAAGAATACAGGGATGTATATACATATACCATTTTGCAGAAGTATTTGTCCCTATTGTCCTTATAATAAAGTTATTTATGAAAAGAATAAGGCCGAAAAATACAAAAATGCTCTTTTAAATGAAATAAATATATATAAACAATACTTAAAGGATAAAAAAATCTCATCTATATATATAGGAGGAGGAACACCAACTCTTTTAATAGATGAAATAAAGGAAGTATTAGATTTTATAAGAAAAGAATTTCACTTTAATGGAGATGTTGGAATAGAGGTATATCCTACAGAGGTAGGAGAAGAACTTTTAGCTAAAATAAAGCTTGCAGGTATAAATCTTGTAAGTTTAGGTGTACAAACCTTTAATGATGATAAATTAAAATTTCTAGGTAGGAAATACACAGCTAAAGATGCACAGCAGGCTTTAGAGAAAATAATTAAATTTAATTTTAAATGTGTGGATGTAGACATTATGACTAATATACCAGGACAAACTATTCAACAAATTGAGTATGATTTAAGAAAGATTTATTCATATAATATTAACCAACTTTCTATATACCCACTTATAATATTTCCTATGACTCCTATGGATAAAATTATAAAGGAAAGAAATTTAAACAGATTTAATGAGTTTCAAGAAAGAAAGATACTTAAATTAATTGATGATGTATCCAAGGAACATGGATATAAAAGAAGCTCTGTATGGACTTATGATAAGGAAGAAGATAACAGATATACTTCTGTTACTAGGGAAAGTTTTATAGGAATAGGAGCAGGAGCTAGTTCACTTTTTTCTAATTACTTTTATTTAAATACCTTTAATGTGAATGAATATATAAAGGCTTTAACTGAAGATTTACATTATGCACACACACATGGGGACGGTTATGTAATAAACTCAGATTTTTATGAGGAAAGTTATGTAGAATCACAAGAAAGTTTATATAAGAACAGTTATAAAATACATTCAAAGAAACTTCCAATAAATATTGTAAATATTATGACTGACAGGGAAAAGATGATATTTTGGATATTTTGGAGATGCTATGACGGAATAATAAATAGAGATAAATTTTATGAGTTGTTTAATAAAAATATGGAAAAGGAATTCAAGCTTTTATTTAAGATTCTTAAAATACTTAAAATGTGTGAGGAAAAGGAAAATAAAATTTTTTTAACGGAGCTGGGAAGATTTGCTTATCACTATGTGGAAAAGCAATATTCTATATATTACTTAAATTATTTATGGGGAGAGTCCATGAAAAATCCATGGATAAAAAAGCTAGAATTATAAACAGAGTTCTTGGCTTCAGAAGAAGTTTTTACTTTTACCGAAGCTTACAAACCGTTATCTAGGTATGTACGCTCTTTACGCCCATTTAAAACGAAATGGGAGTATTAGAGTGAGTAGTCATCGGATAAAAAATTTAGATTGGAGAATTAACTATGAAAAAGAGAAAGTTTTTAAAGCTTACTATGTTTGGAATAAAAACAATTATATTTAAAGAAAAGAAGTCTATATTAGGAACTATAATTTTAACAGATTATTGCAATCTTCACTGTAAACATTGTGCAGTAAATAATATAAATAAAGTCATGAATCCTTATGAGAATATAGTGGAAGAAATGAAAAATTTTTATAATGAGGGCATAAGAATCTTATTTTTCTGTGGAGGAGAAACCTTGCTTTGGGAACATAATGGCAAAAACATAAGGGACTTAATTAAAAAGGCTAGAGAAATAGGATTTTATATAGTAAATATTGATACTATTTTTATTTAAATTTATACAATGAATACATAAAGTTTACAAAAATATCCACGATATATTTATGGAATATGTTACATTATATTATTTTAATGACAATATATAACACTAATTAGAAGGGTTGGTATCATTATGAAAGCTAAGAAATTATTTTGGCAGTTAACACTTAATTTAGAATTAGTAACTTATGCAGTAGTTATGCCATTAGCAATTATAGGAACATTCTTGATTGGTGATTTTTGGAAAGAAAGATTTGCTTATGGTACTTTAGCACTTATATTAGCAATTTTATTCAACATTTTTGTTGGGATAGTAGTAAGGAAAAGAACTTTATATAATAATTTAAAATTATTATATGGAAATGATGAATTAAGTTATGATGAAACATGTAATATTAAAAAGAACTTGTTAAAATTTCCTTTAAGAGAAGGTTTAACGATGTTTTTTAGATGGTTTTTAGGCGTTCCTAGTATAATGTTTGTTGCTGAAATATTTATACCAATAACTTCACAACAATATTTTGCTGCAGCTGTAATAGGATTATGTTTATCTTTTACAGGATTTTTAACTAATTATTTAAATTCTGAAAAACTTCTTGTGGATATATTTATAGAAAAAAGACTAAATGACTATTTAATTGATGAGTCTAGCTATATTAAATTCTCTTTAGGAAATAAAATATTTGGAACAATTTATGCTATTTTAATATTAATAAGTTTTACTTATTTTTACGTATCTTACTCTATAGATACTGGCTTACTTAATAAGACAAATACTTTTACTTATTATACAGTAGCTCTACTTATTATGGTATATGTATTAAGTGTATTTACTTATATATTTGTATCTAACATAAAAAAGAACATTAAACAAATAGAGATTGCAATAAATTATATTTCAGAAAAAAATTTAAATGTAGATATAGCAAGAATAACATCTGATGAAATTGGAAATATAGGTAGAGATATATATGTTATGAAAGAAAACTTTAAATCATTTATACAAAATATATCTGATAAAGCTGAGGAAACCTTTAATTACTCCAAAACATTGGCTACTTCTGCTGAAGAAACAGCAAGCTCAATAAATCAAGTTTCTTCTACAGTTGTCCAATTAGCACAAGGTGCATCAGTACAAGCATCAGAGTCACAAAATGCTGTAGACAAGCTATCTAGCTTAGAAGATGAAATTAATAGTACTACTAAAAATTCTGATATAGTAAAAACACATGTAAAAGAAACTGGAGAAGCTAGTAAAAATGGAATTCATGCATTAAACAATTTAACAGATAAATTTAAAGGGAATATAGAGGTATCTAATGAAATTGCTAAAAATGTAAATGAATTATCAAATAAGTCAACATTTATTGGGGATATAGTTGCAACAATAAATAGTATAGCAAATGAAACTAACTTATTGGCATTAAATGCCAGCATAGAAGCAGCTAGAGCTGGAGAAGCTGGAAGAGGATTTTCTATTGTGGCAGATCAAATAAAGAAATTAGCTGAACAGACAGATAGCGCTACTCAAAATGTTAAAAATATAATTGAAGAAATGCAATTGGAAATAGAGAAAACTGAAATGAATGTAAAGAAGGCAGAAGTAATAGTAGATGAAACAAAGGAAGCGTCCAATAGGGCAAATGATTCTTTTGAAACTATAAATAACTCAGTAGAAGAAATGATTAAATTAGTTACTAGATTAGGCGAAAGTATATTACAAATAGATAAAGAAAAGAATTTAGTCTTTACTTCTATGGAAAACATATCAACAATATCAGATAAAGCATCTAAAGCTTTCGAAGAAGCAAGTTCAAGTGTAGAAGAACAAGCTTCAACCATGCAAGAGCTTTCTTCTATGTCTAGTAATTTAGAAAAAGTAGCTAAAACTTTAAAAGAGCAAGTAAATCAATTTAATATTAATAACTAAATTATTTATATAACTAAAAGGAGTGTTTCTTTATGGCTTATTTTTTAACAGATGACAACACAAAGATTTATTATGAAATTGAAGGAGAAGGAAAACCCATAGTTTTCACCCATGGATGGACATGTAATCATGGATTTTTTAAAAAACAAGTTTCAAAATTAACTGAAAAATATAAAGTAATTACCTATGACTTAAGAGGTCACGGTGATTCAGAACGTCCTGAAAATGGATTAACTATGGGAAGACTTGCTAAGGATCTAAAAAATTTAATTGATTATTTACAGTTGAAGAATGTAACTGTAGCAGGCTGGTCTATGGGAACTACTATAATTTTAGAATATGTAAGACAGTTTGGTTGTGAAAACTTAAGCAACATATGTTTTATAGATATGACCCCAAAAGTAGTAGCTGATTTCCAGTGGAAGATGGGGTTATTTGGTGAATTTACTCATGCAGATAATTTGAATCATATTGCTAATGTAGCTGGTGATTGGCCAAAGGTTATCGAAACTTTTGTACCATCATTATTTGCTACCTCTGGTTGTAGGATAAAGGAAGATATGGATTGGGTATTTGAACAAGTTAGAAAAAATACTCCTCATGTAGTAGTAGACTGCTGGGTTTCCATGTCAAATCAAGATTACAGAGAAGAGTTGAAAAAAATAACAGTACCATGCTTAATAGCTCGAGGAGAAGAAAGTATTTTTTGTACTGCAGAAACAGCTAAATATATGAAAGAAGTAATTCCTAATGCAAAAGCAATAGATTATCCTAAATGTGGACATATCTTATTTATGGAAGAGCCAGAAATATTCAACAAAGATTTAATGGATTTTATAGGATAGTATTAAACAAAGACCAAAGAAATATGAGAAATCTACACTAAAAAAATTTCGATAAACTGTGTCAACTGTTTTTGAAAATGTCCTAAAATAGTTTAATTATTAGCACCAGAAAAATCTGGTGCTTTTTTATTGCTACGCAACATTGGTTTTAAGGCGATGAGCCTGCATTTTACAATGTTTCTCAAAAGAAGATTGTCTCCAAGGGTGTGTCATGGGAGGAATATACTTTTTCTTTGGCTCTTTTGGTATTTTTACAAAGTCAAAGTTTTTTGAAGTTGGTAAGTGGTCTGGGATTAATTCCAGAGCATATACTTGATCATTTATACAAAAATATAGTTGCTTATCAAAAGATTCAATAACCATACCGGAGGTGCCTTTATGATAGTGTACAGCTATGCCATCTTTGTTTGTTGGAATATAGTATTTTGTTTTAAATTTAATACAGCTACCGCTATCAATCTTGCGAGAATCTAATATAGCTAACGTAAGGTTAATTTTATCTGAACTAGGTTGCTTTTCAAATACAGATTTGATACTATCTACTGGTAAGGCAAATTTAGCATTGAATTTTTTTATGTAGGAGTTTAAAAATTCATTTGCTTGTTCAAGTGTTGTTATACCAGCTAGTCTCATTTCAACGGTGAGACGAGATTGTAGAGTTTGGAACATTCGTTCCACTCTACCTTTAGCTTGGGCAACACTGCTAGTTTTAAGCTCAATACCAAGTTGTTTACAAGCATAACTAAATTGAGTGAAAGTATCCTCTTCGGTAGAAGGGGATTTTTTTTTCTTGTATTCAAAAACAGTACGTCTGTCAGTGAAAAAGCTGTATGGTATACCGTAAGTGTTGAGAATTTGATATAAGACGTTGTAATAGCCGTTTAAGGTTTCTTGGACATCAAAATAAGCCCCCATAATTGCACCAGTGGCATCATCTACTGCGATATACAATTGGGTTTTCTTATCACCAAACCAAAGATGTACAGAAGCATCCATTTGAAGCATTTCTCCTACATAAGTACTTCTGGGGCGCCTTGGATGTGCATCTTCAATTTCAATAATGGCACTTTGAAGAGCTTTAATTTCTTTCTTAGAATTTGATTTGCTTTTTAAGTGGTTCAAATGCTTATTAAGTTTTTTCTTAGTATTTTTCTTTGCCTTCGGCGATAAAATATATTCATCAAGAAGAGCAGCACGAATAGTGCTTGGAGAAACATTAATGTTTTCTTGAGATTTTAGTAGTTCTGAGTAATGAGTTATGTTGGCGTCAAAGTATTTAGTACGATATAGATCTACGATCATTTTTCTAGTATTGTCATCAAGTGCATGAGCAGGCTTTCTTCCACGATTTCCATGAAGAAAATATTCTTTACCTTTTTCTTTATATCCTTTAATCATTCTGTTAATATGTCGAGTAGTACAGTTAAGAATAATAGCTGCACGTTGTTTATTTCCATCAGTTTCTATCAATTTTTTAATAACTAAATATTCTTAAAGCAACCTTTCTCAGTATGTCCACCTCATTTCAAGTTATGAGGTTTATTGTATACTAAAATTTATATTTGGGACATAATCACATGTGTTATATTAAGACATTATCATATATCAATCAGACTACACTAAAAAAATTTCGATAAACTATTGACAAAAAATACTTATCGGTATATTATATATAAAAAATAGTTAAAATAAATTCTACGAAGAGAAAAAGTAGATAATAATTTTGTTCAAAAGAGAATTGGTATTTTGCTGAAAGCCAATGTTCAAAATGTTATTGAAAATCATCTCTGAGAAGTAAAACTGAAACTAGTATTAGTAAGTTTTACCGGAGTCTTTCACCGTTAAAAGACAAGCATATTGTTAGATATGTAACTAAGAGCTGTAAATAGATTTATTTATGTTAATGTATTTTACAGAATTAGGGTGGTAACGCGGTTTAACCCGTCCCTTATTTTTAAGGGGCGGGTTTTTTAATTTATAAAGGAGGCGGTTATATGGATATTGAGGATGGTATTATAGGCTTTTAAAAAGATAAAGATATAGATTTATTAAGGGGGCTTTTAAAGTGAATAAAACTAAATTATCAAATAAAGACTTGTTACTTGTAGGATTAATGCTTTTTTCATTATTCTTTGGAGCTGGAAATTTAATATTTCCTCCTTTCTTAGGACAATCAGCAGGAACAAAAACATGGATAGCTATGGGGGCATTTTTTATAACAGCAGTAGGATTTCCAATCTTAGGGGTAGTTTCAGTTGCTAAATCAGGGGGATTAAGTAATTTAGCAAAAAGGGTAAATCCAGTATTTGCAATGATATTTACTGTTTTAATATATTTGTCAATAGGACCTTGTTTAGGTATTCCAAGAGCGGGAAGTTTACCTTTTGAAATGGTAGTAGCACCATATTTACCACAAAGTATATCAAAAGGATTAGCATTATTAGTATATACATTTGTATTTTTTATGGTGGCTTATTGGCTTTCACTATCACCAAATAAGTTAGTAGATCGTATGGGAAAAGTTTTAACACCTATTTTATTGATTTTAATATCATTTATGTTTGTTGGAACTTTAATTAAACCAGTAGGTAATTATGGAATGGCAACTGGTGAATATTTAAATTCTCCATTTGTTAAAGGATTTTTAGAAGGATATTTAACAATGGACACAATAGCGGCTTTGAATTTTGGTATAGTTATAGCATTAGCAATAAAATCTAAAGGGGTTAAAGAAGAAAAAGCAGTAGTTTCAACAGCAATAAAAGCAGGAATAATAGCAGGAACTTTATTGATAATTATATATTCACTTCTTGCACATTTAGGTGCAACTAGTGGAGGAAGATTTGGAGCTACTGAAAATGGAGCACAAACATTAACAAATGTTACAACTTATATATATGGAAAGCCAGGAGCAGTATTATTAGCAGTAATATTTACGCTAGCATGCTTAACAACAAGTGTTGGACTTATAACTTCATGTAGCCAGTATTTCTCAACATTAAGTCATAAAGTATCATATAAAAACTGGGTTAGAATACTAAGTATATCTAGTATGACTCTTGCTAATATGGGATTAACAAAAATACTTGCAGTATCAGTTCCAGTATTAAATGCTATCTATCCTATAGCATTAATGCTTATAGTGCTTGCAATGTTAGATTCATTATTTAAGCAAAGCAGAGAAATATATGGATTAACAATACTATTTACAGGTTTTGTAAGCATAGTTGATTCGCTAGGACAAGTAGGAATAAATATGGGGTTTATTAGTAATTTATGTAGCGGATTACCTCTTTATAATCAGGGATTAGGTTGGGGAGTTCCAGCTATTATAGGAATGTTTTTAGGAATAGTAGTTAAAGCTGTAAAAGAAAAATCCATGACTAATACGAACTTAAGGAAGGCTAGTTAAATTTAGATGAAATAAGTGGAGCTGTCGCATTAAGGAATTTATATACAATATATTGTTTTGCAAGTTTAAAGTTAATACAATATATTGTAGAACTTATTCTTAGTGTGACAGTCCTATTTTATTTTCATCTTTTTTATGACAAGATTTTTTACTTTGAACACTTCAATTAAAAATTTTGGAGAAAAATATTCCTTGACATATTATAGAATTATGTGTAAAATTAATTTCAAAATTAAATAAAAGATTAATCTTATCAAGAGTGGTTGAGGGACTGGCCCGATGAAACCCGGCAACAGCTAGTTTAAAGCGTTAAACTGGAAATGTGCTAATTCCTGCAGGAGGTATCCTGAGAGATAAGAAGTGAAGTAAACTATTTAATTTGATAGTTTATAGTATAGATTATAACCGCTTCTTATCGAAAGATTGAAGGGGTTTTTTTATTTTGCAAAATTAAAAAAATAATAAATTAATAGCGCGCTAAATTTATTGAAAATGAAATTATTTTTAACTTTATATAAAGTTTACTTAAAGGGAGTGTGTATTTTAAGTGATTTAAAGGAGGGCTGTTATGGTTAATATAGGTATATTGAGAAAAAATTAGATTTATTGGTATAAATGAAATTGATGAGATAGATATAGCTATTGCAAAAGAAATTGGATGTAAGATTAAATTACTGGCTATAAGTGAAAAGAATAGATGTATAAAAGCAAGTGGATTATTAGAGTAAAAAGTTGGGATAAATTAAAAGCAACAGAAAGAGTAAGTGAAGTATTTAAAAATTGTTATTTTATAAACAAAAATGATCTAAATACTAAGGAAATAGTTGTATTCATTCAAGTAGAAAATGAGCAGGCATTGAATTCTGTAATTGAAAAATTACAGAATTTTGAGGAAATCATTTCTGTTAAAAGTATTATGCAGTTAAAAGACATATTATAGACGTTAAAAAGAAAAATAAAAACAAAAACATTAAGTAGAAGGGGGAAAATATAAATGGGAAGTAATTTAAATTTTAATAAAGGGACAATATGTGTTCAAGGAGGATACAAGCCTAAATCGGGAGAACCAAGAATTTTACCAATATATCAAAGTACAACATATAAATATGATAATCCAGATGAGGTAGCAGCATTATTTGATTTAAAAGCAGAAGGACATATGTATTCAAGAATAAGTAATCCAACTGTAGCTGCTTTTGAAGAAAAAGTTAATGAGCTAGAAGGAGGGGTTGGAGCTCTTGCGGTATCAGCAGGACAGACCGCAACAGCTTTATCCATATTAAATATTTGTAAAAATGGTGAGCATATTGTAGCAGCATCAACTCTTTATGGTGGAACATTTTCATTATTGGCAACAACTTTAAAGAAGTTTGGAGTTGATGTAACTTTTGTTCATCCTGATTCTAGTGAAGAAGAAATATTAAACTGTTTTAGAGATAATACTAGAGTAATCTTTGGGGAAACTATAGGGAATCCAGGATTAAATATATTGGACTTTAAAAAATTTTCCCAAATTGCAAAGAAAAAAGATGTACCATTTATTGTAGATAACACCTTAGCTACTCCATATTTATGTAATCCACTTAATCATGGGGCAAATATAGTAATTCATTCTACAACCAAATATATTGATGGACATGCAACTAGTGTAGGAGGGATTATAGTAGATGGAGGAAATTTTAACTGGGAAAATGGCAAATATACTGACCTTACAGAGCCAGATCCAAGCTACCATGGAATTAAATATGTAGAAACTTTTAAAGAATCAGCCTATATAGTAAAAGCTCGTGTTCAATTGTTAAGGGATTTGGGAACTTGCACAAGCCCTTTCAATGCATTTTTATTTAACTTAGGTCTTGAAACACTCCATTTAAGAATGGAAAGACATAGTTATAATGCTTTAAAATTAGCACAATACTTAGAGAAAAATAAAAAGGTTAGTTGGGTAAATTATCCTCTTCTCCAAAGTCATGATAGCTACAATTTAGCTACAAAATATTTACCTAAAGGAGCTAGTGGAATTTTGACCTTTGGAATAAAAGGTGGAGTTGAAGCTGGAAAACAGTTCATTAGAAATTTAAAGTTGGCTACTTTAGTTGTACACTTAGGAGATGCAAGAACCTCAGTACTTCATCCAGCTAGTACAACTCATAGACAACTTAATGGAGAAGAACAGTTAGCTTCCGGAGTTACAGCAGATTTAATAAGAGTTTCCGTAGGAATTGAAGACATTGAAGATATTATAAATGACTTTAATCAAGCTCTAGAAAATTTAGATTAAAAATTTATAAGATAAGGAGAAAGCTAATATGCCAATTATAATACCAGAAACTCTTCCTGCATCGAAGATTCTTACAGAGGAAAATGTATTTGTAATGCATGAGGATAGGGCATTACATCAAGATATTAGACCTTTAAAAATAGCAATATTGAATTTGATGCCAACTAAAATTCAAACAGAAACTCAGCTTTTAAGGCTTTTGAGTAATATTCCTATTCAGGTGGATATAAAGCTTTTACGCATAGAGGAACATAAATCTAAAAATACATCACAGGAACATTTAGAGAGATTTTACTATTCATTTAAAGAGGTTGAAGACGAAAAGTTCGATGGAATGATAATAACAGGAGCTCCTATTGAACATTTAAATTTTCAGGATGTAGATTATTGGAATGAATTAAAAGAAATTATGGACTTTACAAAAAAGAACGTAACATCAACTATTCATATATGTTGGGCTGCACAAGCAGGACTTTATCACCATTTTCGCATTCCAAAGTATCCTCTTGATAAAAAGATATTTGGAGTTTTTAATCATAAAGTTTTAGATAAAAAAGTCAAACTTTTAAGAGGTTTTGATAATGAATTTTATGTACCACATTCAAGACATACCCAAATTTTAAGAAGAGATATAGAAAGGGTTAAGGACCTTAAAGTTTTAGCTGAATCAGATGAAGCAGGGATATATATAGTAATTTCAAAAGATGAAAGGCAAATATTTATAACTGGACATCCAGAATATGATCCACTAACTTTAAAGCTAGAATATGAAAGAGATATTTTAAAAGGGGCTCCAATAGAGGTACCTAAAAATTATTTTTTAAATGATGATCCAGCTAAAGAGGTTATTGTGAAATGGAGAGCACATGCAAACTTATTATTTTCAAATTGGCTAAATTACTATGTATACCAAGAAACACCATATTAATTTTTGATCTATTTTACCAGTAAAGTATATTTTTAAACCTTCGCTTTGCGGAGGTTTTATTTTTGAATGCTTACTTGTGTTTAATGGTTCAAAATAGACAGTTTAAATGTAGCAAAGATTTCTATTATGGAAACGGAATATTTTACTTTATACGTGATAGCTAAGAAAATACAATAAAAGAAGAAATAAATATACATGATTGTATCATTATTAACAAAGATAATAATTAGGGAGATTTTACAATGAATGAATTATACAAACAAGAAATTTTAGAGTTAACAATCTAATATTAAAACTTCAATGGATGATAATTAGCTATCTATTGGAGTTTTTTAATATAAAAAGTTATTTTAAAGAGCTTTACCATGAAAAAATATTAAGATTAATATTGTATAAAAATAATATAATAGAATAAATAGATAAAGGTAGAACTATAATAGACGAATATCAGGTATGAGGACTTGGAATTACATTAGCACATATGGTAATATATGATAAAAATATTGAAATGATTAGAAACTAAAGTATGTAATAATGATTTGGCAAAAAAGTAAAGGATGGTAAGAAGTAATAATGAAAGTAGAATTTATTCATGATTTGAATGTAAACACAGAAGAAGAATTTTTAAAAATCCAAAATGATTTAGCGAAAAGGATTACACTAAAGAATAATTTTAATGTAGATAATATAGAAACTTGTGCAGGTGTTGATCTTGCTTATTGGACAAAGGATAAAGAGGAATATGCTACATGTTGCATAGTAGTTATTGATTATAAAACTAAAGAAATAATAGAAAGAGTATATAGTCATGGAAAAATAAATGAGCCATATATACCTGGATATTTGGCTTTTAGAGAATTACCTTTAATTATTAAAGCTGTAGAAAAGCTAAGGGTAGAGCCAGATATTTTTATGTTTGATGGTAATGGTTATTTGCATTTTAACCATATGGGAAGTGCAACACATGCTTCCTTTTTCTTGAATAAACCAACAATAGGTGTGGCAAAAAGTTATCTTAAAATTAAAGGTATAGATTTTGAAATGCCTAAAGATGAAGCAGGAGCCTATACAGATATAATAATAGATAATGAAGTTTATGGAAGAGTATTAAGAAGTAGAGAAAATACAAAGCCAATATTTATTTCATGTGGAAATTATATCGATTTAGAAACAACTACAGAAATAGTATTAAATTTAATAAATAAAGAGAGTAGAATCCCAATACCAACAAGATTAGCAGATTTAGAAACACATATTGTAAGAGAAAAATTAAGGTGGAAATAAAAAAGAGAATTCAAAAATAAGTATTTTTATGTACTAATTGAAAGATTTAAGGGGTAAGCTTATGTTAAATATAAAGAAATTAAGAAATTTAATTTTAAATTATAATGATGATTGAATCAACTCATTATTTAAAAGCTATGATGATGATAAAATACCACAAGGTAAATTAGAGTCTTGTAAAGGTAATATTAATGAAATTATAGATAATAAGATTTTGGCTCAATTTGATGAGCATACAATTAAAATTTATCAAGCATATAATACTAAAATTGCAGATGAAGCTGTGAGATTAGGTGCATTTGGGCAACAATTTATTACTGATTATGTTAATAATGTAAGTGAACCTATATGATATAACTGATTAAAGTATAAATTTAAGATTTAATTTATGTGGACTTAATAAAATTTTAATATATTAATAAGCTTTTTATAATTTTTATATTGGATAATGGAGACAAATAAAAATTTGGGAGAGGGAATTAATATGAAAATTTTATTAACAAGTGATATATATTTACCATCAGTAAATGGAGTTGTAACATCAATAAGAATTTTATATAAAGAACTTAAAAAAAGAGGAAATGATGTTAAAATATTGACCTTATCACCAAATGGACAAGAGTATATAAGTGAAGATGTTTATTATCTGAAATCTTTTGATTTAAAATTATACCCAGGAATTAAAGGAAGTTTGTCATTTAAAAGCAGTTTTTTACAAGAGTTAATTTCATGGGAGCCAGATGTTATACATTCTCATACAGAGTTTATAACTATGCATTATGCAAATAAAATAAGTAAATTATTAAAAATACCTCATTTTCATACATATCATACTATGTATGAAGATTATGTAGGATACATTATGAAAGAAATGAATTTAAGTAAAAAAGCAGCAGCCTTAGCATCAAAATTTGCAGTTAGACATGTAGATAAAATAATAGCACCTACAGTAAAAGTAGAAAATGCTTTAAAAAGCTATGGAGTAAAACAACCTATAAGTGTAATACCAACAGGTATAGACCTACAAAAATTTAATTTAGAATTTACACAATACGAGAAAACTCAATTTAAAAAGCAGTTAGGAATTAAAGAAAATGAAAAGATATTATTGTATTTAGGGAGAATAGGAAAAGAGAAAAATATAGAAGAAATAATGGAAAATTTTAGCTTAAGTAGTGAAGATAAAAAATTATTGATAGTAGGTGGAGGACCATATTTGGATAATTTAAAGATAAAAGTTAAAGAACTTTCTTTAGAAAATAAAGTTATATTTACTGGTATGATTGCTCCACAACAGGTTGTAAAATATTATAAAATAAGTGACGTGTTTTTAACAGCATCTATTAGCGAAACTCAGGGATTAACATATTTAGAGGCATTAGCAAGCGGAACTCCTGTTATATGTAGAAAAGACGATTCAAATGAAGGATTAATTAAGGATAACTTTAATGGATTTAGATATGATAATACAGATAGTTATTTAAAGGCATTAGATAAGGTACTAAAGGAAAATGGCAAATTTAGACAAAATGCAATTAAAAGCATATTTAATTATTCAAAAGATATATATGGAGAAAGAGTTAATAAATTATATGAAATAGGATTTAATCAAGTAAGATATCAAGCACCAATAGTCAGCCATATGTAGTGAGAATAAGCGGCCAGGTACTTAGGTCTAAGTGCCTGGCATAGCTGCGTTCATTTTATTTTATAAATAGTTTGGTTTAATTTAATAGAAATAGCTTATACTTATAATATTAGGTGGTGAAATATTGGATGAAGGATAAAGATGATATAATAAAAGGACTTAGTAAAAGAGAAGTATTAGATAGAATAGAACAAGGAAAAGTTAATATTATTCCTAAAGCTCCATCGCGTACCCTTGGACAAATAATAAGAGCAAATTTATTTACAAATTATAATGCATTAAATGCTGTTTTAGCTATAGCAGTACTTATAGCAGGATCTCCTAAAAATGCTATTTTTGCTGGAGTAATAATAAGTAATACTATAATAGGAATCTTTCAAGAAATTCGTGCCAAGCGTATATTAGAAAGATTATCACTCATAAATGAAAATAGAGTAGATGTAATAAGAGATAACAAGGTTGTTAACATAAATATAGAAGAAATTGTTATAGATGATATTATTATATTAGATACAGGAGATCAAATATTAGTAGATTGTGAGATATTTAATGAGGATGAAATAGAAGTAGATGAATCATTGATTACAGGAGAATCAGATTCTATTTTAAAAAGACAGGGAGATAAACTTTTATCAGGAAGTTTTATTACTTCAGGAAAGGCTTATGCAAAAGTTATAAATGTAGGAAAAGATACCTATGCAGCAAAGTTAGCTGAAGAAGCTAAGAAATTTAAACTTATAAACTCTGAGCTTCAAATATCTATAAATAAAATATTTAGAATAATAATATGGCTAGTAATACCTATAGGTTCATTGTTGATTTTTACACAGATAGTTTATTCTAATAGAAGTTGGCAGGAAGCATTAATAGCATCTGTAACGGGTATAGTGGGTATGGTGCCAGAAGGACTGGTTCTTTTAACTAGTGCTACTTTTGTAGTATCAGTTATAAGACTTTCCAAATGGGATACCCTTATTCAAGAATTACCTGCCACAGAAGTTTTAGCTAGAGTGGATGTACTATGCTTAGATAAAACAGGAACTATAACTAAAGGAGATTTAAGATTAAGTGATGTAGTTCCTTTTAAAGATAAAGATATAAAAAAGATAGATAAAATTCTGTCAGCAATAGTTCATAGTTTTGGAAGTGATAATGGAACACAAAAAGCTTTGTTAGAAAAATATAATGATAATCCAAATTTAAAAGTTAAAAATAAGATTCCATTTTCATCTAAGAGAAAGTGGTCAGCAGTCCAATTTGAAGAGGAAGGGTCTTGGATTTTAGGAGCTCCTGAAATGATATTAAAGAATAGATATAGAGAAATATCTAATGAAGTTGAAAATGCAGCTAAGGAAGGAAAAAGAGTTTTATTATTAGCTAAATTTAATGGACAAAATTTTGATGAAGAATTAAATGGAAATGTTGAAATAGCAGCATTAATATTTATTGAAGATATTATAAGAGAAAATGCTGAAGAAATTATTAATTATTTTAATAAAGAAGATGTAACATTAAAAATAATATCAGGAGATAATCCAGTAACTGTATCATCTATAGCAAAGAGAGTTGGAATTAAAAATGCTGAAAATTACATAGATGCTACAAACTTACCAAAGGATGAGAAAAGTTTAAGAGAAATTGTAGAAAACACTTGTGTTTTTGGAAGAGTTTCTCCTCATCAAAAAAAGGATATAATAAAGTGCCTTAAAAAGAATAATCATACAGTGGCAATGACAGGAGATGGGGTAAATGATGTATTGGCTTTAAAAGAATCTGACTGTGGAATTGCTATGGCTAGTGGTTCAGATGCTACAAAAGCGGTGGCACAACTTGTTTTATTAAATTCAGATTTTGCAGCTTTACCTCATGTAGTTTTAGAAGGAAGAAGACTTATAAATAATTTAGAGAAAGTTTCTGAGTTATTTTTATCTAAAACCGTATATTTTATAATTCTTTCTATAATATTTGGATTGCTATTAGTACCATTTCCTATTATACCCATACAGCTAACATTGGTGGGTACATTAACCATAGGAATTCCTTCATTCTTTTTAGCGCTATCTCCTAATACGGATATAATAGAAAGCAATTTTTTAAAAAAGGTATTACAGGTTTCTATTCCTAATGGAGCATTAATAGGAATAAGCACTACTATAATATTTTTATTTGGTTATTATAGAAATTTACCTTTAGAACAGTGTCGTACTTTAGCTCTAATTATTTTTGGAGGATTAAGCTTATTTGTATTACTTAAAGTGTCTACCCCATTAAATCTTTATAGATTTTCTGTTGTAATTTCTATGGTAATATTGTTCATATTAAGTTTTACATTACCTTTTACAAGAAATTTATTTGTTATTAGATTTTTTAAATCTTATTGTGTGGCACCACTAATACTAATATGTTTAATGGCTATATTAGGTATAATTTCATTACCTAAAATTATAAAGAGGATTTTAAGAAAATTTTTATAATAATTTAAAAGTTAAGCTATAGTTCCTGAATGTATAATGATACATTTCAGGGCTTTTTTATTTAAATAGAATCACATTAATGTAATATTAAGTAATAATTTTTGGCAACATGTAGTTAAAGTTATTAAAAATAATGACGATATAATATAAAAAACAGACAATAGTGTCGAAAGAAATACTATTATTACTACAAAGGTGAAGGGGCGAGGAAAATGAAAGGATTAAGTATTAAGAATAAGCTAATATTTACATTTATATTTCTAATTATGGTAATAATTTCAATTGGGACGTATTCAATAAAATCTCTTAAAAATGTAAATGATAGTTCAAATGAAATAGTACAATCTAATATTTTTGGAATTCAAAGCTCAGGTAATATCAATACCATGGTATCAGATTTTAAAATTTTAGAGTTTGAGCATATTATAACAGCATCTAACGAAAGTATGAATGAAATAGAAAAATTAATGGAAGAAAAAGATAAGCAAATCAATGATGAATTAAATAAATATGAAAAAACTATTATTAATGATGATGATAGACAAATCTACAATTCAGTAAAAGATAAATGGAATAATTATTTAGGAACTCATAAAAAAGTTATAGAAATAAGTAAACAATTAAAAACTAAAGATGCCATAAATCTAATGAATAGTGAAGGAAAAAAGGCTTTTGATTTAGTCAGTAGTGAAGTGATAAAATTAGTTGAATACAACCAGGAAGATGCAGTAGCTACATCTAAAGATGCTAATATGCAATATGAAAAAACTAGAAATGCTCTTATAATAATTGTTGTAGTAGTAACTTTATTATCTATAGTAATTGCATTTATAATAATATTAAGTATAATAAGGCCTATAAGTATATTAAATAAAGAGCTAGAAATGTTATCTAGCAAGGGAGGAGATTTAACTGAAGAAATTAAAGTCTCTTCTAAGGATGAAATGGGGATGCTGGCTAGAGCTATAAATAAATTTTTAGCTAATCTAAGATCTATAATTATTGAAGTAAATGAGAACACGGCTAATACTGTACAAACAGTGAAAATTATTGGTGAAAATATGGCAAATCTAAATATACAAATAGAAGATGTATTTTCTACTACAGAAGAGTTAGCAGCTGGTATGGAAGAAACAGCTGCATCAACAGAAGAAATGAATGCAACAGCTAATGAAATGACATTAGTTATTGATTCTGTGGCTAATAAAGCTAAAGAGGGAGAAACTTCATCCAAAGAAATAAATAATAGAGCTAAAACTTTGAAAAATAATGCATTAAGTTCACAAAAAGATGCTATTGCAATTTATGTTAATGCAAAGGATAAGCTAGAAAAGGCTATTGAAGATTCAAAGATAGTAGAACAAATAAATGTACTTTCAGATACTATACTTAATATATCTTCTCAAACTAACTTATTAGCTCTTAATGCAGCTATTGAAGCTGCAAGAGCAGGAGAAGCTGGAAAAGGTTTTTCTGTAGTTGCTGATGAAATAAGAAAATTAGCAGAACAATCTAATACTACGGTTGCAGAGATACAGAAAGTTACAGGAACTGTAATACAAGCTGTTTGTAATTTAACAGATGGTTCAACAGAAGTTCTGCAATTTATAGATACACAAGTTGTGAAGGATTATAATACATTAGTTGAAACAGGAGATGAATACAGTAAGGATGCTAATTTTATAAATTCTTTAGTAACTGACTTTAGTATAAGATCACAAGAAATAGCGGAATCAATTGAATATATTGTAAAAACAATAGATGGAATAACAGAAGCGGCTACAGAGGGGGCGCAAGGTACAACAAATATTACAGAAAGACTTACAGAAGTAGTGCAAAAATCAAATCAGGTAATAAATGAAATAGATACAGCTAAAGAGAAATCTCAGAAGCTTTTAAGTATTTTATCTAAATTTAAAGTTTAAATAAAATACAACTTATGTATGAGAGTTAAATATCTAAATGGTATTTAGCTCTCATTTTGAATATTACAAATATAATAGTATAATGGTCTGAAATATATAATTATGTTATTATGTTTAATGGGTTATGTTAAAATATGCAGGGAGGAATTAAAATGCCTAGACCAACAAAATTTAGAAGAGTTGAATTTTTCCCAGAAGAAAATTATTTTATACCTTGGGGAAAACCGAAATGTGAAATAGAGGAAATGGTTTTAAAAGTAGAAGAGCTTGAGGCTATGAGATTAAAAGATATTTTAGAATTAAACCAGGAAGAATGTGCACAAAAGATGCAGGTATCAAGGCAAACTTTTCAAAATATTATAGATAGTGCAAGAAAAAAGGTGGCTATGGCTTTAACAGAGGGAAAAGCTATTAAAATCAGTGGAGGACATTATACAACAAAATTATGTAAATTTAAATGTTTAGATTGTGGAACCATTTATGAAATAAATTACGAGCAGAATAGATATATATGTCCAAACTGCGGTTCAGAAAAAGTTATGTGTAGCAAGAAAGCTGAATTTTGTAGAAAATGGTGTAAAGGAAATAATTCTTATATAAATAAATAATATTTATATGAAAAGTATGGTATAATTTAACTTATAATGTACTATACTTTTGGAATAATATACGATATATTTATTAAGAATTTAAATTTATGGTTATAATTAATGTTTTATGTGGTGTAACTAATAAATGAAGGGGAGAATGAATTATGAGTGGAGAACAAAAAAATATATTAATCATTGATGATTCAGCAAGCATTAGAAAATTTATAAGGATGCTTTTAGAAGAGTCAAATTATAAAGTATATGAGGCTTCTAATGGGGAAGAAGGAATTGAAGTATTTAAAAAAAATAGTAATATAGATTTAATAATTACTGATATATATATGCCTAAAAAAACTGGAATAGAAGTATTAATAGAATTAGAAAAGGGATATAAAGGTATAAAGATTATTGTTCTTTCCGATGGAGGTAAAGAAAATTTTAATAATGAACTTGGAATATGCGAATCCTTGGGAGCTATGTATTTTATGAAAAAGGATGATGTTAAACAAAAATTGCTTCCTTTAATAAATGAAGTGTTGTTAGAGAATAAATAAAGAAAAAGTAATGTTATAGGATATTACTGTAAAATATGGCTTTCACTCCTTAATGAGTGGAAGCTTTTTGTATTGTTAATATTTATTGTTATCATATAAAGTAAATTACAATAAGTAGAATAATAACCAAGAATTAATATGCTGTTTTATAAGCTAAATGCAAATTATATCCAAATAAAATGTTTTATATTTTAAATTATTGAAAAAATTTACTAATAATCATACAAAATAAATATTTTGTATACATTTTAAGAGAAAAATTCTAATATAATAACAAATAATTTAATATTATATGCGTTTTTATGTAAAAATATGATATTAAATGCAAATATCATACAATATTCTGGTAAAAAAATTGACTTTTTTCTATGTTTTGGTATAATAATCATACAAAATATTTATTTTGCCTAATAGTAAATTACTTTAATGAAATGAATTAATTTCCTATTGAAGTTAAAAATTACTTAATAAAATATGTTTTAAAATAATATGGGAGGAAATGTATGGGAATTATATATGATAATTATGAACTTGATATATTGTCAAATTTTTATAATGTAGATTATTCTTTAGAGAATTTTAAAAATCTATTTTATAAAAGTTTGTATGGATATAATAGTCTTTCCATAATACCTGTACGTATTTCTAGCTTGAAACATTATAATTATGTATTGGGATATGAATATGGGGATATGATATTGAAGGTTGTCATGGAAAGAATACGGCATATAATTAAAGGGTATGGACATGTACATAAATTTGGTGGAGATACCTTATTAATTATTTTACATGAAAAATGCAAAGATAAAGTAACTCATATAATTGAAAAAATAATAAATGATTTTAATGAATTAGTGAAAATTAAAGAGAAAAAGATAAGAATTTTTTTTAATATAGGAATAGTTAGATATCCTGAAGATTCTAAAGAAATCAATACTATTTTTAAATACACAGAAGTTGTATTAGATTATATTAAAAAAAATTATGAAAATAAATATGAATTTTTTAATAAAAAAATGATTGAAAGCTATAGTAAAAAGTGGGAATACGAAAAAGACATATTAACTGCCTTGGATAGTGGACAGTTTGAGATATATTACCAATCAATAGTTGACATTTCTAAAAATAGCATATGTAGTTTTGAGGCACTTTTAAGATGGAATCATCCAAGACGTGGAATTCTAAATCCATTAGAATTTATAGATATACTAGAGTCCAATGGACTAATTATAGATGTTGGAAAATTTGTTTTTAGAGAAGTATGCAATGAGATAAAAAATATAAATAAATTAGCTAATAGAGATATAAGTATATGTATAAATATATCTGAGAAACAATTATCAGACAAAACATTTTTAGATTTTATAGATGAAACTTTAAAAGAAACAGGAGTTGAAGGAAAATATATAAAATTTGAAATAACAGAAAGATGTATGGTTAAATCTACAGAGAAAATATTGAATATTCTTAAACAATTAAAAAATAGAGAAATTGGAATAATAATTGATGATTTTGGAACAAAGTATTCTTCCTTAAATTATTTATGTGATTTCCCTATAAGTGGATTAAAAATAGATAAATCTTTTATTAATAAGATTTCAAACTCTTATAAAGAATTTATTGTAATAAAAAATGTTGTTCAATTATCAAAGGAACTGGGAATTGAAGTAGTTGCAGAGGGAGTAGAAAGCAAAAGACAACTAGAAATTTTAAAAAATATTCATTGTAATAAAATTCAGGGATTTATTTTTTCTAAACCATTTCCAAGAAAAGAGTTTTATAAGATACAGTTTAACTAAGATGAATTTCTATATATGGAAAATAAAGGGGGAGTATATATGAAGTTTTTTAATAATTTAAGGATAACTTTTAAATTGGCACTAAGTTTTCTAATAGTTGGTTTGTTAATGATTTTTATTAGCACATTAGGTATGTCAAATATGAATAAAATTAATAGAGGGGCAGATAGTCTATATTATGATAATATAGTAGGAATAGATTCAATAAATGATATAGATAAAAATTTAATAGCTACTTATTTAGATACGCAATTGATGACAAAAGAAGAGTATAGTGGAAGAAAAAATGAATTAAAAGATGAAATTGATAAACTATCAAAAGAATATCACAGGATAATGGAAGTATATAAGAATGCTATTACAAAAGATGAAGATAGTAAACTTTTTAGTGAGTTTGAAGTAAAATTAAAAGAGTATGAAAACATTAGAAATTCTTACATAAGTTTAATAATGCAAAACAAAACAGTTGAAGCTAAAGAAAAATTTAAAGAATTTACTAATATGCGAAGTAACATTAGTGATATGTTAGATAAATTAATAGAATTAAATAAAACTTGGGCAAAAGATGCTGTTGCCAATAATAAAATAACTTTTAATAATTCACGTAAAGTTACTTTAGCAATAATCATTACTTCATTTATATTATTATCAATATGCTCTGTATTGATAATAAGAGCTATAACAATGCCATTAAAGAAAATAAAGGATTTTTCTGATAGATTATCAGAATATAATTTTTCAGAGGAATTAATAATAGATGTAAAAGATGAGTTTGGAGAAACCGCTATGGCTTTGAATAGAGCACAGCATAATGTTAATTCTCTTATAAGAAGTGTTATAGATAGTGCACAAGATATGAGTGCATCTAGTGAGGAATTATCGGCAACTGTAGAAGAGTTATCATCAAATTTTGAAACTATAAATATATCTACATCAGAGATTAACTCAGTAGTACACAATACAAGTACAACAGCTGAAGAGGTATCAGCTTCGGTACAGGAAATAGATTCAAGTATTTCTGTATTGTCCAATAAAGCAGTAGATGGAAGTAGTAATTCATTAAAGATAAAAGAAAGAGCGGCATATATTAAAAGAGATAGTAAAGAATTAGTTGGAAATACAACAAAAATTTATAATAATATAGAAAAAGAAATAATAAAAGATATAGAAAAAGGAAAGGTTGTAAATGAAATAAAAGACATGGCCAATATAATAGGAAATATAGCAGAACAAACTAATCTTTTAGCGCTTAATGCAGCAATAGAAGCAGCTAGAGCTGGAGAACAAGGAAAAGGCTTTGCAGTAGTTGCAGAAGAAGTGAGAAAACTTGCAGAGCAATCCTCAGTGGCAGCAGAGAATGTTAAAGTCACTATAGATGAAGTTCAAAAGGCTTTTAATAGTGTATGCAAAAATAGCAATGAGTTGTTAAGATTTATGAACGAAGAAGTAAGCAAGCAGTTTGAGACTTTTGTTAAGGTAGGAGAACAATATGATGAGGATGGAAATTTCTTTAATAATATGTCAGAAGAATTAGCTTCTATGACGGAGGAAATTACCGCCACAATAAATCAAGTAAATGAAGAAGTTAAAAACATGTCACAAATGTCTCAAACTTCATCAGAAAATTTAAAAGGAATAAAAGAAAGTATTAATGAATCAACACAAGCTATGGAAAATGTTGCAGCTACAGCTCAAAATCAGGCAGAGCTTGCTCAAACTCTTAATGAGTTAGTTCAGAAATTTAAGGTGGATTAGAATCACTTATGCAGTAATATACGTAAGCATGGCATAGGATAGTTATAAAAAATAATATAAAGGAAAGTTCTTAGTTTCAAGGAATGCTTAATTTTACCTGAAACTAAGAACTTTTTTATACCATTTCACTTTTTTCTTCAAGTTTTAAATACATTTTTTCTTGTTGCTTTGTAGTAAATTGGAAGTAGATTTCTGTATTAGACACAGATTTATGACCAAGCCACCATTGAAGTTCTTTAATATCCATTTCAGATTCCGCTAGGTGAACAGCAGTAGTGTGTTTAATAGTATGAAAATGATGTTTACTCTTATCAGAAATTTGAGCAAGAACACAGTATTTTTTCATCAAGTGGTCAATGGTTTGTCTAGAAATAGGATTATTTTTTTGACTTTTAAATAGAATAGAAGATTCATCACATACTTTATAATTATTTATATATTTATCTAAAGCAACTTTAGTTTTACGATCAAGTCTAATAGTATTATTGTTACTCCCTTTTAGTCTTTTGCAATAAATCTCTCCTTTAGTTGAATTATAATCTTCTAACCTTATTAAAGCTATCTCAGAAGCTCTTAAACCACATCTATAAGCCACCCTAAATAAAGCTAAATCCCGTATAGAATGACAACTATCACATGAGCTAATAGCATCAAAAAGTTTTATTGCTTCTTGTTGGGTTAAGTATTTTATTTTGGTATCAGAATTTCTTCTCATAAAATGATCTCCTTAGTATTATTATACAAAATAATTGTTTTGTACAATTATTATACCAAAGCAAAATGAATAGTCAACTTATTGTAATATATGCAACATAGTTAGTGTAAAAAGACTGCTGACAAATGATGTTTGCCAACAGTCTAAATGTTTTAATAAATTATTTCATAAAGAAAGTAGAATATATAACCCCTATTGTACCTATGATGCCTAATGCATATACAACCTTAGCAGGCATAGCACCATTATTTTCAACAGCTTTACCAAACATACCAAAAACTAATGGATGAATTAAGAAAGGCATTGCAAATATAAATGCAATCATGTCAGCTGCTTGTGCTCCAAACATACCTCCTTGAACTGCCGCAAAAAGTCCAAAGTGGGAAATAGCTGATGAATTTGCCATAGCAGCATCATTTATCGGCATTCCACTAACGCTAAGTAATAAAAATCCCCCAAATACCGCAACTAATTGCCAACCAAAGGAAAACTGCATTAATCCTTTAACTTCTAAAGCTTCTTCACCTTTAGCATTCCTTAAAGTTTTTAAAGACCATATTGTCAATAAAGCACCAATTACTACAATTGGTAAAGTCCATCCAATTATTAAGGAACCACGAGCCGCACTAGCTGCTAATATAGAGAATACAAATACATGTCCAAAGAAAGGTATGTTGATCATAATAGGAGCCCTAGATGCTGCTTCAGGACCTAAGTCACCAGCGGTACATGCTCCAGTTAAACCAGAGTGAGATAATGATCCAGCCATACCTGGTGCAAGATTACGTACATGGTTAGCTAAACCAAAACCAATAAGTAAAGTTAAGCCACCAAACATCCAAAATAATTGCCCAAAGAGACCGTAAACCATAACAGCTTTCATTTCTGTTAATTTAAATGCTTCAAGAATTCTTGAACCACCTACCATAAAGTTAGCAGCAAGTACAACTGGAACACCAGCAAATAGCAATGCTCTAATTGTTGGTCCAAATTTCCAATTTGAAAATAGCATACCTAAAATAACAGATAAAATCATAGCAAAGAAAATTTGTGGTAAACCAATAAATGGTTTAATCCATTCAGCAATATAAGCTGATGCAATTAAAATTACTATTATACATATAATTTCTAATAAACCTTTTCTAATGTATTGAGACTTATTTTTAATAGTTGCTTTATAGTCAATCAAAATTAAAGCTCCTGATAATCCCAAGTAAGAAATAATTGGATAGAATTTACTAAGGGCATCATCAGATGAAACTCCTAAAATTAAACGTTTAACTCCTTCAATACCTATTAAAATAAAGAAAGATCTAACAAGAAATACAAGTTGTGTACGCTGAGTTCCAAGGATTATTTCCTCTTCTGATGGTACAACTAAATCTTCAATTTCTAATTTTTCATGCATTAATATTTTCTTTAATTCTTGTCCTCCAACAAAGAAGGATACTATTAATGCTGTTACTGTCACTTTACTCATTAAATCAACAATAGGAAATTCAGGTAAACCTGGTGTAGCAACATTACTTTTAACAAGAATTAATCCCATAGCTAATCCAAAGATTACTATAATTAAGATAGGGGAATATCTTGTTCCAGCTACAACAGTACGAGAAATTAAAATAATAGGAATTAGTAATAATAATGTTAGCCAAAACTGATTTAACATTTGTATATTTACGAATTGTTCCATAGGACCTCCTTTAAAATAAAAAATATCAGTGCTTTAGTAAATTTTCGAACTTTTCCTATATGATTTTAGCATACGGTCAAAATTTTGTCTATATATGTTGTAAAAAAATATATATTGTCAATAAAAGTCATATATGGGTGAGGATTAATTATTTTATCCGATGACTGCCCATTCTAATACTCCCATCTTTAAAATGGGAGTAAAGAGTGGCCAGAGCCCTGGATAACGATTTCCCCTAAAGGATAACCACTTCTAAGGAGTAAAATTCCTAAGAATTCTGTTAATAAGCTTCAGAGGGAGTAAAAACTCCCTCTGAAGTTTAGAACTTTGTTTATGTTGACAAAATATAAATATAAGTGTATCATACTTATATACGTATACGAGTATATAAGTATATGTATTGCCATAATAAAAATATTAATAAAGGAAGTGTGAGTTAATGGATAGACTAATGAATTTTTTTAAGATGCTATCTGATGAAACACGTTTAAGAATATTAATTTTACTTTATCATAGAAAATTTTGTGTTTGTCAGATATGTGGCATTATGGAAGAGTCCCAGCCTAAAATTTCTAAGCATCTTGCAAAACTTAGAGATATGGGATTTGTAAAAGATGAAAGACAGGAACAATTTATATTTTATAGTTTAAACATAGAAGAAGGACTTTTTAGTGAAATTATTCAAAATATAGTAAAAAATATAAATGATTATCCAAAAATTAAAAATGATATTGAAAAAATTAAGGAATCAGAAAAATTTCTTCAATCATGTAATAAGTAAATTTAAAGTAGGTGAAATTTATGAGTGTTATAAGTGGAGCTTTTAGATGGTTAAACAATCAATTATTAAAAATGACATGGCTTTCAGATTTAGTAAAAGTAATTATAGAGAAGGTATTTGGATTATCAGTGCAAGATAGATTAGGTGGAAGTGTACATTTTTTTATATATGATACCATAAAGATTTTTATACTTTTATCTGTTCTTATATTTATGATATCTTACATTCAAAGTTATTTTCCACCAGAAAAGACAAAGAAAATTCTTGGAGGAATTAAAGGTATTAAAGGAAATATACTTGGAGCTCTATTAGGCACTGTAACACCATTTTGTAGTTGTTCAAGTATTCCTATTTTTATAGGATTTACATCAGCAGGACTTCCACTAGGGGTTACTTTTTCATTTTTAATATCTTCTCCCCTTGTAGATTTAGGATCACTTTTAATATTAATGTCATTTTTTGGGGCTAAAATTGCAATAGCTTATGTTATTGTAGGATTAGTTCTTGCAGTTATAGGAGGCACAATTATAGACAAGTTAAATATGCATAAATATATTGAAGATTATGTATGGGGAATAGAAAATGTTGATGTAGAATCAGAGAAAATGACTTATAGAGAAAGGATTTCTTATGGAAAAAGTCAGGTTAAGGATATAATACAGAAAGTATGGATATATGTATTAATAGGAGTAGGAATTGGAGCAGCAATTCATAATTGGATTCCACAAAACATCATAGAAAGTGTAGTAGGAGATAATAATCCTTTCGCAGTTTTATTAGCTACAGCAGTTGGCGTACCAATGTATGCTGATATATTTGGAACTATCCCAATAGCAGAAGCTTTATTTGGTAAGGGAGTTGGAATTGGTACAGTACTATCTTTTATGATGGCAGTAACAGCTTTATCACTTCCTTCTATGATTATGTTAAGCAAAGTAATAAAGCCAAAATTATTAGGAATATTTATAGGAATAGTAGCAGTAGGAATAATTATTATAGGCTATGCATTTAATGCATTTTCATATATTTTAATTTAAGTTTGGAGGAGATAGTATGATAATTAAAGTTTTAGGTTCAGGATGTACTAATTGCAAAAAATTGGAAGAAAATACAAGAAAGGCTGTAGAAGAGTTAGGAGTAGATGCTACTATTGAAAAAGTAACTGATATGAAGGACATTTTATCCTATGGAGTAATGAAGACACCAGCGCTTGTAGTAGATGAAAAAGTAAAAGTTATGGGAAGAGTTTTATCCTCAGAGGAAATAAAGAAATATTTATAAAATATATTATATTGGTAGAAAAGGCTATTCTATATTTGGGATAGTCTTTTAATTTTTATGTTTTAAAATTATATATAAATTTATGGAACAGTCTTTTAATATAAGCATAATATATATTAAACATTAAATTACTATATGCATATATAATCATACTCAAACTAGGTTTTACTCTATATAAGAAAGGTGGTGTACATTATGGATATGAATGAATTAATAAGTGCTTTAGGAAATAGCGATGTTTTAAATGGTATAGGAACAAATGAATTACTTGGGGGAATGCTAAAGTCAGGAGGAACTGGCAATATAGCTTTATTAGTTTTAATAGCGATTTTATTGTTTGGCCAAGGAGGATATGGTAGAGGATTAGGAGGAAGGAATCAATGTTGCTGTTGTTGCTCCAGTAAAAGACATAAACATCATCATAAAAGAAGATGTTGCTGCTAAATTATATAATAAAGTTAAATGGAGGCTGTAGATAGGTTTGTGTAAACTCATAAACTTAACTATAGTCTCATTAAATTATATTAAAAAATGAAGAATAAAAGTAATTTGGAGGGGAATTATGGATGTAATTACCATATTAAAAGCATTAAGCGATGAAAATAGGATAAGGATTTTGAACATATTAAACTATGGGGAGTTATGTGTGTGTGAAATTGAATATATACTCCAAATATCACAATCTAATGTATCTAGGCATTTGAATAGATTAAATAATGCTAAAATAATAGAGAATTATAAAAAGGCTCAATTTGTATATTATAAAATAAATGAAGATACTGTAAATAAACATAATTTTATAAAGGATATATTAAATAATGAAATGAGTAAAATAGAACAATGTAAAATTGATATGGATAATTTTAAAAAGTTTAAGGAGTCAAAAATTGAGTGTAATACCATTAAGTTTAGGTAGTTTGGTACCTGGTACTGATGTCAAAAAAATACCTATACATATAAGTACAGGCGTTTTTGGAGTTGGAGAGGTAAGGGTTGAATCTATGACCTCTAAGTTATAAATCCGATAAGTTACCCACTGCCCTACCCCGTGCCTATATATTTATAATTTTTATATCAGTTTAAGTAAGATATATTAAATGATGCTTAAAAATCTACATTTAATTAAAGTACGGAAGTCTAGAGTTTAGCACTACATGTGAAAATTATGGTAAAAAGCTTATCTTTTACGTTCCCATACAGTTATAATTGGATGAATTAGTTTAATACTAATACCAATTTTAGGAACGTAACCATGGAATCCTTTTTGCTTCTTATATAATCCTAAACAATCAGTATCGCCCATTTTACATAATTTATCTGAATATGATTTATAATCAAAACACTTTAAATTACAATTATTAATATCAAATACAGCAACAGTATCAAGTTCAACTTTACTTTTCCAATTGATTAATGTTACATTTAAAACTTCTTTTAAAATTTGCTCTGGATTTAATTCTTTATTTAAAAATTTTGAGTCTACTAACAAAGACAAATCAATATCTGAGTTTTCACGAAAACGATTGGATAACCCCCTAGAACCACTTAGTATAATTTTGTAAACAGAAGGATGTACAGTTAAATTAGATTCATTTAAAATATTATATGTTGTAGGAAGAAGATTTTTAATATCTTCATTTATATTATCTATAACAGTTAAATTTTCTTTCAATTAAATTCAATCCTTTCTGTAAAGAAAATTGTGCAATATAATAATATTATCATAGTTGGAATTGAATTCAAATATATTGAAAAATATATATTAAAAAAGGTGAACAATATTAAACATATTTTTGATTTTTATTCCATACATGATGTACTCAGTTATAGTTTTAACTAAAGGTTCTGAGATTTTTCATACCTATACTGAATCAAATGATTATGGTGTTGGAATTATTGGACTAGTTATAGGCTTTTGTCAATTCATAAGCATTTTTATGGCAAGTATACTTGGTATATATTTAAAACGAAGAAGATGTATAAGTAATATAAAAGATAATAAGGAAAATTAAGGATAAATATAAATAATTATTGACTCTCCTATTACGGCAGGGTTTATTATTTAATTGTTAACAAAATATGCGCGCATAGGAGAGATAAAATATGTTTAGAATAGGGGAATTTGCAAATCTTAATAAAATATCTATAAAAACTCTTAGATATTATGATGAACTAGGACTTTTAAAACCTATGGAAGTTGATTGGCAAACAGGATATAGATATTATTCAGCAAAACAACTTCTAAGATTAAATAGAATACTGGCTTTAAAAGATTTGGGATTTTCATTAAATCAAATCAGTAATGTAATTGATAATGAGGAATCTAGGGATATTGTACTTTCAATGTTAGATGAAAAAAAGAAAGAAATTAATGATACCATAAATTCTGAAAAAATAAGACTTTCAAGAGTAGAGACACTTATAAATAAAATTAAGGAGGATGACAGATTTATGTTAAAATATGATGTGGTTTTAAAACAACTTGAATCTAGAAGGGTAGCCGCTGTGAGAGGTATTATACCAGATTATAGTAAGCAGCATGATTTATGGATAGAGCTTAATGGACACTTACAAAAACATAATGCTAAGGTAATTGCACCTTGTAGAGCAATATATTATGACCAGGGGCATAAGGAAAGTGATGTGGATATTGAGGTTATGTCATGTATAGCAAGTGATGTACCAGAAACAGACAGGGTAAAAGTTAAAGATCTTCCATTAGTAGAAAATGCAGCTTGTGTAGTACACAAAGGAAGCTATGAAAATATATGTATGGCATATAATGCTTTAATTAAATGGATTGAAGAAAATGGTTATAGAATTTCAGCACCTAATAGGGAATTATATTTAGAAGGGGAATGGTCAACTCAAAATATTGAGGAATATATTACTGAAATTCAGATACCTGTTAAAAAAATTTAAAATTAAATAGATTTGTAACAAAAAACTCTTTGAGTAAGGATAGCAAAGAGTTTTTTGTTTATTTTCATGCTATGGTAATATAATTAACCAATAATATCATTGAAATACTATTTAAGGCATAGTAAGTTACTAAATAGTTAAGTGATGTTTAGATTCATATAGAGTTTGCTTAAAAGGAGGAGAAAATATGTTTAACTTATTACAAAATACTGAAATTAAATATGTAAAGTGTTTTTCAAAATATGTAAAGGAAGAAGATAAAATTTAAGTATATCCCCGGAGATTATTATATGTCTATTCCAACATGTAAATATAATTATTTAAAAGAAAAAGATGAATGTACGGTAAAAGAAGTATTAAATGAAAAGATGTTGGAAGATGGTATCAGAGTTGACATTCAATCTATTTTTCACATGAATTCAGAAATTTAAAGTTTGAAGTTAAAAAAAGTAAGTTTATTAAAGATGATAATTTACAAGTAAAGATATATTTAATTAAAGATACAGAGAAAGATTTATATATTGTCTACTGTATTAATACAATAAATGAAGATTTAACTGGAGAAATTGATTCTATTTTTGTTGAGAAAGAATATCGTAAATATGGTTTGGGAGAAAAGCCATATAGATAGTTTCATAAAAAAACTAGAAAATATTAAACGAATAAATAGGAAGTGTTTATAACACTCCCTATATTAATCATCTATTTGCGAACCTTTTCTATAAGTTTTTCTGGGTTTACTATCTTACCTAAATTATATTTTTTATTGTCTTTCTCTATTTGTATTATGTTACCTGTATCTACTGCAGCCTTTAAAAATTCATCTGGAGTTATATCAGGATTTACTTGGCAGCATAGAGTATACAAAGCTGCTACATAGGGAACAGCCCAACTTAATCCACCTTCTCTATAAAATACATAATCTGATGTTCCTGTAGGGGAAGCAGTACATCTACTATCCATTGGTACCATAATATTTTTTGATGGATTAAATCTTTTATTATCTTTAAAAAATAAATTACTCCAGAACATACCTGTTTCATAGTTTTTAAAATCCTCTGGATTTTTCATACTATCTCTTCCAAGGCCCCAAAAATCAATATTATAATATTGACTAAAACTTGTAGAAACAACTAATATACCTTCACCTTTAGCTTTTTTTACTGCGGCATCTACTTCTTTAAAGCCTTTTTGTCTCTCGTCCCATCCTATAGACATGGAGATAGCTCGTATTTTTTTTTCTTTAGGCAAAGTTTTATTTACTTCTATGATTCTATCTATGGATTTTGCTAAATAAGTAAAATCAAAAGGGAATCCTGTTACAAGGCTACTTAAAGTAAATTTACCATGGGTTTCTGCAATGTAGTATAAATCTGCTTCTGGCGCAACGCCTACAGTTTTTCCTACTGCAATAGAACCAACAGCTGCTCCATGCATAGAAGCACCATCACTTTCCCCATTATGGATTTCTTCGTAAAATTTTAATCTATCCTTATATTCTTCATGGTCAGTTAAAAGAGTTTGATCAATAATAGCCATGCTAACTCCTTTACCTGTAATGCCTTTTTCGTGAAGTTTTCTTAAATTTAAACCTGGATTTTTTCCATATTCCATAATAGCATTTTTATCAAATCCTTTTGGAAGGTCAGAAGGCCACTTTGTTTTACTATCAAAATCTGCGTGCATTAAATCTTTTAAATTATTTTTAATGTCTAGTTCATATAAATCACAACTTCTTAAATCAACTTGCCACATTTTATTAGAGTTTTCTTCATACGTTGGAAGTTCTTTAAGTTTCCCTCTTTTATAATCTACAGGGTTAGGTACTCTAGCTATTCCGCTATTACCATTTACTTTGCAATCGTTATATTTACCTATTGGAAAAGTAAAAGCAAATACTACAAATAAAACTAAAATAATAATAATTGAAAAACATACTTTCTTTTTGACACTAAATTTTTTAATATGATTCCACATAATAATCCTCCTCCAAATTTAATCTTTTTAGAGATTACGTATGTAATCTCTAAAGTATAAAATTTTGTATTAGAGTTATCCAAGATGATATCTCTAATACGAAAAATATTATTTAACTTTTTTTAATACATAGTAAAATGGGGACATATTTCTGAATGAATAATCTCCACTTTTCCATTGCAAAAATATATATTCCTCATTATCTATACTTTTTATATAATACTTGCTAACTGTTTTATCATAAAGACATATAATTAGATCTTTTGACCAGTTCCAATATTTTATATTTGTTTTTCCGTTTTGAAAAAACTCTAAATTTTTAAGATATAAGTCGTCTTTGTAATTTCTTCTATAAGGAATAAAATCCTTTATATTTTTTACAAAATCTACAGATATCCATTTTCCTAAGATTTTATCATCTTTATTAAATGAAATATTTGTATTATCTATTTTTCTAATTCTTCCTTCTTCATCTACTACATAACTAGAGGATATATTCTTGTCCATAGCTGCCAAAACTGTGCTATTACATTCTGTTAACATAATAGCACCAGTTAAAATTACTACAACTAAAGATAGGGCTGTAGCATATAATCCTTTCTTTTTAAAATCACGTATAAAGGATATTCTTTTGGCAATTTCTTTTTTATTTCCTACCATATTTAAAGGCATGGAAATGTTTAAATTATTTTTTGAATAAGAGAGAAGATTTATTATAGTATGTCCATAACTTAGTTTGCCTTCTGTATTTATATAAGAAAGTACCATTTCATCACAACTTAATTCTAAGGTTTTCTTTAATTTATTCAGAGTATACCAAATCAAAGGATTAAACCAGTAGAATATACAAACAATTTTAGCTAAATATAAAACAAAAATATCTTTTCTTTTATAATGACATAATTCATGAAGCAGTATATTTTTTAAATCTTCTTTTTTAATTTCTTTTAATAATCCCTTTGGAATTAATATTATAGGATTTTTTAATCCCAATATAGCAGGACTACTTATAAAACTTAATTCTAATAATTTAAATTTTGACTTAATTTTAAGAAATTTACTACACTCTAACAGTGTGTTTATTATTTTTTTATCATTTACTTCTTTAATATATTTTATTTTTTTATAAAACTTTATATGGTTGACTATATTATATAAGATTAAGATACATACTCCTAAAAACCATAATATAAATAAGTATTTTGTATAAGAATGAGATCTTTTTATAGTATAGGAAAAGTTTATATAATTAGGTTGTCTAAAGCTTCTATCTATTTCCCTATAATAGCTTAAGCTACTATCATAACTTTTAGATTTATCTTCATTTTTTATCATATCAACTATGGTATTTTTATGATTTAGCATAGCTAATATTTTTGCTTTGTTATATAAGCTTAAAGAGCTTTTAGGCATTACAGGGGAAATTAATCTTATTAATATGAAGATATAAAGTATATATTGAAATTTTACAGAAATTTTCTTATTTAAAAGTTTGTTTATTGTAATTATAAATATTATAGGTATAATAGAGAAAAGTGACATTTCTATAATTAGTTTAAAAACTAAAAATATATAAAATACTAACTTATCCATATCATTTCCTCTCTTTTAAAATCTTTTTCAAATCCTCTATATCCTCATCTGTAAGGTTATGATCTTCTATAAAATTTAATACCAAGTCTTTAGTCACTCCATTAAATACTCTGTGCAAAAAAGATTTACTTTCTTCTTTTATACAATCCTCTTTTTTGACTAAAGGATAATAATTATAAGATCTTCCGTCTACTTTAAATGATAATACTTCTTTTTTTACTAATCTGCTTATTAATGTTTTTATGGTTTTAGGTTTCCAATCCATTTTGCTTTCCAAATTTTCTATAACATAATTGGCACTACACGGATTGTTATCCCATATTATTTTCATAACTTCCCATTCTGCGTCAGATATTTTAGGTAATTTAGTCATAGTAACACTCCTTAGATTACAATTGTAATTTCTAAATTAATATTATACTTTTAATTTGAATTTGTCAATAATTATGTTTTACGTTAGCATGGAAAAATATTAAAGCATTATCCGTTATAGAATACTGTAGATTAAAAAATATAAAACTAAAATAATATCGCAAATTTAAGGAAAAAAACGAAATATATACATATTAATAGAATTATGAATATAATTGGATTCACAAGGAATATTATGAAAATTAGAAAATTGAAAATAATTTATGATTATGTTAAAATATTTACTATAAAAAATAAATATTATATTAAAGTTATATGAGTGCTTTTTTGAAAAGATTAAAAAGGAAGTTCGGTGAGAGACCGACGCAGCCCCGCTACTGTAAGTACAGACAAAATCTTAATTAACCACTGGTGTATTCCGGGAAGGTAAGAAAGTAGGATGAAGTACAAGCCAGGAGACTTGCTTATATGATATAAATGCTTCAGTATATTCGGAGGGAATATAGTGACTATTTCTTATGCTAATTTATAATAAATTAATTCTATAGTAAGTAGTTAAGAAACTCCCAAGGAAGGAGTTTCTTTTTTATATAAAAGATTATGATATAAAATCCGGATTTTTAAATTATAAAATTTATAATATTGGAGGATAAAGGATGGTTAGCAGGAAAAAGCTTTTTATTATTTTAAGTATATTAAGCTTAATATCTTTATTTGCATCTGGATGTGGTAAAAGCAAAGAGGAAGCAAGCAATAAAAATTCATCAAAAACAATAAATATAGCAGCTAGTTCAGATAGTGAAATGGATACATTAGATACTCTTTCAGACAAAGGATTAATGCAGGCTTATCCACTAATTTACGACTCTCTAGTTGAATATGGTGAAAATGGAAATATAGTTTCTGGATTAGCAGAATCATGGAATGTATCTGAAGATGGTAAAAGCTATACTTTTCATTTAAGAAAAGGAGTAAAATTTTCGGATGGAACCCCTTGTGATGCTGAAGCTGTAAAATTTTCAATTGAAAGATGGGCTAATAATGAAAAATTATCTTGGATGAAAATTTGCAAAGATATAAAGAAAATAAATGTTATAGATAAGGACACAATTAAATTAGATTTTCAATCTAAATATTCACTTGCATTAACTGAATTTACATATCCAAGACCTATAAGAATAATAAGTCCAACAGCAGTAGAGCCAGCAGGAGATCCTAAAGGTAAGTTTGTAAAACCAATAGGTACAGGAGCTTGGAAAGTTGAGAATTATATAAAGGATAAGGAAACTGTTTTGATTAAAAATGATAATTATTGGGGAGATAAACCTAAAGTTGATAAGCTTGTAATAAAAGTAATTGCAGATCCTCAAACAAGAGTTTTAGCACTTCAGAATGGAGAAGTGGACTTAGCAGGAGGTCAAATGTCTGGAATACCTATTGAAAGCTTAAAAGTAATAAAAAAGAATAATGACTTGAAGATTTTTACTAATTCAGGAACAACCTCTTATTTTTTAATGTTTAATAATAAAAATGATATATTTAAAGATTGTAAGATTAGAAAAGCAATAAATTACGCAATAAATAAGGATGAAATTGCTAATAATTTGTTTGATGGTACAGGAAAGCCAGCACAAGGATTATTCCAATCTACAGTTCCTTATGTAACAAAAGACAATAATAAAGGATATAAATATAATATTCAGAAAGCTAAAGAGCTTTTAAATGAAGCAGGATGGAAGGATTCAAATAATGATGGAATTTTAGATAAAAACGGACAAGCGCTTAAAATACCACTTGTTCTTCAAGTGGAAGAGTTCCCAGAATGGAAGTCTATATGTGAAGTTATTCAAGCTAATTTAGCACAGATAGGAATTAAATTAGATTTAAAAATTCTTGAAGGAAGTGCATATTATGATTCTATTTGGAAAAGTAAGGACTATGGATTAGTTATATATCGTACATATTCTGATGGATGGAATCCTTATTTCTTTCTAAAAGATATATTCCATAGTAGACAAGGGGAAACTGCTATATCCTATACAACAAAAGAATTGGAAAAATTAATAGATAGCATTGCACCAATGTCAAATAAAGAAGAAATACAAAAGACTTATGACAAAATGTTTAAAATTATGTATGATGAGGCCGTATGTGTACCTATATACTATACTAATGAAATTTTTGTAACAAATAAAACAATCTCAGGATTTGAATTTGGAAATACAACTTATAGTCCTGTTATTTGGGAAAAGCTTTATAAAAATAAATAATATAAATTTAATAAAATACAATGGAGGAATGTATTATGGAACTTAAAGAGAGAAATGTAAAGTACTGGAATGAAAGTTCTGAAATTTATAATGACTTGATTTTAGAGGAATTAACTAGTTTTAAAAAGGATGCATGGAAAAATTTAATAAAAACTAATATAGAGAAAGATAATTATAAAAAAGTACTTGATATAGGAACAGGTCCAGGATTTTTTGCAATTATCATGAGTCAAATGGGCTATGAAGTTACTGCTGTAGATTCATCAGAAATGATGATAAAACAAGCGTCACATAATGCTGAAATGGTTGGTGTTAATCCAAACTTCATGCAGTGCGATGTTGATTCATTGCCTTTTCCAGAAGAAAGTTTTGATGTAATTATAAGTAGAAATGTTACTTGGACATTACAGGAACCTGAAAAAGTATATAAACTTTGGCATAAGATATTGAAAAAAGAAGGAAAAGTAATAATATTTGATGGAAATTGGAATGAAAGATTAGTAAATCCAGAGGTTCAAAAAAATTATGAAAAAGATATAGAGGAAGCAAAAAGTTTAGGATTTTTCATAGATATAGGTGATAGTTTAGAGGCAGAGGGAGATTCAATTTCATTAAAATTGCCTCTAACTTATGAGAAACGTCCAGGATGGGATAGAGAAGTACTTTCTAAAATTGGATTTAAGGAGATAGTTATAGATGATAATATAAATGAAAAAGTATGTACAGAAGAAGAAAAAATAGCTAATAGAACTACGCCTATGTTCTATATATGTGCTAGAAAATAAAACTATAATTAAGCTTCAGTTGAGAGTTAAATTATTTTTTATAAGAAAACTCCAGCTGAAGCTTAGAACCACTTAATTAAGGGATGTGTTTTATTTGAAAAGATATGTTATAAAACGATTATTAGCTATTGTTCCTGTAGTATTAGTTATTTCAATAATAACTTTTTTATTGATAAATTTAGCACCCGGAGATCCAGTAGAATTAAAGCTTAATTCTCAAGGAATAGCTTTTAACAAAGATACTGCTGATGCACTTAGAAAGGAAATGGGACTTAACTATCCTATACATATTCAATATATAAATTGGCTGAAAAAAGCTATTTGTTTTGATTTAGGTAACTCATTTAAAACTGGAATGCCGGTTTTAAATGAGTTATTGTATAGATTAACATTTACAATTAAATTAGCTTCATATGCATTAATTATTGCTATTTTTATTTCAATTCCATTAGGTATTATATCTGCATTATATAAAAATACAATAATTGATCATTTCATACGTTTTTTTGTTTTAACTGGAATAACTATTCCAGACTTTTGTTTGGGACTTTTACTATTATATTTATTTTCTGTAAAGATGAAAATATTTTCCATAGTTGGCGGAAATGGTTTTCGTAATGTTATACTACCAGCTTTTACTTTGGCTTTTGGGATAATAGCTCAATATACTAGAATACTTAGGGCAACTATGTTAGAGGTTCTAAATGAAGATTTTATAAAAGTGGCAAGGGCTAAAGGCTTAAAAAGAAGATGGTTTATAAGTAGATATGCTTTAAAAAATTCATTAATACCAATGATTACTATTTTGGGTACTAGTATAGGACAATTGCTTGCTGGATCTGTAATTGTGGAAACAATTTTTTCTTGGCCAGGAATAGGTAAATTCGTTATTGATGCTATTTCTAACAGAGACTATCCCGTTATTCAAGGATTTGTAATATTCATGTCAGTAATATTTGTAATAATTAATTTATTAGTAGATATTTCATATGCTTTTATTGATCCACGTGTTTTAGGAGGCAATAAAAATGATTCATAAAAGAAACTATATATATACAGTTTTTAAAAGCTTGTTTAATAATAAGGTTGCTTTTATTAGTTTTATTATAATTGTTATATTTTTTTTAATAGGTATATTTGCGCCATATTTAGCACCAAATGATCCACAAAAAGTAGTTTTATCTCAAAAGTTAAATGGTCCTAGTAAAGAGTTTTTGTTAGGTACAGATCATTTAGGAAGATGTATTTTGTCACGAATTATTTATGGTACTAGGATATCTTTATTTTCTGTTTGTTTTATAATATTTATGATTTTGCTTATAAGTGTTCCAATAGCAATGATTTCGGGGTATTTTGGAGGTAAAATAGATAATTTTATTATGAGAGTAGTAGACGTTTTTCTCGCATTTCCAAGTGTTTTATTATGTATTGTAATAGCGGGTTTTTGGGGACAAAGTTTAATAAATATCATAATTGTACTCTCTTCTGTGTGGTGGGCTAAGTATGCAAGAGTTATTAGAGGGATGGTATTATCAATAAAACAAAAGGATTTTATCATGGCAGCTAAATCTTGTGGAACTTCATCAATTAAAATTATTTTGAGACATATTTTACCTAATATAGTGCCAACTATAATTATTTTAGCAACTATTGATATGGGAAATATAATTTTATCAATTTCAGGATTATCTTTTTTAGGGCTGGGAGCACAACCACCTATTCCAGAATGGGGTACTATGTTAAGTGAAGGGAAAAATTATATTCAAATAGCTCCAAGGATTATGATATGTCCAGGGCTAACAATAATGGTAGTAATAATGGCTTTTAACTTATTAGGAGATGCTCTAAGAGATATAATGGATCCTAAGTATATAAAAAGGTAAAAATAAATCAACATTTTTGCCACATAGTTACCTAATAAGAAAAGTTCTTCTAAATCTTAAATAGAGTAAGTAAAGTGCAGCTAGAGATTAGAAGAAGTACATTTGGCATTGGAGGTATAAAAAATGTATAAGGAGCAACCTTTATTAACAGTTAGAAATTTAAGAACTATATTCTATAAAAATAATTCTATTGTAAATGCAGTTAATAATATAAGTTTTGATTTGAAAGCTGGAAAAACTTTAGCAATAGTTGGAGAGAGTGGATGTGGAAAGAGTGCAACATGTTTATCTATACTTAGGTTAATTGATTATCCAGGTGAAATTATTAATGGAGAAATTTTATTTAAGGGAAAAGATTTAATGAGCATTTCTGAAAAGGAATTGAAGAACATAAGAGGCAAAGAGATATCAATGATTTTTCAAAATCCTATGACATCACTTAATCCAATAATTACTGTAGGTACCCATTTAATAGAAACAATTAAAAGTCATTATAGAATAAGTAATAAAGATGCAAGAAGTAAAGCTATAGATATTTTAAAAAAAGTTGGTTTAATAGATGCAGAAAAAATATTAAAAAAGTTTCCATTTCAATTAAGTGGAGGTATGCGCCAAAGAATAGTAATTGCAATGGCATTGTGTTTAAAACCTGAAATTATAATTGCAGATGAACCAACAACAGCTTTAGATGTTACGGTACAAGCTCAAATTTTATATGAACTGAGAAAATTAAAAGAACAGTTAAATTCATCAATTATTTTTGTTACACATGATCTTGGAGTAGTGGCACAAATTGCAGATGAAATAGCAATAATGTATGCAGGAGCTATTATAGAATATGGAGATGTGTTAGAGGTTTTTAAAAATCCTATACACCCATATACAAAGGCTTTGCTAAATTCCATACCTAAATTAAATCAGATGGAAAAACTAAAACCAGTACAGGGGAATCCTCCCAACTTAATAAACTTAACTAATGAATGTGCTTTTAAATATAGGTGTGAGATTAAAGAAAAACAATGTATAAATGAAATTCCTATATTAAGAAGCATATCAGATAATCATAAAGTAGCTTGCTTTTATGCTTCTAATGATAATATAGAGAGGGTATGAGAATGAGTTTTATAAAAGTAGAGAATTTATCAAAATTTTATATGGAAAAAAAAGGGGTGTTTTCAAAATCAACAAAAACTTTTAAAGCTGTAAATAAAGTTTCGTTCTTACTTAAAAAAGGTGAGACATTAGGTATAGTTGGAGAAAGTGGTTGCGGAAAAAGTACTTTAGCTAGGATGATTTTGAGATTAGAAGGTATAGATGAAGGAAAAATAATATTTAAAAATGAAAATATTGTTGAATTAAAAGGAAAAGATTTAAAGAATTTACGTAAAGATATTCAAATTATTTTTCAAGATTCATATTCTTCACTAAATCCTAGACAAACAGTGTTTGACATTATAAGAGAGCCACTGATAAATTTTAATGTAGGTACAGAAAAAGAACAATTTATAATGGTTAAAGATATAATGGAGAAGGTTGGTCTAGGTAAAGAATATATGAATAGGTATCCTCATGAATTTAGTGGAGGGCAGTGTCAAAGAATTAATATAGCTAGGGCTTTGATATTAAAACCTGAATTTATTGTTTGTGATGAACCAACTTCAAGTTTAGATGTTTCAATTCAAGCACAAATACTAAATTTGCTGAAAGAATTAAAAGAGGAATTAGAATTAACATACATATTTATTTCACATAATTTAGCAGCTGTAAATTATATTAGCGATAAAATAGCTGTTATGTATTTAGGAGAAATTGTAGAAATGTTTGAAAAGAAGTATTTAGAAACGAAAAAACATCACCCATATACTAAGACACTATTAGAAGCAATTCCTGTAATGAATCCATTAGAAAAAAATCATTGGGAAAATATACTTAGAGAAAAAAAGGGTATTAAATATAAAGTAAATGAAGATAGTTGTAGTTTTTGCATACATTGTACTAATGCAAAAGAAATATGTTATACAAAAAAGCCAGTAATAAAAGAAATAGAAAAAGGGCATTTAATTGCATGTCATTGTATTTAGATAATATTTTATTTAAATTTATCCAATTTAATTATATAATATTTTAAAGATTACTAGATTGGATGGGGGATGTATAGGACATGCAAAATCAATTAGAAATATTAGATACATATTTAAGAAAATTAAGACCTGATTTTTACTCAGAACTTAATGATCCATTAAAAGAAAATGAGATAAAAGATTTAGAAGCAAAGTTTAATGTTATTCTTCCTGAGGATTTAAAGTTATTGTATAAATGGAAAAATGGACAGAAAGGAAATTGTTATGAATCCTTTGCAAATAATTCAACATTTATTCCTTTAGAAGAGGCATTGAATTCAGCAAAAGAATTAACTTCAATGATTGACTCCGATTTTGATATTGATAATTGGTGGAATGAAAATTGGATACCTATATTAGAAAATGGTGGGGGAGATAGTATTTGCTATGATATAGCAGGAATTTTTACTAATGAAAAAGGGCAATTAATTGAATTTTGGCATGAAGACAATGATAGAAATGTTATTGCCCCAAATCTAAAATCCTTTATTGAAGCTATAAATAGGTTTTATGAAACAAAAGAAGCAAAAGATTTTGATGAATACTTTGAAATTGATAATATAGAAGGGTTTCCTAAAAGTTTTTATGTTGAATAGGTAAAAATGAAGAGTGCTTATCTTACATTTTTTAAGAGGAAGATAAGCACTGTTACTAAACTTAAATAAGTTATAAAAATTCTTATATTAAATGTCTTTTTCATAATGTTCTAGGGTTTCATTAGTATAAGCGCCTGTCAAATGGAGCATGTCAAGAATTTTCTGTAAACTTCCATAAAAATTTTAAAATTAATATCTTTAAGGATAACTAGGTAATAGTATTATTGTGCTAATACCTAGTTATTTTAATTTATTCAATATTATTACAATAAAAAGATATACTATCACTACTGTAATTACTAATATTTTTTAAAATATAATATTATCAATTCTGCCATGAAAACATATGGATAATTGTACTGAAATTTGAGCCCAACCTCGTATTGATTATGTTCAATTCTTATGGAGTTTACACAGATTATTTTACACTTTCCTTTCTATGTAGCCATATTTTATATTCATTTCCCATAGTTGATTTGAGGCTGTTATAGTCCTGTTAATTGAAATAGTTTTCTTTATTTTAGGTTTAATTACTCTCCGGTCTTTCAGTATTTTAAGCTCTTTGCAAAGCTGATAAACTTTTTTATGATTGATTATAAGATTATAGTATCTTCTTAAGTGATAAGTTATTTTTCTATATCCATAGTTATTTGATATTAATGAGACATTTCCTACCTCTAATAAAAAACAATTGATAGTTTAAGAAATTACTTCTTAATTATCAATTGTTTTTTATATTAAGTAATTAGTAACGTTATATAATGGCTTAATTTAAAATCGTAGTCTCCATCCAATTTCCCACTGATTAGTATATATCATAGGCATACATATAGGAGTGACTTCATCATACTCGTCAATTAAGCTCCAATTTTTAAATTCGCTCCATTCAGGATTCCATTTACTTTCATCAAATTCAATATCTTTATCTAGACTTTCTACTAAGCTATCAAAAAATGGTTTAAAAGACTTAAAATAATCATTACCTGTAAAAGTACCGGAAAGCCAAGGAAAGTCACTATCTGTATATAATATTTCACCAATGCATATATCTTTATAAAAAAGTTTAAATTTACTTTTGTTAATAGTCCACATCTTGTTTTCTCCAATCTTATGTATTTTAATAAAGTTTTATAGTTAGTTTTAAAGCTGCAATCTCATAACATTTACTATATGTTTTTTTGTTGAGAAGTCCATATTAACTTCTTTGATTTTTGTATATCTTAAAGAAGACCAAAACCTAATTCCATTATAGTTATCTTCTATTACCCCTATTCTAAAGGATTTTGCACCTAAATTAATTGCCCATGTAACTAATGCAGAATGTACTATTTTTCCTAGTCCATTACTTCTTCTAGCAGGATCAATAAGCATTAATCCAAGCATCCACTCCCCATCAGTGGGAAAGTCTTTTATAATATCAACTATACCAACTAATTCATCAAAATTATATATTCCTAAGACAAATTTATCTTCATAATTTTTATTTGGAGGTAAAGCAGTAAATATTTCGTTTATATCTTCTTTGGAGGGTAATACTCCTCCGTGTAATATATAGTAATCTGAACATTTCTCGCATAGTTTTTGGACTATCTTATTGTTTTTAAGAGAAAGAAGATTAATTTTATATCCATTTGGTAAATTATTATTTTGCATAATTAAATTCTCCTCTATAATTACCACCTTTATGATATATTAATGAAATCATTTGATAATGGTAAAGTGCTATATAATTGCATTAATTTATCGTAATCATTATATTATACTTTATTAAAAAATCTTTAACAAACATATAAATATAGAATTTAAGATTACTAGATGATAAAATGACTTTATAGTAAATAAAAAGAGTTAAAATATAATGGAGGCGTTTTATGTTTAATATAGAGGATCTATTAGCTGAAGATTTTGCAGCATATCCAGAAGAAGTGAGAGTATATTTAGAGAATTTCTCCTATAATTTAAGAGAAGCTTTAAAAGAAGAATTAGTTGAACATATTGGTAACGAAATGTTAAAGGACATAGAAATGAGCAAAGATAATTTTATGATGAAACTTACCAGTATATTAAATTATGGACATAAGGGATATAATAATATGACAACTAAAGCATTGCTGGATTTATATTTAGAAATAAAACAACAGAAAGATTTTATATCATTATTAGATAAGGTAAGTAATGAAGTATAATTTACATAAAGATTATATATAAATTTAAAATAAGCTGTTGACTTTAACCTTGGGTAAAAGATTATACTCAAAATATCAAATCAAATGCGCAGGTGATCAGATGTTTAGTATAGGAATTTTTTCAAAAATCAATATGATTACTACAAAGACTTTAAGACACTACGATGAAATAGGCTTACTGAAACCTGAATATGTAGATGAATTTACAGGATATAGGTATTATACATCACAACAATTACCTAAACTTCATAAAATTATCACACTAAAACAGATGGGATTATCTTTAAAGCAAATAAAAGAAGTAATAGATAATCCTACTGCAATTAATACGTTTTTAAAGTTAAAAGAGCAGGATATTTTAAATAATATTGAAGAGGAAAAGGTGAAGCTTTTGCAAATTCGTAGTTATCTTAATAGTGTGAAGGGAGAAGATTATTCTATGTATGATCCAATTATTAAAGAATTACCCAAAGTTATAGTAGCTTCAATGAGACAAATAATACCCAATTACGGAGCACTTTTTCATTTAGCACCAAATGTTATGGCTAAAGAAATGGAAAGACTAGGTTGTGTATGTGCTATTCCAAATTATTGTTTCAATATTTATCATGATTGTGAGTATAAAGAATTAAATGTTGATGTAGAAATATGTGAAGCGGTAACAGAAATGAAAGAGGATACGGAAATACTAAAATTTAAAACTATAGAAGCTGTTCCTACTGCAGTATGTGTATTGCATAAAGGATCTTATGCAAATCTTAGAACTTCTTATTTATATACCTTTAAATGGATTGAAGAAAATAAATATGAAGTTATTGGCAATCCTAGAGAATCTTATATAGATGGTGTATGGAACAAGGAAAAAGAGGAAGATTGGCTAACAGAAATTCAAGTACCAGTTAGATTGAAAAAATAATAATTAATAGTACAAAAGAATAAGCCAATATGTAAGTTTTATTATGATGATTAAAAATATTCATTAGATAAATTTTTTAAATATCGTAAAATTAGGAGTGAATTCAATTTTACGGTATTTTTTATATTGTAATTATATACAAGTTATTATGGGAAGATTGGATTATGTATAAAAGTATTTTTTAGAGGAATAATATTTTTGTAAAAAAAATTAAACTAAAGGAGATGTTTAAAGTGGGAGTAGTAACTACAGTAACTGATAAATATCAAGCATGTATAGATGCTTGCGGAAGGTGTGCTCAAGCATGTTATGAATGTTTTGAAGCTTGTTTAAATGAACCAGATGTTAGTGCAAGAAAAAATTGTATAAAGATTCTTGTTGAATGTGCAGAAATGTGCCAGATGTCAGTAGCAATGATGTCTATGAATGGTGAATTTGCAAAACAACATTGTAATCTCTGTGCTACTATTTGTGATAAATGTGCACAAGAATGTGCAATGTTTAAAGATGATCATTGTCAGAAATGTGCACAAGAGTGCCGTACATGTGCAGATGAATGTAGAAAAATGGCTTCAATGTAATAGTTCTAAGTAAAAGAAATTAGTAAAAGTATTATTTAAGAAATAAGATTTATGGTCCTATATTTTTAAAAATAGGACCATAAATCTTATAAAATTAAGTGTTTTTACATTTCATAAAATTCTTGTATCACTTCATTTTCAACTTGTTCTAATAAACCGTATTTATCAATATAGTGCAAATAAAATTTTTTCCTATTTTTATCTTTAATACGTCCATTCAACTTACGTCCCTATATTTACATATTATAGATATAATTACCACATATATAGTTTACTATAACTACTACAATTATACAAACTATATATTATTTACTTATAGTTATTTTTATATATAGGAATGCAACTATAACTACTATAAATACCATATTATTAATTACACTATATTACTTTACATAAAGATTTTGTGCTAGATAAGATTTTCTAAAGTATATATGAATGAATGCAGACAACAATCAGAAGATATTTTTAGGAAAGGCAAACCTAAAAGTTAGGTTATGGTGGTATTATAATATGTATTTGAATTGTAGTAATTAGCTATATCTTGGTAAAGGTAATTAAAAAAACGTGAGAAATATAACCGTTTTGTAAATATTTATTGTTTATAAAGAGTTATAATTTAAATATAGTTTAAGGAGGTGAGCATTTAGAAGAGTAGTATATACGATACTAACTCTTGCTAAAGAAAATATGATATCATTATTTAGTAGAAAATCAATTATAGTAACTAGTATAGTTTTATTATTAACGTTTATGGTGGGGTGTTCAAGTACATCTAAAATTTCAAGTGATAAAGCAAATAGTAATAAAGTTAAGAATAAAGTTTCAAATAGTTCTAATGTTAATTCGAATTTAGCTAGTAATACTTCCAACAATAATATTGAAACAAAAAGTTCTGAAAATAATTTAAGTAAAATAAAGCAACAAAATAATTTACAAAAGGCTCTCCTTGAAAATATTAAGAAACTAGCAGTACAAGGGAAAATTATTAATTGTGAATTTCCAGCTAAATCTACATGCATTGAAGAGGTAGAAAAAATGTGGGGAAAAGCAGATAAATCAGATTTCGTAGAGAAAGCTAAAGGAATGTATACTACTTATTCAAAACACAATATAGTTTTTAGATCTAATAAAGGTTCGCAAATTTTTGAAGTTAGATCTTTTGACAGAAGTTTAAAACAAATATCTTTATCAATGGTAAAAGAGGTATTAGGAAGTCCGGCATATGACGTAAAGTGTAACGGAGAAGAGATTATGGGTTATACAGCAGGAAAGGAATTTAAGATTTTATTTGTATTTCCCCAGTCTACAAAGAATAACAATAATCCTTTGTTGCATCATTATTCTGTTTTGTATTCAAATGGAACCATCAATAATATGGCAGATGACCCAGGAATAAAATGGTAATATATGTAATTTTATATTTAATGAGAGGGAAAGGGTAGATAATTTTTATGGATAGCAATGTTTTATGGTATATAAAGAATCGAGTTGATAGGACTATAGATAATTTAAGGAAACATAATATGGAAGGTTTCTTTGTTAAAGATAATGATAAATTGGTAGAACTTTTAAAAGAACTCATTGCTGAGAAATCTGTAATTGGTATAGGTGATTCTATGACACTATTTGAAACAGGAGTAATAGATTTTCTTCGTAAAGGTAAGTATACTTTTTTAGACAAATATAAGGATGGAATTACAAGTGAAGGAAAAAAACAAATTTATATTAAAAATTTTTCTGCAGATACTTTTATGTGTAGTACAAATGCTTTAACGGAAAGTGGCGAACTTTATAATATTGATGGTAATGGAAGTAGAGTTGCTCCTATGATATATGGGCCCAAACAGGTTATTTTAGTATGTGGAATTAATAAGATTGTTAAGGATATAGATGAAGCGGAAAAGAGAGTAAGAAACTATTCTGCACCAATTGATGCAAAAAGGTTAAACAAAAATACTCCTTGTACCAATTTAGGCTATTGCATAGATTGTAAAAGTCCAAATAGAATTTGTAATGACTTTGTAGTTATTAGAGGACAGTTTATTAAGGGAAGAATAAAAGTAATTATTGTTGGGAAACAGTTAGGATACTGATAAATTTACATTATTTTATATACATGGACATACAATGAATTCAATAAATATTTTATTAGAATATAAAAATAAAAGCTTTGAATAGTTTTATAAGACTATTCAAAGCTTTTTTATAATAGTAAATTTTTTATTTCATATTGACAAAGATAAAAACAAATTATAAAATATATAAAGTCGATAAATTACATTATATCATAATTATATTAAAATATCAATATGTTTTTGAAAATAATTTTAGGAGGGAATATAATGAAGGATAACAAGGCAAGTATCACAGTTCTAATAACCGCTTTTGGCAGGGGGCATAGGCTTTGTTGCTCCAGATAAAGCGAAAACTTGCAAGGATAAAGAAGCTGCTTTAAGAATAGTTGTTCAAAATCAAATAGCTCCTATTTCTTTATCACGTAGTAGGTACACAGAAGATATGTTAAAACTTGCTGTAAGACTTGGTGTAAAGCAATATATTATTTTAGGAGCGGGATTTGATACTTTTGCATTTCGAAACAAGGAGTTATTAGATCATATTGATGTGTTTGAATTAGATCATCCTGCCACCCAAGAATTAAAATTAAAACGAATTAAAATGGCTGGATGGGAAGTACCTAAAAATTTGCATTTTATACCTATTGATTTTTCAAAAGGTAACTTTATAGAACAAATGAAAAAATCAACTTTTGATAAAAATAAATTAAGCTTCTATAGTTGGCTTGGTGTAACTTATTATTTAACCAAAGATGAAATAGTAGATACATTAAAAGATATAGCAAATGTTTCACCGAAAGGCAGTTCTGTTGTTTTTGATTACGCAGATCGTAACATATTTGATATTGAAAAAACAACAAGACGTGTACAAAATATGATACATGCGGCTATCCAATGTGGAGAGCCCATGAAAAGTTGCTATTCATATAGGGAATTAGTTTTGGATTTAGAAAAGGCAGGTTTTCAACTCTATGAACATTTGACTCCTTTAGAAATTGGACAAAATTATTTTAAAGGAAGAGATGATGATTATACTGCTTTTGAAAATATAAATTTTGCATTAGCAGTAAAAGAGTAAATAAAGAAGTAAGTGGATTAAAAATATAATAAAGCAATGAAGGGTTTAATTTTAAAGAGATGATTTATATATAGTTGATAAATTCTAATATATGATGTATACTGTGTTAAGTGTAAAAATAAGAGTAGAAAGGTTAAAAAAGGTTTTAAAAGCTAATGATTTTATAGAATACAGAAACTTAATGGGCAAATTAAGTAATGTAGAAGTGAGAAAATGGTATAATTACCATGACAAAAATATTATTAATAAAATAGATAAATCCTTGTCAATAAAACAGCAAGCTATACAAGCCCATTATTTAAGAAATAAGTATAGAACGGAAGCTAGAAAATTAATGAGAGATAGAAAGCTTGCAAAACATTTGGATATTAATAATCATAACCTGCCATTTGAGTATTATGAAAATAAATATTTAAAACAAGGATATAGTAATGATTCTCTTTATGAAAAAATACTAGATGCTTCAACTAGATCAAATAAAATGGTAAACAAAAAATTAGGAATAGTATAGAAGCAAACTTAAAAATAAGTAGAGTATTTAACTGTAGAGAGTAGTGTAAATTTAATTATACCCTAAGAAAAATCTTAGGATATTTTTGTTTTTTGATAATTAATGATAAATTGATTATATATGCAGCATAATATTCTAATTTCTATTTATTAATATGTTATAATTAATTAATAATAAATAAAAGTACTCTGTACTTTTGTTTACGTAGTACAATTGGCAATTAAGAATAATTTTTATCTATTTAGAACTGTCAATTTTGTTATTACAGGAACAGGAGGAGTATTAATGTTATGGATGAAAAAATGCTATTTACCGTAAAGACCACAATGGAAAAGGAAGATTATCGAAAGTTCTTATATGTAGCTACATTTAAGAAAACACCAATCATTATTCCAATGATATTATTTATGGCTGCAATTGGATCAGCTGTTATAGCTTTTGATAAAGGTTCATTTAATATAGTTACATTTTTAGTTACTTGGGTTATTATGACAGCTTTTATTTTTGGCATTATTTGTTTTAAAGTTGAAGATAGAAACAAGAAAAGGATTAGAACGGATAAAGTAGGGGCTTTTGGTACTTATCAAACAGTAATATTTTATGAGAATTGTATTGTTACATTTAATGAGAAAATTGAAGGAAAGAGTAAAATACGTTATGATCAGTTGTATCGTGTTCTTGAATCCAAAGATTATTTGATTTTTTATTATAATGAAAATATGGCTTCACTGATACGTAAGAAAGATATTGAAGAAGATGATAGGACTAAAATTATAGAATTATTACAAAGAAAATTAGGAAATATTTTTAAGAGCATATAATTTAGTACTAGGGATCAATATATAAGGAGCTTAAAAAATGAAAAAAAGAATATTGTCAAATATTACCAGGGGTATATTTGTTTTATTTATTATATGGACTGTAGCTACAGTTTTTATTGCTTATAACAATATAAATAATTCATTTGCCGGCAAAGTTGTAAGTGGTTATATAATGTTTATCTTTTTCTTTATTTTTTATATTAGTTTTATTACTATTTTAAACATTATAAAGTTGAATGGATGGGAAATAAGAAAAAGATTAAACAGGTTTTTTCTTACTTTTATAATACTTTTGGCAGTAAATATTTTATTAACATATCTAATTAAAGGTCAAGTAAATATATTAAATCAAATATCAACTCCTTTGGGATTTTCTTTTGGTATTGCTTTTTGGGATATTTTATTTAAAAATAAGGATAGTATAAATAATTAAGTTATGTGTTGGGTCTGTACTAGTATTAGATCCAACATATAAAATAATATTTATAATATTTTATATAGTTCATCCATCCATTAAATATTGTTTATATTTCTGTTTTGAAAGATTTTAAATCTCTTTTACATTCTTCGCAAATATACATAGATTTGAAGAGAGTAACATTATTCATATTACCACAAAAAGTACAACCAGGAGAGTACTTTCTTAAAAATATAGCATTTTCATCTCTAAAAATTTCTAATGAATCTCCTTCTTTAATAAAAAGTAACTCTCTTGTTTCTTTTGGTATTACTATTCTACCAAGTTCGTCTACCTTTCTTACCATTCCTATTGATTTCATAACAACATTCCTCCTAATTTTTTATTATTTTTTAATGTAGTTCTAATATAATATATTTGAATAATAAGTTACAAGGTTCATATTTTCAAGTTATGGAAAATATCTACCAATTTATTAATAAAAATTTATAAATTATTTTTATAATCTTTAGATAATCATTGAAAGAAGTTTGTTTCAGAAATACTTTATGCACAAAGAAAAAGGTATTCATATATGTTATAATTATCCTATTAAATTATTATTAAATTTATAGGTAAAATCATAGATAAATTTTATAAACTAGTTATTGAAAATAAAAATTATAAAGATATTAGGACTATTGAAAATAACATATTTATAATAACTGATGAAGAGAAATATGAGAAAATTGAATTTGAAGAAATCACTTGGAAATAAGGATAAAAGAGGATGATTAATATGAAGGAAGATAAAAATAATATAAGGGTATTAAAACCTAGAATTCCCAATGAGTTAGCTAATTTTGAACATTTAGAAAGTAATATATTAGATTATGATTCAGTTTCAACAGTAATTATAAATAAGTGTCATCTAGAAAATCTTAATGCTAGAAAGGTATCTTTTAAAGAAATCATATTTAACAATGTAGTATTTAGAAATGTGTCATTTGAATGTAGTGAATTTATGGATATAAGATTTGAAAACTGTGATTTATCAAATGTTAATTTTATAGAATCTTCAATACATAGAGTTGAATTTGTAAACTGTAAGCTCATAGGCATTAATTTAAGTGAATCAACTATTAGAAATGTTATTTTTAATCAGTGTAATGGACAATATGCATTTTTTAGATTTGTAGATTTTAAACAAGTTTTATTTAGTGATTGCCAACTTCCATTTGCTGATTTTCAAGAAAGTGAGTTTTCTAAAGTTGAATTTAAAAATACGGATATGACTCAAAGCCAAATGTATGGTACTAAGTTAAAAGGAATGGATTTTTGTAGTTGTAACATTGATGGAATGGGGGCAAGAATTGAGGACGTTAAGGGGGTTATAGTTACACCTGCACAAGCTATTTCACTTGCAAGTTTAATAGGAATTGTAATTAAAGTATAGAAAATTTTAGAATAGGAGCTATATTTGATGAAATATATAGACTGTAATGGTAAAAAATTTTAATTAGAAAAGCTATTAAGTCAGATGCTAAAGAATTAATAGAATATCTTAATATAATTGGTGGTGAATCAGATTTTTTAACATTTGGAATAGGGCAGTTTGGAAGAAGTATTGAACAAGAAGAAGAATTTATTTTAAATGCTTTAAATAAGAAAAATACATTATTCATTATAGCCGAAATTGATGGAAAGATAGTTGGGAATTTGAATTTTTCTGGAGGAGCAAGAGAAAGAAATTTTCACGTTGGAGAGTTTGGAGTAAGTGTTCTTAAAAAATATTGGGGAAATAGTATAGGTGAAGAGCTCATTAAATATTTAATTAATTGGAGTAAAAATTCCAGAATAATTAGAAAAATTAATTTAAGAGTTAGAACTGATAATACACGTGGGATTTACCTATATAAGAAATTTGGATTTTTAGAAGAAGGAGTATTAAAAAGAGATTTTTTAATTAATGATGTATTTTATGATTCGCTATTAATGGGAATGATAATAAATTAATAAATTGCTGTAAGTTATTAGAGTAAATATTATAAAAAGATTTATGAAAGTTAGTAAGAAAAGATATGGAGGAAAGTAAGATGAGAACAGTTTATAAGAACCCAAAGGAATTAGCTATATGCGTGAAGGATTTAGTAGATTTATATTTAGAGGGACTTATGACATATGAGAAATTAGAGGAGAAAGTAGTTAAGATTAGTAAAGCTAATGAAGAGAGATTTTATAAAAATGGAATTATAGATACTAAAATAGCCAATACATTAGGTGATTTAAGAATAGATATTGTAAATAAAATATTATTACATAAAGAATAAATAATAGTTATAAATTATATAACTTAAGATAAAATAACCACTATAAAGATTATATTAAATTTTAATATTTTTTATAGAATATGATAATATTTAGTATAAAACAATTTCCTACACTAATTAGTTCATTTGCGTGGGAAGTTTTCAATATTACTAGAAGTCATGCTATGAGATCTATATTTCAAGTTATTTTTAAGTGTTAGAAGTAAAAAGTAATAAAAGATAATGAATTTCTAAACTATAAAAAAATATTACTGGAAAATAAAATTTCCAGTAAATTCTTAATTATATAAATTATCTAGTTCTTCAATAGTAATCAAAAATTTTCTCATTTTATAAATTACTTTTTCATTAATTCTTTCATATGAGTTACTAATGGATCAGCTATTGTTCCAACAACTATTTGGAAATTTTTATCATCAAGTTTCATAACTCCACTAGCGCCTATTTTTTTCAATCTTGATTCGTCAATCATCTTTCCGTCATTAACAGATAGTCTTATTCTAGTTACGCAGGCATCTAAAACATCTATATTATTTTTTCCACCAATAGCATCTAAAATTTCAGCAGCCTTAGGTGTAAGGTCTGAATTACTTAAACTTGAGAAAGCTGAAGTAGTTTCTTCTTCCATATCTCTACCAGGTGTAGATAGGTTAAATTTAATAATACAGAATCTGAATACGAAGTAGTAAAGTACGGCATAAACTAAGCCTACTCCAAATAAAAGTATTGGCTTTGATGCTATACCAAAGTTTAAAAGATAGTCCATGAAGCCTGCTGAGAAGCTAAAACCATCCTTTATTCCAAGCAAGCAGGTAATCCCCATGGAACTTGCAGTAAGGATTGCATGGACAACATATAATGCAGGAGCTAGGAACATGAATGAAAATTCTATTGGCTCAGTTATACCGGTTAAGAAAGAAGTAAATGCTAATCCAAGAAGCATACCAGAAAGTTCTTTTTTAGCTTTTAAGTCGCGTACCTTGGCAGTATGAATCATAGCTAAACATGCTGCAGGAAGACCAAACATCATTATTGGAAAGAAACCAGTCATATAAGTTCCAGCAGTTGGGTCCTGAGCAAGGAATCTGTTAAAGTCACCAATAATAGTTTGGCCTGCTGGTGTGGTGAATGATCCAAATTGTTGCCAGAATAATGTATTAAGAACATGGTGAAGTCCAAATGGAATCAATAATCTGTTAAAGAAACCAAATATTATAGCACCTAATGCTCCAGCATGAGCTAATGTGTTACCAAATGCATTTACAGCGCCTTGACAGTGTGGCCATATATAGTATAATGCTATACCTATGAACATGCTATAAAAAGACATTACTATAGGAACAAATCGCTTACCACCAAAGAAACCTAAAAAGTCAGGAAGCTTAATAGCCCTGTATTTGTTATATAAATAAGATGCTAAAATACCTACTAAAATACCTTGTAAAACACCCATATTTAAACTGCTATTAAATCCAGCTACATCATACATTACTTTATAACCTACTATAGCTGCTATGGCTGCTACACCATTATTTTCTTTAGCTAATCCTACAGCTACACCTATTGCAAATATAATCGGCAAATTACTAGTTATAGCATTTCCAGCCGCATTCATCCAACGTATGTTAAGCAAGTCACCAGCACCAAGTCTTACTAGCAAACCAGCTGCTGGTAGTACAGCTACTGGAGTCATAAGAGCTTTACCTAGTCTTTGTAAACTTGCTAATACTTTATTATTACCTTTAGACATTAATAAACCCCCCTCATAAAATTTATTAATAAATATGATTAATTAATGCCGTACGCTCATCAATTAATCATAAATTAAAACAAAAAAAAGCTGAAAAGGTTAAACCTTTTCAGCTTTTGCCCAAAATTTAATTTGGTTACACGCTGATAACTTAATTTCATTATAATACTTTTTAAATTAATGTCAATACATAATTTAAAATTTTTAATTAATTTAGAATATTGACAAATATAATTCGAAGATATATACTTATTAACAAAGAAAACGTGTAACTGTTAAATCAGGCATGAGTTTGCAACTTATGCCTTTTTTTTATTTGTTTATAATAAAAATAACTTTAGGGGGGTCAATATATGTTTAATTTATTTAAAAAAAGTAATTCTATAATAGCACCTATGTGTGGAAGAGTATTAGATTTATCAAAGGTACCCGATGGTGTTTTTGCTAGTAGATTAGCAGGAGATGGGGTGGCAATTGATTGTTCTGAAGATGTTATAGTAGCTCCTGCAGATGGCACGTTATCTTTAATATTTAAAACAAATCATGCCTTTGGTATTACCCTTGACAATGGAATAGAGTTGCTAATTCATATAGGAATAGATACAGTGAAGTTAAAAGGAGAGGGTTTTCAAAGACTAGCAAGAGAGAAAACTAGAGTTAAGGTTGGGGAGCCTATAGTAAGAATAAATAGAAAATTCATAAAAGAAAAAGGATATTCTTTAATTAGTCCTATATTAATTACTAATGTGGAAAAAATTGAACAAATAAAAGGTAATGTAGATATTAAAGTTACCTCAGGGAAAGATATCATTTTTACTTATAAAATTAAATAGAAAAGCCCTTGCATTTTTGCAAGGTTCTTTTCATACTTATTTGTTACATGAATTCATAAATTTTTCTATGTGTATTGCTAGATAAGCAGTTTCATCGTCTACAACCTTTGCATATAATTCATCTTCAAGTATTTTACTTACTTTTTTTGCAAGTTTATATGATTTAGCATATTGTTTTTTTATTGTTGGTAAAAGATCATTTTTTATAGGAGTGTCATTTAAAATTCTTTCAATAGCAAAGCGAATATGAGTTAAAAAACGTGCATAATCTAAAGATTGTTTATCAATCTCTATATTTAATTCATCTTCTATAAATTCTATTATAGTATTAGATAAAAATGTATATTTTAAAGTATTAGATAATTTACCTTGGTTTCTTGCAGAATGTATATGAAGTGTTATAAAACCAACTTCTCCATCAGGTATTATTATATTTAAACGATCTTCCAACATATTTACAGCTTTTTTTGCAATTTCAAATTCTTTTTTGTATAAAGTTTCTGTTTCCACAAGAAAAGGATTTTCAATCTCATCATTCTCCATAAGTCTTTTTAATGTATACGAAATGTGGTCTATGAGAGAAATGTGTATTTTTTCATTGAGTTGTTCTTCTAATTTATCTGAAATCATTGAAATTACTTCTTCACATAACCCTACAATTTTGCTATCAGTATGAGAAATAAGTTCTTTAAAATTATTAAAATTATCTTTATTTTCTATAGCAAATATTTTATCTACAGGTGTTTTTAAAGGAATGATGTCACCTGTATGTTTGCCGAAACCTATTCCTTTACAAAATAGTATTTTTTCTGCACCATCTTGGTTAACTAAAAGTACATTATTATTAAAAACTTTTATAACTTTATAATTGCTAACTAATAAATTTTTCATAAAACATACCTCCCATCCGAAAAAAGGTAAATAATTATATTAAAACTTCTATAAATATTAATAATAAATAGAAAATAATAAAGATATAAGTATTTGTATATACAACATATCAATATAATGTTATAATAACATATATAGTAATAATTTGTATATAGCTAAATTAAAACATTGATAATTATGTAAGAAATGACTCTAAATAGGAACATTTAATGTACTAACATATATAAGGAGGAAGATGTAGTGAGAAAGATATCTAAGAATAACCCTCTGCCACTTCATTATCAAATTAAAGAAATTTTACAAGAGATGATTGAAAATGAAGAACTTAAACCAGGTGAAGTAATACCAACAGAAAGAGAGCTTTGTGAAATACAAGGTGTAAGTAGAATGACTGTAAATAAAGCAATTATGTCTTTAGTAAATGAGGGATTACTATATAGGGAACAAGGTAAAGGAACTTTTGTATGTAAACCTAAGAGAAAACAACAAATATCTGAATTAAAGGGTTTTACAGAAGAAATGAAGGAGAAAGGACTAAAAACTGATACGGAGATTTTATCATTTCAAGTAAAAGAAGGGACTAAACAGATAAGATCTATATTATGCATGCCTAATAATGAAAATAAAATTATTGAAATAAATAGATTAAGAAAAAGTGAAGGAGAACCAGTTGCAATAGAAATAGTATGGATTCCTTATAATTTATTTTCAGACGTGACAAAAGAAACCATAGCTGGTAAGTCTTTATATTCAATATTTAGAGAAAAATATGGTTATTATCCAATGAAAGCTAGACAAACTATAGAGCCTATAATGCTCAACGAGTATGAAGCAGAGTTATTAGATCAAAATGAAGGAGCTTTAGCTCTTATGTTTAGAAGAACAACTTATATGGAAAATGAAGTCCCAATAGAATATACAAAAGCTATTTATAGAAGTGATATATATAAATATGAGATAACATTAAAATAATTTTAATTATAGAAAGAAGATGTGTCTTATGGATAAAAGAAATTATAATACTATAAACTTAGATAGTCTTAGTACTTTTGATATATTAAAAAAAATAAATAATGAAGATAAAAAAGTAGCCCAAGCTGTTGAAGAAGAGTTAACTAATATATCAGAAGCAGTAGATATTATCGTAGAAAGTATGAAAAGAGGAGGTAGGATGTTCTATATAGGTAGTGGAACTAGTGGAAAACTTGGAGTCATAGATGCATCAGAATGTCCGCCAACTTTTGGAGTAGATGATTCTATGATACAAGGTATTATATCAGGAGGAGAAAGAGCCATAAGTGGATGGCTAGAACATACAGAAGACAATGAAAAGTTAGCTGTAGATGATATAAACAAAAGAGGAGTAAATAAGAAAGATGTTCTAGTAGGAATAAGCGCTAGTGGAAATACACCTTATGTTAAAAGAGCATTAGAGTATGGAAGGGACATAGGATGTAAAACTATAGGAGTTATGTGTGATAAAGAAGGAAAAATAAAAGAAGTATGTCATTTGGCTATAGCGGTAGATGTAGGACCAGAAGTAATAATGGGATCTACTAGGATGAAAGCTGGAACAGCTCAAAAAATGATTTTAAATATGTTAAGTACAACGGCTATGATTAAATTAGGGAAAACTTATTCAAATTTAATGGTAAATGTAAAGCCTATAAATAAGAAGCTTGAAAATAGAGTAAAAGAGATAGTTCAATTAGCAGTAGGGAAGGAGCTAAATAATGTAGATGAAATATTATCTAAGTGCAATTATGATCCTAAAATAGCAATAGTAATGATTAAAACTGGAATGAGTCTAGAAGAGGCTAAAGCTTCCTTAGATAGAAATAATGGTGTAGTGTATGATGCTTTAAAAAATGTTAAATAAAGGAGGAAGCATTTATGAGAGCTATAGTTAATGGGAGAATAATAACAGAGGATGATCTATTAGAGAATAGAGTAGTAATATTTGATAAAAAAATATTAGAAATAGTAGACGAAGGCAAATTAAAAAATTTTAATTTAGAAGAAATTATAGATGCAGAAGAAAACTATATTTGTCCAGGACTTATAGACTTGCATATACATGGGGCAGGTGGAAAAGACACTATGGATGCAGAAATAGAATCTATAAAAATAATAAGTAATACTATATGTAAAAATGGAGTTACAGCTTTTTTACCCACTACTATGACTATGAGTAAAGAAAAAATATACAATGCTTTTAATGTTATAAGAAAATGTATGAATTTGGACCTAGGTGGAGCTAAGGTAATAGGTGCTCATATGGAGGGACCTTTTTTAAATGAAAATTATAAAGGAGCTCAAAAGGCAGATTATATAATAAAGCCGTATTTTGATTTTATAAAAGGTTTTGAAGATGTTATAAAGATTATAACACTTGCTCCAGAACAAGATGAAAATAATGAATTTATAAAAAAGGTAAAAAAAGAAACGAACATAGTTTTATCTATAGGACATTCTAACGCTACTTATGAGGAAGCTATTTTCTCTATAGAAAATGGAGTGAATCATGCTACTCACATTTTTAATGCTATGACACCTTTAAATCATAGACAACCGGGTGTTGTAGGAGCAATTTTTGGTACTGATATATCCTGTGAACTTATAGCGGATAAAATACATGTGCATAAAGGTGTTTTTAATATTTTGCTTAAAGTAAAAGGAAAAGATAAAATTATTTTAATAACTGATTCTATGCAAGCAGGATGTATGAAAGACGGAATATGGGAATTAGGTGGGCAAAAAGTAATAGTAAAAGAAGGTTCAGCTAGATTGGAAAATGGTACTTTGGCAGGAAGCATTTTAACTTTAAATAAAGCTATTAAGAATATCTTGGAAAATACAAATTTAAAAATATGGGAAGCAGTGGCTATGGCTTCAGCAAATCCAGCAAAAGATATAAATATATATGATAAAAAAGGAAGTATATCTATAGGAAAAGATGCTGATATGGTTATATTTGATTCGAAATTTAATGCAAAACAGACTATGGTAGAGGGAAAAACAGTGTTTAAATGTTAATATTTATTTAGTAGTTAAGGATTAATTTACAGGGGGATTTATAAATGAGAGTGATAGTTGTTGATAATTATAAGAAAATGAGTGAAAAGGCGGCAATTATGGTAGCTAGCCAAATTGTATTAAAACCTGATAGTATACTTGGATTGGCCACAGGAGATACACCATTAGGAATGTATGAAGAATTAATAAAAATGTATAATAATAATGAAATAGATTTTTCACAGGTTAAGTCTTTTAATTTAGATGAGTATTATGGATTAAATAAGAATAATACTCAAAGTTATAATTATTATATGAGAGAGAATTTATTTAAACATATTAATATGAAAGAAGAAAATATAAATATACCAGATGGAACTGCTAAAGATATACAAGCTGAATGCAAAAATTATGAGAAGAGAATTAGTGAACAAGGTGGAATAGATCTTCAAATATTAGGTATAGGTGTAAATGGACATATTGGGTTTAATGAACCTGGCATTGACTTTGAGGCAGAAACACATTTTGTAAATTTAGATGAAAAAACTATAAAATCAAATTCAAGATTTTTTAATTCTATAGAAGAAGTTCCCACAAAGGCTATTAGTATGGGAATAAAAACAATAATAAATTCTAAAAGAATAGTTCTACTTGCCTGTGGTGAGTCGAAGGCAGAAGCTATATTTAGGACTATGAAAGGTAAAATAAATCCTAAGACTCCTGCATCTATATTACAGCTTCATAGTGATGTTACCTTAATTATAGATAAAGAAGCAGCTAGTAAGCTTTAGTTATAAGTAATTGTTAAAAACCTTATGTAAATTCATGAAATTAAAAACATGAATCTACATGAGGTTTTATTTGATATTTTGAGTTAATGCATGAATAATTTTATCTTTTATATATTTATTTTTATAAACAACATTCAATGAAAATTTGCATTTATCCATTATTGATATAAATGATAAATTTTTATTTGACTTTAATAGTGTTTTAACTGCTTTATTTATCTTATTATTTATAATTTGTAGTTCTTTATAATGCTTTATTTCTTCTAATATATAAATTCTAAGATCTGGATACATCCTTATAACTAAAGGATCTATATTGGTTTTTTCTGCAACAGTAGCAAAGTTTAATCTTTCATTTATAGATATCATGGAATTAAGAACATTTTTTATATCGGCTTTATATTCTTCTATATCTTTATAACACGAAACTTCATTATTTGAATAGTTTTCCATATTAAATCTCCTCATTCGACAAAATCTATATTTCAATAATATAGCATTATAAGAATATTGTAAAATAAATTATGGTATAATTGATTTAATTTTATAGACAAGCTGGTGATATTTGATATGAATGATAGTATAAGTATATTGGTTGTTGAAGATGATGTAGATATAAACAATTTACTGTGTAAGATGTTAGATAAACAAGGTTATAAGGTAAGAGGAGCTTATTCAGGTTCTGAAGCTAAAATGTGTATTGAATATGAGGATTTTCAGTTAGTATTGCTGGATTTAATGCTTCCTGGAATAACAGGAGAAGAACTGATTTGTGAAATAAGAAAGATTAAAATTATGCCTGTTATAGTTATTTCTGCAAAATCTGCACAGGATACCAAAATAGAAGTGTTAAAGCTTGGTGCAGATGATTTTATATCTAAACCTTTTGACACTAATGAGGTTTTGGCAAGAATAGAAGCTCAGTTAAGAAGGTATATGATATTTTCTAATACATTTGTGAAAAATAATACTTTAGTATTTAAGGATTTGGTTTTGAACCGTGAAACTTTAGAAGTTACAGTTAGGGGTGAAAAAATTTATCTTACTGCAAGAGAATTTACTATATTAGAACTTTTGATGGCTAATCCAAGTAAGGTTTTTACAAAGGCTAATTTGTTTGAACACGTTTGGAATGAGGAGTTTCTTGGTGATGATAATACAGTAAATGTACATATAAGTAATATTCGTTCAAAGTTGGCTAAAATTAATTCTGACATGGAATATATACATACTGTATGGGGAATAGGGTATAAAATCAGTGATAAAACTTAAGACTTTCTTAATCTTTTCTTTAGAGTATCTTGTTAATTATATTTTAAAATATGATTAAACAAGAAAGAGGAGGAGATTTATATGGATCATATAATACTTAAGACTAAAAATATTACTAAAAAGTATGGTAATCATCTAGCCGCAAATAATATTAATATAGAGGTAAAAAAGGGCGAAATTTATGGTCTCGTTGGGAAAAATGGAGCAGGAAAAACTACTCTGCTTAGAATGATATGTGGACTTACAGTGCCATCAAAGGGAGAAATTGATTTATTTAACGAAACATCTTTTGGTGGATTAAATAAATCTAGAAGAAGAACAGGATGTATAATTGAAACTCCAAGCTTTTATCCATATTTATCTGCAAGAAAAAACCTTGAATATTATAGAATACAAAGAGGAATTCCAGAAAAAGGTTGTATAGACGAAGTACTTAAAATTGTGGATCTTGAAAAGGACTCAAAGAAAAAATTTAAAAACTTTTCACTAGGTATGAAGCAGCGTTTAGGGTTAGCTCTTGCGTTAATGGCAACACCAGACTTACTTATTTTAGATGAACCCATCAATGGACTTGATCCTACGGGAATTGTAGAATTTAGAGAAATTTTGTTAAAACTAAATAAAGAAAGAAATACTACAATAATCATATCTAGTCATATATTAGGAGAGCTTTCGCAGATAGCAACTATGTATGGATTTATTAATAACGGAGAGCTTATAGAGCAGATATCATCTAAAGAATTGAATGAAAAATGTAGAAGATGTATATCTATTAAAGTAAAAAATATTGAAAAAGCTATTGTGGCAATTGAGAAGGAACTTCATTGCAATGAGTATGAAGTATTAAATGATAATGAGATTAGATTATATAAATATATAGATACTCCTGAAATAGTAGCTCAAGCTCTTGTAAGTAATGGAGTCATGTTATCCTCAATGAATCAAATTGGTGCAAATTTAGAAAATTATTTTATTAATTTGATTGGAGGTGCTCATCATGCTTAATTACATAAAAGCAGAGCTTTACAGAAATTTTAATAGGTTATATTTTTGGGGTTATACTGGTGGAATATGTATTTTTATATTGGCAATTAACATAATTATAAAAACGACTAGTATTGGCAACGATGTAAACTTAACCGTACTTTTTCAAGCAGCAACTTTTATGCTTGGAATTCCAGTATTTTTGATAGTAGCTATGGTTGATATGTGTATAGCAGAAGAAGAGAGGAATGTTACTTTAAAAAATGTTGTATCTTTTGGATTTGAAAGAAATAAATTAGTATTATCAAAAATTATTGCAACAATAATTCTTTCTATAATATCAGCAATTATTATATTAACTATGTTTTTTGGAAGCGCTATGATATTATTGCCTATTGGTGATAAATTTTCTACAGATATTATAATAAATTTTACAAAGAGATTATCTGGTTCAATGGTATTATGGATTGCAGCTATATCAGTATGTTCCTTTTTAGCTTTTGTTATTAAAAGTAATACAATGTTTAGTTTGATATATGCCATGACTTTTTTATTTTTTAAAAAAATTGTTTTAATACTTTCAAATCTTGTTTCTGATAAATTTAAATACATTTATGACATACTTATTACAACTCAATTAGATGTTTTAGCTAAAGAAGAATTAACAAATTCTAATTTGAGTTATGCAATTTTAATAGGAGTTATATATATAATAGTATTCACTATTTTAACTATGGTATATGTAAAAAATAAAGAGATTAAATAAAAAGAGAGGGTGACATTTATGCAAAGTTTAACTATTATTTTTCTTATAATTATAGCTGGTATATTTGCCATCCTTTATAGTTTGCAATATAAAGAAATAAGAAATATAACTAATCAATTAAAAGAAATTAATAAAATTAAAACCAATTCAAAAATATTATTATCTACCTCAAATAAGATAGTAAAAAAGCTGACTTTAGAAATAAATAGAGCTTTAGAAGAAAAATGTAAGACTGAGGCTGAATATAAGAAAATGGATTTAGAAATTAAACAGGCTATTGCAAATATTTCACATGACTTAAGAACTCCTTTAACATCTATAATGGGATATATTCAACTTATGGAAGAGGACAGCTTATGCGAAGATGAGAAGAAACAGTATATAGATATTGTAAAAAGGAGAACAAAATCACTACAATCTTTGATAAATAGCTTTTATGATTTATCAAGACTTGAGGGGAATGAATATAAATTTAAACTTGAATCACTTAATTTATATAATATAATGTGCGATGTAATAGCTTTATTTTATAATGATTTTCTACATAAAGGAATAGAACCTATTCTTAATATAGAGGAGAAAATACCGTTAGTTATTGCGGATGATAATGCAGTAAGGCGTATAATTTCAAATTTAATACAAAATATGATTAAATATAGTAAAGAATTTATAAATATAACTTTAAAGCAACAAAGAAATTATATAGTAATGACATTTACCAATGATGCAAAGGATTTAAAGAAAGAGGATGTAAATTATTTGTTCAATCGATTCTTTACAGCAGATCACACTAGAAGTGGAAAAAGTACAGGACTTGGACTTGCTATAGCTAAGAAATTAGTTGATAAAATGGGACATGAAATTTTTGCAGAATTATCAAGAGATAAGCTTAGTATAATAATAAAATGGAAAATAAGATGAGATATGTAAGTGCCAGGTATAAGTGCCTGGCACTGTAGCTATTAAAGAAATTCATTTAAAACTCTAAAATCATATCATACCATTGGGCGCCGCCGTGTGTGGATTTAGATATACCTTTATTTACATATCCAAATTTTTCATAATAGTGAATAAGCTTATTTTTACAAGTTAAAATAACACCTTTGCGACCAGCCTTTCTTGAAACTTCTATCATATGATTCATTAACTGTGCTGCAATTCCCCGATTGCGATAATCTGGCATTACATCAAGTCCAAAAATAGTTTGATAATATCCATCTGGAATATGGAGTGTAGAATTTTTATAGAGTTCATCATAGATAACAGTTTTATTTATAATACAACCATTGATAAATCCAATTATTGTTCCTCCAAGTTCTGCTACAAAAAAGCTTTCTGAGAAGGTTTTAATACGTTGTTCTAAAGAGGTTCTTGTAGCTGCTTCTGCATATGGAAAACAGCTTTCTTCTACTTTTGATATTGAATCTAAATCTTCTATGGATGCTTGTCTAATAGTAATATCCATTATAATCTTCCTTTCATGAAAAGTGTCAATATAATATTCATTATAACATATAATAAAACTTCGGTTCATAGTATTGAGGAGCATAGGTATCTTAAGTGAAACTATAAATTATCTTTAAAATATTTATATAGTAATATATAATATATGTTGTTATTAATAGGGGTTCACCTATGAGATTGGAGGATTAGGCTATGAATTTAAAAAAGCTACTATCTATTGTAACTGTAACCATGCTTACAGTTGGAAGTTTAGCAGGTTGTGGAACTAGTAAAACTAGCACAGTGGAAGGGACGACTTCAACAAAAGCTGATATAGTTATAGTTGGTGCAGGGGGAGCAGGGCTTACTGCAGCAGTAGAAGCTAAAAATGCAGGAGCCAATGTTATAGTTCTTGAAAAAATGCCAATGGTAGGAGGAAATACTCTAAGGGCAACTGGAGGAATAAATGCAGCGGGAACTAAATTTCAAAAGGGAAAAAATATAAAAGATAGTGTTGAAAAGTTTTATGAAGATACAATGAAGGGTGGATATTATAAAAATAACCCTGAATTAGTTAGAGTTTTAACTTCTGAAGCAGCAAATGCAGTGGAGTGGCTGGCAGATTTAGGTGCAGATTTAACAGATGTAGGAAGGCTTGCTGGAGCAAGTAATGATAGAGCCCATAGGCCTGCTGGTGGTGGAGAAGTTGGCTCAAATATAGTAAAAACTTTGAAAAAAGCAGCAGAGGATAAAAAAATTAATGTAAGGCTTAACAGTAAAGTAGTAGAGATATTAAAGGATGGTAAAGGAAATATAAAAGGAGTAAAAGCATTAAATGAAGATGGCAAGGAATACACTATAGATACAAAGTCAGTTGTTATTGCAACTGGTGGTTTTGGATCTAGTGAAGAAAAAGTTGTTGAATATAATTCTAAGTTAAAAGATTTTGGGACAACCAATCACCCAGGAGCAACTGGGGATGGAATTGATATGGCTGTAAAATTAGGAGCGGAACTTACACAAATGGATCAAATACAAACTCATCCAACAGTAGTTCCTAAAACAGGCATGATGATTACTGAAGCAGTAAGAGGAAATGGTGCTATACTTGTAAATTACCATGGAAGTCGTTTTATAAATGAATTAGCTACAAGAGATGTAGTATCAAAAGCTATACTTAATCAAAAAGGAAAAACAGCCTATCTTTTATTTGATGATAATGTTAGAAAGAGCTTGAAAGCTATAGAAAGTTATATAGATATGGAGCTAGTAACGCAGGGAAATTCTATAGAAGATTTAGCTAAAAAGATTAATGTCAATCCACAGGTATTAAAGAAAACAGTTAATGATTATAATGGATTTGTAAAGAATAAAAAGGATGTTCAATTTAATAGAGCAGATATGCCACGTTCTTTTGAAAATGGCAAGTACTATGCTATTGAAATTGCACCAGCTGTTCATTATACCATGGGTGGTATAAAAATTAATAAAAATGCTGAAGTATTAGATAAATCAGGACAAGTTATTAAAGGCCTTTATGCTGCTGGAGAAGTTACTGGAGGTGTCCAGGGAGGAAATAGATTAGGAGGAAACTCTTTAGCAGATATAATTGTTTTTGGTAGAATAGCAGGAAAAAATGCAGCTACTTCTGTGAAATAGATTTTGATTACACATATTTAAAGAGATAACTAGTTCGGCATATTTTTAATTTGTTATTTCTTTTTAGGTGTTTTGATGGAGGAAAATATAATGAAAAAAACAATTTTATCAATGATAATAGTTTTAACTTTAGGAATAGTTCTTATAGGATGTGGATCTGAGGGAGTATATAAAGATGGAGAATATAAGTCTAAGGAAAAATTACGTAATGGTGAACTGAATATAACTGTAGAAGTTGCTAAAGGAAAAATAAAAAACATAAAGGTTGATGCAGAAGAAAAAGATAATGGAATTTTAGATGGAGTAAAAAATGTATTAATCCCAAAGATAATAAAGAAGCAATCTACAGAAGGTGTAGATACTGTTACAGGAGCTACAATATCTAGCAAAGCTATACTAAAAGGTGTAGATGAAGCTTTAGCTGGAGCTAAGAAATAATAGGATCCAGGCATTGTATTTTCACAGTGTCTGGCTCCTATTATTATTCATTAATAATTTCATAGTTTTCCTTAGACAATGCATCTACAGCGGTATTGATATCTTTATTTTTAATAAGGATATAATCTGTATCATAGGTGGAAATAGCAAATATACTTATTCTTTTATTTGCTAATATTGTACTAATTGAAGACAAAATTCCTATTAATGAAAAGTCTAATGGACCTTCAATTTTTAAGATTCGCCAATCTTTTTCCGATTTTATATCATTAGGAATACTAGATTCAAGGCAGACAAATGATAATTCGTCTAATGTTTTTGTTATAGAAAAAAAATCACCATTTTTTACCCAGTCAGGAATTAAATCTTCTTTGTTTAATCTACAAACTCCAAATTTTTCTTTTAATAATTTTATTGTTAAAATTTTTTCTGACATATTTTATTTCTATCCTTTCTTTTTAGATGTTAAGTTATAAACATGATATCATAAATCCCTGTAAAATTGTTGATATAATTTTATATTTATGTTAAAATAACTCCGAATAAATTAAAATAAAGTATAGGTGAGGTGTTTGATGCGCGGAGTAGTTCTTTAGTTATTAAAAATTATTATAAAAATATGTCAAAACAGGTACTTATAATACCTTAGTTTGTGATATGTTTAGTCAAAATAACTATGAAGATGCTATTTCCACTCATCAAATATTAATATATAAATTAAGACAGATGTTTTATTTATATGACTTTTGACATTAAACTGTGGAATTAATCCACAGTTTTTTATTTTTTAAGCTTGGACTATAGGATGATAAAAATATATATTAAATATATAATAGAATGTAGTATCTTCATGGTAGTAGCAGAAGTATTATTAATTAGGAGGAAACTACTATGATTAGAAAATTAAATGAAAATGAAATTAATAGAGTTATGAAAATCTGGAAAGAAGCTACTATAAAAGCTCATGACTTTATACCAGAAAAGTATTGGATAGAAAATTATAGTATTGTAAAAGAAGAATATATTCCAAAATCTGAAACCTATGTGTATTTAGAAGAGAGTGATATAAAAGGATTCATAAGTGTAATTAATGGTGAATATATAGGAGCATTATTTATAGATGTAAGTTGTCAAGGAAAAGGAATTGGAAGAAAATTAATTGATTATGTAAGAAATATATATAATAAATTGTCCTTATCGGTTTACAAGGATAATGAGAATGCAGTTAATTTTTATAAAAAAATTGGATTTCAAGTGAAGTGTGAAAAAATAGACAAACAAACTCATAAGTTTGAATATATTATGGTTGATAAAATATTATAAGTTATTTTTCTACAAAATGTATAATGTTTTTTAAAATTATGTTGACATAGTATTACTAGAAATGGTACAATTATACAAAATAGTGTAAATTTTTTAAAATATTAAATGTATTTTAAAACTGAATAAAACATATTTTAGATTCTTAATAAAGATTAATAGGGAAAGAGGTGTAAATCCTCTACAGCCCCTGCTACTGTAATGCAGACGAAACTTTTATTAACCACTGTGATACTTAATGGATCATGGGAAGGAAAAGGATTAGAATGAAGCTAAGTCAGGAAACCTGTCTAAAACATTTAAGTAATTTCTTCGGGGAGGGAGAAAGTTTCTTAAGCATGCTAATACTAATAAATATATTTTTATTAGATTTGTTGTTGTTGATAAAATAGAAGGAGCTGTCGCATTAGCATAAAAAATTTGCTAACGCGACAGCGTTTTTTAGGTATTTCATAGCAACTTTAAAGATGCTTTAAATCCAAATGAGTT
>NZ_JAGGKA010000013.1 GCF_017873215.1 Clostridium tetanomorphum
ATCGTTGAGTATTCTTCGAAACTTTCAAGTTTTAAAACCTCCTAAAGTTCAGTCCTTCCTACGCTAACGCGTATTTACGTAGTACTATGACCTCTTCTGACTTCTGATAGTTCAGCTACATATCACTATGTAGGTTATCATTCATGAATTACATCATTTGATAATATATCTATCAGACCTCCCCAGGTAAGAGCAACAACTTTCATCTCATATATCTGCTACATTTACTCCTAAGGGTTTGGGCAGTGTTGGACTTGGTTTTGTATTGCAAACTCATCCACCCTTAGTAAGCCTTATATGTAATTTGTATTCCTCAGACCAAGATTTTGCCTTCGGCTTCCTTCAGATTCCACCTCACGGTGGACACCCTTGCCGTCATTCCCACTACCAAGCCCACAACGGACTTTCACCGTCAAGTTGTTGCCCATGCTGAGCACACAATTAATAAAGGTTAGCTAAATTAATTATATAGCTAACCTTCATTTTAAGTTTAATACCAATTTATATTATCTGCTACTACTGCCTCTTCTCCTAGATTTACATCCTTTAAGACCCATTTTTTAAATTCCTGATATCCTGTTCTATCTACAATATATCCTATATGCTCTTTTCCACCTGGAGCATCTTTATCTATATATTCTTCTATATAATCATAGGTATTAAGAATTATCTTTATTATACTTTCTTCATCTATCCAGGTTATGAAATCTCTAGCTATTCTAGGATTTTTCTTTCCCGTTCTACCCATAATAACAAGTTTGTAATACTTTTTAGTACTTCTTGACCAAGCAGCTGTTGGACACTTCCCTACACACTCACCACATCCTATACATTTACTGTAGTCTCTTACTACTTTAAAGTTTTCAAAAGTTAATGCTGTTGTTACTCTTTTTTTGCAATTAGTTACACAGGCTTTACATCCAATACATCTATAAGCATCATATTGCGGTTCTGTCATTCCTATTATTCCAAAATCGTGCATTCTTGATTTTATACAATCATTTGGACATCCTGTTAAAGCTATTTTTACATGATAATCATTAGGGAAAATAGCTTTTTCTATTTTTTTTGCAAAGTTAGTTGTATTATAATTAGCAAAAGGACATACTGCGTTTCCTATACAAGCAGATACATTTCTTGTACCTGATGCCGAGTATCCTGTATTAGGGTCTTTTTGATTTATTTCTAATCCTTTAATTATAGGTTGAAGTTCTTTATTTACATGATTAATATCTTTCATAGAAATACCAGGTATTTCAAACCCCTGTCTTGTAGTTATATGCAAATTGCCATTTCCATACTTTTCTGCAATTTCTCCAAGTAGAGCTAAATATTTTGCTTCTATATGACCTCCTGGCACTCTTACTCTAGCCGCAGTTATTCCACGTTCTTTTGTTACTCTAAAAGCATTTTTCTTTAATAACTTTGTATTTATATCCATAAATTTCACCTCCTAATCTATAAGTTGTTTAGCCTTTGTATAGTTAAATACAGGGCCGTCTAAACATATATAAGTATCATCTATCTTACAGTGTCCACATTTTCCAACTCCGCAGCACATTTTTCTTTCATAAGAAACCCATATATTTTCTTCCTTTATTCCTCTTTTTATAAATTCAGCTACAGTAAATTTCATCATTATAGGAGGTCCTACTATTATTACTGTTGCTTCTTCTATGTTTTCTATTTTTATATCCTTTACATAATTTGTTATAAGACCAGTACTTCCTTTATATTCTTCTTCCGCTTTGTCCACAGTTACAATGGTCTTTATACTTTTATTCCATTTCTTAAAGTCCTCTCTAAACAATATGTCTTCTGGTGATTTAAATCCTGATAAAAGCGTAAATTTTTTTACTTCATCTGCATTACTTGAAAAATAATCTACAATTCCTTTTACTGGAGCAAGTCCTGTTCCTCCTGCTGCTACAATAAGTTCTTTTCCCTTATATAAATTTACATCAAATCCATTTCCAAAAGGCCCTCTTATAAATAGAGTATCTCCTGGAAAAAATGTATGAATTACATCTGTAACTACTCCCACTCTTCTAATAGTTAAATCTACATAATCCTCTCCTATTTCACATACTGAAATTGGAGCTTCCCCATACTTTGGAATAGATACTTCAAAAAATTGTCCTGGTATTACTTTTCCTTTAAACTCCATTCTAAAAGTATAATCTATATGCGTATGTGGTGTTATGCTTAGTATTTTTGATATAAATGGCAAATATATATTGTTTTCCATTTATTCCTCCTCCTTAACTACATCCTTTAATTTATTTACACAATTTGAAAAAGAAATATATTCAGGACATGCATCATCACATCTTCCGCAACCTACACACATATGATATCCAAATCTCTTTTTAAAATCATAAACTTTATGCATAACCTTAAATCTCATTCTCTCCCCTTTGTCTTTTCTAAATTCATGACCACCAGCCATAGTTGTAAAACCATCTATCTGACAAGATGCCCACACCCTTCTTCTTTCTCCAGTTTTACTATTGTCCTTATAAAAAATATCTTGCATAGTAAAACACGCACAAGTTCCACATACTGTATTACATCTACCACACGCTATGCATCTTGAAGAATATTCCTTCCACATTTCTGATTTAAAAATATCTATATTTATTCCTTCAGGTATGTTTACTTTAGTTTCATTTTCTTGAATAAACTTAGGACAGACTTCTTTCATTTTCCCCAATTTAAAATGTTTTTCAAAATCTAAATCTTTACATTCTATTAATACCTTCCCCTCATGTGTTTTTATAAATAAAGAATAATCTTCTGTTTTATTTGACTGCATACTTACACAAAAACAGTTTTCAAAACTCTTTTCACACTCTATAAGAATAAACTTTATCTTATGTCTTAATTTTCTATAGTAAGGATCTTCAGAACCATTTTTTAAATATATTTCATCTAATCTTTTTACTGCATGTATATCACAACTTCTTAAAAATATTAGTATATCTTTTTCATCTACTTTTGGCTCTATAACTTCATCCTCTGTAAAATAAAATAAAGTTTGAGTTATTGGAAGTATCACTTCTTTAGGTGAAAAATAAGACTTTTTGTTAAACTCTACTTCTTCCAATCTATCTATTTCTCCATATCTAATCATATCTGTATCTGAAAATGTTCCTTTATTTTTAAAACACTTAGGAGCATATATTTTATATTGTTTTTTTAATTTCTTAAATACTTCGTTAAAATCTTTTAATTCCAAAGAAAATCCCATGCTTGTTTACCTCCTTTAATTTATGGATTTTACATACCTTAAATGAAACTTTACTAATCACTTTTTACTAGATACATACCAATAAGCTGCTCCTACAAATACTGCTCCTCCTATAAAATTTCCTAATGTAACAGGAAGTAAATTATTTATAAGTCCCATCATTGATACTGTTTTACTATGTGGAATCATTAATGCTGTAGTTAATAGTGTCATGTTAGCAACACTATGTTCAAATCCACTAGTTATAAATGCAAAAAGACACCAAAAAATCATTATAAGTTTTGCTGCTTCCTCTTTAAGCTTAAAAAAACACCAAACTGCTAAGCAAACTAAAATGTTGCAAAGTATACCTCTTACAAAAAGTTGACCAAAAGTTGCTATCATTTTAGCTCCTGCTATTTTAACTATGAATTCCCCTGTAGCTCCTTTTGCTAATCCTGAGTAAACGAACAACACTGAAAGCAAAATTCCTCCTATAAAATTTCCTATAAAACTAAAAATCCATATATCTAATGCTTCTTTCCATTTAACTTTTTTCTCCAAAGCTCCTATAGTCATAATCATATTATTTCCAGTAAACAACTCTGAGCCAGCTACAAGTACCAAGCTTAATGCAATTCCAAAAGCTACTCCCATAAAAATTTTTGTCATAGGAGAACTTACAGACTGAAGCAATCCTCCTATAGTAAAAATAAGAACTGTTCCAAACCCTACATATATTCCCGCAAACATTGAAGCTACTAAATATCTTATTTCACTGTTTTTAAGAAAGAAAACTTTTTTCTCTGCTGCTGTTGAAAGTTTGTTAATTTCTTCACTAAACAATTTATATCTCCTCCTTTAAACTCTCTAGCAAAAAAATAACACATTATATAAAAAAAGAATGTGATATATGTCACACTATAGAAAAAATAAAAAAGAACTTGTTTTCCAAGTTCTTTTTTATATCTAACTTTTAAATTTATTTACCTTGTAACTGTTTTGTTGCTGAATAGAAATTACCAGTTAATGCATTGATTAACTCTTCATTAGGCTCTATAAGCCATCCTTTATCATTTTTAACTAGTTTTATAGTAACATCTGTTTTAGTTTTAGCAGCTTTAGCATCATTTATAGACTTTAACATATGCTCAAGTACCATAGTCTCTTGTTTCTTTTCATCAACTTTTCCTTCGGAAAATGCTTGTGACATCATAGTAGGAAGTAATTCTGTAATCATTTTTCCTGTTATTTTAGGTAAGTCTATTGATGTTATTGAAGCTTTTACTGTAGCAGTATCTCCTTTTTTCTCTACCTCACCTAAAGAATAATCGACTTTAGAAAAAATAGCTTTCACTATCTTTTCTTGTTCCTTATTATCAAATTTTAATTCTTTTTTAGAAGAATTATCTTTTACAAGTGACGCTGCCTTTTGAATATCTTGTTGTTTAATAGCCTCTAAAAAGTTCTTAGCAGTTTCATCAGGTTTAGCACCACATCCCATTAAAGAAATAGATAAAATTGCTATAAATATAGCTGGCATTAATTTTTTAAAAATAGTTTTCATTATTTGGCTCCCCCCAAAAATAGTATATACAGGTAGATTATATAATAAATTTTACAATAAGTAAACTTTATTATAAATACCTATAATATTACAAATATGATTTAGCAAATAAAAAGTAGCTGTCGCATTATAAAGGAATTTACATACAATATACTTAACACAATATATTGTAGGATTTATTCTTAGTGCGACAGTTCCTTCATTATTATATCTATCACAATCCCTTAAAATATGATGATAACTTATCCCTATCCTTAACTATAATTTTTTTATCCTTCATTTCTATAAGCCCCTGCTTCTGAAGTCCATTTATACATCTAGATACAGTTTCTCTTGTACTTCCAATCATGTCAGCTAAATAAGTTATACTTATATTTAAATCAATCAGTACACCATCTTCCATATTTATACCATAGTCTTTACTTAGTTTCCAAAGCTTTGCTGCTATCTTTTTATCTATTTTAAGTGGTACTGTATTTTTGATCTGTCTATATAACCTTCTAATTTTCTTTCCCATAGAATATATAATTTTTTTATTAAACTCAAAATTTTTCTCCATAACTTGAAGTAAATCTTCTTTTTCAAAGCATATTATAATGCTATCTTCAAATGCTTCACAATTTATAGATGCAGGCAAATTATCAAAAATAACTTCATTTATTACCTCTCCACTATTTAATATATAAATTACTCTTTTTTGACCAATTTCAGAGTGTCTAAATAGTGTTACTTTCCCATTAAGTACAATATATATATTATTTATTACATCCTTCTCATAAAATAAACCTTCGCCTCTTTTTAATTTTTCTTTACTACCTCTTTCCAATAATATTTCTATTTCTTCTTTTTTTAGATCACCAAATAAATCTAAATTGTAAATATCCTCTTTTAATATCTTATTCATTGGCTTTTTACCTTAAATATTCCTTTCATTATCTTTCCATTAATTTTTAGGCTTACATATAATTTTATTCATAAAATGAATACATAATATACCAGTAAAATACGATAATATTTCAAATGTGTCAATAGTTTTCCCCTAAAATCACTTTACCCTTTAAATATAATATTTTTTATTTTGACTATGAAAATAATTGAATTATCTTTATAGTTGTGGTAATATCAAACTAATTTAAATATTTTGTATAATTATTTATTTTTTTAGTTTATATTGTATAATAGTGTAATATAGTGTCAAATTTTATATTATGGAATATTGGCACAGGTATTTTAATATTAAACTTTACAAATATATTTAAGGAGGCATCAAAATGAAAAGTATAAAATCAAAAATGCTCTTATTTATTCTTACACCAGTACTAATAATATTTTCTATTGTAATTCTTTTTCAATCTCTAACAACAAAAAATATGGCAAGATCTAATGCAGAACAATATTTATTATCTCAAGGCAAAGAAAATTCATCTCTTATTAAAAGTGATTTAGAAGTAGCTCTAGATAGTGCTAGAACAGTTAGCAATATTTTCAGTAATATGGATAATATTAAACCTGAAGATAGAAGAAATATAGCTAACATTGCTATGAAAAATATACTAGAAGACAATCATAACTTTCTAGGTATATGGACTGTATGGGAACCTAATACTTTTGACGGATTAGATTCTCAGTATTCCAACAAAAATGGCTATGACAGTACAGGTAGATTTAATGTTTATTGGACAAACTATAATAATAAAATATCTGTTCAACTTGCTACAGAACCTAATGAATATAACGTTGCTTGGTATACTGTTCCTAAAGAAAAAAAATCCGAAGTCATTACTGATCCAGAAAGTTACAATGTACAAGGCACTCAGGTTTCTATGCTCTCTCTATGTGTACCTATTATAAAAAGTGAAAAGGTTCTTGGAGTAATAGGTATTGATGTATCTATAGATTACATGAATAAATTAGTATCTAAAATTAAACTATATAATTCTGGGTCTGCTGTTATAATTTCAAATAGTGATAAAATTGTAGCTATTAATGAAAAAAACTATATTGGAAAAAGCATTTCTGAACTAATTACAAATAGTAAAGAAGAAGTTAAAAAGTCTATTAATGAAGGAAAAGATTTTATTCATTCTGAATATTCTAACTCACTAAAGAAAGATGTAATTAGAGTATATGCTCCTATAAAGGTAGGCAACACTACTACCCCTTGGAGTCTAATGGTTTATGCTCCAATAGATGAAATTATGGCTAATTCAAATAAGGTAATAACAAAATCTTTATTTTTAAGTATAGCTGGTCTTGTAATAATTGGTTTCCTAATAATTTTATTGGCATCATATATAACAAAACCTATTAATAAAGTTACTGATTTAATACAAAAAACTGCAGAACTAGATCTTGTCACTAATATGAATGATGATATGGATGGTATATTAAAATCTAAAGATGAAACAAAGAAAATGGCGGAGGCTGTATTATTTTTAAGAAAAGAATTAAAAGAAACTATGGAAAGTATTTTAGAAAACTCTAAAAATATTGATAAAGAATCTGAAAATTTATCTGCTACTGCAGAAGAAATGGCTGCATCTTCTCAAAATGTTTCCCTGGCAGTTAGTGAAATTTCCAAAGGAACAAGTAGTCAAGCAGAAGATTTAGTAAGTATTACTTATGTAATAAACAATTTTAGCCAATCGCTAAATAATATAGTAACCACTATAAACAATGTAACCAACTCTTCTAAGGAAATTAGTAATTTGGCAGATAAAAGCAATACTAATATGCAGGATTTAATTCTGTCTGTAAATAAAATAAGCAATTCGTTTAAAGATTTTGAAGTAAAAATAAGAGATCTTAATAGCAGTATAAAACAAATTAATGAAATCACTTCTCTTATTAATAATATAACTGACCAAACTAATCTTTTAGCTTTAAATGCAGCTATTGAAGCTGCAAGAGCTGGTGAATCAGGAAAAGGTTTTGCTGTAGTAGCAGATGAAATAAGAAAACTAGCGGAACAAAGTAAAGATTCATTAAGTGCTATAAGTGATTTAGTAAAAGGAATAACCATTAATACAAAAAATATTGTAGAAACTACCGGGACTATGGATGGTGAGTTAAAAGTTCAAGTTTCTACTATAAACACTACTATAGATTCTTTTAAAAATATAATTAATGAAATGGAGGATGTAATTCCTAAAATTGAAGAAGCCAATATATCTTTAATAAACATAAATGAAGAAAAAAATGATATAATCTCAAAGATAGAATCTGCTTCTTCTGTAGCAGAGGAAGTATCTGCTTCTTCAGAAGAGATTTCAGCTTCCTCAGAAGAAATGAATATGTCCTCAGCGGATGTAGCATCGTCTGCTCAAAGTCTAAATGAAATGACTCAAGATATGGTAAATAAAATAAGTAAATTTAAACTCTAATAATAAAGCTATATAGACAAATGAGTTTATATCATTTGTTTATATAGCTTCTCTTTATATCTAATCAACTTTCCATACTTTCATTTTTCCATATCTGTCCCCACATTCACCTATATAAGTAAAGTTTCTATTTTTATAAGAAAATTCTACAGCATCATTATTCCAAAAACTTTTCCATGGTACATCCTCTTTCATATTTTTAGGTTCTCCTCCATCTGTAATTATAATACCACCAGAAACTAATTTTTTTAAAACCGAATTAAAAGCAATATGTGAAAACCAATTGAAACTGGAACTGCTTAAGCTTTTACTATATACTCTATAATAAAATACAGATATTTTTTCTATATTTACTAAACTCAAAGCTCCTTCAAATCTATGGCAATAAATATCTATTTTCTTATTCTTTTTAAATTTTGTTTTCCAAACTTCTTTTACACTAATATCTTCTGCATTTATAAAATGAAAATTAACCATAAAGTTTTCTTCAATTTTCTTAATCACTTCAAGGTTATCATTATTAGGAAGCGATACTGCAAATGGAATAACATCGCTTGAAAAACTACCACAATGGTCTTTATTATCCTTATTTCTATCCATACTTCCTTTGTAAACGCCACACTCCAGCAAGGGTAGCAATATTTGTCCACCATCTGCAAAATGAAACTCTTTAATGGAATTGATAAAAAGAGCTAAAGGTTCATAAGTATCTATACCACAACATGGATAAAATAAACTTCCTTCAACTATTGGTATATTAAATATTTGATTAAATCTAACACTTACTTCTTTAATAGATTCCATACTATATTCATTATTATTAAATATTCCATAACAGCATTGTATATATTGACTTCTATTTATATTAAACTTAAATCCTAATTTTTTTAACTCTTCTAATATATATCTGTCCAGAGAATATAAGCCTAATTTTTGAAGATTTTCTACTTCATCTCTATGGATATTTATACTAAAACCTAGCATAGAAAACTCAAATTCATCTTTTTCTGTACTATAATATATTTTTGCTTCAAATTCTTTTCCTAAGGTTACTACTACATGTTTAAAAAACTTATCTACAGAGTACTGTTTTGAAATCAAAGATCTTACCCATACAGAAGTATTCATTCCCTATCCTCTTTCTTTATTAAAGTTTATATCTTATTATAAAGGAAAAAAATATAAAGTCAATATAAAGACTTATTTGAAAAACCTAATATATTATATTAAAATAGAAAATACTATGCATAACAATATAAAAGGAGGAAATAAAATGAATGCAATAAATATGAGTGATATAGCTTATGATGAATTTAAAAAATTTCTAGAAGAACATAATGTTGTACATAATTTAATCAGAATTAATCTAGCTGGTATGGGCTGTGGTGGGCCAATATTTAATATTGTTATAGATTCTGAGAAGAGCAATGACACTGTAACTAAGATACATGATTTAACTTTCTTAGTGGATAAGGATCTTATTGCAGAATTTGGAGGATTCACCTTAACTTGCGCTGAAGAAAGTGGTATAGATGGATTTTCCCTTCATCCAATGATACAAAACGACGATGACTATGGTTGTTCTACTTGTTCAGGATGTCATTAAAAAAATTTCCTGGCAACATCTTTAAGAACTAAATAAAAAAATAATAAAGAATAAATTTAGGAAAAATTTCTTTTGCTGATGTATAGAAAATCTTTTATTTAAAATTTTTCTTAATACTAATTGAAAATTTATCCATATTTATTCTTTATTATTTATAAAACTTACTTATTAATCTTTATAGATTTTTTAATCACTATCTAAAATAAATTTTTGTAGAGCATAAGCTACTCCATTTTCCTCATTACTTTTAGTTATAAAATCTGCCCTTTCTTTTAAGCCATCTGAAGCATTACCCATAGCTACTCCAAACCCTGCATATTCTATCATTGGAATATCGTTATCCCAATCTCCTATTGCCATTACTTCATTTCTTTCTATGTTATAATACTTAGCAATTTTTTCTAACATAACCCCCTTATTCACCTTATTACTAAAAATCTCTAAAAATATTGATAATGTAAATTCTCCATTTATTTTTCCTTTAAAGTTTTTGTTTAAAATATCTTTTATTTCTAATAATTTTTCATGTTCCTCTACAACAATTATTTTATCTAAATTCATATGTTCCTTATAAAAATGAGATAAATTTTCTACTTCTATAGGAATTCCTGTATAATACTCATGATCTAAATAATTATTAAATTTTGCTACATATGTGTTACCATCTATAAATAATATAATGTATCTTTTTTCTTCTTGAAAAAAATTAATTATTTCTTTACCTACAATGGAGTCTATACTTTCATTGAATATTGTTTTTCCTTCTTTGTTATAAACCCTACATCCATTCATTCCTATTACTAAATCTTTAACACCTAACTTATGTAAAAAAGGCTTTAGTGCTTTATAATCTCTACCTGATGCTAAAACCACTTTAATACCTTTTTCTTTTACTTTATTCACTGTATACATTACTTCATCTCTTAATACATGATCTTTGTCTAATAATGTACCGTCTATATCTAATGCTACTAATTTAAACATAATACCCCTCCTGTTTATACTAATATAATACTTTCCAATGTATTATATTTCTAAACATAATTAAATAAATCCTTTTTAATTATAGGGGTATTTTCCATTAAAGCATCCAAAACAAAAACTTTTATCTTTTCCTAATATGTTATGTAATCCTTCCAAACTTAAAAAACCTATACTGTCTGCTCCAATACTGTTTTTAATTTCATCAATACTTCTAGAATAGGATATAAGCTCTTTTTTATATTTAATATCTAACCCTAATTTACAATAACTTTTAACAATTGGAGAAGCAATTCTAAAATGTACCTCTTTAGCACCAGCATTTCTAAGTATCTTAATTAAACTTCTAGCAGTAGTTCCTCTTATCATAGAATCATCTACTACTATAACGCTTTTATTATATACATTTACTTTTATTGGAGAAAGTTTTATTGAAATCTTTTGTCTTCTTATTTTCTCATAAGGATTTATAAATGTTCTTCCTATATACCTATTTTTAACAATTGCTACATTATAAGCTATTCCAGCAGCCTTGGCATACCCCATAGCTGCTGGCACTCCTGAATCAGGTACTCCTATTACTATATCTCCTTTTGCTGGACATTCTTTAAACAACTCTTCTCCTGCCAAAACTCTAGATACATATACATTAATATTGTCTATAATACTATCTTCTCTAGCAAAATAAATATATTCAAAGGTGCAAAGATAGTTTTTTTCTTTTTCACATATCCTTATACTTTTAATTCCATTTTCCTGTATTAATACCATTTCTCCTGGTTCTACATCTCTTATAATTTCTCCTCCTAATGAAGTTATTCCACAACTTTCCGATGATATAATAGAATCATCTCCTAATTTTCCTATAGAAAGTGGTCTTATACCTTTAGGATCTCTTATTCCTATTAGTTTATTTTTAGCTAAAATAACTAAAGAATAAGCTCCCTTTACAAGCTTTAGTGTAGAAATTATAGCTTCTTCTATTCTTTTACCTTTGTCTATTTCTTTTACTATAATTCTTAATATTATTTCACTATCTGTAGTACTTTCAAAAATAATATTCTTTCCCAATTCTTCTTTTAACTTATTTTTGTTTATTACATTTCCATTATGAGCTAAAGCTATTTGTCCAATTTTTGAATTACATATAAAAGGTTGTGCATTTTCTATTTTACTTTCACCGGTAGTTGAATACCTAACATGCCCAATACAGAATTTCCCCTTTATATTACTAAAATCATTATGCTCTAACAAACTATCTACTAGTCCCATAGATTTATAAGTATTTATATGTTGTCCATTTGTTACTGCTATGCCTGCACTTTCCTGTCCCCTATGTTGTAGAGCATACAATCCATAATAAGTGATCACCGGTGTATTAAAATTTCTCTTAGAAAATACTCCAAATACTCCACATTCCTCTTTAAACTTATCATCATTCATTTAATCATCATCTCTTAAAATATTTATATTTTTCCCATCCATTACTTTATTCATATTTCTTATTGCACACATTTTTCCACACATTGTACAAGTGTGTTCATCTTCTGGTTTTGAGCTTTCTCTATATCTGATAGCCTTTTCTGGATCTATAGCAAGGTTGAACATCTTTTCCCAATTTAGTTCCCTTCTAGCTTTACTCATTTCATTATCCCAATTTCTTGCTCCTTTAACTCCCTTAGCTATATCCGCTGCATGAGCTGCTATTTTAGTAGCTATTATTCCTTCTTTCATATCTTCTAAATCTGGCAACCTCAAATGCTCAGCTGGAGTTACATAGCACAGAAAATCTGCTCCATATGTTGCTGCAATTGCTCCTCCTATGGCACTGGTTATATGATCATATCCAGGAGCTACATCTGTTACAATAGGTCCTAAGACATAAAATGGTGCTTCATGACACAACTTCTTTTCCAAAATCATATTTGCTTCTATTTCATTTAAAGCCATATGTCCCGGTCCTTCTATCATAATTTGTACATTTCTTTCCCAAGCTCTTTTTGTAAGCTCTCCTAAAGTCATAAGTTCTTTAATTTGACTTGGATCTGTGGAATCTGCAATACATCCAGGTCTACATGCGTCTCCTAAGCTTATAGTCACATCATATTTTTCACATATATCTAAAACTTTATCAAAGTATTCATAAAAAGGATTTTCTTTCTCATTTAACTGCATCCAAGCATAAAGTAAACTTCCTCCTCTTGAAACAAAGTTCATAAGTCTTGGATTCCTTTTAAATACTTCTGCGGTTTCTCTATTTATACCTGCATGTATAGTCATAAAATCCACACCATCTTCAGCATGAGTTTCTATAACTTTTAAAAGTTCCTCTGCAGTTATATCCTTTAATTCTTTATCATAAAATCCCACAGCATCATACATAGGAACCGTTCCTATCATTGCTGGTGACATATCTATAAGTCTTTTTCTAAACTCTTTAGTTTTTCCAAAGCAGCTTAAATCCATTATCGCTTCTGCCTTCATATCTACAGCTTTCTTTACCTTTTCAAGTTCCATATCCACATTACAACAATCTTTTGAAATACCTAAATTAACATTTATTTTGGTTCTTAATCCTTTTCCTATTCCTTCTGCGCTTATATTTTTATGATTCTTATTTGCAGGAATGGCTACTTTTCCACTAGCCACTAGATCCATAAGTTCTTTTACATCCATATTTTCTTTTTTTGCTACTATTTCTATCTCTTTTGTCACTATACCCTTTCTTGCTGCATCCATTTGAGTTGTGTAATTCATTTAAAACATCTCCTTTTTTATTAATTAATTTTTTAGGTAATAACCTTTTATCTATCTAAAAAATAAAAAAAGGAAGCAATATTTTTGCTTCCCTCATAAATGCTTCCATATAAAAATGCACAACTTTATATAAATAAAATTATGCATATTATACAAAGTTCTTCCCTACGCTGGTATTACCCAAATCAGGTTATGAGGGTCTGAGCTCACATCTCACTCTCAGCCTATTTATAGGCTCCCCTAGATATATTTAATTTTAAGCTTTGATTTAAATCTATCACATTTGTTACATGATGTCAATTTAAAATGTGCTACCAAAAATTTTCTTATTTCACTGTAAACTCATTTACGCTGTCTAGCACATTTCCTGTCATACATGTTAATGCCTTTGATGAATTAGTTATATCTTCACTATGTATATTTATTTGTTCAACAGAACTAGCTATCTCTTCTATTGAAGCTGATACTTGTTGTGCCACTATAGATGCTTCATTTATTTTTTCAAAAACACCTTCACTTTCTTTATCAATTTTAACCGCAGAGTTACTCAGCTTTTGCATATTTGGCGTAACTTGCCCTATCATGGATATTATTTCCCCAAATGAATTCATAGCATTATCTATAATGGAGCTCTGATTGCTTAATTCTTCATTCATAAAATTAGAATTATTTACAATATCAGTACTATCTCTTGATATGCTATCAATTAACAAATTTATATTTTCTACAGAGGTTTTACTTTGTTCTGCAAGCTTTCTAATTTCATCTGCCACTACAGAAAATCCTCTTCCAGCTTCTCCTGCCCTAGCAGCTTCAATAGCTGCATTTAATGCTAAAAGATTAGTTTGTTCTGATATATTATTAATAAGATTGCTTATTTCATGTATTTCTTTAACTTTTTCACCTAGCCCCATTATTTTATTAGAAAATGTATTGAAATAATCTCTTATATTTTTTATAGAGTTGGTTAAAGAATTCATTTCTTCACTACTTCCTATGGCCATATCGCTTACAATATCTGCATTTATATTTATTTCAACTATGCTTTCATTCATTTTCCTTAAATCACTACTAAATTTATTAATATTATCATTAACACAGGACAAACTGTTTGATTGTTCTTCGGTTCCTTTTGCAATTTCCTCTAAAGCTGCTGACACATTTTGCAATGAAGACAGTATTTGCCCAGATGCTTCAAATAATTTTTCTCCTTCCTTGTCCACAGAAAAGGAATTATTTTTAACTTTATTTATCATATTTGAGACTTTCATTATGGTCTCATTGAGTTCTTCACTAATAATACCAAATTCATTTTTTCCCAGTGATTTTAATTTTACTGCAAAATTTCCTTTAGCTATTTGTCCAATATTATCTACTATTTCTTTTGAAGATTTTCCTATAATTTTTCTCATTTTTAAACATATAAAATTAAATACAACTATGCTAATAAGTAAAATAATTATAAACATTTTTATTGAAAACTTATATATATTATTGTTACTTTTATTTAATTCTGCTGCTTCCTCATTATTAAATTTTATTAGATAATTTAATTTAGATTCTATACTATTTCCATAATAATCTAAAGTTTTTAAATCTTCTTTAGAAAATTTATATCCTTTGTTTAATTTTTCATCTAATTTATTCCAATTTCTTATGTACTCTCCATATTCTTTTTGTATAGCATTTAGAACTTCATTTTCTTCTTCATGAACATTATCAGATATATATGTATTTAAGTTCTTTTTAATATTATTATCATAATTTTTTATTTCATTGTTATATTCTTTTTTATAGCTAGAATTAGCTCTATTTACTTTTATCCTTATGTTCAAATAATCGCTTCTTACTTCATTTAAATAAGCAAGGGGTTCCATATTATTTTTAAGCATAATTAAAGAATTATTATTAATAATTCTTATGTATCTTAATGCTGACATTCCTATAACTATTATGAAAAATATTGCTAACATTTCTAAAGTTAAAATTGCCTTTGTTATCTTTAAATTCCTAAATTTAATCACTTTAATCCCTCCCTAATAAAGTTTTATCTCTTAACAATGTTCTATATAAAGCAAATATCTTGCTTATTGATAATGAATATCAATATCAATTTCTTTATAATTGTAGCAATATTTCTCATTAAATTCAATAGTTTTATTAAAATAGAGTAAAAAAATACCTTCATTAGCAATTCACTAATGAAGGTATTTTTCATTTGAAATATCTTTGTTTATATAATAAATATTATTTAAAATATCTATTTAATAATCCTTTAAATGCAGAACCATGTCTTGCTTCATCTTTACACATTTCATGTACTGTATCATGAATTGCATCTAAATTTAATTTCTTAGCTAAAGTCGCTAAATCTTTCTTTCCTTGACATGCGCCATGCTCTGCTTCTACTCTCATCTCTAAATTTTTCTTTGTGTCAGCACAGACTACTTCTCCTAATAATTCCGCAAACTTTGCAGCATGTTCTGCTTCTTCAAATGCTATTCTCTTATAAGCTTCTGCTATTTCTGGAAATCCTTCTCTATCTGCCTGTCTGCTCATAGCTAAATACATTCCTACTTCTGTACATTCTCCTGTAAAATTAGCTCTTAATCCTTCTATAACTTCAGCATCCACATCTTTTCCTACTCCTATTCTGTGCTCATCTGCCCAACTCATTTCATTCTTCTTTTCTATAAACTTATCTGCACCTACTCCACATAATGGACACTTTTCTGGTGCTTGTTCTCCTTCATAAACATATCCACATACTGTACATACAAATTTTTTCATTTTTAAATTCCTCCCATTTCCAAATCATTTATTTATTTTTAAATTATTTAACTTCATCCGACAATAACTATTATATAATAATTATTATTGTTTTGCAATAGTTTTTTAAAATTTTTAATCATTTTTTCCAATAAATTTTAAAGCTTTTGTTATTCTCTCTAAAGCTTCCTTTAATATAATACGAGAACAAGCTAGATTTATTCTTTGAAATCCTTCTCCTTCTTTTCCAAAAATATTTCCAGCATTAAATCCTACCTTAGCTTTATTGGTTAAAAAATCTCTTAGTTCTAAATCGTTCATTTTAAGTCCTCTAAAATCTACCCATGCTAAATATGTGGCTTCAGGCTTTATAAGCTTAATTTGTGGTAAATTCTCCTTTAGATAATTTTCTAAAAAGTCAAAGTTTTCTTTTACATAATGAAGCATTTCTTTATACCACTGTTCTCCATAATTATAAGCAGCCTCTAAAGCTACCATTCCTAAAGTATTTAAACTTCCCATAGCATTTATTTTTAATCTATGCAAAAACTTATCCCTTAAATATTTATTAGATATGACTATATTACAAACCTGTAATCCAGCTATATTGAAGGTTTTGGTTGGAGCTGTACACGTTATAGAAATTTCTGCAAATTCTTCACTTATAGTAGCAAAAGGAATGTGATTATATTCTTCAAATACTATATCTGAATGAATCTCATCTGATACCATTATTATATTATGACTTAAACATATTTCTCCCAATCTTGTTAACTCATTCTTTGTCCAAACTCTTCCTACTGGATTGTGTGGACTACACAAAAATAATACTTTTACTCTATCATCTATTTTTTTCTCTAAGTCCTCAAAATCAATGTAATATTTTCCATCTTCTAATTTCAATGGATTCTCAACTACTATTCGTTGATTATCTTCAATTGCTCCTTTAAATCGGTGGTATACAGGAGGTTGAATAATAACCTTATCTCCTTTTTCGGTATAAGCTTGTACTATCCAATATAAAGCAGGTACTACTGCTGGCGCTGTACAAATCCATTCCTTTTCTATTTTAAAGTTGTGGTGCTCATTCATCCAATTAATTACACTTTTATAATAGTTTTCTCCTGGTGCAGTATATCCAAAAATTCCATGTTCTGCTCTTTTTTTAATCTCTTCTATAATACATTCTGGGACTCTAAAGTCCATATCTGCTACCCACATAGATAATACATTTTCTTCTCCAAATTTCTCTTTATTAAAATCCCATTTTTCTGAGTTTGTATTATGCCTATCTATAACTTTGTCAAAATCATATTTCATACCTATTTCCCCTTTCTATAACTAAAAGTTTACCTTTATACATTTTTAATTAATTTTATCATAATATAATATTTAATCCTACGTTTATAATTAATGTTAATATATTCACTTATGTTTAATAACTTGTGATATTATGGTAATATCTAATATGAAATGAATTTTTTAAAGTAATGTTATATAAGAGAGGTAATGAACATGATATTTATGTGTACAGCTATGCATTTGGAAGCCCAGCCTTTTATAAAACAATTAAATTTAAAAAAGGATTCTCAGTGTCATAAATTTCAAATCTTTAAAAATGAAGAATTTATATTAATTATTACTGGATTAGGTAAAATAAAAGCTGCAATTGCTGTTACCTATTTATTTTCAAAGTATAAACCACAATCCTCAGATTTATTTATAAATATTGGTTTGTGTGGTACTAAAAATGAAAATACAGCTATAGGAACTGCATTTTTTTGCAATAAAATTATAGAAAACGATACAAAAAAAACTTTTTATCCTGATATGCTTTTTAAACATCCATTTAAAGAAACTAGCATTGAAACTTGCTCTTCTGTAATTGATAAAGATAATATAAAGCTTGAAGGCCAATTGGTGGATATGGAAGCCGCAGGAATATACGCAGCAGCTTCAATATTTTTAGAGTCCCATAAAATCTTCTTTATAAAAGTAGTTTCAGATTACTTAAAAATTGAAAATATAAATAAAAATACAGTTTGCAATTTAATTAATAGTAACTCTGAAGAAATTATAGATTGGATAAATGAAATAAAGCTTCAATTTTCATATAAACAAAATATATTATCTAAAAAAGAAAAGGAAATATTAAATACTGTAGTGAAAAATTTAAAATTATCTTCTACTATGGAAAGTAAATTTAAACAACTAGTTACATATCATAAGCTTCAATATGGTCACTGTATAGATATTATAAAGATGTATCTAGATGTAGAATGTAAATCTAAAAATGAGGGGAAGAGATATTTTGCAGAATTCAAACAAAAGCTTATTTAATCCTTATTTTTCGCATATATACATTGAAGAAAAAGCTTTAAATTATCCTAATACAAAAAAAATATTAGATTACTTTAATAAAGCTGAAATTGTTCAAATTAATCACTATAAAGATGTATTTTCTAGAAGTCATCAAAATTATATCTTACAAAAGAAAAGTCCTAAATTGATTCTAGCAGTAAAAAAGGATAATTTAGTATATGAAGGTGCTGAAGTTTGTGAGGATTTTGGAAACAGCCATTTTTACTATACTTCAACTATGATGAATTGCATATATGATTGCCAATACTGTTATCTTCAAGGAATGTATTCCTCAGCTAATGTGGTTATATTTGTAAATATTCAAGATATTTTCAACGAAGTGAAAAAGCTTTTAAAAAAACATTCAGTATATCTATGTATTTCTTATGATACAGATATTTTAGCCTTTGAAAATGTAATTGATTATGGAAGACAATGGATTAATTTTGCTAAAAAACATAAACATTTAACTATTGAGTTAAGAACTAAAAGTGCCAATTTTAAAGCTATAGAAGATATAAAAAAAGAGGAAAATATAATTTTAGCATGGACTTTATCACCAGATTTAGTAATAAAAAATTATGAAAATAAGACACCGTCTTTGAAAGAAAGGCTTTCAAGTATAAAAGAAGCTATAGATAAAGGATGGAAAGTTCGATTATGTTTTGATCCAATACTTTATATAAAACAGTGGAAAGAAACCTATAAAAATTTAATTGACACTACTTTTACAGAGCTATCAGTAGAAAAAATATATGACGTAAGCATAGGAGTGTTTAGAGTTTCAAAGGATTACTTAAAAAGAATGAGAAAACAAAGATTAGACTCTGTTATATTAAATTATCCTTTTGAGACAGTAAATGGTCTATGTAGCTATTCTAATAATCTATCGGAAAATATGGTTGTATATGTGTATGAGCTTGTAAAAAAATATGTACCAAAAGGCAAAATATATATTTGAAAGGAAGGGTAATATGCAAGCAGCTATTGTTACAGGAGCTTCCTCAGGCATTGGTCTTGAGATTAGTAAAACCTTAATAAAGTTAGGCTACAAAGTTTATGGCATAGGAAGAAACTTTTCTAATAACCCTATTGAAAGTGATTATTTTATATCCATAACTTGTGATTTAATGAATACTTCATCTCTTCATGAAAAAATAAAAGATATAAAGAAAAAAGAAGAAGTATATATTCTTGTAAATAATGCTGGTGTTGGTTACTTCGGTCCTCATGAGGAATTAAATTATAAAAAAATTCATGAGATGGTTACAGTAAATATTGAAGCACCACTTATAATAACTCAAATGCTTCTTAGAGATTTAAAGAAAAATTCAGGCTTTATTATAAATATATCCTCTATAACTGCTAAAAAGTCTAGTACATATGGCTGTGCTTATGGAGCTACAAAAGCAGCACTTACACATTTTTCTAATAGTTTATTTGATGAAGGGAGAAAGTCTGGCATAAAGGTAATTGCCATACATCCAGATATGACCAAATCTAACTTTTATAGAAATGCTAACTTTAAAGAAGGAGATACCTTGGAAAGTTATATTACACCAGAGGAAGTAGCTAATACTGTTGAGATGGTATTAACTCAAAGAAATGGAATAGTTATTACAGACATTACTTTAAAACCACAAAAGCATATGATAAAAAGAAAATAATGATTTCATTAAATTTGTTAATTAAATAATTGCCATGACCTTAAAGATCATGGCAATTATTTAAACTGTTACTTTTTTAATAGCTGCTTACCGGAAATACCAGGCTTGGTCATTCCATATGGATCAAATATCACTTCCATATCAGCTTCCTTTAACAGTCCTTCTTTTAATATTAGTTCTCTTACTGATTCTCCTGTCTTTATTGCAGTTTTAGCTATTCTAGCAGAAGCTTTATATCCCACATGTGGACATATTGCTGTTATTATTCCTACACTATTTTCAACTAAATCCTTACAACGCTTTTCATTGGCTGTTATTCCCTTTATACAATTTTCTATAAATGTGTTCACTCCATTAGTTAAAGTTTCTATAGATTCAAATAAGTTATAATAAATTACTGGCTCAAAAGCATTTAATTCCAGTTGCCCTGCTTCTGCTGCCATAGTTATAGTCATATCATTTCCTATTATATTAAAAGCTACTTGATTAACCACCTCTGGTATTACAGGATTAACTTTTCCTGGCATTATAGATGAACCATTTTGTTTTGCTGGAAGATTTATTTCTCCAAAACCTGTTCTTGGTCCTGATGATAATAATCTTAAATCATTACTTATTTTTGATATATTAATTGCACATACTTTTAATGTTCCTGATACCGCTGCAAAAGTATCCAAATTTTGAGTTCCATCTACTAAATCTTCACATTGCTTTAATTCTAAACCAGTAACTTCACATAGATTAGGAGTAATATTCCTTACATATTCTTCATCTGCATTTAATCCTGTACCTATAGCTGTAGCTCCTATACTTACACAATTTAAATCTTCTTTAGCTCTTTTTATTCTCATTATATCCCTTTTTATTACATCTGCATAAGCTTTAAATTCTTGCCCCAATCTTATTGGTACTGCATCTTGCATTTGAGTTCTTCCCATTTTTATAACATGATCAAACTCCTTTGACTTCTCCATAAGAACAAGAACTAAATTATCAAGCTCCTCCATAGCTTTTTCTAACAATCTAATAGTTGCAATCTTTCCTCCTGTCGGAATAACGTCATTAGTTGATTGCCCCATGTTAACATGATCATTAGGGTGAACTATACTATAATCTCCCTTTTCTCCTCCTAATATTTCTATAGCTCTATTTGCTATAACTTCATTAGCATTCATATTTATAGAAGTACCTGCTCCACCTTGAATTGGATCTGTTATAAATTCATCATGAAATTTTCCTTCCATAATTTCATCACAAGATTTAACTATAGCATTTCCTATTTTTCTATTTAAAAGTTCTATTCCCATATTAGTTATTGCTGCTGCTTTTTTAATTTGTGCTAAAGCTTTTACTAATTCAGGATTAATTCTTCTTCCTGTTATTCTGAAGTTTTCATAAGCTCTTAAAGTTTGAACTCCATAATAAGCATCCTTAGGCACCTGTTTTTCTCCAACAGAGTCACTTTCTAATCTATATAACATATAAAATCCCTCCATAAAAAATTTATTTAGCTATTTCTACAGCTTTTCTTGCTAAAATATCTGTAGATGATATAAAATTAAAATCTTTTAACTGTTCTTTTAAAGAATCAAATACTAAAGGTAATTCTGTACAACCTAATATTATTATTTCCACATCTTCTTTTTTGAATTTTTGCAATATTTCATTTATATAATCTATATTAAAATCTCTTTCTCCTGATTTTACCCTGTAGATTAAATCTAAAAGTTTTTCTTTAATTTCATCCGTAGGCATTACTATTTCTAGCCCATATTTTTCGCAGTATTTTTCATATACTCTTCCATTATACGTTCCAATGGTAGCTAGTAACCCTACTTTACCTTTCCCATAATTTCTTACAATATATTTTCCTACTTCTTCAATCATATTTATAAAAGGTGTTTTCACTGCATTTACCAATTTGTCATAGAAGTAATGTGCTGTATTACAAGGCATTATTATAAAATCAGCTCCATTATTTTCAAGTTTAACTGCTGTTTCTATAAGTTCTGTTATAGGATTTTCACCATCTCCTAATATAAATCTTGTTCTATCTGGAATATTTACATTATTATCAATGATTATATGAATATGTTCTTGATCACTTTCAGCATCTGTAAAGTCCACAATTTTATTAAATAAATCTACTGTTGCTTTAGGTCCCATACCTCCTAAAATCCCTACAGTTTTACCCATTACAACGCCCCCGCCTTTTAACATAAAACTATACTAATTAAGCATTTGCTGAATTTCCATTCATTTCAGCTTTACTATAATCTATTTCACCTTCTGTAGCACCTACTACAATAGACGCTGCTACATTACCAGTAACATTAACAGCAGTTCTCCCCATATCTAATATTCTATCTATACCTGCAATTAAAGCTGCTCCTTCAAGTGGAAGACCTACTGAAGATAAAACCATCATAAGCATCATAAATCCAGCACCCGGAACTCCTGCTGTTCCTATTGAAGCTAAAAGAGCTGTAAGTAAAATTGTAACCTGTTGTCCTATAGTCAATGGTATTCCGTATGCTTGAGCTATAAACATAGCACATACACCTTGATAAATTGCAGTTCCATCCATATTTATAGTTGTTCCAAGCGGAAGTACAAAGCTTGCTATTCCTTCAGATATTCCAAAAGTTTCTCTTACAGTTTTAATAGTTATAGGCAATGTTCCTGAACTACTACTTGTACTAAAAGCTATAGCTGTAGCTGGAGAAGTTCCTTTAAAAAATTGCTTTGCTGATATCTTTGAAAATATACTAACTGAAAATGAATATGCTATAATTGAGTGTAATACGAATCCTAAATAACAGACTCCTATAAGTTTTATAAGTGGTAACAACACTTTAGGTCCATTTGTAGCTATAACAGGAACTATAAGAGCAAACACTCCATAAGGTGCTAAGCTCATTATAACTTCAGTTATTTTATACATTATCTCTGCTAAGCTATCACAAAACTTTAAATAAGGCTTACCTTTTTCCCCTATATAAGTGGCTCCTACTCCTGTAAATAATGCAAAGAATATAATTTGAAGCATATTTCCTTTTGCTAAAGCATCTATAGGATTAGTTGGAACTATATCTAATAAAGTTTGTATTAATGAAGGTGCTTCGCTAGTTTTAGGTTTAGTAACTTCTCCTAATGGAATACCAACGCCTGGTTTAAATATATTAGCAATTGTCAATCCTATTACTATAGCAATTGCTGTAGTAATGAAGAAATAAATCATAGTTTTTCCACCAATTCTACCCAACTTTTTAACATCACCAATACTTGCTGCTCCAACAACTAATGAAGCAAATACTAATGGAACTATAGTCATTTTAATAAGATTTAAAAATAATACCCCAATAGGCTTAATATAATTAGTTGCAATTTTAGGTGCTGGTACAAAAAGTAATCCAACTATAACTCCAAGAATTAACCCTATCATTATCTTTGTGACCAGACTCATTTTTTTATTGCTCATGAAAAAGCCCCCTTAATTTTTATTTTAAATTTGATACCCCAGTTTTTATGGCTATATCTTTTACAGCCTTTGCCACAACTTGGGCTACTTTTTTATTAAATGGATCTGGAATAATGTATTCTTCATTAAGTTCTCCTTCTCCAACAATACTAGCTATGGCTTCCGCCGCGGCTAATTTCATTTCTTCTGTTATAGCTTTTGCTCTTGCATCTAATGCTCCTCTAAATATTCCAGGGAAAACTAAAACATTATTTATTTGATTTGGATAATCAGATCGACCTGTTGCTACAACTCTAACACCTCCTGCTTTAGCTTCTTCTGGAAGTATTTCTGGTACTGGATTAGCCATGGCAAATACTATAGAATCTTTATTCATAGTGGAAACCATTTCAGAAGTTAGTACATTAGGGCCTGACACTCCAATAAATACATCCTTTCCTTTAATAATATTATTTATTTTTCCTCTTTCTAGTTCCCTGTTTGTAACCTTAGCAATGTCTTCTTGAGCTTCATTCATCCAAGTTTCTCCTTCTGCCAAAGCTCCTTTTAAGTCACACATAACTATATTTTTAGCTCCTCCAGCCAAAAGAAGCTTACAAATTGATATTCCAGCAGCTCCTGCTCCGTTTATAACTATTTTTGCCTCATCCATTTTTTTATTTACTAGTTTCAATGCATTTAAAATACCAGCTAAAACTACTATAGCAGTCCCATGTTGATCATCATGAAATACTGGTATATCTAGTTCTTCTTTTAATATTTTTTCTATTTCAAAGCATCTTGGAGCAGCTATGTCCTCTAAATTTATACCTCCAAAAGTCGGAGATAAATATTTTATAGTTTTTACTATTTCATTTACATCCTTTGTGTCAAGGCATATAGGGAAAGCATCTACATTTCCAAATTCTTTAAAAAGTATTGACTTTCCTTCCATAACAGGCATGGCAGCTTCAGGTCCAATATCTCCAAGTCCTAGTACTGCTGTACCATCTGTTACTACTGCTACTAAATTCTTTTTAGCCGTATACCTATAAACTTCTTCTCTATTTTGGTTAATCTTCTTGCATGGTTCCGCAACTCCAGGAGTATATACTGTACTTAAGTCATTTTTATCCTTTACCTGCACCTTTGATATTACTTCTATTTTTCCTTCCTTTTCTTCATGGAGCTTTAAACTCATTTCTTTATAGTCCATAACTCAACCTCCCCTATTCTTTTAAAATGAGTATGTTAAAATTTAAACTTTATGTTATTTTTATAAATCAATTGGCCAATTGATTAATGTATTATTGTCTATATATTTATAATACTCTAAAAAAAATCACTTTCCTATATTATGTAAGTATTATAAACATTTTGTAATTAAATTTATTATTGTTAAGTGTATAACACAACATTTAAACTATTGTAAATTATTACAATAGTTTGTGAATTGATAGTTTTTATTCATTTCATTTTTTACAAAAATTATAACTATTATACTGAATTATCAATACTTCTACTCATTAAATTTGCAAGAAAAAATCTACACATAATGATTTTTTACTTGCAAATCTAATATTTTTTTATATTCATTGTTAATTTTTTATTTATCTCATTTAAATAAAGTTTGCATTAACTTAAAAAATCTATTTAATGCAAACTTTATTTAAAAATTAAAACCTAACTCTATATATGGTTTTAGGCCTTCCTACTTCTCCATATTCTATATCTGTACTTAATTCGCCAAAAGATGTCATATACTCTAAATATCTTCTTATAGTAACTCTTGATAATCTCATTTTCTCTGCTATCTCTTCACAAGTAAACGATTCTTTTTTATATTCTTTTAAAAAGAACTTTATTCTTTTTAAAGTTCTTTCATTTATTCCTTTTTGCATCTCATCATTAATCCCATGTATATTTTGACTAGTTATTTTATCTATATCTTCTTGATTTATCACAGCTTTTGTACTTAAAAGTTTATATCTAGTTTTAAATTTATTTAAAGCATCTTTAAATCTTTCATATTCAAAAGGCTTAATTAAATAATCTATAGCTCCTAGCTTTAAAACTTCATTTAGCTTGTCCGCCTCATCCGCAGCTGTAACCATAATAATATCTGTCATAATTCCTAAAGCTCTAATTTCTTTTAAAAAACTTATTCCATCAAGCTTAGGCATGTAAAGGTCTAATATTATTAAATTAACCTTTTCTTGTTTTATAGTATTTAGCGCTTCTCCTCCATTATTACAAATTCCTACTACCTGAAATTTTTCAATACTTTCTGTATATTTTTTATTTATTTGAGCCACCATAGGGTCATCTTCTACTATAAGTACTTTAATCATACTGATCCTCCTTTGTAATAAATACTATAAATTCTGTTCCTTCTCCTAAATCTGAAGAAAAATTTATTTTACCATCTAAATTATCCACTACGTCCTTTAAAATTGTTAAACCTCTTCCTCTATTCTTTCCTTTAGTAGAAAAACCTCTTTTAAATAAGTAAGGTATATCCTCTTTTTTTATCCCTATGCCTGAATCCTTAACCATTACCCTTATTTCCTTTTCATTTTCTTCAATAAGGATTTCTACGCTCTTTTCTTCTTTATCAGTTAAGCTTACCGCTTCCATAGCATTTTCTAAAAGATTCCCTATTATAGTTACAAGTATGTTACTATTTATCCTTCCCCTTCTTTTTTTAATATTACTCTTTGGATTTATAATAAGATCTATTCCCATTTCCTTAGCCCTACTTATCTTTCCCAATATAAGAGCCGCAATAGTTGAATCCTCTATTTTATTCATTACTAAACTTATTTTCTGCTGCTGTATCTTAGTTTGATTTAATATATATTTTTTAGCTTCTTCTAATTGTCCAATTTGTATGAGTCCTAAAATCACATGAAGTTTATTCATAAATTCATGATTATTAGCTCTCAAAGCTTCAACTACTTGTTTAACCCCAGTAACCTCCTCTGCTAATTTAGTTATTTCTGTTTTATCTCTAAATATAGTAACAGCACCTATAATTTTTCCTTTATCTTTTATAGGAATTCTATTTGTCACTATAACTGTATTATTTATCACCATTTCTTTATTGTATTCTGCTTTTCCATTTTTAAATACTTTAGGAAGATTAGAGTTTGGTATTATATTAAATATATCTTTATCATTTATATCTTCTTCTATTATTTTTAATATACTTAAAGAAGCTTTATTATAAAAAGTTATTTTATAATCTTCATCTACAGCTATAATCCCCTCATCTAAGGTATCTAAAACCTCCTGCTTTTGAATAAATAACTTTGATATCTGCTCCGCTTCATATCCTAAAAGAGAACTTTTTACACTTTTAGATATTATAAGAGATCCTACGCTGCCTATAAGCAATCCAGATAATACTAGCATTAGAAATACTATAATTATTTCATATCTTGCTATTTCTAAATTGGTAGTTAGCACTTTTGATATTACAAAACCTAAAGGAATATTATTTTCATCTCTTATTGGCACAAAGCATATGATAACCTTACCAAAACTTTGTATCATTTCTTTTAAATTATCTTCATTTTCAATGGCAGCTTTACTACCTATATCTATTTCTTTTCTAATAGGGATACTTTCCACTTCTGAATTGCCATAACTATTTCCACTTAGATCTGTTATAATTATTGAATCTACATTTTTTGCTGAATCTATTATGCTCTTTACATAAGCTTGTACCTTTTCTTTATCATTTTTATTTTTAAGAGACTTTATTACTGAAGGAGACTTTGATACTATTTTACTTATATTCATTAGGTTAATCTCTGTATCTTTTTTAATCCAGGACATCCTAAGTTGACACATAAATATAACCGTAATTATTAGAGCTATAAAAACCACCACTATATTTAGCAATGTTATTTTTGTTCTCAACTTTATTTTTACATTTTTCATATTTTTTCTCCTTAAATTTACACTCCATTCCTAACTTAGTTAAAACTTTTTCTAATTTTGCTATTACTTTAATAATAATGTAATGTAAACATATATTCAAGTAAATCGAAAAAGCACTTATTCTATTAAGAATAGTGCTTTAATCTCTTAAATTCAATTTTATATATTGATTTTTATTTATATTAATAGGTCGAAATACTAATCTTTTTATCCATCAGTAAATTATTTATCCCAATATGCAGGAGGAACTAATGATATTGGCAACCTTGTATTAGAATCTCCTTTAGCTGCATTAATCTGAGCTTGCGTAATAAATATACTATTTGTTAGATTAGCTTCTCTTATATCCGCATCTCTCAAATCAGCGCCAATGAGGTCAGCTCCACTTAAGTCAGCCCCTCTAAGATTTGCTGCAATAAGCAATGCTCCTCTCAAATCTTCTCCTTTTAAATTAATTTTTCTAAGGTCTGAACCAATAAGATTTAATCTTCCTGCAATTGTCTTCTTACGTTTTAAAGTAGACTTCTGCCCTTTACGAGCTTTAGTTCTCACAAATTCACTAGTTTTTGAAAGTATAGCATTAACATTGTTTCTATGTACTACTAAATCTAGCTCTATAAGAGACTTAGCATCTAGATCAGTAAGTCGTACCGTTTCACTTATCATATAACTAATTTTGTCTTGAATAATACTATCTTGTTGTATCCTAAATGCTTCTGTTAAATACCATAATATTTCATGAAGTTGCCTCATAACTAAAAATACATCAAACATTTGTTGCGCATTTTCTGAATTCCTTCTCCAATCCTGTCCACTATATGTAACTTGAGCGACTTTTTGACCTGCTCCAAAACAATCATAAGCAGTACATCCTTTAAGCCCCTTCTGCCTAAGATTTTTATGAACAGCACATTTAAAATCAGACTGTAAATTTATACATGGCTTACCTGCATCTTTATCCGTTGGAAACCCTTCAGAAGCAGAAAAATATAATGCAGCACAGCAAAATCCGAAACATTTTTGGCAGTTAATTTTCAAATTCTCATATGATTCTTTATCATACTTAACTTCATTTTCATATGTCATATTTATTGTCCCCCATACTTTTAATATATGAATAATTTTAACTTTTAAATTATATCATAAATTCATTAAATTATAGCACATAAATATAGACTTACACCTCTTGATATAAGCCTTTTTATATACTTTATTATAAATTATTTAATCATTATCAAGTCTTCTTTATATGGTAATGATTTTAATAAATCAATGAAAACTTCTCTCCATTCTTTAAGCTTATGATTTTTTCTTTGAAAATACATATTTCTAAGTTCTGCATAATTAGTTACTACAGTCCTAGTTTGTTTAAATGCACTTGGCAAATCTTGAATTATCATTCTAAAATTTTTTTCTTTTTCACTTGCATTTTCTACACTGTTGTATTTATCTATAATATTATTAAGAGTATTTATTATATTACTTCTATATTCACTTTCAAAATCAAAATCAAAGTCATCATAAGTTAATGCTCTAGAAGTAATTTTATGCATAGTGCTTGTACTATTTTTCTCACAAAATTTATAAGTATCAAATTCTTTCCACCAATATAATGGAGCCTCAATATCCATGTATACAGTAATATACCTCATAAACTTACAGTGCTCTGTTCCTGCTAATATTAATCTTTGCATAAGTTTTAAATCATTGGCTCCTATTTCAACATGATTATTGTAATATTTACTATCTGATTTATTCCAACTATTCATTGGATTTCTCATTCCTCTTATAGCAGCTTCCCAACCAAAAACTTCTACTTTATCAATTTTCATTATTCATCCTCCATATTTTATACTAACCTCCATTGATTACTACTACAATTATATCATATCTCACCAATTTACATCTGCAAGTTCCTAATTTATTTTTCATTTTCTCAAGCAATTATATACTATATATTGTCTATTTCTAATCTTAACAATATAATATACTTATTATTATCTTACTGAATTATAACTTCCCGGAGAAGAACTAAATTTTATATTTTTCCCGTCACTTGTCACTACTATATCCCCATTTTCGTCCGTTCTATATAATTTTATTCCTTTATCTTTTAATTTGTTTACAGTTTCTTTATGAGGATGTCCATAATCATTTCCCTTTTCAAGACAAGCCACTGCATACTTAGGATTAACTTTATTTAAAAAAGCAGTAGAGCTTGAAGTTCGACTTCCATGATGACCAAGTTTTAATACATCTGCCTGTATATCAAAATTTTTATTCATAATCTCTTTTTCAGAAAGACTTTCTGCATCTCCAGTAAACAAGAATGAATTTTCTCCATAAGTAGCTTTTATTACTATAGAATAGTTATTTACATTATCATACTTATCACTATTAGGTGCTAAAATTGTGCATTTTACATCTCCTAAAGTAAATTTTTCACCTGCTATTGGTGCTTTAGCTTTTATACCTTTTTTCTTCATAGCTTGTACTACATCCCTAAAAGTTTTTGTATTAGCTGTCTTTTTTGGCATATACATAGTTCCTATATTAAAATTATCTATTACTTTATCTATTCCTCCAATATGATCTTCATGAGGATGTGTAGCTACTAAATAATCTATTTTTTTTATTCCTGCCTTTTTTAAATAATTAACTACTGTATTAGAAGCAGCATTTTGCCCTGCATCTATAAGCATATTTTTATTATTATATTGAAGTAGTATACTATCTCCTTGTCCCACATTTATATAATGAACCTTAAGGTTATTTCCAGATTTATCATTATTAGTTTTACTAGCTTCTTTTTTTTGTTCTAAGTTTTTATTAGTACTTTTATTATTAGTAGGATTGGCAGTATTAGTACATCCAACTGCTGCCATCATAAATATTACTGATATTATAGTTTGTATAGTTTTAAATAAATTGTTTTTTAAAATGCCATTTTTTATTTTCATATTTTCACCTCGTATTTTTCTTTATAAAGTTATTATATTAATTAATGCTACTTCTATAAGTTCTACACTAATTCTTAAAGTTTAAAATAACTACTCTTTTCCTGTTTCGTAAGACTTAATAAGATCCTCTGGAAATTTTTTAATTTGCATATCTTCTATGATTTTTTTATAGTTGTAAGATATCTCTATAAATTCAGCTTTAATTTCCTTATTCTTTTCAATATTTAATATAACATATGTAGAATTAGGTCTTCCAATCTTTGGTTTACCTACACTTCCATCATTTATTATTATTTTCTCTCCATACTTTTTCATATAGGGTATATGAGTATGAGCACAAACTAAAATATCTCCTTTAAATTTTTTCATAACTTCTTTTACTTCATTGCTATCTTCTTTTAAATATTCATTTATAGATTCTGGACTTCCATGAACAAATATTATGGTTTTATCCTCAAACTTTAAAGTTAATTCATTAGGCAATGTCTTAAGATACTCCATATTTTCTTTTCTTATTGCGGATACTGCATAAGGAAGGGAAAACTTATTTATTTCTGTATCCCTTATATAACTAAATTTGTTATCTATAACAGAAGCATCGTAATTACCTTTTATAGATAATATATTTTTTTTCCTTATACGCTCTATAACTTCATTAGGAAAACTTCCATAACCAACAAAGTCGCCTAAATTAATAATACAGTCAACACTTTTTTTATCAATATCACAAAGAACATTATCTAATGCAAAAATGTTTCCATGAATATCAGATATAACTGCTATTTTCAATTTTATCACTCCTAAATAGGTTTATAATTGATTTTAGATATTTTTACATCTATTAATTTTTTTCTTTATACCTTTTATATATTCTTTACTTATTATATATTCTTTACTTATTACGTTTCTATTCTACCATGCTGATTAAATGGTGTCGAATATTATTCGGAATTTTTAGCATGTTTCAATCTATAAACACCCCATCTCCTGTATCCTTTATATTTTAAAATCCTTTAATAGCAGTTGTTCCTAACACTGTTACAATAGCTTAACTTAAGAAGTTGAACACGAAATAAAAAACTATAAGGACTGCCCCTTAAGCAATCCTTATAGAATAAGTTCATATTTTGCTTTTATTAAACTATAATTTCTCTTTCTTTGCCTTCCTTTTTAAACTGTATTTCTCCATATTCTATACAATTTACAGGACACACATTACTACAAAGATGACATCCAACACAATTGTCTTTATTTAATTTCGGCCTTCTTTCCTCTTTATTCCAATCTATAGCTTGATGCCCTCCATCATAACATGATATATAACATCTTCCGCATCCTACACATTCCTCTTCACTAAATTTAGGATATATAACATAATCTCTATCCAATTCTTCTGCTGGAACTAAATTATTTAATGCTATTCCTACCATATCTTTTACTTTTTCAAATCCTTTTTCCTCCATATAATACGAAAGTCCACTTATCATATCTTCTACTATTCTGTAACCATATTGCATAACCGCAGTAGTAACTTGCAAATTGCTAGACCCTAGCATTATGAATTCTAAAGCATCTTCCCAAGTCTCTATTCCTCCAATACCACTTATAGGAATATTTTTTAGTTTAGGATATTTAGCTAATTGAGCTATAAACCTTAAAGCTATCGGTTTTACTGCCTTTCCTGAGTAACCAGATATAGAAGATTTACCATTAATTATAGGCATTGCTACTCTTTTATCTAAATCTATTCCTATTATACTTTTAATTGTATTAATAGCTGCAATTCCAGTGGCTCCTCCCTCAATAGCAGCCACAGCAGGTATTTCCATGTTACCTATATTAGGTGTCATTTTTGCAAGTATTGGTAGTTTTGTGCCATTTCTAGTAGCATTAGAATATTTTCTTACCAAATCAGGATTTTGTCCTACATCCGACCCCATTGCATGACTAGTCATTTGAGGACATGAAAAATTGCATTCAATTATATCCGCTCCTGCTTCTGTAACCATTGTAGCAAGTTTGGTCCATTCTTCTTCATTTCCCCCCATTATAGATGCTATTAAAATTTTTTCGGAGTAATTTTCTTTTATTTTCCTCATTTGTGCTAAATTATAATCTAGTGAATGCTCAGCTATCTGCTCTAAGTTTCTAAATCCTAAAAATGGCGTACTCTCTTTTTTTAAATTATCAAATCTTGGTGATACCTCTTCCGGCAGAAAAAATCCTATAGTTTTAAATACAACTCCTCCCCAACCAACTTCTAAAGCTTTTGCACACATTTCATAATTATTACTTACTGGTGATGATGATAAGAAAAAAGGATTATCACACTTTACTCCGCAAAAATCTATGGAAAGATCTAACTTTTTCATTAATTTTCACCTTCCTTTATAGTTGCTATTTCTTCTACCGCTTCTTTACTTTGCCTTAAAGCGGTTAAGTATTCATCTATTTTGTATCCAGCCTGTTTACCAGAAGCTACAGCATATACTACAGTTTTATCTCCTTCTACAATATCACCACAAGCAAACACTCCTTTTAAATTAGTTTCATAATTTTCATCTATTATAATACCATTTTCATTTTTATCTATATAAGATAGTTCATCTAAATCACTGATTTCTTGACCAATAGCTAGTATAATAGTATCTGCTTGTAATTCTAGTTTAGAATTATCAAACATACCAATAGCCTTAAAACCTGTTACTACATCATTTTCCCCCAAAATTTCTAATGGCTTCAATCCTGTAAATATAGGAATATTTAACGAATGTATTATTTCCTTTTCCTTTAAACTAGCCGGCATTTTTTCAATAGATCTTCTATATACAATTTTCACATCTTCAGCACCTAAAAGTTTAGCTGTAGCTGCTGAATCCATAGCCACATCTCCACCTCCAATAACTATTACTTTATTCCCAATTTTTATCTTCCCATTTTTTAATTTTGCCTCTGCTAGAAAGTCAGTCCCCTTTATTACTCCTTTCAAATTTTTGCCTCTTATATCTATGTCCTTATTTTTTTGTAATCCACATGCTATCAAAATACATTTAAATCCTTCATCTTTCAACTTCTGAAAATTTTTATCTTTATCTATTTTATAGCTTGTCCTAAACTCCACCCCTAATTCCTTTATATAATTTATTTCTTCACGTATTACTTTACTAGGTAATCTGTAGGAGGGTATTCCGTAAGTTAACCAGCCTCCTAATCTTTCTTTTTCTTCAATTATAGTTACTTTATATCCTTTTCTGGCTAATGTAGTCCCCGCCGATAATCCACTTGGTCCAGAACCTATAATAGCAACCTTTTCTTTATTTAATGGAACCTTTTTTAATACCTTCATTCCTATTTTACTTTCATAGTCTGTTAAATATCTTTGTAATGCACCTATATTTATGGGTCTATCTATTCCAGATCTGCTACAGGCATCTTCACAATATTTATCATAAGGACAGACTCTAGCACATATTCCACCCAAAATATTGTTTTCTCTTATAACCTCTACTCCTCCCTTTAGATTTCTAAATCTTAATGCTCTTATGAATCTTGCAGGCTTAGTATTAGCTGGACATGCATTACTACAAGGTGCATCATAACATAAAAGACATCTTGATGCTTCTTCTATAGCTAAAAGAGGAGTATATAATTTTTCCACTTCTTCTAAATACCCTTTTTCATTGCTCATTTTTAATACCTCCTATTGGTAAAATATTACAATTATATTAATATATTACCATGCCTTATTCCTACTTTCTAGTACATTATTTAAAATTTAAAATCTTTACTTTACCTTATTATGAATACTTTATGCTTTTTTAGTAAAAATAGATAATGGAGGTGGTAACAATGATTCAATTAACTCAAAAAGAAACTTTATTATTAAAGGATTTAAAAAGTCACGAAGAATTATGTATTGTAAAATACAATGATTATGCTTCCAAAGCACAAGATCCTCAGTTAAAAGAAATGTTTAATAAACATGCCCAACAAGAACAAGAACATTTGACTAGTTTAAACACAATACTTAGTGGTAAAGTACCTAATACTCAGCAAAATGCCGGAAATCAATCTACTAATACAAATAATACCAGCTCACAAAACATAGCAACTACTGCTCAATCTAATGTAAATAGCCCTGAAGATGGAAATCTTTGCAGAGACCTGCTTATGACAGAAAAATATGTTTCTGGAAGTTATAATATTAGTATATTTGAATTTAGAGATACAAACATACGACAAACTCTAAATCATATTCAAAAAGAAGAACAACAACATGGTGAAGATTTATTCAATTACATGCAAAGTAAAGGAATGTATACTCCTCAATAAAGTATATTCTCTATGTTCTATAACTCCTTATATAGAAAATGAGCATAAAATATAATTTTATGCTCATTTTCTATATGAATGATGTTTGTTCATATCCATTATCAGGCACTATTAACAATTCTCCATTTTTATAAGGTTTTAATATGCTTGTTAGATCAAAATCTTCTTTAATATCTTCTGAAAGCCAAGATTTCTCCTCACCTATTTTAAATATTACAGGCATTCTATGGTGAAGGCTACTCATTTCATAATTTGCCTCTGTAGTTATTATTACAAATCCTTCATATTCTAATCCTTTTGAATCAACAAACCTATCATAGATCCCTGCCATAGAAAATATACTTTCTCCTTTAACAGATATTCTATACTTTTGCTTTTTCCCTTTTTCTCCCTTCCATTCATAAAAACAATTTGCTGGAAGAACACATCTATTAGTATATAAAGCTTTTTTAAATAAAGGTTTTTCGCTAATACTTTCACTTCTAGCATTGATAACTAATTTATTATTTCCTTTACTAATAAATCCCCACTTTAAAAACTTAATTTTTTCATCTGTAGTTATAACAGGAGTCAGATCACTTGGAAAAATTTCTCCTCCTTTAAACTCCCTTTGAATATAATTACAATCTCTTAAATTATATGTATTAACTACCTCTTTTAAATCACTTTTCAATAAGAATCTTCCACACATGAAAATCCCTCGCAATCAATACTATTTATTAATTTTATATATTCCACTTTTTATTCTATTATATGCAAATTATTTTTTAAAACCCTTCTTACCTGTTGAATACATTTTAAAGTTGAATCTGACAAATATTCATCATCATATAAATGTTGCCACTTTATATCTACTAATCTATAATACTGACACATATCCTCTTCTGGATCATATCCAACTTTAACCTGCCCTTCTATAGGATATCCTATAAATGTTACCATTCTATTATAAAATCTTTTATCCATAGCCTCAATTTCAAATTTCCAAGGCAATAATTTTATTTTTAATCCCGTTTCTTCAAAAACCTCTCTTATAGCTCCTTCTTCTTCACTTTCTCCTTTTTCTTTTCCTCCGCCAGGCAATGCCCAAAAATATTTATCTTCTTTTACAGAGTAATGTTTTAATAATATATATTTATCTTCCTTTAAAATAACAACTTGCACCCTAGTATCTCTTTTTAGCAAATTATTCACCTCTTTTATTCTTTAGTTAATAATAGATATTATACTTGTTTATCTTTTTTTATTTATTGTTCTTCCACATCTATGCCAGCAAGTTTCATAAGATATAAGGCATTTCTAGTTGTAGAAATTCCCGGTCTTAATTTATAATCAAAAAATATTTTATTATTTTCATAATACTCTCTAAAATGGTAATTTATAACCCAGTTATTTTCCTTTTCTAAGCTTCCTAATTCTAGATCATGAGTTGATACAAACCCTAATACATTTTTATTACTTAATTTATTTATAAGTATTTTAGCTCCAGTATGTCTATCAATTGAATTGGTACCTTTAAATATTTCATCTAATAAAAAGAAAATAGGTTTGTCTTTATTAACTCCCTCTATAAGCTCTTTAATTCTTAATAACTCTCCATAGAAAGAAGATATGTTTTTCTCTAAATTATCACTAATTCTCATACATGTATATATATCCATTAAAGAACAATGAAAGTTTTTTCCACAAACTGGTGCACCTGTATAAGCTAAAACTAAATTAATTCCAACAGTTCTAAGTAAAGTACTTTTGCCAGACATATTAGAACCTGTAATTAAAATTATTTTTTCATTATGTCCTAGGGTTACATCATTCTTTATAGCCTTTTCACTAATTAAAGGATGCGCTATATTCTTACCTTTAACTACAAGTTCTCCTTCTTGAAAAGTAGGCATACTCCAATCAGGATTATCCTGTGATAATATAGCAAAACTACTCAATGCTTCAAATTCTCCAATAGTTTCAAACCACTTCTTTAAATCATCTCCCCAGTTTCTCTTCCACTTTTCTAATTTTATCATTATATGATAATCCCATAAAGCAAGTATATTAAATGGTAAATATAAAAAATTCATTCTATCTGAAGTTAAATTACTTAAATGAGCTAATTCATTTATCCCTTTAGATGCTTTCGCTTTATGGTCTTTTATAAGATTCTTTTTTATATTCTTTAAATATTCTGATTTAAAATTAACTTTTTCTATAAGTTTAATCATTTCATAATAATTTTGTATACTCTTTTTATGTATATATAAAGTATCCAACGCATTAACTCTTTTTCTCTTAGATATATTTAATATTATAGTCTGTATTAAAATTAATCCTAGTGGCACATAATAGCTTACTCTATTAGTTAAGAAAAACAATAAAATTATTGATATTGTTATAAGGGGAAGTATTGTAACAATTAATCTTAAATATGGTTTCCCATATACAAAATATCTCTCCTCTGACCACTTTAAAAGTCTTTCTAGGTTGCTTTTCTTATTTTGTCTTAGCAATCCTTCTCCCCTATATCTTTGTCTCCAACTAATTTTTTTTCCTAATTCTGATATAGCTTTTTGTCTTTTATATATTTCTTCTATAGTATAATTAGGTTTTTCTAATGTGTTCTTTAATATTTTTCTTCCAAAAATAGTAGTAGTAGAATTTATATATTGAAAGAGAGAAGCTTTGCCAAATATATCTAAATCATTTATGTATGGATGATTCTCATTCATATACTCTTCTCCAGTATCATTAAACTTCTTCCATTTTCCTTCTACTCGGTTTATAGCTTCATTATTTATGGAAATTATATTTTCTGTAAGTTCCTTTCCCTTTATTACTTTTTCATGTGTTGTTGCCAATACAAAAAATAATATTAATGTAACCAATAGTATTAACCCGGCTAAGTAGCTGTTCTCAATTCTATAATAGAAAAAAAGTGTAAATCCTATTCCAGTAATAAATGTTATTAATCTTAGTGCACTGAAAAAATTCATAGTTTGAACTTGTTTTTTTAGCAATTTTTCATATCTGTTTTTTCTTTTTAAATATTTTTTCTTAATATCCTCCAACTCAATTCATTCTCCTATCTTTTATATTCTATATTAACTATATGTATTTATTAACATTATCTCACAACTCATTGTAATTGAAAACATTCTATTATTTTAATAAAATAAAAAAGCATGTAGTATAAATTTCTACATGCTTTTTCATAATTATGTGCTTAGTCTTCTTCCCTCATGCATCCCATATCCTCCATTTGACACATTGGATACATCGGGTTCATATATGGCATTCCCATCATTGGACACATATCCATCATTGGTCCCATACCCATTCCTGGCATTGGACACATTCCCATCATTGGTCCCATACCCATTCCTGGCATTGGACACATTCCCATGGTTGGTCCCATACCCATTCCTTGCATTGGATACATTCCCATGGTTGGTCCCATACCCATTTCTGGCATTGAGTACATATCCATATGTGGATTCATTCCTGCCATCTGGTTTCTGTCCATCATTTCATTCATATCCATTGAATAATTTTCCATAAAGCACCTCATTAAATAATTCTAATCACACTTTTATTATATTAGAATTATTTTTTTTTGTTCATATAACTTCACAAATTATTATTTATTTTCCTAAATATGTAATTATTCTATTGCACTTATAACATAATTTAAATTTTCTTTTTCCTTACCTTTTAACTTTTTAAAGTCTAATTTTTTATTAAATATCTCCCCTCCTATATTTAAATGACATAATGCAATACCCGCATCTATCCTATTCAGTACTTCTAGTTTCTTACCTATAAAATTTCTCTTTACTATATATAAATCTATTTCATTTTCATTTTTAAAAAGTCTCCATGGTTGAAAGTTCATTGCAGAAGGTGCTTTTCTTATCATCTCTAGGATATCAATCCATTCTCCATCAAAATTTCCTGAAGCAAATTCCCCCATACTTTTTCTTTTATATCCCTTAGATATTTTATTAATTATGTCATTTCCTTCTTTTCCATATCCAAAAGCTATAACTATAGTTGGCTTATGATTTTTTGGTATTTCTATTATAGAATCCAGAAGTTCCTTTTTTATAAAACCTCCAATCCAACAGGTAGCAATATTTAACATAGTAAGTTGTAAAACTATTTTTTCTAATACAAACCCAATATTCTCTAGATATCCTTCTTTCTCTTCAGAAGTCACTATTAAATAATGAGGTGCTTTTATTTTTCCATAGCTTCCTATAATACCCTTTGAAATTTTATGTATTTTTTCTCCATGTCTGACTACATATATTTTCATATCTATATCATTGTATAATCTAGGAGTATTACTTATAAACTTGTCTAAATTATTAAATACAATTTCTTCTACTGGCTTGTTAATATATTTTCTTACGGAATGACGTTTATTAATAGCCTCTATAAAATTCATATATACCCTCCATAAAAATTTCTAGTAATATAATCAATTTTTTCCAGAACAATTGAAATTTAAACCTAAAACTAGTAAAATAATCTTATATTTAAAATTGAAGGAGGTAACTATAAATGCCTTACATTAATGCTACAGTATCTACAAAACTTTCAGAAGAAAAAAGAGAAACTATAAAAGCAAAACTTGGTGAAATAATATGTAAAATACCTGGTAAAAGTGAACAGTGGCTAATGATAAGTTTTAATGATAATAACTCAATTTATTTTAGAGGAAATATAAAAGAAAAAGCTGCTTTTATTGAAGTAAAAATATACGGAAGTACAAATAGAAAAACTAAAAATGAAATTGCAAAAGACATCTCTAATGTTTTTGAAGGAGAACTAGGAATACTTAAAGATAATATCTATTTAACTTTTGAAGAAATTCAAGATTGGGCATGGAACGGAGCCTTATTTTAATTTTTATAGATATACATTTCTAAGTTAAAATATTAGAAATGTATATCTGAATTAATTTCATAATATTCTCTTAAAATTAATTTTCCTGAATTAATTTTTCACATAATAAATATATACTTTTTAGAATTTCTTCCTCTCTTCCTATATAACTATCTTTTTTATCAATAAGAAAATCTTTATAAATATTTATTGCATTTATTTCATCACTACTTGAAAATTCTTTTAATTTATCTAATTCTAATGGATAAATTCCTGTAGTAGCAGCACATCTATATCTTAACGCCCACATAAAAGGCTTTAAGATTCTTTTTTGAAGTTTTTTCTTAAATAAAGATTCTTTACTTTCATTAATACATTTAAAATGCCTTATTCCCATAAGAACATAGACAATAAGTTTATTACTATTTTCTAAAAATTCTTCCCTTTTAGGATAAGGTACCTTTAAATCCCCATATAATATTTTACCATCAGTATGATATTGTATAGAACTATATTCTCTTATAAAAAATGGCATCAAAGCTTCTTCAAAGGATGTACATTGAGGATTTAATTTAGGTTCTTTAGGAAGATTTAAAAGTATTTTCCCTATTTCATTTAAATCCTTATATTCAACTTTATCTAAAAAAACCCACATATCTATATCGCTAGTGTCCCTTTCCTCTCCCCTAGCATAGCTACCAGTGAGCAACATACACATTAATCTTTTTTCGAAACATGTTATTAATGCATTCTTAAATTCCTCTATTTTTTTATAAGGATTCATTTAATCCTCCATTATTAATTAATTTGTAAGTTTAAATATATTACTCCTTTTTATATTCTATTCTCCCATTTATAATAGTATACATTGTATTTGTAAGACTATCCAATGGGTTGCCATCAAATATTGCTATATCTGCGTCTTTTCCTTTTTCTATACTTCCTACTCTATCTTCTATTCCTATTATTTCTGCAGCATTTATAGTAATTGATTTTAATCCTTCTTCTAAATTCCATCCTTCTTTTACAGCAAGTCCTGCACACATAGGCAAATATTGTATAGGAATTACTGGATGATCTGTCATTATGGCAACTTTTACACCAAGATTACTGAGAATTTTTGGAGTAGTAAATGACTTATTCTTCGTTTCAATCTTTCCCTTAAAAGTTAATGTAGGTCCAATTATAGCAGGCACTTGTGCATCTTTTATATATTCCCCTATAATCTCTCCTTCTGTACAATGATCTAAAGTAATATTTAAATCAAATTCTTTAGCTATTCTTATGGCAGTTAAAATATCATCCGCTCTATGTGCATGAGCCTTTAGTGGTATTTTCTTTTGTATTACAGGTATTAACGCTTCCATTCTTAAATCTATGTCAAAATTATCTCCTTTAATTTCTGATGCATCTTTTCTTTTCTTATAGTTTTTAGCTTTTACTAAAGTTTCTCTTAAAATAGCTGCTGTAGCCATTCTAGTTATTGGTCTTTTTCCCTTTGAATTATAAACTCTTTTTGGATTTTCCCCAAAAGCTATTTTCATAGCTGCCGGAGCTTTTAATATCATATCATCTACACATATTCCTTTAGTTTTCATAGCTACAAATTGTCCACCAACAACATTAGCACTTCCTGGACCTGTCATAACCGTAGTTATTCCCGCTTTAATAGCTTCTTCAAAAGAATGATCTAAAGGATTTATGCCATCTATTGCCCTTAACTCGGCAGTAACCGGATCTGTAGTTTCATTTATATCATTTCCTTCAAATCCCATTCCCTCTTCTATTAATCCTATATGGCAGTGCGCATCGATTATACCCGGTATAACCCATCCGCCTTTTGCATCTACTATTTCTGTTTCTTTAGGCACTTGAATATTTTCTCCTATCTCTAATATCTTATTTTCCTTTATCAATATGCCTCCATTTTCATAAATTTTATCTGCCATAGTAAATATTTTACCATTTTTTATAAATATCATCTTTAACATTCCCCCAGTATAAATATTAACTCAAATAAATTTTAATTGGCGGTATATTTTCCTCCTTAAATACTTTCAAATAATATTCTATAAGTTCTAATTCTAAAGACTCATATAATATATGATACATTTTCAATTTACCATCTTGACTGAAATTAACCATTTGTTTTTTTATTATTTTATCTATTGAACAGCAAACTATGTTCCAAGTTGATTTATTTGGTTTTTTATTTTTAGGATTTTCATATCTATGTATTTTAAAATTTTCCATATCATAAATGTACTTTTTCTTCCCTTTTATAAATATAACTACTCTTGTACCTGTATATTCATTACTTTTAATACAATATTGTCTTATAAAATGTATATGTGACCTTCTTCTATTAGAATATTTACTCATAACTATATTTACCTTTCCAACGTTTCCCTAAAAGCCTATATTAATATTAAGTTATATGAGGTATTATACCATATTTTACAACCATTTATTTTTTATAACATAAAGAACAATCAAGTGAATTGGATAAAAAGCGTAAAAAGCATATTTTATATTTTTCCCCTTTTGTCCATTATATTTTTTTATTAAAAATAAAGATGTTAAAGATACTGTTTGAAGAAAAATATCTAAATTAATAGCCTTTCTATTTAAAAATAGAACCAAAGCACAACTTGCTACTAAATATATATTTAAAATTCCTTGATACTTAACCATTTCCTTAAAATCATCTCTGTACTTATAAAAAAAGAAAATAGTTAAAATTCCATATGCACTATAATCAGTATTTAAAATAGTAGATAGAATAATGAAAACTATTAAAATAAAAATTCTTTTCTTCCTCTCTTCTATTTTATTATAATAATATATATTTATAAATCCCAGAAACAGAGTAAAGAAAATATTTAACTCTTTATATCCAAAGGCCAAAGAAAAAGGCACCTGTGATATTACAGCAAAAACACCTAACCTTTTCATATAGTTTATTGGATTAGTTGTATGTTCATATCCTATAGTAATCATCCAAGCAAATATAGGGAAAGCTAGTCTTCCTATAATTCTAAATAAAATATATTGTGGGAATATTATTGTACCCATATGATCTATTAACATAAATATACAAGCTAAAGTTTTAAGCTGAAAACTACTCATATAAAAAACCTCTCTAAAATTAATAAAGTTTATTAATTGTTAATATATTTATAATTTAAATTTAATATTTAATATTTATAATTAATTATACAGGAAATAGAGTAAGTGTACATTATTTTCCTACGTTTTAACAGAACCTCCCCCTTTACTAAATAAAACGGAAGATTTTCCTTCCGTTTTTTATTTTTTAGACTGCCTTTTTTTTAAAAATGTCTATAAGCATTGATATGCTTATAGCGATACTTTAAGCAAATATAACATTGTCCTTAGCAAACCATAATCTGTTCGTTCATGATTAACAGGAGTCCTTATTAATATTTTATTGTCAAGCTTTTTACTTTCATTGAAAAAGTACAAAAACTTCCTAACAAAATTATTATAATTGTAACTGATACAATTTTTAATATACTAGTCTTCTTCATAGACTCCTACCAAAAACATTATATATCCTATCATATAACATTTGTAGAAAATATAGTTAAAATATTCATAACAGTTTTTAAAATATAATAGCTGGTTTGTATACTCCCTTATATATACAAACCAGCTATAAAGTAGACTCTAATTCACTTGTAAATTCATCGCTAACTATTTGAATTTTCACCCATCCTTTCTACATCAAATACCTAATAATTTAACTTAACATGTAAGTAATAACTTATCACATTTAATATTTAAATCTTACCTTTATTATTTAAAAACCTCTATAGAAATGAGAATAAATTTAGATTAAATCAAGGGATTTATTATAAGGAATTAGAGTCTACAGGTACCGCCCCTAATTACCTATCCCATTGGAGGATACCTCCTATCCTAGATTTTAAATTCTATGTGTTTCCCTTAATATTTTGGTGGAATCACCCCTCTTCTTAATGTAATTATAAATAAGCTTGGACTCAATAAAAGTTAGTTTTAATTAACCTCCTTATACTTATTTATAAAATAGATAAATTTATTTAATTTTTAGATTTTTGATTATCTATTGATATAATCATACAATATTCTGATTATTTTGTCAATATGTTTTTTTATTATTTCTATGTACTTTTATAAAAATAATATATATAATATTAATTGATTTTTAATATACAAAAGGAGGTCCTGAAGATGAAGAATGATTATAAAATGCTCATAGAAGCTTTTGGCTATTCTATTTCCCATATAATAAAAGAAGATGATTTAAGTTTAAAATTCTATAAGTCTTTAGATGATGCCTTTCATCAAAGTTTTAATTTAGCAAAAATAAGTGAAGATAATAAAACTCTTCAAATATTTGATCAGGATAATGTTCTTTTAGAAACATTAAGATTACCTTAAAATTAAAGCATATAGTGTTTACAATTTTAAATTCACTATATGCTTATATTTAAATCTATTTATTTAAATATTTTTCTATTTCATCATGTGGTAAAGGTCTGCTTAAAACATATCCTTGTATTTTATCACAATCTTGCATCCTTAAAAATTTAACCTGTTCTCCTATCTCTACCCCTTCTGCTACTACATCTATTTTCATTTTATGAGCTAATTGAATTATTTCCCCTGTTATTGCCTCATCATCTGAATCCTCTTTAATATCATCTACAAAAACTTTATCTATTTTCAATGTATTTATAGGTAGCTTCTTCAAGTAGTTAAGTGATGAATATCCTGTTCCAAAATCATCTAAAGATATTCTTATTCCCATTTCTTTTAAAGACTTTAGCTTCTTAATAACAGAATCTATGGACTTCATAAGTGTACTCTCTGTAATCTCTATATCTAAAAATTTAGGATTCATATTAACTTTATTCAATACATCTTTAACTGTAGGCATAAAATCATTCTGTTGTAATTGAAGAGAAGATACATTTACAGACATAGTTATTTCTTTATATCCCATTTTTTGCCAAAACATATTTTGCAAAATAGCAGTTTCTAATACCCATTTTCCTATAGGCACTATAAGTCCTGTACTTTCCGCTAAAGGAATAAACTTAGCTGGAGAAATAAGACCTTTTTCTGGATGCTTCCATCTTATAAGAGCCTCTACACCTATAATTTTACTTGTTTTTAAACTCATTTGAGGTTGATAATATAATAAAAACTCATTGTTTTCTACAGCTTTTCTTAAATCTAATTCTAATTGTGTCTTCTGTAAAATATTATTGTATATAGATTTATGAAAAAATTCATACCTATTTTTACCCTTTTCTTTTGCTATATACATAGCACTATCTGAATTCTTCAATAAAGTATAAGAATCTTTGCCATTATCAGGATACATATCTATACCTATACTTATAGTTATATATATATCATGTCCTTCAACGATAATAGGTTTTTGGAAATATTCTAATATATCTTTTGCAACATCTATCACTTGTTCTTTATCTTTAACAAAGCTTTTAGCAATTAAAAATTCATCTCCGCCTATTCTACAGATCATATCATTTGAATGAATAATTTTCTTTAGCTCATTACTAATATTAACTAGAACTTTATCACCAAATTTATGTCCTAAGGTATCATTTATATTTCTAAAGTTATCTAAATCTATCAATAAAAAAGCTACTTTAATTTTATCTCTACATTCTCTAATTTTTTCATCTATTTTTTCCTTTAGCAAATGAAAATTAGGCAATCCTGTTAATCTATCATAATAAGCTAACTGCTTTATTTTTTCCTCATATACTTTTCTATCCGTTATATCTGATAGAGAGCCAGCCATACGAATAGGTCTACCATTTCCATCTCTTAAAATTTTTCCTCTTGCTAGAACCCATTTATAACTATCATTTTTATACTTCATTCTATATTCACAGAAAAAGTAAGGAGTCTTTCCTTTCAAATAATCTTTTAATGCATTAAGAGCCATTTCCAAATCTTGTGGAGAAATTAATCTAGTCCATTTACCAATTATACTTAAATTTCTTTTCATCTCCTCATATCCCATTTCTTTTTTCCACTTTTCTGATATAAAAAATTTATTATTTATAAAATCCCAGTCCCATAATGCATCATTTGCTCCTTCTACTGCAAGTCTATATCTTTCTTCACTTATTCTTAATGCTTCTTGATTTTTTCTAAGCTCCTCATATTGACTTCTTAATTCTTCTTCCGTTATAGCTAATTCTTCATATATATTAGAGAGTTCCTCATACTTAAATTCTATAGAGTTTTCCATATTATCACACCTACTTAAGTAAATTCCTTTAATTTAATAGCTCATATTAATTATTAACATAATCATTCTTAAATATTATAATATAGATTCTTTTATTATAGTATTATTTATATTAAAAAAAGGAAGCAGTGCTCCCTTTTCTATTCGTAAAAGTCGTACACTATATAAATACATTAACAAAATACATCTAAACTTTTTATTTTTTTAAAAAGTCTAACGTTGTATTTCGTATAAAATTATATAATGTTTTTTTCCCTTCATAAGGAACATATACAAGGAAATCTTTAATTTTCTTATCCTTAAGTTCATCTATAAAACCATTTATAAGAAAAACAATTTCCATAATGTTTTTATCATCCTCAACATAATTACGTAAATTATCAAGCAACTTCTTCTGTATACTTTCAGAGTTTATAAATTTACTTATCATAGGATTACTATTTGCTATAAACTTTCCAACTTCTTCTTTAGCTCTACTCTTAAATTTGTCATTGTCTATTATTTCTTTAATCTTCTTAGCAATCTGATCTTTGTTATTATAAACATAAACTTTTAGCACATTTTCAAATCCAGGAGGAAATATTTCTTTAAAAGTCTTATTACTATCTTCGATTTTTCTTAATTTTCCATCAATTGCATTGCTAGCTTTTTCTTCTATTTCCTTGTAAGTTAAAAACTCCTCTTCACATTCCCCATTTTTAAATCCTTGTAATTTTTTTAACAATTTTTTATAAGATCTAATTATTTCTTTAAATTCATCTTCATTTTCTGCATCTCCATCTATATCAATTCTTAATTGATTTATTCTGTTGCTAATTAGATTTTCTATACTCTGTAATTCATTATAATTTAGCTCTACATACATAAAAATCACCTCTAGGTAATATTTTTTATATTCAATATTATCTATATTAATATCATACCTATTATATTATATGTTTTCGACATTAATTAATAAAACTCCTTTACAAATTTAAAAAATTATACCTTTAATCTAATAATTATTTATATAAAATTTATTATAAAATTAACTATTAATAGAATTGATAAGTTAATAATATAATATAGTTATATATAGTTAAAGGAAGAAGGGATATCTTGAAAAAAAGGCTTACTTTACTACTAACAATATTTTTTGCTTTTATATTTCTATTTATTATTTCAGTACGAATAGCTGAAAATAAAAATACAAAAGAATTACAAAGCGATACTTCATATACCATATATCTAGAAAATGATACTGTAGCAAATTTCCCAAAAACATCTGATAAATCTATAAGTTATAGAAAAGCTAACATAAATATATGGTCAATTAATTTAATTTTAACCTTTGCTATTCCTATTTTATTTTTAACAACTGGTTTTTCCATTAAAATAAAATCTATTGCTGAAAATATAAGCTCTCATTTAATTTTGCAAATAGCTATTTATTTTATAATATTTACAACAATAAATTGTTTAATTACTCTCCCTTTAGATTACTACAGTAGTTTTATTAATAAGCACAATTTCGGGTTATCAAATCAAAGTTCTTTAAAATGGTTTAGTGATTACTTTAAAAGTTTTTCTTTATCAATGATAATAGGTGCTATATTTATATGGATACCTTATTTTATAATAAAGGCTAGCCCTAAAAAATGGTGGCTATATTTAGGAGTTCTATCAATACCAGTACTTTTATTTACTACTTTTATTTCTCCTAGATATATAGATCCACTTTTTAATAAATATACTGCTATAGAAAATAAAAATTTAGAGAAAAAAATCTATGAACAATTAGAAAAAGTTGGACTAGAAAATAGTAATTTATATCAAGTAGATAAAAGTGTAGATACCAAAGAGATGAATGCTTATATGACAGGAGTATTTTCTTCAAAACGAATAGTTTTATGGGATACAACTATAAATAAATTATCAGAAAATGAAACTTTAGCTGTTACTGCCCATGAAATAGGTCATTATGTTATGGGGCATGTTTGGAAATCTATAGTTTTAGGAGGTTTATTTACAATATTAATATTATACTTAGTTAATAAAACTGCTTTATGGATCATATTTAACTTTGGAAAAAATTTAGGTTTTGATAAACTATATGATATAGCTGCTTTACCACTTATAATATTACTTATGAATTTCTTTATTTTCTTAGGAAATCCAGTAATAAATACTTATTCTAGATATGTTGAAAGGCAAGCTGATACTTTCCAATTAGAACTAACTAAGGATACTAATTCAGCTATAACTTCTACTATAAAACTTCATGAAAATAGTTTAGCTCTTCCCCATCCAAGTAAAATATATGAAATTTGGTATTATACACATCCATCCTACTATGATAGAATAAAATTTGCTACAGAATATATGCCTTGGAAAGAAAACAAACCATTAAAGTATGGTAAATATATAAAAAAATAGCTGAGTATAATATCCATTATTTATTTTATAAAATTTTATAATATAACCTGGAACACCAAAAATAGCCAACCTAATTTTTATTAGTTGATAATTAACAGTGGACAGTTAATGATAATTTTTTCTACCCTGTACAAAAATTCAGAATTAAATCTTTTGTATAATATTAATTGAAAAAAGTCATTATCAAATGTAAATTGTCCACTATCAACTTTCAAAAATTATTTCTTAATTTTACATTGAGTATCTTAAAGCAGTATTTACAATTTTAAATAAGAAAAAGGATGCTACAGTATTTATTAATGTAGCTGGTAAAACTACAGTTAAAACTAATACTCCAAAGGAAACTGGTAGTCCTACTATAAAGAATGCTGAAGTTAAAAATATCATTCCACTTATAAAAGTTCCTATTATACATACAATTATAATATTCATATTAGAGTTTAGTTTATTTTTTAATGTTTTAAATAATATATATACCATTTGACAAGTTATAATTTTATCTATCAAATTAGGTATCTGCCCTCCTGGAAAGGTAGTGGCTGCTGCAGTTAATATACCTGATACTATTCCTACTATAAGTGTGATTTTATAATCATTTACCAAAAATATAGCAATAAACATCATTATCAGTAAAAAATCCGGCTTCATTCCAAATAAAAATGGAGGAGTGATTTGGTGAAGTAAAAATCCAATAGCTAAAAATAGTGATGATAAAACAAAATTTTTTAATTTCATAATTAAACGACTTCCCTTCTAAATTTACATTTTTTATAAAATATTTTAGAAAAACTTTTATCCTTCACAACATAATCTCTCCTCCTTTCCAAATACAATATAATTTAATTTTTTATAGCATAGCTGTCATTTGTAATACTTACCCTCTATAAGAGATAGGAGCCACTGCAATCATTTATAAATTCTGATAATGTTTATATGTAGAGAGTATTTTGCTTAATTAGACAAATAAAAAAACCCTCACCCTGAAATTAGGGCGAAGGTATTATCGCGGTACCACCTAAATTATGCAAAAATGCACATCTCTACTGGGATACTAACATATCCTGTCCTTTTTAACGGTAGGCTTCCGGTAAATACTACTTTCCTTAAAGGATTTCGGTTTACTTCTATAAGGTCCATTCATAAAACCTATATTACCGAGATTCCACCATCCTCAGCTCTCTTTAAATAATCAGATTTAACTACTCTTCCTTATCACTGAATTCTAAACTATAATTTAATTATGTTACGATTTTACCATTTTCAATAACATTTTGCAAGTTTTTTTACCCCCCTTTTAACATTTTATTTTTTATATTATAATAGATACATACTATTAATTAATATTAATTATATACTAGCAAGGAGTGTTAATATGCTAAAATTCAAACCTCTTTCAATAGAGGATAAGGAAATATTCAACAAATACTTAAAGCCATATAATTTTTTAACCTGTGAATATTCCTTTACAAATTTATACCTTTGGAAAAAAGGCTGTAATATAGAATATGCTATCTTAGATAATACTCTTATAATAAAGAAGATAGACTTCGACCATTCTTATCATTTCATGCAGCCTATAGGATATACAAAAGAAAATTTAAAAGAAATAATAGACACCTTAATAGAATATAAAGATGAAAATAATTTAGATTATCTATTTAAAGATATAGAAGAATCTTTCTTATTAGAAATTAAGGAACTATATAAAGATAGATTAATAATAGAAGAAGATAGGGATAATGCAGACTATATATATTTAAAAAATGATTTAATGAAACTTTCTGGCAGAAAATTTCATGGTAAAAAAAATCATTACAATGCCTTTATTAAAAAATATCAATATAGAACTGCTCCTATAACAAAAGAAATTATAAATGATTGTATATTAGCTGCTAAAGAATGGTGTAATAAAAATGACTGTAAAGGATATGTTCTTTATGAATTATACGGAATACAAGAACTATTAAAGAACATAGATGAATTGGATTTTATAGGTATGGCTGTATATGTAAATGACAAAATTTCTGCTTTTACCATAGGAGAAAAAGTAAATAATGATATGGCTATTATTCACATTGAAAAAGCAGACTCTGACATAAGAGGACTTTATGCTTATATAAATAAAACTTTTGTAGAACAATATTTAAATGATATAACTTATATAAATAGAGAGCAAGATTTAGGTATTGAAGGATTAAGAAAAGCAAAACTCTCTTATAATCCTGTAAAAATTGAAATGAAATACTCTGTAAAAATTAAACAATAATTTCAAAAGATTACGAAGCAACTTTTCAGATTATAGAGCACAGAGCACAGAGTACAGATAAAAAGAATTTTTCTTAGTTAACATTACGAAAAAATCTTTCTATGAGAACGTCCATAGATTTGTATTTACATAAATCTATGGACGTTCTCCTTTCTATAGTTATAGCGGAAGAGAAACTACCTTATCTGTATTCTAAAAAAGTAGCTACACTTTTTTAATAATTTAGCTTCTATAGAACAAGCTGTTTATTTAACCAATATATAATGTCCTTCATAACCTCTTCTCTATTTGTTTCATTTATCATCTCATGCCTTCCGCCTTCATATAGTTTACAAGTTATATTTTTCATTCCCATTTTCTTATACATATTATATAGCCTCAATACGCCTTTACCATTTTGTCCTATAGGATCCATTGTTCCTCCTAATATAAAAATCGGCAATTTTTTTGGCACACTTTCAACTGAAGCTTTTTTATAAGTATTTTTTATTCCTGTAAATAAATCATAAAAAAATGATGTAGTTGCTACATGACCACATAAAGGATCATTAATGTATTTCTCCACTTCTTTTTCATCTCTACTTAACCAATCAAATTCTGTTTTATTATTAGGGAAGTTTTTATTACAGTTAAAGAAGCATAAATTATTTAACTTACGACTTCTTGTTTTTCTTCCATACTTCTTCATTTCATATTTTGCCATTAAAATTGCAAAATCTAATTCTATACCCCTTTTCCCATTAGTTCCAGATAATACAATTCCTTTTACCTCTTCTCCATATAATGATACATATTTCTGAACAATGAAAGATCCCATGCTGTGCCCAAATAAAAATATAGGTACTGATTTATATTCCTGTTTAATTATGTTATTTAGCTCTTTTATATCTGCAACTAACCAATTAAATCCATTACCATCTCCCAAATATCCTAATTTTTCTCTGGTACATGCAGTTTTACCATGTCCTCTATGGTCGTTTATATAAACAGCAAAGCCTTCTTTCGTTAATTTTCTAGCGAACCTTTCATATCTAGCTCCACTTTCTTCCATACCATGTACTAATTGTACAACTGCTCTAATCTCACTTTCTTCCGGCATCCATTTATATGCATGTATTTTTATTCCTTCTCCATCTTTAAAATTAAATTCATAACTTTTCATACACTTCTCCATAATAATTATATTTTCTTTATATATTATTCTAATTTTTTAATTTTAAACTCAATATAAATTAAATTTATTATTTTACAACGTTCTTGCCTGCTATTCTTCCAAATACTATAACATCAGGAAGCGCATTTCCTCCTAGCCTATTGCCACCATGAATTCCTCCAGTAACCTCCCCTGCTGCATAAAATCCTGGTATTACTTTACCGTCTTTGCCTATAACTTGAGTTTTTTCATTTATCTTAAGCCCTCCCATGGTATGATGAACTGCTGGATGCCTTAATGTAGCATAATAAGGAGCTTTTTCTATTTTATTTTTCCACATAGCACGACCAAAATTATCTTTTTTATTCTCTACAGATTTATTAAAATCATTTACAGTCTTATTTTAATCCCCTGAGCTTTTTGTCTTTCAGTATCTGCAGCATTATAAGCACCACCAGATCTTATGGTGTTGCCTCCTATCATTGGCATTTTTTCTATAACTATTACTTTAGCCCCTTCTTCTCCAGCTGATACTGCTGCTGCCATACCTGCTCCACCAGCTCCTACTACAATAACATCAGCTTCCTTTTTTATTAATTCCTTTTTATTCCCTCGTTCACCTTCACCTAACTTTTTCAATTCCTCTATATTGCCACCTGCCTTTTTTAAAGCTAAAGTTATAGATTCAATTACACCCTTACTTGAAACTATAGCCCCTGTTATAATATCCACAGCTAAAGTTTGCTTTTCTATTATAGATTTAGGTATGTCCTTTAATGCAAGATCACTTATTCCTTCTGTTTCTTTGTGTTCTAATATTTTTATATTTTTTATTTTATTTTCATCTACTTCTACTTCAACCTTAATAATACCGTTATGTCCCTTAGCTTCTGCAATATATTTTCCTGGTTTAAATTTATTTCCCTTACTTGCAGTATCTTTGCTCTTACCACAAGCACCTAATGTAAAAATGAACATAAACATAATGAAAATTGATAACGTTTTCTTCATTATTTTCATTAACAAATTCCCCCTGTATTATATATTTTGTATAAATTTCAAAAATTATATCCATATAAGTCAATGTAAACTACAAACTAAATAGACTATATCATAATTTTAAATTTAAGATATAGTCTATTTAATCTTTTTAATTGATTATCATATTCTTATTCAAATATATTAATTACTTTATTAAACAATTCTTTATTTTCTTTTATTCTTTCTTCACTGCCTAAAACACATATATATTGTTCTTTCATACACTTTTCCACAATATTAGCTAATTTTTTAATATCTTCAACCTTTGTATCTAATATTTCTTCTCTTTCTTTTTGTAAATCTTGTGAAGTAATATTACTAAAATAATTAGCTGCAGCTTTTTCTCCCTTCATAGATGGAGTAAGAGGTGAATCTATATCACTAATAGTTCCTATAATATATTTTGTCATTTCTCGATTATCACAATTAAAATTATTTATATATTCTACTGCTCCATCATAAGCTTCTAAAGTTTTCTTTAAATTAGGATCTCTATAAGATACAAAATACATATTTCCATTTCTATTGAATCCACCAAAGCAACCATAAGCTCCACCTTGTACTCTTACCTTATTCCATAAATAATCGTAACTTATAATTGTTTTCAGTACCTGCATTGTTCCAGTATAATCATATCCTAACTTTCTATAGTTATATCCTTTGGCATTATATTGAACTTTTCCAGAAGTCATTAAACCTTCATTTTCAGGCTTTAAATCAAATATATATTTATTATAACTTATATTTTTCTCTCCTAAACTGTCATATAATACTGAAAAACTATCTTTAAAATGCTTATAATCTTCTTCTTCTAAAGTTACACTTACAGTAAGATTATTTTTATTAAATATAAGCTTTGATACCTGCTCTAGTTTATTAACTATATCTTCTTTCTTATCTTCAAAATTCTTTTCTAATTCTACTATAAAATGATAAAAGGTTAATCCTGTAACATTTTCTAAATAAGCTGCCACTGAAGAAAAATAAGAAGCAACTCTACCCGCTGTAACCATATGCCCTCTATCGAATATAGTCATTTCCATTCTAGATTTCAATTCTGAAATTATTTCTCTTATACGACTATAATCATCAAACTTACTATGCTTGATTTCCTCTCCCAATAAATTAAATAGTTTAGGCAATTTTGATATTAACGCTTTTGACTTTACTTTTACCACTGGTATAAAACAATCTAAATCATTATTACTCGAATACGCAGTAGACGTATAGTATATTCCTCCAGTGTTAATGTTAACTTCATTTGATAACTCTTCATAACTATATTTTTTAGTGCTTACTTTTCCTAACACAGTAGCTAAAAGTCCTGTATAAGGAATTAATTCCTGAGGAACTACTGTTGAACTAAAATATAAATTTATATATGCAATTTTATTGGTAAATATATCATGTTTAAGCACCTTTACACCTAATTCATTACATTCTTCTAATGGTAATGTTTCGGTATTTCTTTCTATATCTTCTATAGACAACAATGGTATTTTATTTAAATCCTCTTGAGAATCTGAACTTATTTGTCTTTCCTTAAGCTTTTTAGTTTCATCTATTATTTTATCTATCTCTTCTTCTGATAGTGTTTCCTTATAGGCCTTTAATTTACTTTTTTCTTCTTCATCTTTTCTTTCTCCCAATCCTTTTTCAGGCTTAACTATAAGAAGTGAGCTATGATTATTATTTAAAATATATTTTTCTATCAATTCTTCAAAATATTTTGAGTTAAGAGCTTCCTTTACTTTTCCAAGCTGTGGCTCATAATTTAAATGCATAAGAGGATTGTTATCATATAACCAACTGTCCATACACTTTATTCCGTATATAAGTCCTGTAGGATATCCTCCAAAATCAGCTTCTCTTAAAGCAAATTCTTTTATGTTTATAGAAGATTCCACAAGTTTTTTATCTATTCCATTATTAACTAATTCCTTCAAAGTTTCAAATACAACTTCTTTAAATTTTTCTTTTTTATCTTCGTTAGAATTTTTTACTACTATGCTAAAAGTAGGCTGTAAAATACTATTATCAAAACTTCCAAATACATCTTTACCTATGTTTGCTTTTAATATAGCCTTTTTAAGAGGGGCTGCAGGAGTTTCTAATAGCAAATGCTCTAAAATGTCAAACGCTAAATATAATTCTTTATCTGTAGACTTACCTATAACAAAATTTAAGCTAAAAAAAGTTTTATCTTCTTCTTTCTCATTTAAAGATATAGGATAATCTACTATAACTTCTCTCATATTTGAGAAATGTGGTTGAATTTTTATGCTAGAATCCACATCTAATTTCTCAAACTCTCTCAAATAATTATCTTCTATAAATTTTAATTCTTCTAAAATATCTCCATCTCCATATAAATATATGTAGCTATTAGATGGATGATAGTATTTTTTGTGAAAATCTATAAATTCTTCATAGCTAAGCTCTGGTATATGCTCAGGATCTCCACCGGATTCAACCCCATAAGTAGTATCTGGAAATAAAGATTCTGAAATTTTTCTCATTAAAATAGATTCAGGAGAAGAATAAGCTCCCTTCATCTCATTAAAAACCACACCTTTATATGCTATGTCATCTTCCTTATTTTCTAATTCATAATGCCAACCTTCCTGCATAAAAATTTGAGGATATTTATATATGTTAGGATAAAATACTGCATCTAAATATACATCCATAAGATTAAAAAAATCTTTCTTATTTTTGCTAGCTACTGGATACATTGTTTTATCTCCAAAAGTCATAGCATTTAAAAAGGTATTTAAAGATCCTTTTATAAGTTCTACAAATGGCTCCTTTGTAGGAAATTTTCTTGATCCACATAATACAGAATGTTCTAATATATGTGCAACTCCCGTGCTATCCTTTGGTGGAGTTCTAAAAGCTATAGAAAAAACTTTATTATCATCTTCATTTTTTAACTTTAATAACTTTGCACCAGTTTTTTCATGTTTAAATATCAAAGCTTCTGAATTAATTTCTTTTAATGTATTTTTTTCCATCAACTTAAAACCATTATACTCTTTTCCTATTTCTAAAGTCATATTTTTTCCTCCTTTTAAAATATTTTTTGTAATTAACTTTTATTTATTAGCAATATTACTAAAACCTCATAAACTATAGTATAAGTAATATATAAATAAAAAAACATTTTTGCTATATTTATATTATGCCATAAATATGAAATCTTTTTTATATTTATTTTAAAAATTATAATAATTGCCTATATTTTGTATAAGTTTCATTATGATAATAAAATTATTAAATTTATTTAAATTACTCAAAAAATATATTGACTATTTATGTTATTATTGCTATTATTTAATTAAATAAAGTCGAATATTGTTTTAAGGAGGAATTTAAAAAAATGAAATCAACAGGTATAGTAAGAAGAGTTGATGAACTTGGCAGAATAGTTATTCCAATTGAATTAAGAAGAACTCTTGATATTGAAATAAAGGATTCTTTAGAAATTTTTGTAGATGGGGAACATATTATATTGAAAAAATATAATCCATCTTGTATATTCTGCGGTAATGCAAAGGATGTAGTTAATTATAAAGGAAAAAATATCTGTAAGCAATGTCTTGAAGAATTGAAATCAGATAAATAATTATTTACTATCCCCCTAGTTTTAAAGGTACATTTATTTGTACCTTTTTTTATTTAAGTTAGTTCATCTCTTAAGATTCACTTAGATGAATTTTATTAGAAATTGTCGAATTATATTAAATTTAATTATTCTATGTTTAATACGATAATTTCTATAGATTTAAAATACTTAGGAGGTGTAACTTAATGAATAAATTTAAAAAAATTATACTTATTTCTTTTATTACCACTTCATTTTTATATAAACCTTTATGTATTTCAGTAAACGCATACAACAACTCAATGCCAGACACATACAACAGCGCTTACAATAATGATAATATATTTACACTATCTGGCTATAAAGGGCAATGTACTTGGTTTACTTACGGCAGGATACTGGAAAAATTAAATATCAAACTTCCAAATACATTTTATGGTAATGCTATAGATTGGTGGTATGATAATGAAAAAAATAATGCTTTTCCTTATGGAAGTGAACCAAAAGAGAATTCCATTGCCGTTTGGGAAGGTGGTAATTTAGGTTATGGACATGTAGCATTTGTAGAAAATGTAGAAGAAAATCAAGTATATTTTAATGAAGGAAACTTTTCTATAAGAGGAGATTATGATAAAGAATTAAAATGTCTTTCTAAGGAGAATATAAAAGATAGAGGAAATTTACATCTTAAGGGATACATATACATAAATAAGGATACTACTATAGATGATGCCATAGTTAATACTAAGGAAAATAGTATAGAGAATATTAAGCAAACATCTTCTATAACTTCTCAGTTACAATATGGTAACCCTAAAATAAGTGCTACTTCATACTTAAATATAAGATTAAATCCTTCAATTAATTCTAAAATATGTGGTAGTTTAAAGGTTAGCGATAAATTTTTAATATTATCTAAAGTAGGAGATTGGTATAAAATAAAATTTAATTCTATTTATGGTTATGTTAGTTCTCAATATGTAACTATTATTTCTAAAGTCTCCTCTACTGAAAAAACAACTTTAAAACAAACTACTAATAATATTAATACTGTAACTAAAAAAAATTATGCTATAGTATCCTTAAACTCTAAAAATTCAAGATTAAATATTAGAACTTTACCTTCTGAAAAAGGAAAAGTTATTGGTTCCTTAAATAATGGATTAAAAATTCACATTATCGGTAATTTTGGCGCATGGTATAAAATAAATTATAACGGTATTGTTGGATATTCTTCTTCTCAGTGGTTAAAAATTGTAAAATAAAATTATATTAAATAAAGTAACTGTAGGAGTGATACTATTTGAATAAAAAAATTAAGATAAAAATATCTGAAAAAGCTTATGATGAAATTATAAAAATGTTAAATATTCATAATGAATACGATTGTATAAGATTTGCTTATTCACCTGGATGTTGTAAATCACCTAGAGTATCCATATTATTAGATAATATGGATACTACTAAATTAATAGATAAAATAGATGAAATCAATATAATCTATGATGAGGAATTAATAAATAATATAAATGAAATTCAACTAATTTATAAAAACAATGGTTTTTTTATAAAAGCATTACCTAAAAATAATAATTCACCTTGCAGTCATAATAATAGTAATTGCTCCTTATGCTCAAAAAAATGTGGAAATTGTCATAAAAATAATAGTTAACTCTATAAATACTGTTGAGTTTTTTATAAATGATTGCTATACTAATGATTAGTATAGCAATTATTTATTATAAAGTTATTCCTCATTTCACATAGCTAAAGCCAATTTATAAACATGTGAAGTATAACTAATAGTCACTTTGGAATAATCTTTATAAATTTAAAGGAGTGATTTATAATGTTAAGTACATTAAAAGCTACTGCAAAGAAATTACCTGAAGGCTTACAGGTAGAAACTGATTCAAGAGGATTTAAAATATCATTGGACGAGCCTGAAGATTTAGGTGGAACCAATAAAGCAATGAATCCTATGGAGCTTGTTTTATGCGGATTAGGTGCCTGTCAATCAATAGTGGCTTCAGCCTTTGCTGAACAACAAGGTATAGATCTTCAAGATTTTTGGATTGAATTGGAGGGAGATTTTGATCCTGAAGGCTTCTTAGGCATTTCCGATGTAAGACCTGGTTATTCAGAAATAAGATTTAAAATGCATATAAAGAGCAACTCTTCAGAAGAAGATATCAAAAGATTTGCAGATTTTATAGAAAAAACTTGCCCTGTAGGAGATACTTTAGCAAATACAGTTAAATTAGTAAGAACTGATGTAATCATAGAAAAATAGTTTAAGTTCATATAAAAAGCATATAGTGTAGAAATACTTAAATTCTAACACACTATATGCTTACTGTATTAATTGTTTAAATTGCCTTCCGCAACTATTCCACATTGGATTACAGGACTATTTACAGTAGAATAAGGTGGTGAATAAGCTAAATCAATATTTGCAAGATCTTTGCCGGTTCCTCCTAAAGACACTATTGCTGCAAATGTATCAATAGCTTTATCTACTCCTTCTCCTCCTATAATTTGAACCCCTAATATTCTATCACTATTTTCTTCACATATTAATTTGATATCCATTTTAGTTGCCCCTTCCATATAGGACGGCTTATTAAATGTCTTAACTTTTAATATTTTTCTTTTTATCCCCCCATGTTCTAATTCATTTTCATTCATGCCTAAAAAAGCTACAGTTTTATCAAACATTTTAAATATTCCTGTAGATAAAATACCTTTAAATAACTTATTTTCTCCTGTTATATTTTTACCTGCTATTCTTCCCATTTTGTTAGCTGTACTTCCTAAAGGCCTATATACATAATCTTTATGAATTATAGAAAATACTTCTGCGCAATCTCCCACTGCATATATATTATTTATATTAGTTTGCATCTTTTCATTTACTTTTATAGCCTTTGTTTTTCCTAATTCCACTCCAGCTTTTTCTGCTAATTCTGTATTAGGTCTTATGCCTATTGATAAAATTACCATGTCCGTTTCTAATGTTCTTTTATTTGTCACCACTTCTTTTATTTCATTATCCCCTTTAAGTTCTAAGACAGTCTCATCTTTGTATACTTTTACACCATTTGCTATTATATATTCTTCTAATAAATCTGCCATGTCCTTATCTAAAGGAGGCATTATTTGATCTTTGAGTTCTACTAAAATAACTTCAATGTTCCTCTTACAAAGATTTTCACAAAGCTCTAGCCCAATGAATCCAGTACCAATTATCACTGCACTTTTAGGTTTATTAGTATTTATATAATCTAAAATTTTATCTCCACTAGATACATTTCTCAAAGTAAATACATTTTCTTTTCCTAGCCATTGCTTATTTGGAACAAAAGGCACTGCTCCAGTAGAAATTACTAAATTATCATAGGTATCTTCAAATATTTCATTATTAATTAAATTTTTAATTAATACTTTTTTGTTTATGCTATCTATAACTAATACTTCATGCTGTGTCTTTATATCTATGTTATATTTCTCTTTAAAATACTCATTATCTCGTGGAACAATTTCTTTCCTATCTTTAATTATCCCTCCTATATAATAAGGAAGTCCACAACCAGAATAGGATATATCTTTATCTTTTTCATATATTGTTATTTCTAAGTTAGAATCATTTCTCCTAGCTTGAGTTCCTGCAGTAGTTCCCCCAGCAACTGCACCTATTATAATAAGTTTTTTATTTTGTTTCATATAATTCCCCTCCTTTTTTTCTCTTAATTGTTCGATGCTATATTATCATCCTTTTTGTTATATATAAACACTAATAAAGATGAACCAATTATTAATATATAACCGATAAAACTAAATATATCTGGCATCTCCCTCCATAGCATAAATGCAATAATTTGAGAAAAAATTATATTAGTATAGTTATATATAGAAACTTCGGAAGCTGGTGCGTATCTGTAGGATATAGTTAAAGCAAATTGAGCTATTGCAGCAAATACACCAGACAGAATTAAAAATACAAGTTGTTTAAAAGATAATGGTTGAAAATTCACCATCATTAAAGGCAAACAAATTAATGTAGATATAAAAGAGAAGTAAAATACTACTGTATAAGAACTTTCTTTATTTCCTAAATATCTAACTATAGTATATGCTGCTGCTGCAAATATAGCTGATAAAACCCCAATTATAGCTGGTAATACACTCATATCAAACTTTGGCTTTATTATAAGAATAACTCCTAAAAAAGCTAATATAAGTGAAGGCACTTGAACTTTAGACAATTTTTCTTCCAAAAACCATACTGCAAAAATTGTTATAAAAAATGGATGTATTTTATTTAACATAGAAGAATCCGCCAAAATCATCCTATCTATGCAATAAAAGTAAAACAACATTCCTATGGTTCCAAAAATTCCTCTTAAAATTAAATGCTTTCTATTTTCTTTATTCCCCCAAAAACTTTGCTTGTTTTTTATAATCATTATTGTAGCTACAATAAAACTAATAAAATTTCTAAAAAAGGCTTTTTCTCCTGTAGGAACATCTCCCGATAACTTTACTAAAGCAGCCATTACTGCAAAACAAAGCGAAGACAAAAGCATATATAATACTGCCTTCCCCTTATTACTTAAATAATTCAATAAAAATTCCTCCTATAATGATTCTAATATTTTTTTTGCTATCTCTTCTTCATCTACTTTATCATCAACTTGTATATTAATATTTTGGCTTAGTCCCTTTGCGTTTCCATTAATATATACTATTTCCCCTGTATTATCATCTATTTTTTTTACTACCATAGCTCTGTCACCTTTTTTTATTTCTAGTTTTTCACCCTTTGCAGTTTCTATAAAAAAATCATTAGTAAATTCTATTTCTTGCCCTATTTTATACTTATAACTCAAAACAATCCCTCCTAAAATATAAATTACAAATATATATCCGAAAATTCTATTTTCATTTTTTCTATATTAGTTTGTCCAGAAATATACCTACTTTTTCTAGTATTATTAATGTACCTAACAGGGAGATTTACTATAAATTCACTTCCACATCCAAGTTCGCTGTTTACATATATTGTTCCATTATGCATTTCTATTAAAGCCTTAGCCAAAGAAAGTCCTATGCCACTACCTTCATTATTTCTTGATAAAGACTTATCCACTTGTATAAATCTATGAAAAATAGATTCTTGTTTTTCTTTAGGTATTCCTACTCCATTATCTTTAACGGATATCTCTATATAATTCGTTTTGTCTCTTATATTTACAAAAATATCCCCTCCGTAATCTGTAAACTTTATAGCATTTGAAAGTAAGTTAAGTAGTATTCGCTGAAGTTTCTCCACATCACAAGCTATTACTTTCTCTTCTACATCAGTATCAAAAGTTATTTGTATTCCTTTAATTTTAGCATATTTAACAACAGACATGGTTATATTTTCTATTATACTCACTATATCTGCATTTTCCAAATTAAGTTTAACATATCCAGTATCTATTTTTGTTATATCTATAATATTATTACTTAATCTTATTAGTCTATAACAGTTTTGCATCATCATATTCATGTACCTATTTAATTTAATTATTTTTTCATCTTTAATATCTCTTACAAGTATACTACACATTTGCAAAGCACTAAATATTACATTTATTGGAGTCTTTAATTCATGAGACACATTTGCAAAAAATTCCGTCTTTACTTTATCATATTCCTCTACTTCTCTTAACTGTTTACTTTTTTCCTTTATTCTCTTATTAAGTTCTTCATTTCGTTTTCTTTCAGTTATATCTCTGAGCACACTTAATATTACTTTTTTCCCTTCATAAGTATATGTAGTAGACATTATTTCTACATATATAATTCTTCCATCAGCTCTTTTCAATTTTTGTTCCATTAAAGGCATAATCAACTTTTCACTTAACTTTTCCTTAGTTTTTTCATAATAACTAGAAATTAAATATTTTTTTATATTTTTCCCTTTAACATCATTGATATTTTTCAAACCTAATAGCTTTATACCAGCAGTGTTACAAAATATTATTTCATCTTCGCAAATTAAGTATACTGCATCTGGCAAATACTTCATTAAGCGTCGATGTTTTTTTTCGCTCTCATATAACGCTATTTCAGATTGTTTATGCTTTGTGATATCTCTGCCTATTACTACTAATCCTTTTCTATTTCCATTTTCACAAAATAATGGAACCCTTATAGTATCAAATATTTTAATATTTCCATCTTTTCTAGGAATATAATCTTCTTGTCTATTTATTTTTTTATTCTTCCATACTTCTATGTCATTTTTTTCACAATTCATAAGAGTAGTTTTATAGAAATCGCTTATTTCTCCTAATTCTTTATTACTTTTCCCAATATAATCTTTTCCCTTCAAATCTAAAAGTTGTAACTGAGCATTATTAGCCTCTATCCATTTACCACCTCCATCTTTAAAACATATACAATCTGGCATGGCATTAATTAATGTTCTTAATTTCTCTTCACTTTCTTTTAGTGCCTCTTCTGCCTGTTTTTTTTGCATTATCTCTTTCTTTAGTTGAATTACAGTTTCCCTTAAACTCTTCATATTCTCTTCAACCTTTTTTTCTAGTTCTCCATTTACTTCTTTAATTTTATTATATATAATACTGTTTTCTACCGATACAACTCCATATGCCCATAGCAACTGCATCATTTTAATCTTATCTAAATTAAAAGCATCTTCCTTAATATTATTTTCTAAATACAATATAGCTTTTAGGATTCCCCTAAATAGTATAGGCATACACAATACTGATTTTATGCTATTCTTTTTTATATACTCATCTTCCTTAAATCTATAATCTTTTTTGCTATCTCCTATTACTACTGTATCTAATGTGCTAGATACATAATGTATAATACTTTTTGGTACATCATAATTTTTTTCTATATCATCTATGTAACAACTATCTTTGCATACCTCATCTACTGCTCCTAATGCAATATTATTATTTCCTACTTTTATTATATATCCTTTTTCCGCTTCAGAATTTATAATAGAAAGCTTAAGTAACTGAGTACATACATTGTCTAATTTCATTTTTTCAATATTGAAGGTCTGTTTGATAAATTCTTCTTCTATAATTTTGTTCATACTATGAACAAGCATATCTTTTATAATCCTCCTTATATGCAACAGTATTTTAACAATTGCAAGAATATTTAATATAAAAGCTAAAGTTCAAACAATACACACATTGATAATTATAACAAATAAATACTATTTTGTATCATCTTTGTTTACTTTATTTTTCCATAGAAATAAGCAAAAGAACTCCTTATTATTTAGAGTTCTTTCATTTACTAGCTTATTAACTTTACATAAAAAGTTATTTCATTTTTTTCACATTCTGCCCAAATATCTCCCCCATGTAACTTCACTATATTTTTAGAGATAGCAAGACCTAATCCACTTCCACCTGTTGATTCTGATCTAGACTTCTCCACTCTATAAAATCTGTCAAATAATTTATTCAAATCTTCTTTACTTATATTATCTCCTCTATTTTTTATATAAAATATAGCTTCATTATCTTTTTTATAAAGTCCTATCTTTATATTTCCCGGTTTATAACTATATCTAATAGCATTCATAATTAAATTTTCAAAAACCCTAACCAATTTATCTCCATCAGCTTCTACAATAATATCTTCCATAATGATATCTTTTATAATGGAAATATTATTTTCTTCAAAAATTGGTACAAATTCTTCTATAAGCTGAGCTATTAATTCATTTAAAGCTATTTGACTAGTATTTAACTTTATTCCTTCCCCTGAAAGCTTAGTATACTCAAAAAGCTCATCAATTAAAACTTTAAGCTTCTCTGATTTATTATAAGCAATATTTATATACTCCATCATCTGTTCTTCATCCTTAAATTTCTCATCTTTTATCAAATTTAGATATCCAAGTATAGATGTAAGTGGAGTTCTTAGATCATGGGAAACATTTGTAATTAATTCTGCCTTTGTTTTTTCTATCTCCCTTTCTCTTTCTATTTTATTATTTAATTCTTCAGCCATAAAATTTATATTGTCTGCTAAATGAGCTAATTCATCCTCTCCATTTTTTTTAATTTTATAATTTAATTCTCCCTTAGCCATATACATAACTCCTAAAGCAATTTCTTGTATATATTTTACTTTTCTTCCTGCTATAAAATAAAATGAAAATATAAAAGATACTACAGATAATAATAACGCAAAAAATGATTTTTCTTGTTTATTAAATTTAGTTTCTATTTGTCCTTCTGGTATACCTTTAACTATAATATAGGCTCTACTATCACTAAAATCCACAGGATAAAAATTTATAAATTCTCCTAAATTTTTATTATTACTATTATAATTTCTGTATTCATAAAAATCATATTTAAATGTAGCCGCATTTTTAATTATAGTGTGTATATCCACCTGTGTTTCATCTGCATTTTTACTTTTATATAATACTTTTCCTGATAAATCTGTAATTAAAATTTTGTATTTATTTTCTGCATTTGAATTTATTATATCTTCTATTCTTATTTTATCAGCATAGCTTATCTTATCTTGCTCTAACTGATTTCCAATATTAGATGTTCTTTCTGCCATATTCCTAATACTATTTGAATAATTTATTATAGAATAGGTATTAGTTCTGGAAAAATATGAATTAGTAAAAGTAAAAACTATAAATGATGCTAGTAAACATATTCCAAAACATACAATAAGCTCTAGCCTAATATTCTTATTAACTCTATCCTCTAAATTAAAATATAATCTTTTAAATCTAGCTATAACAGCCCTAAAAGGTTTAGTTAAAAGTTTCCATAACATTCTAAAAGGCTTAGTAAAAAGTCTCCATATCCATCTAAAAGGTCTTATTTTCATAATTCACCTCGTATTCTATTTTATATTCTATAAATTATCTACTTTATATCCTACTCCCCATACAGTCTTAATGTACTTAGGCTTTCTTGGATTATCCTCTACCTTTTCACGAAGTTTTCTTATATGAACCATTACTGTATTGTCAGATTTAAAAAATTCTTCTTTCCATACTCTTTCATAAATCTTTTCTATACTAAATACAATTCCTTTATTTCTAGCCAATAATTCTAATATATCAAACTCTCTTGGAGTTAATTTTACTTCCTTATCTCCTATACTTACCTCATGAGTTGCAGTATTAATAATTAATTCATCTATTTCTATAATATTTTCATCTTTTAATTCCACAGGGACATTAAATTTTTTATATCTTCTAAGCTGAGATTTCACTCTAGCTATCAGTTCTAATGGATTAAATGGTTTTGTCACATAATCATCTGCTCCTGCCGTAAGTCCCCAAATTTTATCCATATCCTCAGTTTTAGCTGACAACATTATTATAGGCATATTTTTCTCTTCTCTTATTTTCATGCAAGCTTCTATTCCATCCATTTTAGGCATCATTATATCTAATATTATTAAATCAACTTTTTGTTGTTCTAATATTTGTAGTGCTTCTTCCCCATTTTCTGCTTTTAAAACTTTAAATCCCTCATTTCCTAAATATATACCTATTAAATCTCTAATTTCTTTTTCATCATCTACAATTATAATAGTTTCCTTCTCCATAGATATCATCCTCCCTATTAACATTGTACCAAATCTGTCCCTACATATTAACATAAACACATTATAAAATAGTTACTTATATTCTTAATAATTTCTTAATTTTATAAACTACTTAAAAAAAGTATGACACACTTTTTTAGAGTACAGATTAAAAATTATAGAGCGCAGATATTGACAATATATAAAATCATATATATACTGTATATATACAATATGTACAGTATGTACGATATATACGCAAAGTAGAGGAGAATTAAAATGAATATAATTATATCTAACTCTTCTGGGGAACCAATTTATGAACAGATAGTAAAACAAATAAAAAGCTTAATACTTACAGGGGATCTTACAGAAGGTGATTCCTTACCTTCTATACGAAACCTAGCTCAAGAGCTAAGAATAAGTGTTATTACAACTAAAAGAGCTTATGAGGAATTAGAAAAAGAAAGTTTTATAGAAACTGTCCCCGGAAAGGGTTCCTTTGTAGCAAGTCAAAATAAAGAATTACTAAAAGAAAAAAGAATGAGACTTATTGAAGAGAAGTTATCACAAGTTGTAGATGAAAGCAAATTAATAAATCTTAGTTTAGATGAACTTATAGAAATGCTTAAAATATTATATGAAGAAATTTAGGGGGAATGTATCATGAACAATATATTAGAAATAAAAAATTTAAGAAAAGAATATGATGATTTTACATTAAAAGACATTAACTTTAATTTAGAAAGAGGCTATATCATGGGATTTATAGGACCTAATGGTGCAGGAAAAAGCACAACTATAAAACTTATAATGAATCTTATAAAAAAGCAATCTGGTGAAATAAATATCTTCGGTAAGGATAATGTAAAACATGAAAAAGAGATTAAGGAAAAGATAGGTTTTGTATATGATGAAAACTATTATTATGAGGATTTAACTATAAGCGATATAAAAAAAATAGTAGCTCCCTTTTATAAATACTGGGATGAAGCAGCTTTTAACAAATATTTAAAACAATTTAATTTAAATCCAGGAAAAAAAGTAAAAGCTCTATCTAAAGGAATGAAGATGAAGTTTTCATTAGCTATTGCATTATCTCATAATGCTGATTTAATAATTATGGATGAACCCACTTCAGGACTAGATCCCGTATTTAGATGTGAAATATTAGATATATTATACGAACTAATTCAAGATGAAAATAAAAGCGTGTTTTTTTCTACACATATAACTACAGACTTAGAGAAGATAGCTGATTATATTACATTCATCAATAATGGTGAAATAGTTTTTTCAGAAAGCAAAGATAAAATTTTAGACAAATATGCCATAATTAAAGGTTCTAAAGAACTTTTAGATAGTTATACAGAAAAAGAATTTATAAAAGTTAGAAAAAATTCATTTGGTTTTGAAGCTTTAACAGATAATGTAGATAAAATAAAAAGAATTTTTCAAAAAGACGTGGTTATAGATAAAGCTTCTTTAGAAGACATTATGGTCTATACTGTAAATAAATAAAAGGGGTGTTAAGTTATGTTAAATCTTATTTTTAAAGATATGATAGTTCAAAAAAGAAATTTGCTGTTTATGTTACTTTATCTTATTATATGCACATTTGCATTTAAGAGTATGTCTGGTGGAGCGATTTTATATGTGGTGACTTTAACTTACATCTTCTTCTTTATTACTGGTTCCTATTCCTATGATGAAAAAAATAAAAGCCATTTAATGATAAGTAGTCTTCCTATTACTAGAACCGAAATCATAATATCAAAATATATTTCTATAGTAGTTTATAATATAATATCTTTATGTACAGTAACCCTATTTATTCTTTTAGTAAAACTTCTTAATCTACCTTTAAATGCTCAATTTTTCACATTAAATGATGTAATTAATATTTTTACTATATCATTAATTTTAGGTTCTATTATGTTTCCTATATATTCAAAATTTAGTTTTGGAAAAAGCAGACTCATAACATTTATTACTTACTTTTTATTCTTTACATTCACAAACTCACTAGGTTCCATTTCAAGAGAAAGTTCTATAGGTTTAACTGGTAGATTTTTAAAAGCTCTTTCTAATAATAACCTTATATTCTTAGCTACCGTATTTTTAATCTATCTTTTGTCTATGTATCTTTCAATAAGAATATACGAAAGCAAAGAGCTAAATTAAAAATGTGAGGAAAGAGTGATTGTATGTTTAACTTAGTTTTAAAAGACTTCCTACTTCAAAAGAAAGTTACCTTAATTATTATAGCTTTTGTATTGTTTTTCATTTATTCTTATAGCATTTTCATTATATTATCCACTATATTTTAAATACGGGTATAACTCTATGAAAAATTTTTCTTTTGCTTTTTATTTTTTATCCTTTATTGCACCTAGCTTTTTAAAAAAACTTATGAATAATAATAGTAGTTTTAATAAATTTATTCAATATATTTTAATAAATCTAAATAAAACACTATTTATAATATTTATATTTACTTTAACTATTTTTAGTATTTCTTTATATATTTCTATATCCATATACAAAAATAAAGATCTTTAAATTAAATAGTTAAATGGACTAAGCTAAATGATTTAAAAAATCAATTTCAACTTAGTCCATTTATAATTTTTTAATATCATAATAAATTGGCATAGGTTTTAAATAGATTTTACTCTATTTCATCTAACTTTTCTTTTAGTAATTCTTCTCCTCTATTTAATAACATCTCTCTTTGCTCACCATCTTCAGGATAACTAACTATTACTTGTTCTATACTATATTTCTTCAATCTCTCATCTATCATTTTCAGTTCGTCATATATTTTTAATATATTTTCTTTTACTAATTCTGCTTCTTCTTTACTAGATTTAGGCATAACTCCTATAAAAGTAGTAAAACCTAATTTAGCAAATAACTGAGGTTTAGGAAATAATTTTTCAACCTCTCTATAAATTAAATCATTTAGTATTAGATACTCTTCACTTACTTCTACCTTTTCATCTTCTTTTTTAGTTTTTACTAAAGCTGCTATTAATATAGATATTTCATATTTTCCTTTTTTCGCTTTTTTCATCTCTTCGTCTAAATAATCCCTAAAGTGAACAAATATAGTTTCTTCTTGTGCTCCTCCCCACTTTCCTCCGCTTCTAATACATTTTACTATTCTATTTACTAACATATCACTATTATAAGGTTTTAATATATAATCCACTGCACCATTTTTTACACATTTAATAAAAGATTTTCTCTTATTTTCTGTGGTGAGCACCATAACAGGGATGTCTATATTTTTATCTTTAATTTTTTTTATAACTCCAAATCCATCTTCTCCATATAAATTGACTTCTAAAATTATCAAATCTATAGAGCCCTTATTTTCGTATAATCTGTTGAAAAAATCAAAAGAATTAGAAGCTTCAATTACTTTTATTTCATTTTCTATAAGCAGTTCTTTTAGCCTATATCTAGAATAAGCTAAATTTTCTAAAATTATAACCGTTTCCATACTTCACCACTCGCATATTATAAATTTTAATTCTTATTTTAATTATACTATAAAATTCATTAATATGTAAATATCTTTTAATTTTTATTATTTCATTTTTATAAAATAATAACGGGCTATAGCACTAAACATAAATCTTACAATATATTGTGTTAACTTTAAACTTTAAACTTGCAAAACAGTATATTGTATGTAAATTTCTTAATGCCACAGCCCTCTAAATTTATATCATTCCCCCATCTACAGTAATAATTTGCCCTGTTATATATTTTGAATTATCACTAGCTAAAAATGCTACAGTTTTTCCTATATCTTCACATTCTCCAAATTTACATAAAGGAATTTCTTCTCGAAGCTCCTTCTTTTCTTCAAAGGATAAGCAACTATTCATTTCTGTATTTATTACACCAGGCGAAATAGCATTTACCCTTATATTTGAAGGTCCCAATTCTTTGGCTAAAGCTTTTGTAAAAGAATTTATTCCTCCTTTTGAAGCTGAATATATAACTTCACAGGATGCCCCTACATTTCCCCACATAGATGAAATATTTACTATAGTTCCTTTTCCTCTTGACAACATATGAGGTACAACATTATGACAACAATTAAATACTCCTTTTAAATTGGTATTTATAATTTTATCCCAATCTTCCTCTTTAGTATCTATAAACAATCCAATTTTAGAAATACCCGCATTATTTACTAAAACATCTATTTTACCAAATTTATTTATTACATTTTCTATTATTTCTTTGCTATCATTATAGCAACCTACATCTCCTTGAAAACATTCAGCATATCCCCCTATTTTTCTAATTAATTCTAAGGTCTCTTCTCCACCTTTCTTATCTTTTCTATAATTTATAGCTATGGTACAACCTTCTTTAGCAAGTTCTAAAGCTATGCCTCTTCCAATACCTCTTGATGCACCTGTAACCAAAGCAACCTTTCCATACAATAAACCTTTTTCCATATTATACACTCCTATATTTAAAAAATATATTACTTCTTAATCTAAAATATCAAATTTAATTATATATTACATAACCATAGTTTTAAAGTTTTTGGAATATAAATGAAAAATTTATTTGACTTTTATATTAAACCTGTGTTATTATATTATTATCAAATAGTAATTATTAATTAATATAGATTTTTGAGGAGGTCATAAATAATGAATGTTAAATTTAAAAATAATCCAGTAACGTTAGTTGGTAACGAATTAAAGGTAGGAGATACAGCTCCAGATTTTAAAGCTATAGATATTAACCTAAAAGAAGTATGTTTAAAAGATACTAAAGGTGTTAGAATAATACTTACAGTTCCATCCATAGATACACCTGTATGCGATTTAGAAGTAAGAACCTTTAATGATAAAGCTAATGATATAGGAGAAGTATCTATATATACTATATCCATGGATTTACCTTTTGCACAAGCTAGATGGTGTGGAGCTCATGGAGTTGATAATGTAACTACTCTTTCTGACTATAAAGATAGATTAGTTGGTAAAAACTATGGAACTTATGTACAAGAATTAGGTTTACTTACTAGAGCTGCTTTCGTTATAGATGGCAATAATAAAATAGTATATGTAGAATATCTAGAGGAAATTGCAAATCAACCTAATTTTGAAGCTATACTTAAAGCAGCTAATGAAGCAAAATAGTTTTTTATTATATAAGGTTCACCTAACCCTCCCTAAAAACTTTAAATATATACAAATAGCATTTCTGCCACTCAGAAATGCTATTTGTATACTTTATTCAATATCTTTTTTATTCATAACAGGTAAATTTAATAAATTATTATTTGTGTCTTTCTCTAGCATACTATTTAAAAATTCTTCTCCTATGTCTGCAACTTCTTCATTAATACCTTTCATAGCACCTTGTTTCGCCATAATAACTGCCTGTTCCTTAGAAATCGTATCTCCATTTTCTAATCTATAAGCTTCTATTTGTCCCAATTCATCTCTAAGAACTCCCACTATAGTGTGAGCAAAAGTCTGATCTATATACATGCTAAAGCACCTCCTATATAACATAAATTTAACATAGGCTAAATTTCAATTTATAGATATACATATAGTATGACCTCATCATAAAAAAATATAAATATTTAAAGTAATTTTAAAATAAAACGACTATTTAATAATAAGGCTTTCCGTTAGATTCATCTGGATGCAATAATTTCTTTATTAGGTGATTTCAATGACAGTTAATTTAAAATATGAATTAAGTAATGTAAAAATAATAACTAAATATGATGTGTTAAAGTTAAAGAAGTATATAGACATTAAATTTAAAAATTCTACAAAAAAAGAACAAGCATCCATATTGTCTAATACAATACATAATGTACTTACAAATTCTTTAAAATGCTTTGAAGATGATTTAAAATCAGATTTAAAAGTAGCCATATTAAAAAATACTTTTTTTAATAACAAGAATATTATATCCTTATATGATATTTTATTAGTATTAACTTCTGTAGAATTTAAAAACAAAATAAAAATACAAGATTTAAGTAATTGGATAAATTCAAATCTAAATATAGAAATTACCACACAAGAGTTACACTCTTATTTAGGAATAGAATCTTATGATAATAAAATAGAAGCTTTCAATAAAGAATCTGCCACTTGCAATAATATAGTAGATATTGACAACGAACCATTAACAGATATATCTTCTGATGTTGCCAATATTGATAGTATAAAAGAATCTGAAGAAATAGTTCATTGTAATAATGACATTTCTATAGGTAGAAATATCATTAAAAATTATAAATTTTGTAGAATTGCTATTATTTCATCTTTGATATTGTTAGTAGTAGGTTTTAATTTTAAAAAAATAGTTCTATTAAAAAACTTATCTTTTAATAAAAAAAATATAAAGCTAGAAACAAAACTTAAAGAGTTATCCTTTGATGAGTATAATGCTGCTTCCGGTATACCAGAATACTTTGATTATAAAGACATAAACTTAGTAAAGTTAAAATCTTTTTTAAAAGAGCAAAATTCTCTTTTAGCAGAAGACCCCTATTTTTCAACTATAATAAATTCTTCAAAAGAATTTAATTTGAATCCACTTATTTTATTTTCTATAACTGGCCAAGAACAATCTTTTGTGCCAAAATCACAAAAAAGCGCCAAAAAAATAGGAAATAATCCCTTTAATGTATTCCATAGTTGGAAAGAGTATAACACAGATATAAAGGATTCTTCAAGAATAGCTGCAAGAACTGTAATAAATCTATGTAAAGATCGGCCTCCAAAGGAAGATCCCTTCCAATGGATAAACAGAAAATATGCAGAAGATAAAAATTGGTGGAAAGGTGTAAAATACTTTTTTGAGAAATTAAATGAAACTGTTAAATAATAAGAGTCATAGTAAATTTTTATTATAAAATAACTATAACTCTTATTATTACCTTTATTTAAACATTTCCTCTACATCTACAGTAAATTCCCTCATAGCTTTTGAACTAATAAAACCATTATTTTTAGCAACATCAATTAAATCATATAACCCACTATCATTAAGGCTATAAATCTGAATTGTATTAATTATTGGATTTACAATCCAATATTCTTTGATGTTTTGCGGGCGGTGAAAATGAAGACTTCTCCTAGTTATTAAAAATTTTAGCTTTAATCTACATCCTCATGTTTAAATTCTTCAACTTTTATCTCATTATTATTTTTAGTTATAGTTAATGTATCTAATCCATATGGAGGATTATGTGGTCCAACAAATGTTTCTATTCTAACCTTTAATCTATATCCCTCTTTAGTTTCTGTAATATCTAAAATTCCTGCATCCATATACTGTCTAAACTCTCCATAATAATTCTTAACAGCCTCATCAATATATGGATATAATATAGACAAAATTAACTGTTGATTTAGTTTATCTTTAAATACATACTCCGGTAAAGGGTTTTCCTCAAAATGTATAGATGTTAGTGGCAAATTTTTCAGTTCTCTTAATAAACTAATATTTGTAATTTTATTTTGAGATATATCTAAAGTTCTTAAATTCTCTAACTTATCTAATCCTTCAACATTAATAATTTTATTATTATCTATAGATAAACTAATCAACTTAGATAATAAACCTAATTCGCTTATATCTCTAATTTCATTATGAGATAAAATTAGTGTTTCTAACTCTTTAAGATTTCCTAATCCTTTAATATTATTTATTTTATTATAATCTAAACTTAAATGTTTTAAATTAGTAAGTGGACTTAATTTTCTTATATTAGATATCTTATTGCTAGATAGTTGTAAGTATTGTAAATTTTTCAAAGACTTCAAAGGATTAATATCTGTTATTTGATTTTCATATACATTTAAATACTTTAAGTTAATTAAGCAACCTAAAGCTTTAATATCTCCAACAGAATTTTCAGCTATCTCTAATATTGTCAGCTTAGTTAAGTTTTTTAAAGAATCAATATTAGAGATCTTGTTCATTCCTAATGATAAATCTATTAAATTAGTTAGATTTCCTAAAGGCTCTATGTTCTCAATTTCATTAATATATAAATCTAAGCTTTCTAAATTCTTCAACTCACTTAGAGGCCTCAAATCATTTACTTTATTACTATATAAACTTAAAGATTTTAACTTAGTTAAATTACTTAATATACTTATATCAGTAATTTTATTGCTTTCTAAGTTTAATTCCGTTAATTTAGTTAATTTACTCAACGGACTAATATCAACTATCTTATTATATCCTAATCGTAAATACTCAAGATTAGTTAAACTACTTAACTGTTTAATATTTGTTATCTCATCAAACCATAAATCTAATTTTTTTAGACCAGTTAAATATTGTATTCCTTCTAAATTGGAGATTTTTTGATGATGAATGGTTAACTCTTGAATATTATTAACATCACCCTCATAAATTTCTCCTTTAGGCTTATTTATCTTATCTCTTATTGCTTTTTCTAAATTATTATCTCCAAAATATATCCTCTTGTTATCTTGCTTACTAAAAAATTTATCTATTGATATGAGAAAATTTTATATATATCTTCTTATTCAAATTATATCCTCCTAAAAATATAAACTCTTACAATATATCTTTAGTATAAATAAAATTTATATACTTCAATAAAAAATCCACATTCCTTGCCTAATTTACTCTAGAAATGTGGACTCTGTTACTATATTTATTCCGTTTTTTGTCAGGACTTTTTTTACCATCAGAACTATTTTGCAGGGCTACAAAAGCTTCGCTATCAAAAACATAGTTTTCATTCCCATTGATGTAAACTTTGCTTCATATTCAGTAACTATATTTTTATCAAAGCCTGAATTGTGAAGATCATAAGTTAAATACTCTATAGAAAATCCACATTGCTTAAAGTATTCCTGGGAATCTTCAAATAGATCTATATCATCTGTTTTGAACCAAATTTCACTTTCTGGTTTTAAAAACTTCTTATACTCTGTTAGAAATTTAGTATGAGTAAGTCTCCTTTTATTATGTCTATCCTTTGGCCATGGATTACAGAAATTTATATATATTTTTTCTACTTCGTCCTTCTCAAATAGTTCAGCAATAAAAGTAATATTTAAAGGAGCAATTCTAACATTTGTTAGTTCTAACTCCTGTACTTTTCTTAATGCATATATTAAAACTTCATCTTTTAAATCTATTGCTACATAGTTTACATTTCTATTTGCATCAGCTTTTTTAGATATAAATCCTCCTCTTCCACACCCTAGTTCCAAATGTATAGGATTATTATTTTTGAATTCCTCTTTCCATCTTCCTTTGAAATCTCTTGGATTTGTTATGCAAAGTTGAGCTTCCTCCATTTCAGGTCTTGCCCACCATTTCTTTCTAAGTCTCATATTTATCCTCCGTTTTCTAAAAAAATTGCATCGTAATTTATTATATCATGTCTGTTTAATTTGTAATATATTAAACAAAATTTTCAACTTTCTCACTTATGCTCATTTTGTAAATTGATATTAAAAATAGTGTAATTGCAAATGTCCATATTATTATTATATGCATTTTTATATCTGAGAATGAAGTTCCACTTTGCAATTTATATATGGCATCTATAGTCCATTTTTGAGGAACAAAATTAGATATTTTTTGTATATGTTTAGGCATTAAAGATAAATCCCAAAAGCACCCTCCCAACATACAAGTAGGAATAGTAACTATAGTATTTAAATTAATAGCCTGAGCAAAAGATTCAGAAAAAGCCATTATAACCATATTCATACCTATGGCAGCTACGCCAAAACTTAACAATATAAAAATCAATTGAGTATTTGGGATATAAGTGGATATACCTAAAACTTTAGTTACTAAAATAATTATAGCAATTACCTGAATACACACTATAAAGAAATTTGCCATCACATTTCCACTTACATAAGTTTTTGAGTTTACAGGAGAGGCGCATATTCTGTAGTAAGTTCTATTTCTTCTTTCTTTTATCATAATTCTTGATATGTTTCCTGTAGTAAACATAATAAACATTATTAAAAGACCAATGCCAGAATAAGTAACTCCTTTGTTTAAAGCAGTATCCTCTATATTTTTTTCAACAAGCTTTACTTCTCCATATTTATATCTATTATATATCTTATTAAATTTATCCAAATCTCCTTCGGAAGCTTTGCTAATATCTAAAAGGTTCTTCATATAATAATTTGAATACTTTTTTATAAGTGCAGTTGCCTCTTCTCCTTTTATAGAAAACATATATATTTCTTTAAAATTTCCATCATAGATACTTTGAGTAAAGTCTTCTGGAAATACAATTGCACAATCCACATCCCTTTTAGCTACAACATCTTTTATATCTCCATCTTCTACCTTAATAAATTTAAATTTCTTAGTAGACCTTAAATACTCTATCATATCCTTTGATAGTATTTTTTCGTCTTTATTATCTATCCCTATTAGCATAGCTTCATTTTGAGAAGCTTTATTGCTGTATACATTTATAGTAATTATAAAACTTATCATAGGAAGTAAAAAGTATACTATTATATTTCTCTTTTTTCTAAAAATTATTTTTATAGTATTTAAAAATAAAATAAAAGTATTTCTCAATTAAACCACCTGCCTTTTGTAAATCAATAATGAAATACTTAGAAATACTATAGCTATTGTCATGTTAATAATTATAGCAATTTTTATATTATGAATATTATTGGAATAAATAAAAGTAAATAAAGCATCATTAGTCCATTTTAAAGGCGATAAATTAGAAATAAGATTTATAGTATTATTTTTTAAGTCACCTATTGGAACAAATCCTCCTCCAAAGAAAGTTATACATGGTACTATTATATGTAGCAACGCACTAGACAAAGTATCCTTTTTTGTCATAAAGGCTACCCCTACTCCTATAGATATAGCCATTGTTACCTCGGATAATATTACTAAATATATTGGCATCATATTATTTCCAAAGTAAGCCTTTAATATATATTTACTAATAAAAATAACTATAATACTCTGGATCAAATTAACTATTATATTTCCTAAAATCTTTCCTCCTAATATTTCAGCCTTTTTAATTGGTGCACACATTATTCTGTTAAAAGTATTTCTAATATATTCTCCTCCTATAGCAAAAGCACCAGATAATGCTGAATAAAGTATTATCATTGTTAGCATAGTAACAGCATAATAATCTATAGACCTAGGAGATCTATTTTTTTGTACATTTACTTCATTTACATAATTAACTTCTTTTTCATCCAATAAATCTCTTGATACTCTAGGATTTTCCTTATAAATTTCCGTTATCGTGTTATATCTATCTATATAGATATTTAATATAGTTTGAATTAAATCTGATTTAAAGCTGTATCTTTCATTTTTATAAAAATTTATTTTTTTGTCCTTTTCTCCTATCTTTATATAACACATATAGGTACTATCTTTTACCTTTTCTATAGCCTGCTTTTCATCTTTGGTCTCTATGGTTTCTATTCCCAGATTATTTAAGGTCTTTGTAAACTCTTTAAAATTATGACTTCCACTTTCCTTTGTCTCTATTTTATATACTACTTTAGTATCCTTAAAACTTATAGAATAGTTAAAAGCACCAGCTAATGCTGAACCAAGTATTAGCATTAAAAGTATTGGATAAAGCACCATCATAACCATGGATTTTCTATCCCTTAAACTTTGTTTTATTTCTTTAACAGCTATAATAATCCATTTCATATTCCCACCCCTAGTCTCTCAACTTTCTTCCAGTAAGAGTTAAAAATACAGTTTCTAAATTTGGCTTTTTAGACTCAATATTATCTATAGAAATATTATTTTTCATAAAATATAGTATTATTTCATCTAAATTATTTATATCCTTATTACTACTTATATCTACTAACTTATTGTTTATCTGCACAGATACAACTCCCTTTATTCTTTTTATATCTTCTTCCTTAATTTTTTCAATAGAATCCACTGTAATTAACACTCTCTGCTTATCCCATACTATTGATTTTAATTCTTCTTTAGTTCCCTCTCCTATAAGCTTACCATGATCTATTATACCTATTCTTGTACAAATCTCTTCTACTTCTTCCATATAGTGACTAGTATAAATTATAGTAGAACCTAAACTATTTAATCTCTTTACAGACTGAAGAACATGATTTCTTGATTGAGGATCAATGCCTACAGTTGGCTCATCCATTATTATAAGCTTTGGTTTATGAGCTATAGCACAAGCAATATTTAGCCTTCTTTTCATTCCTCCTGAAAATTCATTAGGAAAGTTTTTATACTTATCTCCTAGTCCTACAAAGTCCAGTGCTTCATTTGCGCTCTGTTTTAATTTTTCTCCCTTCAAACCATATAAACTTGCAAAAAACTTCACATTTTCGTAGGCATTTAAATCCTCATATATAGCTATATCCTGAGGCACAATACCTATATTACTCTTTACATAATCACATTCTTTTTTTATATCTTTATCTAGAATAAATACTTTTCCATTATTCATGGTTAATAGCCCACATATTATATTTATCATAGTACTTTTACCTGCTCCATTAGGCCCTAAAAGACCATATATTTCACCTTCTTCTATATCTAAATCAATGTTATCTACCGCTGCAAAATCACCAAATTTTTTAACTAAGTTTTCTATTTTAATTATTTTCATACTACTCTCCCACCCTTATTACATCAAATCTTATTAATTATTATATAAAAAAAAGGACTTCCCTTTTAGTACAAGAAGTCACTCTTTGTTATGACAAAAGTCATATTTATATATTCCCTTTTAAATAATTAATAGCTATTTGAGTTCTATGCTGTAATCCTGTTTTGTTTAATATAGAAGTTATATAGTTTTTAACAGTTCCTTCAGATATATATAGTTTACTACTTATTTCTTTATTTGAAAGTCCCTCTGCTATAGCTTCTATAATATCAATTTCCCTTTGAGAGAAGATATCTTTATGACACTTAGTTGTTTCCTCCCATATCAATTCTTCTTTTACTTTCTCCATTACTACATCCTGCAAAATTATATTTCCAGAATAAACTGTTTTTATAGCATCTTTAATTTTCTCTGGTGAACTACTTTTTAATATATATCCTTTTGCTCCATTCTTTATAGCTCCCATTATATACTCATCTTCATCAAAAGTGGTAAGTATTAAAGGGCTTGCTTTTGTTTTTAATAAAATTTCTTTAGCAGCTTCTACTCCATTTAAAACAGGCATTCTTACGTCTAAAACAGCTACATCTACTTCATTTTCTAAACACACCTCTAATGCCTTTAATCCATTTTCAACCACATTTACTATTTCTATTTCTTCATCCATATTTAATATTATTTTTAAACTCTCTCTTATTAAGGAATCATCATCTGCAATTACAATTTTAATAGCCATAGAATCCACCTCTTATTTAAAACTAATAGACTTAATTTAAGCTTAGCTATGCCTCTATAGGTAAAATAAGTATTACTGAAAAACCGCTAGAGCCATCTATTATAACTTTACCCATTATCTGTTCACATCTCTCTTCTATGCCTTTTATTCCCATACTTTTTTTTATCTTAAATGCTCCAATTCCATTATCTTTTATTTCTACTCTAATAATCTTATTAAAAATTTCTATGTTTACTGTTATTTTAGTGGCTTTTGAATATTTTATAGTATTAGTAATGCACTCTTTCAAACTGTCATCAATTATTTTCCACTGCAAATACGATATTCTTTGAAGATTTCCATTATATATTAGGTTACATTTAACATTACTTCTAGAGGAAACTTTATTTAACATAAGCTTTATTTTATTCACACCCATTTGTTCCGAAGCAGGTTTAATACTATGCAAAACTATCCTAATACTTTCCATTCCTTGTCTTAATACTTCTATAGTATTATCAAGAAACATATTTGCTTTTTCCTTATCTTTATCCATTAATAATTTTACTGCTTCTAACTGCATGAGACTTCCTGATATAGTATGACCTACTTTATCATGTAGTTGTTGTGAAATTTTATTTCTCTCTTCTAATTTTGAAGTGTAAATTACTTGATTTTCATATTCCAAATTTTTATTTATTCTATCATACAAATGATAGTTTTTTGATTTCAAATCATCCTTCTCTTTTAACAATTTTTCTATTTTATAATGGTTATTATAAGACAATACATATATTAGATAGCTAAATAGCAGAATAAGAAAATATTCTGCTATAATATTTTTGTCTATTAATATAGTAGATATAAATATCAAAGCTATAGTATATATATTATTTAAATTATTACTATATACAAATTGTATAAAAGTTATAGGAAGAAATAATAAGAAAATACTATTTCCTTGTGTTCCTAATAAAATTAAGCCTATTATCATTAAAATATCTATTACAACTTTAAACCTTCTTTTACTAATAATATAATAAATCATATTTATTGATATATATAACAAAAACCCTAGTATTATTAGAAAATCTCTGCTATAAAGTTCATTAACGTACTTTATAGAACAATATATCAAAATAATAAATTTATTTAATATTATCCACTTATCCATATAATTTCTCTTCTATATGTTAAACAAGTTTAAAATTAATCCATAAAGCCTACTAGCTGGCTTCCCTACTAAGAAATTAGAAACTCCTGGTATCATTATAAATAATATAAATATAACCATTTGGTATCTATACATAACATCTGAAAACTTATAAAATTTTGCTGGTGCCAAATCTCTTAAAACATGAAATCCATCTAAACCTGGTAATGGCATAATATTAAAAAGAGCAAGTATACAATTCAAGTATACAGTTACATAAAATATTTTAATCAAAATATATAATATTCCTCCATTATAAATAGGTCCTGGCACTAATTTATAAGTTAAAGCAATTATTCCTGAAAACACAACTGCTGCTAAAATATTTCCTAGAGGTCCTGCTATAGATACTTTTAAATCATCTTTATAATAATTTTTGAAAGCTCTAGGATTTACTTGTACAGGTTTCGCCCAACCAATGCCAGCTAATAAAATCATTATAAATCCTATGGGATCTATATGTGCTATAGGATTAAATGTAAGTCTGCCTTGAAACTTTGGAGTTTTATCTCCTAATTTATCTGCAACCCAAGCATGAGCATATTCATGAAATGTAAAAGCTATAAGTATTGCTGGTATCATTAATATCTTCTCAAATAAATCTATTCCCAAAAAAATCATCCTCTCTTAAATTAAGTGTAAAATCATTATATCAAAGGTAGTCCTTTTTCTCAATGAATAGTAACTTTTTTCAGATAATAAGATAAAAATAATAAAGAATAGATATGGAGAAAACTTATCCATATTTATTCTTTATCCTCTATTCTCTATTATTTAAAGTTTGTCTTTACTAATTTTCCATCTTTTATTGAAGCAACTCCACTACTATAAACTTGAATAAATTTACCTGAATATGAAGTTTCTTTTCCAGTAGCTACTTCTTTAACTATACCCTTAAGATTATCATTTACTAATACTTTACCTTCCTCAGATATATAAACATCATCTTTATCTACTGGCTCCATAAAAGGAATTACATTCCAATCCCTAGTAGGCTTGTCTAATGTTCCGTAATAGACCTTTGTAATTTTATCATTTTCCATAGATCCAATATATACATTATCATCAATATCTACTCCTAAAAGTCTTGGTTTAGTAACATCAGTTATACGAATAGACTCTTCCCTATTAGTAGCAAAAATCTTATTATAGGTTGCATCTTCATATAAAAGCTTATCTTCATGATTTAGTATAGCTGTTTCTCCTATTAAGTAAGCATTAGGATATATTCTTTTCATTTCTTTCATTATGTTTATCCAATAAAGACTACTTCTTCCACCACTTCTAGCTACTTTTACATATATTACATTAGTTAAAGTGGATGCTTGTATATCTTCAACTTCTGAATTTTCATCTGCCCAAGTTAAATCTTTTATTTCTTCTTTAGCATCCTTATCTACATCATAATAGGATAATTTAAATCCATGTCCATTTTCATTATTATGTTTTTCTCCTATTAACATTCTATTTCTATCTGAAAGCCATTTATAATAAGATACCTTTACTCCATCTTCAAAAGAGATATCCTTAACATCTCCATCCTTTGTATTTACAACCTTTAATTTATCTTCATCATAATAAGCCACATATTTGCCATCAAAGGATAAATTAACGCGAGTAGCATTTTCTGGAATTTTAACTTCTGCTTCTGGTTTCTTATCATTTTTCTTCTCTATTTTTTTTACTTTTACTGCAGTGTCTGTAGACAAATAATATTTATCTACATAATAAAATCCTATTAACTGTATAATCAGTGATAGAACTACCCAAGCAAATATTCTCTTAAAGTTTTTCATCTTTTTCTCTCCTTCTAAGGTGTAACGTATATAATAGAAGGTACTGCCCTTTCTCCTAATGGATCACAAGGATTGTTTATTATTTCTCCATCGTAATACATAGTAGAAGAAGACCCTCCATCTAAATTTGTTGCATTATATGCTCCATATTCTAACATAACATCTTGTACATCTCTTAATGTGGCTCCTGGATTTGTAATCTGTCTTCCATCTGCTACAAAAAGGAGTATAGATCCATCTCTTTTTTGTCCTATAGCTGTTCTTGGCGCTATTCCCCATCCACCATCACCAGATTTTATAGTAGGTTCTCCATTAACTACTAGTGCTGGTCCAAAAGTAATAGCTTCCTTTACTCCTAGTCTTTTCATTTCATTTAAACTATATTTTCCTACTAAAAGTACTCCCCTAGATGTTAGAGCCATTACATCATCCTTCTTATCTGGATCACTAATACTATTATACATTTTTCCACCACTCATCAAAATCCCTACAGGTTGGCCACCTGTTCCAGTCCAGTTACCATCAGCATTTTTGTCTGTAAATCCTCCTCCGTTAATAGCTGCAACTGCATTATTTGATTTTGCAATTTGACTTGTAAGTTCTCCTGATTTTCCCAATTTACTACTATATCCAACTTTTACTCTTGTTGGATCATGTATTACAAGCATATATCCCTTAAATTTTTTACCTTCTACATCGTATCTTTCAATATTATCATCATGCTTATTTTCGAACTTTAATGTATCTAATCCTTCACTTTGATCAATTACTTCTACTACATCTTCTTTTAATATTTCTTTTATTTTTTGATCAGATAAAAAAGCCGTAGCAAAATATTGGTGACTTAATGTACTCATAGCTGCACCAACAAAAGTTTTTCTTACATTTTTAAAAGGTCCATAAAATAATATGAGAGGAGCAGTTATTCCTGTAAATATAAATTCAAATAATACAAATAATACAAATATTTTTAAAGAAAACGCCTTTTTCCTCTTATTTTTTTTCTTTTTATTCATATTTCAATCTTTCCTTTCAAATATACATACATATTTTTATTTTACAATAAATATTATAATTTTTAAATAGCAATCACTATATTTATACTTTATTTATATTAGAAAGTATATATGTAAATTATTAAAATTCTTTAAACATATGGTTAATACATAACAAAAAATAAACAGTTAGATAAAAATATCCATAACTGTTTATTTTTCTTGTTAGTTTTAAAAACATTATAATCTTTTAGAAGCCTCGTATGCTAAAGGTGATCTTTCACATTCATCATATTTTAATGTAACCTGATAACAAAGTTCACTACCTTTCATCTTTTCCGAAGCATAACATAATCCATTTGATCTGGAATCTAAAAATGGTTGGTCTATTTGATCTGGATCACCTATGAGTATTAGCTTTGTTCCTACTCCTACACGAGTTACAATAGCTTTTACTTGTTTAGGAGTTAAATTTTGTGCTTCATCGATTATAACCCAATTCTTAACTATAGATCTTCCTCTTAGATAAGCTACAGCTTCTGTAGTTATTATTCTTCTATCAAATAATTCCCTAATTTTGTCCATAAGTTCCTTTTCATTTTTATACCTTTCTTTTTCATCAGAATCCACTAATATTTCTAAGTTATCAAAAATTGGTCTCATAAAAGGTGATATCTTTTCTTCTTCTGTTCCTGGCAAGAAACCTATATCTTCATCCATAGTCACATTGGGCCTACAAACTAGTATTCTTCTATATTCATTATTATTATTTTCAAGTATCTTGCCTAAGCCTACTGCTAAAGAGAATAAAGTTTTAGCAGTCCCTGCTGGTCCCTTTATAATAACTAATGGAGCAACATGAGAATTAGTACATAAACTTTCTAACATAAATTTTTGTCCTACATTTCTTGTAGTCAATCCTAATGGGCAAACATCTTTATAGTATAGATTAACTACTTTTTTCCCATCAAATTTTCCTAATGCTGTTTTTCTTGGATTATCTAAAGAATGTAATATTATAAACTGATTATTGTATAGATTAGGAATTATATATTCATCTCTTTTAATACAGTAATATAATAGGTCCTTAACATCTATAATTTTATTACGATAAAATTCATCTATTTTATCAGAAGATGCATACAAGTCTATTCTACCCGTGTACTGACTTTCATTTTCAGGAACTACTTTTTCATAAAAATCTTCCACATCTATATCTACAGTATCTGCTTTTATTCTTTCAAATATATCTTTGGTTATTAGGCATACATCTTCTCCTTCTTCTTTTAGACCTTTGCATACCTGTATTATTCTGTTATCAGCTTTTCCTTTATCCCAAGACATAGGAATTAAAGTTTCTTGGTGATTCATTTCAACTCTTAATTTTCCACCACCTGGTAACACTACTCCTTTATTTAATTTTCCTTCTTTTCTTAATTTGTCTAATAATCTAGAGGCATATCTAGCATTTGCTCCTAAATCATTCTTATCCTTTTTAAATGCATCTAATTCCTCTAATACCACTTCTGGTATAACTACATCATTTTCTCCAAAAGAAAAAATAGCACCAGGTGAATACAGAATAACATTGGTATCTAATACATAGGTCCTTTTCAAAAAGCATTCCCCCTATCATTATTACTACCATAATATGCGAATAAACTTTACTTGCTATTAACTAAAGTTTATATATAATATGAAGAAAAAAATAAAAATAGACTCAAGCATTAACCTAAGCCTATTTTATAAACTCTATATATTTTAATAAATTTAGTTTTTAATATCTAAAACATTAAAATAGTGTAGAAAAACACCAAAAGAGCCTACATCTCTGTAAACTCTTTCATTTCAATTCATGGCAGCCCCAAGGGGAATTGAACCCCTGATTCCACCTTGAGAGGGTGGCGTCTTGACCTCTTGACCATGGGGCCATACTTTATTTCCTTTGACTTTTATATTTTATTATATATACATAATATTGTCAAGTAAAAGTTGTTTTTTACTAATAAGACCAAAGAAATAATTAAATATCCCTTTGGTTTTATAGTTTATTTTCATGAAATCTTTTCATATCCTACTTCTATATGATTTTTGTTGAAAAATACCGCTCCAATTATACCACCAATTATAGCTGGTAATATCCAAGAAAACCCTTCATTTGTTAATGGTAGATTGTTTATAACATTCCCTATAATAGGTATTTCTATTCCTAAAGAGTTTAAAGAATTAAATATACTTACTACAAAAGCACCATAGACAGCTCCCACATATACTTCTTTCTTAATTATATATTTTGAAAATAAATTCATAATAATCAATACTATTACTACAGGATATGCAGTTACAAGTACAGGTACGGCTAACTTAATTATAGTTTCTACGCCATAATTTGAAATAATGCAACTAAATATACATATAATTACTACAATTGACTTGTAACTTACTTTATTATTACTTAATTTACTAAAGTAATTTGCCGCAGTAGCCGTAAGTCCTACTGATGTTGTAAGACAAGCTATTGAAATAGCTCCTCCAAATATAATTTTACTCCATCCCCCTAAAAGTCCTTGGGTTATATTTATTAATAGAGATGTTCTAGTAACATCTTTTGGAAAAATTGCATTGGTAGTAGCTCCTATATATGAAAGTCCTCCATATACAAATCCTAAACATATTGCTGAAACAATTCCTGCCTTTATAGTCAAATTTATTTGTTCTTTTTTAGTTTTATATCCTTTTGAAATTAAATTTCCAACAACCATTTGAGCTAAAATTATAGATCCTAAAGCATCCATAGTTTGATATCCTTCTGTAAATCCCCTTGAAAAAGCATTTTCTAATCCAGTATTTGACGGTGTTCCTAACGGCACAAATATCCCTTTAAATATTATAACTCCTAATGCAATCAATAAAAATGGTGTTAATATTGAACCTATTTTATCCACAACAGATGACTCATTTACCGCAAAAATATAAGTTATAAAAAAATATATTATAGAAAAAACTATTGGATTTACATTAGAAAATAAGGGTTGAACTCCTAATTCATATGTGGTTGCCCCTGTTCTAGGTATACAGAATAATGGTCCTATAGATAACATTATTATAGAACAAAGAATCTTACCAAAAGATTTTCCAACTTTATTTGTTAAATCTTCTGTTGTTCCTCCTACCAGAGCTACTGCTACTATACCCATTAAAGGAAGCCCTATACAAGTAATTAAAAATCCTAAAGTTGTCCATAGCCATTTATCTCCAGACATAAATCCTAAAGTGGGTGGAAATATTAAATTTCCCGCACCAAAAAATATAGAAAACAATGCAAAACCTGTTATGATTATATTTTTAGAATTCCTGCTCATATTTACCTCCTAAATATTTTTTAAAAGTTACGATCCAACCTTTCCTAATAGAATACATTATTTCATAAAATAAAAAAGCATTCCCCTATAAAGGGACGAATGCTTCGCGTTACCACCCTAATTGATTTATTTATAAAACAATAGGAAATTGACTTTTATAGGTTTGTTAAAATAAAAAAACGTCCCTTACAAGGGACGAATATTATTCGCGGTACCACCCAATTTGATATAAATAAATCCTCTCTCTCCTTAATAACGTCAGGAACCCGGTTCAGCCTACTAATTTATGAAAACTTTCAACCTACAACTCTGGAATGAACCTTCATTATAATCATTGTACGACTTTCACCAACCGTCGTCTCTCTTATCAATTATCATAATTACTTTTTTCCTTCATAATTTTTTTTATATTCAATTATTATTAAATATTCTATATTAAAAGTTTAAGCTTAACAAACTTGATTTTAAATGGATTTTTAACACTTATTAAATCTATATTGTTTATTCTCTTTTATACTCTTATTTCTTTATTCATAATAGTTCATGTCACTTTTATCCATAAATATACATAAATTATGTTTATAAAACAATACACATAATCTAGTAATTTTAAACAGTTTTTTACTTTTAAGACACAACTCTCTCTAAATTCAACAAAATCCATTCCCAAATATCTCCCCCATCCATATTTATACTTATAAGTATAAAACAAAAAGATTATTATGGAAATAGAAAACCAAATTTTTCTTTAAAAATTTAGCTCATTTAAATAATTTCTTATAAATTTAAATTTCTATGCTATTTACAGTTTTTACATTATAAGTTTTATAGTCTTTAATAAAACTCATATATTTATTTAATTTATCAATATTTAATTTATGTTCATATATTATACCCAATGCATCCCCACTATGAGCACCTATCACTCCATATCCTCCTATTTCTTCTTTTATCTTAAGTATTACTGGTAATATAGGATAACTTAACCTTCTATGATTTCTTATAATACTTTCTGTAGCACAATAGCCTATATTTCTTATATTTTTATCTTTTACTGCTAATATTAGTTTTTTTTCTAAATCTTCTACGTTACTTAAAGGTGGAAGATTTCTTTTATTAAATTCTACCGTATCTACCACTCTTTTACCTTCAAAAACTAAAATATTGAAATTACAATATTCTCCTATATTTTGCTTATAATGTCCATTTTTATAATCAAATATAGTCATTTCTTTAAATATTATGCTATCAGTAGGCTCAATATTTATACAATTTCTTATAATTTCATCCTCTTCATATTGTCGTTTAAAAAGCCCCAAAAGAGCATAATATACTCCACATAAATCTGCAGTACTACTTGCAAAACCTTTTCCTGCAGGTATATTTGATTTTATATCTATATCTAGATTCTCAATGTATTCTTCATATCCCCATTCTTTTAATACATTATTTAAAAACTTAGCTGATTTTAAATATTTATACTTATATTGAGGATTTTTACTTTCAAAAACTCTTACTTTAGTGAATATATTTATAGGACATGAGCATAAAATATCCTTATCATACATTTTACCTTGAATTATTTCTCCAAAACTTGCTGGATAATTTACTACAACTTCCATGTTCAATCTCCTTATAAGATTTTTTCAAAATACTATATTTTATTTTAACAATGGATAAGTTTTATGTAAATAGATAAAGTTAAACTATGATATATTTATATTTTTTATACACTTAAAAGCTTGAAATTAAAGGACCTTTTCATATATTGACATGCAATTTAATAAATGTTAAACTCAATTCAAGTTGCAAAATTAAATAATGAAAAAATTACATTTATTATAGGTACCTTATTAGGTTTAAAAGGGAAAGAAGTTAAAAGCTTCTGCGGTCCCGCCACTGTAATGATGAGTTCTTAGCAAGTTACCACTCAATTTTGGGGAAGGTGCTAAAGAACAATGAATCTGAGCCAGGAGACCTGCCTATAATTTTAATCACTTGGCTTACGTGGATAGGCTAATGGTTTAGAATTGTTTTAAACCATTTCCTTTATTAGGTAATGGTTTTTATTTTATAAATTTTAAATTTAATTAAAATACAAAGGAGGAACTTCAATGTTTAAAAGTAAAAAATTCTTAATAATAATTTTATCCTTTATACTTATATTTTCCTTATCTGCTTGTTCAAAAGATAAAGTAGAAGACACTAAAGAAAAGAAAAATATAACTGAAACTTCATTAGAAACCAAATATCCTTTAACTATAAAAGATTCTTATAACAGGCAAATTACACTAGATAAAGAACCTGAAAAGATTATATCTATTGCACCAAACATAACAGAAACTATTTATGCTATAGATAAATCTAACAAATTAATAGGAAGAACTGATTTTTGTAACTATCCAGCGGAAGTAAAAAATATATCTTCTATAGGAAGTCTACAAAATCCAAGTATAGAAAAAATAGTAGATTTGAAACCAGATTTAGTAATAGCTTCAACTCATTTTAAAAAAGATGTACTTAAAAAATTAGAAGATTTAGGTGTAAAAGTATTAGTATTATATGGTGAAGAAAACTTTGAGGGTGCCTATGATACTATTGAAAAAATGGGAAAAGTTTTAAATGCAAATAATAAAGCTAAAGAAATAGTAGTTAATATGAAGAAAAAAGTATCTGATGTAGAAACTAAAGTATCAGGCAAAACACCACCTTCTGTTTATTATGTTATTGGCTTTGGTAAATCAGGAGATTACACTGCTGGAAAGGATACTTTTATTGATAAAATGATTACTATGGCTGGTGGAAAAAACGTAGCTAAAGATGCTGTTGGTTGGAAATATAGTATTGAAAAACTACTAGAAAAAAATCCCGAAATAATGATTTGTTCAAAATACTTTAATGTAAAAGAAGACTTAAAGAAAGCTAATGGCTATAAAGATCTAGATGCAATAAAAAAAGGTAAGTTATTTGAAATAGATAATAATATGTTAGATAGGCAAGGTCCAAGACTAGCAGATGGCCTAGAACAATTAGCCAAAATACTACATCCAGAAGCTTTTAAATAAAACAGAAAAGGGGAATTTTGATGTCTTTTTCAAAAAACAAAAATCACTATAAAAGTTTATTCTTTATTTTATTAGTTGTTCTATTTACATTAACCATTATATCCAGTACCTTAGGTATAGCTAATATAAACTTTATACAAGGAATCAAAATTCTTGTATCCAAAATTCCCTTAATAGGATCAAACATAGACACCCATGACATTTCAAATACTCATAAATTAATTATATTAAATATTAGGTTACCTAGAATAATTCTTTCCGCTCTGGTAGGCGCTGGCTTATCCATAGTAGGTACAGTCTTTCAAGCAATTTTTAAAAATCCAATGGCAGATCCTTATGTACTAGGTATTTCATCAGGCTCTGCTCTTGGTGCTTCTATTGCAATTGTATTAGGCTTTCAAATTACTATGATAGGTATTAGCGGCGTTACAATTCTTGCTTTTTTATTTGCTATTTTAACTACCTTTCTTGTATACAATATAGCGAAAGTTGGTACAAAGCTTCCTACTAATATACTGTTATTGGCAGGTGTATCTGTAAGCTTTCTACTTTCTTCTTTAATTTCTCTTATAATGATATTTAATAGAGAACAAGTTGAACAGATTGTATTTTGGACTATGGGAAGTTTATCCTCTGCCAGTTGGAAAGAAGTACTGTCCCTACTCCCTTTAGTTATTATATCTAGTATTGTAATTATGAATTACTCTAGAGATTTAAATGTAATGCTTACAGGAGATGAAACTGCTAATAGCTTAGGAATAGAAGTGGACAGAGTAAAAAAATTTTTATTAATTATTTCTTCAATTATTATAGCTTCCTGTGTATCCGTAAGTGGAATTATAGGCTTTGTAGGACTTATTATTCCTCATATGATAAGAATATTAGTTGGCCCAAATCATAAAGTCTTACTTCCTTTCACTACTTTAGGTGGAGCTATATTTATGATAATATCAGATACTTTAGCAAGAACTTTGGTGCCACCTGCTGAAATACCAGTAGGTGCTATTACATCAATATTTGGAGCACCTTATTTTATATATCTTTTAATACAAAATAAGAAAAAGGTGATATGATGTTAAATAAAAATACCTATTCCATAGTTATAAATAACTTACACTGTAGTTATGGAGATAAAAAAATATTAAAAAATATTAATATAAATTTTGAAAAAAATAAGTTTCATAGCATTATAGGCCCTAATGGTTCTGGTAAAACTACTCTTCTAAAGAATATACAAAAAATATTACCTATAGAAAATAATTGTATTTACATAGATGGTAAAGACCTTAATTCTTTTAAAAATAAGGATTTAGCTAAAAAAATAGCTTCCGTACCTCAAAATACTAATATTGATTTTGATTTTTCTGCAATGGATATAGTTCTTATGGGAAGAACTCCTTATTTAAAAAGATTTGAAAAAGAAAAGGATACTGATCTTATTATAGTAAAAGAAGCTATGGAAATGACTAATACTTGGTACCTTAAAGATAAAAACATAAATGAGTTAAGTGGTGGTGAGCGTCAGAGAGTCATTATAGCTAGAGCTTTAGCTCAAGAAAGTGAAATAATACTTTTAGATGAACCTATTTCAAATTTAGATATGCACCATCAAATAGATATTTTAGATACTATAAAATATTTAAATAGAGATATTACCGTAATCGCTGTTTTACATGATTTAAATTTAGCAGCTGAATATAGTGATTCTTTAATATTATTGAAAAATGGTAATGTATTATGTAAAGGTACTCCTAAAGATGTACTTACGGAATCAAACATTAGGGACGCCTACAATATAAATACTCATATAATTAAAAATCCTATTACTGGAGCTCCTCACATTATACCTATAAGTAAAAACTGTATTAGAAAAAAAATTATAACACATGTACTATAAAATATTAACAATAATAAAATCACTCCCTTTAGTATAGACATTTAAAAACTAAGCAATAAAATCTATATTAAAGAGAGTGATTATTTTTACATATTTTAATTTATTTATTCTGTTTTTTTACATAATCTTTTATAATTTCTTCCATATGAACCCATGAACGTTTAGAATAAAGTATTTTAGCATTACATTTTTTTGACTTTATTTTTATACTTTCTATAGCTTTATGATTTATAAAGTCCGTAAGAACTAAAATTACATCCATATTCTCTGGTATTTGAATTTTTCTGTCTGAACTTTTTCTTCCAGTTATATGTTTTATTGTGTCAAAGCCTTCATTTTTAAGGTTATCTTTTATGTTGCCTAATCTGTCTCCTCCAATAACCAACACACTCATATATAACCTCTCCTTCTCTAATTAAATCCTAATAATCTTCCTATTTGATAAAATGCTACAGACACTACCCAAGCAATTGCAGTTGTATAAAACACTGTAAACCAAGCCCATTTTGCAGAATTTGTTTCTCTTTTTATTGCTCCTATAGCTGCTGCACATGGAGAGTATAATAATGAGAATATCATAAAGGACATAGCAGACAATGGAGTAAATACATTTTGTATAACCGCAGTAAGTTCTGCGCCTTCTGATGCTAACCCATAAGTTGTAGCCATAGTAGCAACCACTGCTTCCTTTGCTCCTAATCCTGTTATCAATGCAACACCTGCTTGCCAAGTTCCAAATCCCGCTGGTTTAAATATAGGTGCAAAGAAACCTCCTATAATTCCTAAAATGCTATTTTCACTACCTGGTTCCACACCAACTGGTAAATTAGACAATGCCCATACTAACAACACAATTACAAAAATAATACTTCCTGCTTTTTTAATAAACGCTTCTGATTTTTCCCACATGTGTATTAATACACTTTTAAATGTAGGTATACGATAAGGAGGTAATTCCATAATAAAATATGAATTTTCCCCTTTAAATACAGTATTACTAAATATTTTTCCCATTATTATAGCCATTAATATTCCTAAAGTATAAAGTAAAAATACAATTATTCCTGAAGCAGAAAAAATTCCTACTTTTTTATCTGCAAAAAAAGCTCCTATAAATAATGCATATACCGGTAATCTTGCTCCACATGATATAAATGGATTAATTAATATTCCAACCATTCTATCTTTTTTACTTTCCAAAGTTCTAGTTGACATTATACCTGCTACATTACATCCACTACCAATAATTAAAGATACTGCAGTTTTTCCATGTAATCCTATGCTGCTCATAAATCTATCCATAACATAAGCAGCTCTAGCCATATATCCACTGTCTTCTAAGAGTGATATTATTAGGTACATAGTAAATAATAAAGGCACAAACACCAATACAGCTCCCATACCTCCAATTATTCCATCAACTACTAAAGATTTTATAATTTCAGGACTATTCTCCATAGCCACTTCAGCTATTTCTCCTAACTTACCAAATCCTTCATCAATAAATCCTCCCAAAAAGTCATTTCCAAAAGTCATGGTGATTTGGTACATTAAAAACATAATTAAAGCAAATATAGGCATTCCTAGCCATTTATTTGTTACAACTTTATCTATCTTATCAGAAAAAGTTAACTCTTTATTATCTTTTCTTGCCACTGTATTTTTTGTTATAGAAGATATAAAATCATATCTCTTATCTACAATATATGATTCTGTATCATAACCTACTTCATTAGTTATATTTTCAACACTTTTTTTTAGTTGTTCAATAAGTTTCTTATTTACATTATTTTCCTTTATTCTATTAAGAATATGTGGATCATTTTCTAAAAGTTTTAACGCTATCCATTCCTCTGGATAAGGAAGATCTATATTACTTTCATTTAACATAGACTTTAATGAAGATATTTCTTTTTCTAATTCTTCACCATAATCTCTCTTAAAAATTTTATTTTTACCTTTTTCAGCTATTTCAACACCTTTATTTAATAAATCTTTTATTCCATTTCCTTTAATGGCTACAGTTGGAATTACACTTACTCCTAATTTTTCTGCTAATTTATCAATAGCTATTTTAACATTTTTTTTCTCTGCTTCATCCACCATATTTAAAGCAATTATAACTTTTTTATTCATTTCTAAAAGTTGAGTAGTTAAATATAAATTTCTTTCAATATTAGTTGAATCTACTACATTTATTACTACGTCTGAATTTCCTTCTAAAATAAAATTCCTAGCAACTATTTCATCTTCAGAGTATGCACCTAAGCTATAGGTTCCTGGTAAGTCAACAATATTGATTTCTCTATTTTCAAATTTTACCTTTCCTTCTTTTTTTTCTACAGTAACACCAGGCCAATTTCCTACATGTTGCCTAGATCCTGTAATTGCATTAAATAAAGTAGTTTTCCCGCAATTGGGGTTACCTACTAACGCAAAAGTTAATGTATTTTCCATTGTTATCCCCCATTCTATAAAATAAAAATAAATTAAAGCTTTATATTTTTTCTACAGATATATCCTTTGCCTCACTTTTTCTTAAAGTAAGATTATATCCTCTTAAGTTTATCTCTATGGGATCTCCCATAGGAGCTTTTCCTGAAATAGTGATATCTACACCTTTTACAATGCCCATATCCATAAGCCTTCTTCTTACTTTACTTTCAGGTAAAATACATACTACCCTCCCTTTTTCACCTACATTCAATTCATTTAATGTATTATTCATTAAAGAACCCCTCCTTTATGATATTGATATTCATTATCATTAAAATGTTAAAAAAATATTTATATCTTTATATTGTTATTAAAACTATTCAAAACAATTTGTTGTCTTACAGCTTCCAATACTTTTATCTTTGCTTCATCATAAGATTTAAATATTTGCAATGCTTCCTCTTCATTGTAATATACTTTCCAATATCCACAACTCAAACATGGCTTTTTAGTACATCCCATAAAAGCTTTAACATCTTCTAGAGGTATTCCTAAAAATATTCCTATTTCATGAGGACAAAAATTTTCATATCTTTCCTTTAATAAGTTTAAACATTCTTCTAATTTCATATATTCTCTATATCCAAACTTATGCAAAAAATTTATATTTTCATCTTTAAATATTTGATTATGTAACTCAGCTTCTTTATAGAATAATACTGTATGAGTATCTCCTGTATCTTTTATATGAAATGCCTTTATATCAAAACGTTCTAAAAATTCCTCTTTATATTTTTCCCACATATCATATAAATTTCTATTCTTTTTAGAAAAAGTTAATATACAAGCTGGTTTTCTTCCTTCAATTGTAGGCGCAATATTAAATGCAGTCATATAAAACATATATTCTTTATCTTGTAACGTATTTATCATTTTTAAAGTTGAAGCCATTTCCAGTTTGCTCATATACACCATCCTTTGTTGATGATATTGATAATCAATTTCATATAAGATTGTACTATACAATTTCTATTTTGTAAATGCTTTATTTATATTATTTCTAAAAAAAATATATTAATGCATAAAAAAATCTAAATCCATTTAGGATTTAGATTTTTTTCATTATAATAATTTCATTCCATATTCAGCACATTTTTCTATCATTTCTTCTGGCCATATTGAAGATTGTACTTCACCAATATGTGCCTTCTTTAAGAAAAACATACATATTCTAGATTGACCTATTCCTCCACCTATAGTATATGGTAATTTCTTTTCTAATAACATTTGATGAAATTCTAAATTTTTTCTTTCTTCGCAGTTAGCTAATTTTAATTGTTTTAATAAAGACTCTTCATCTACTCTTATACCCATGGAAGATAGTTCAAAAGCTCTATTAAGTAATGGATTCCAGAATAAAATATCTCCATTTAATTCCCAATCATCATAATCTGGCGCTCTTCCATCATGCTTTTCTCCTGATTCTAAAACTTTTCCTATTTTCATTAAAAATACTGCTCTTTTTTCTTTTGTTATAGCGTCTTCTCTTTCTTTAGCAGTAAGTCCTGGAAACATATCCTCCAATTCTTGTGAAGTTATAAAAGTTATTTCTTCTGGAAGCACTTTATCTAAAAATGGATATAATCCACATATATAATTCTCAGTTTCCTTAAATGCTTTATATATTTTATTTACAGTTTCTTTTAAATATTTTTCATTTCTATCTTCTTTAGTTAATACTTTTTCCCAATCCCATTGATCAACATATATAGAATGAATGTTATCTAAATCTTCATCTCTTCTTATAGCATTCATATCTGTATATAAACCTTCTCCTATTGGAAAACCATATCTATAAAGAGCCATTCTTTTCCATTTAGCCAAAGAATGTACTATTTCAGCTGGCGCCTCATTGTCATCCTTTATGGTAAAGCTTACTGGTCTTTCTACTCCATTTAGATTGTCATTTAATCCTCTATCACATCTTACAAATAACGGTGCTGAAACTCTCACTAAATTTAATTTTTTTGCTAAAGCTCTTTCAAAAAAATCTTTTACAGCTTTTATTGCTATTTCTGTTTCCTTTAAGTCTAATTCTGTTTTATATCCTTCTGGTATTATTAATCTTTCATCATATTTACTCATAGTTTTCCTCCTAAACAAATATTTTTAAATTTTATATTATCCTTTATAACACTTGATTTAAAATATTTTTATAGCGCGCTATTATAATTTTAAAAATAAAAAAACCTTTCATCCCTATAAAGGGACGAAAGGTTGAAATTCCGCGGTACCACCCTAATTAGCTTAAAATAAGCTCAACTTAAGTAAAAGTATCAATCAATACTTCCCAATTTTAACGGTATGGATTCCGTCTAAGCCTACTTTCAAAATATTGATTTCAGTTAGAAACTCAGAGATGTTCTTCTGTATAAATCTCGTATCGATCTCTCACCACCATCGACTCGCTATAACTACCTTTTATACTTACTCTTCTCTTCACTGTCTTATAAAAGTAATTTTTAATTATTGATTTACATTATATAATTAAAAATTTATAATGTCAATATAAATTTTTAATTATTCTAAACTATTCCTTGTTCCTTCATTGCTTCTGCAACTTTTACAAATCCAGCTATATTTGCTCCTAAAACTAAATTATCTTCTTCTCCATATTCTGCTGCAGCTGAACTTATATTTTCATATATATTAATCATTATATCTTTAAGTTTTTTATCAACTTCTTCAAAACTCCATGATAATCTCATACTATTTTGAGACATTTCAAGAGCTGAAGTAGCAACTCCACCTGCATTAGCAGCTTTAGCTGGGCCAAATAACACATTATTATCTAGGAATATATTTGTAGCTTCTAAAGTTGAAGGCATATTAGCTCCTTCTGCTACAGCTATAACTCCATTTTGAACTAATATTTTTGCTGAATTTTCATCTATTTCATTTTGAGTTGCACAAGGTAATGCAATATCACATTTAATTGTCCAAATTCCTGTATGTCCTTCATGATATTCTGCTTGTGGACGATATTTTATGTACTCAGAAATTCTCTTTCTTTCCTGTTCTTTTATTTTCTTTACAATTTCTACATCTATACCATCTTTATCATAAACATATCCACTAGAATCACTACATGCAACTACTTTTCCTCCTAATGTATGTGCTTTTTCTATTGCATAAATAGCAACATTACCTGATCCAGATACTACTACAGTTTTTCCATCAAAACTCATTTTTTTAGCCTGTAACATTCTTTCTACAAAATATACCAATCCATATCCTGTTGCTTCTTTTCTTGTTAAACTTCCACCATAATTTAATCCTTTTCCAGTTAAAACACCTGCTGCATATTGATTTTTGATCCTTTTATACTGTCCAAAAAGATATCCTATTTCCCTTCCTCCAACTCCAATATCGCCTGCTGGTACATCGGTAAATTGTCCTACATGTCTATATAATTCTGTCATAAAACTTTGACAAAATCTCATAATTTCTCTGTCTGATTTTCCTTTAGGATCAAAATCTGAGCCACCTTTTCCTCCTCCTATTGGAAGACCAGTTAAAGAGTTTTTAAGAATCTGTTCAAACCCTAAAAATTTTATTATACTTGCATTAACTGTTGGATGAAATCTTAGTCCTCCTTTATATGGACCTATAGCACTATTAAACTGTACTCTAAATCCTCTATTTACACGAACTTTACCATTATCATCCACCCATGGCACTCTAAAAGTAATCATTCTTTCAGGTTCTACTAATCTTTCTACTATTCCTTCTTCAATATACTCTGGATGCTTTTCTAAAACAGGTACAAGAGAATCTAATACTTCTTTCACTGCTTGATGAAATTCTGGTTCATTTGTATTTCTTTTTACAACTTCATTAAATAATTCATTTACATAACTTTGTACACTCATAATATTACCTCCTACGCATATAGCTTTTATGAAATATAGTTATATTAAACTTGCAATATTTTTTCAACACTTCTTAATTTTATCAGATTATTTGGATTTTGTACATATATTAAATTAAAAATTGAAATTTTATTTTTTAGAAGTTGCAGAAATAATACATTTCTTACACCATAATCCAATTAATAACTTTATCATAATATCTTTTTCCATCTTCATATCCAACTTTGTATAATGCTTCTAATTTTTCCGTATTTCTTTCTATTCTACTAATTTTTAAATTTTCTTTAGGTCTTATAACTATAGCTTTATTTTCCTTTTCTAATTTATCAATATAGTCTAGGGTATTATTATAACCATTATATCTATTTTCTATAGCATTTATTAATCCATCATATCTTGAGTATATTCTTCTTAATAGTCTTTTAGCTTTAAATGGCTCTTTTCTATATTCTTTTTGCCTTGTAAGTATTATTATGTTTTTCTTATTCCCATCTTCTATAGACTTTCTTATAGGAATAGAGTCTGCTATACCTCCATCTAATAAACACATATTCTTATATTTAACTATAGGAGATATAAAAGGAAGACTACTAGATGCTCTTATAATAGTTAATATTTCCTCATGTTCTTCTTTATTAAAATATACTGCTTTACCCGTATTACAATCTGTGGCTACAATAACAAATTTCTCCTTACATTTTGAAAAACTTTGAAAGTCAAAAGGTTCCAATTTATATGGTATTTCATTATATATAAAATCTATCCCAAAAATACTTTTGCATTTAAAGAAGTTCCTATAGCTTATATATCTAGGATCCTTTACATAATTTATGGTTATAGCTTTATTTCTTCCAATTTGCCTAGATAAATAAGAAGCTGCATTGCAAGCGCCCATAGAAACACCTATTACGTATGGTAGATAAAGACCTTTTTCCATAAAAAAATCCAATATTCCCGCTGTATAAAGTCCTCTCATTCCCCCACCTTCAAGAACTAGTCCTATATTTTCCATACCAAATCTCTCCTAACTAAATAAATTTTTACTTATTAAGCATACATCATCTTTTTAATGACTGCTATTTTATTTCTTAATATGTAACAAAATATTAACAAAAAACTTTTAAAAAGACGCTTAGCGTCTTTTTAAAAGTTTTTTGTTAATTCATTTACATTGCTCTACAATTAAACTAAAACTTTCCCCATTCACTCTTACTCTATAGTTTTTCCTTTTAACTATCTCTAAATTTTTCACTTCCTCTATAGAATTTTTTATATCAATTATTTTTTCTTCATACTCTCTTAATATGGAATGTGCCTCTTTTATGGATAATTTTATAAATTTAATCTTATCTCCAGGCTTTGCTTGAGCCAGTAATGATATATCTGAAGATATTACTGTAGCAATTTTAGCATATCCTCCTGTAGTTTGTCTATCTGCCATCATTACAATTGGCATACCATGTCCAGGTACTTGAATAGATCCTAAAGCTATTCCATCAGATATTATATCCGCTCCTTCTTTATGTTCTATTTTTTCTCCAGTCAACCTATATCCCATTCTATCACACTGATTTGTTACCTCATAAGTAGAAGAAGTAAGTGTATTCAACCCTTCTTTTGTAAAAGATTCCTCTTGTGGACCTAATACTATGTTTATATTATAATTACCTGTATAATTAGGAATATAAGAATCTTTTATTTTTCTGTTTAAAACTTCTTTATAATATGTTTTTTTATTTATTAAATCAATTTCATCTCCTACTTTTAATGCTCTTCCATGAACTCCCCCTATTTTTGCCTTTATATAGGTAGACTTGCTCCTCATAATATCTGGTACATCTATTCCTCCTAAAAAACATATATAACATCTCAATCCATTTTTACATTTTCCAAAAGATAATCTATCTCCTTTATTTATTTTAATAGTTCTCCACATTTGCACTTCTATATTATTAATTTTAGGTTGAATATCCGCTCCAGTAATAGAAACTACTGTATCTATATTAAATTTTAGTTCTGGTCCTAACATAGTAACTTCTAAAGCAGCTTCATACTCATCATTTTTTAGCAAAATATTTCCTAATCTCAAAGAAAATTCGTCCATAGCTCCTGCTACTGGCATCCCAAACTCTTGATATCCTATTCTTCCTTTGTCTTGTACTGTAGTTAAAAATCCAGCATTTATTACTTTTATATCCCCCACTTCTTTCACCTCTACTCTTTATTCCTAAATTTTACTTCATATTTATTTTCATCTACTAATTTTAATATTTGTTTATATTCTCTTTCATTTATAGGAATAAACCTTAAGTAATCACCTGCATTGAAAATTATAGGCGGATTACGCTTTGGATTATAAAATTTTAAAGGAGTTCTTCCTATAAGCTGCCACCCTCCAGGACTTTCTATAGGATATATTCCTGTTTGCTTTCCTGCTATACCTGTAGATCCAGCTGGTATTTTAGTTCTTGGAGTTTTTAAACGTGGTGTTTCTATTTCTTTTGGCAATCCTCCAAGGTAAGTAAAACCTGGGGTAAATCCCAACATATATATTAAATAGTCCACTGAAGTGTGAAACTTTATAACTTGTTCTATAGACATATTATTATGTCTAGCTACAAACTCTATGTCTGGTCCATATTCCCCACCATAAACTGTAGGTATCTCAATAATTTTAGCTAAAGGTAGTTTTATACTATCTATATTTTCATATATTTCTTTTAATTTTTCTATTAGTTCATTGATGCCAATTTCCAAAGGATTATACTGAATAGAAACTGATCTATAGGTAGGAATTATTTCAGTGATGCCCTTTATTTTCTCTTTATTAATTGCAAAAGACATATTTCTTACTAACTTATTTATCTCCTCTTTTATTTCATCACCGAATTCTACAGTAATAGCCTTATCACCTGCTATTAGATATTTAGGCTCCTTATACAACTTAAAATCACCACCTTTATATAAATAAATTTTTAATTCCCATTAAGGATTTTCCTCCTGCATAAGCTGAAATTATAACAACTACTATACCTAAAATAAGTAACCATAATGGATGCTTATAATCTCCTACTATGCTTTTATTTACAGATGCTATTAGCATAATAGCTAAAGTAATTGGAAGAATTAATCCATTTAAAGAACCAGCTAATATAAGCAATTTAACCGGTTGTCCAACAGTTATAAATATAATTGTAGATACTAATATGAAACCTATTATCCATTTATTGTAATTTTTATCAATACATGTTGATAAAGTTTTTAGAAAAGATACAGAAGTATATGCTGCTCCTACTACAGAAGTTATAGCTGCTGCTGCTATAACTACTCCAAAAAATTTGTATCCTATATTTCCTGCAGCAATATTAAAAGCTGATGCTGGTGGATTAGCTGGATCTAGCTTATTGCCAGCATAAACCACACCAAGTACGGCTAAAAAAAGTAATATTCTCATAATAGATGATACCAATATTCCCAAAGAAGATGATTTAGTTATTTTATCTATATTTTCCTGTCCTGTTATTCCTGCATCTATAAGTCTGTGACCTCCAGAAAAAGTTATATATCCTCCTACAGTTCCTCCTATCAATGTAATAATTGGGAAAAAATCAATATTTTCTGGCATAACACTTCTAGCTAATGCTAACGATACTGGTGGTTTTGTTACTATAGCTACATAAGCTACTAAAAGTATCATTATTCCTCCAAGTGCTACTGTTAATTTGTCCATAGCTTTTCCCATTTCTTTTGATAAAAATATTCCTATACATAAAATAGCTGATATTAATGCTCCAATTTTTAAATTTAACCCGAATACCACATTTAACCCCATGGCAGCTCCTCCAACATTTCCTATATTAAAAGCAAGTCCACCAAGAGCCACAATGAAAGCTACAAAATATCCCAATCCAGGCAATAATTTATTAGATATATCTTGTGCCCTCATTCCAGATACCCCTATAACTCTCCAAGCATTTACTTGAGCTCCTATTGTTAAAACAATAGATATTAATATTACAAAAGCAAAATCACCCTTATACTTTTCTGTAAATGTTGCTGTTTGTGTTAAAAACCCTGGTCCTATAGAAGATGTTGCCATAAGAAATGCTGCTCCTAAAAGAGCGGATAAATTTTTTTTCCCCATACTTCCCCCCACATTAATTATTAATTATATAAACTCTTTAAGTGCTTTTATTTCAATTCCATCTTCTTCTAACTTTTCTCTTATAAGCTTAACAAAAGCTACTGCTTCAGGATTGTCTCCATGAACACATATAGAATCCGCATTTATTTCAATTTCTTCTCCTGTAATAGCCTTTACTTTTCCATGTTTAACCATAGATTTCACTCTTTCTATAGCTAAATCTTTATCATGTATTACGGAACCCGGAACTTTTCTAGAAACTAAAGTACCATCAACATTGTAAACTCTATCTGCAAAAACTTCTTCTGCAACTTTAAGTCCAACTTCCTTTGCCGCTCTTACCATTTCACTTCCTGCAAGAGCAAGTAAAATAATATTTTTATCAACTTCATATATGCCCTTTGCTACTTCTAATGATAATTTATAGTTAACTGCTGCCATATTATAAAAAGCTCCATGAAGTTTTACATGTTGAATTTTTATCCCTTTACTTATAGCAAAAGCCTTAATAGCTCCTAGCTGATATATTACATAATTCCTCCCTTCATTAGGGCTTATATCCATTTTTCTTCTTCCAAAACCCAATAAATCAGGAAATCCTGGATGAGCACCTATTGATAATCCATTTTTAACTGCCACATCTATTGTTTTTTCCATAACCATTGGATCTCCACCATGCCATCCACATCCTATATTAGCTGAAGAAACATATTTGAGTACTTCTTCATCCATTCCTATTGTATAATTTCCAAAACTTTCTCCAACATCACTATTTAAATCAACTATATTTCTCATAAAACCGCCTCCTCAAATTTATTTTTTTAATTACTTATCTCTCTATATATTTATTACTCTTTTATCTCTTTTATAATTACTAATAAAAATAAAACAGGTAGTATACAATTTTTTGTATACTACCTGTTTATATATTTTAAATCCTTATTATGTCTATTCTACGGAATTTAGTTTTGTCATGATAACTTCTTCCATTACTTTTAATTTATTTTCTGATTCTTTTAAAGTATTTCCTTTAGAATATATATAAATCTTTATTTTAGGCTCAGTACCAGAAGGTCTTACTGCATACCAAGATTCATCATCTAACATAAATTTAAGTACATTAGATTTTGGCATTTCACTATCACTAACTTCACCTGATTTCATATCAAATTCTTTTCCTTCTTCTAAGTCTATATATTTTACTAATTTAACTTCTCCTATTTGTTTTGGAAATTCTTTTCTATATACTTCCATCATTCTTCCTATTCTATGTTGCCCTTCTATACCTTCTAAAACTAATGATATAAGCTTTTCTCTGTAATATCCTAACTCTTCGTAAGTTTCATTTAAAATATCCAATAGAGATTTTCCTAAAGTTTTATAATAAGCTGCTGCTTCACACAAAAGCATTGAAGATATAACTCCATCTTTATCTCTTACAAAATCACCAGCCACATATCCTATACTTTCTTCATATCCAAATATAAATTTATATTCTTCAGTCCTCTCCAGCTCATTTTCTTTTCCACATATATTCTTAAATCCAGTTAAAGTTTCAAAGGTTTTAACTCCATATTTTTCTGCTATAGCTTTCCCCATATCTCCTGTAACTAAAGATTTTATTATGGCTCCATTGTCAGGTAATGTGCCCTTTTCTTTTCTGCTTTCTAATATATATCTAATTAATATAGCACCTGTTTGATTTCCATTAAATGCTACATATTCTCCATTTTTATCTTTAACCATTATAGCCAATCTATCACAATCTGGATCTGTGGCTATTAAAAGCTCTGCCCCTACCTCTTTTCCTAAATTCTCAGCATATTTAAAGGCCTTTATATCTTCTGGATTAGGATATCCTACTGTAGTAAAATCTGGATCTGGATTTTCCTGTTCTGGTACTACAATGATATTCTTAAATCCTCTTTCTTTTAAAACTCTTCTTACAGGTATATTTCCAGTACCATTTAGAGGAGTATACACTATTTTAATATCTTTATCTATATCATCTCTAATACTTAATTCCTTTACTTTCTCTATATATTCATCATCTATTTCTTTACCTATTATTTTAAGAAGACCTTTTTCTTTTGCTTCTTCTTCAGAAATATTCTTGATTTCAGTAAAACTTTTTATATTTTCTATTTTTTCTAATATAGGATTTGCAATACTTGAAAGTATTTGCGCACCATCTTCCCAATAAACTTTATATCCATTGTATTCTTTTGGATTATGACTAGCAGTTACTACTATACCTGAAATAGTTTTAAGCCTTCTTACTGTATATGAAAGAATAGGTGTTGGTCTCAAAGTTTCAAAAAGATAAGCTTTTACTCCATTTGCTGCTAAAACCAGTGCCGCTGTTTTAGCAAATTCATATGAATAATGTCTACAATCATAAGCTATAGCTACTCCTCTTTCCATAGCTTCATCACCTTTATCTACTATAAAGTCTGCAAGTCCTTGAGTAACTTTAGCTATTATGTATTTATTCATTCTGTTAGTTCCTGCAGCAATTTTCCCTCTAAGCCCTGCTGTACCAAATTCTAAATTTCTATAAAATCTATCTTCTATTTCCTTAGGATCATCCTTTATACTTCTTAATTCTTTCCTTGTTTCTTCATCGAAGTATTCATTATTTAACCATTCCTCATAAATCTTCATATAATCCATAAAATTATCCCCTTTCAGAATTCTATATTAATCTTATTTTACCAGATTTTATAATAATATATTAGTGTTTATAGATAAAATATTAAAATTAAAAGTCCACTTAAAATAAGTGGACTTTTAATTTTAATATTATTTTACACTTATACTAATAGGCTGTGGTCTTACTATATCCTTTAATCCTTTATTATTAATTCTTTCTGCTGATAACCTATAAGTACCTGCTTTATCAAATTTTATAGTTGCCTTTCCATTATTATCTGTAATAAATTTTTTACCTCCTATTATTAATGGACTACTATCGGCATATATAGTGGCTCCTTTTGCTGGTTCCCTAAACTCTTTCCATGTATTTATATCATTTTTAATCCCATTTAAAGTTATGGTAACAGGTTGTCCTACTTTTACATTAGTAGCATTTGCCTTTATTTCAGTAGCTAATGTATCAAATCCATAAGCTCCAAAATACCATAAGATTTCATCTCCATTTTTTATAGGCTTACCTTGACATCCCACATTAGGTAATACATTATTTACTCTATACATCCAACCTGAAGTACTTCTATGGTCAAATTCTCTATCTCCTCCTATCATTGCTATATATAAACTCCAGCCATAATCTTGAAGATCATAATCTTTAACATGTTTAAATCCGTATTTTTCTAACACTTTAACCACAGCATGAGCATTAGTTGGTTCTTTAAATTTATCTATCCCCCATCCTTTAGATGGCGTTGCAGAGGCCCCTGTAGCTGGTCCTGAATATTTATTTAAATCAAAAATCCCCGTAGTTATCTGAGTTCTTGGCACAAGAGTTCTATCATATCCTTCTATCCTTATATTAACTGTTACTTTATTACCTACCTCTTTGTTCCCTGAATTATCATTACTAGATACTAATTTACTAGATGTACTTTCATTGTTTTTATCTTCTTTATTTTTCTTCTCTTGTTCTTTCTTTTTGACTTCTTCTTTTTTCTTTTCTTCCTCTTTCTTTTTAGTTTCTTTTTTATTCTTTTCATTTTCTTTTTTCTTGTTAGTATTATTAACTGTATTCTTATCTTTGTCTAAGCTATTATCATTTTTGCCACTATCATTTTCTATTACTCTTGTAGATGCAGATGAACTATTATTAGTTTTATAGTTTTTTATAAATAGTCCTCCAACAGATATTACTAATATAACAATGCACGCTATCATTATATTCTTTTTATTTTTCATCTTTAGGCATTCCTCCATCCTTATAATATATATTAAAAAGCGGGGCTGTGGCATTAAGGAATTTACATACAATATACTGTTTTACAAGCTTAAAGTTAACACAATATATTGTAGGATTTTTTCTTAGTGCGACAGCCCCCCACATACTTTAACTTATTTGAATAATTTTTCTATTGTCTCCTGTACCCTCTTACTAACTGATGCATTACCTCCAAGTATTATAACTTCATCTGTTTTATCTTTATCTATAAAGTTAATTTGTTTACTTAAACTTGAATCATTTACAAGTAATAATGATCCATTTATTTGTGATGCTAGAGCACTTCCTGATAATGCATCTGGATAATTTTGACCTGATGCTAAAAGTACTGATTCATTATTCTTAAAATATTGATTTACTTTTAAAGATGTATCATATCTATCCTTACCAGCTATTCTAGTTATTTTAGTTTGAGAATTAATCTTATTTAATTCTCCTTCTATATTTTTGCTTATAGCTCCCTCTCCACCAATTATAAATACTTCTGATGGTTTAACATCATTTATTGCATTTTTAACATAATCAGGCAAAGAAGTTTTTCCACTTAATAATACAGGATACCCATTTATACTAGCTGGGGCACTAACACTTAATGCATCTGCAAAATTAAGACCATTTACTATAACAAATGGAGTTTTCTCTTTTGCATTTACTTGCTTGAATACTTCATTACAAGTCTGGAATCTATCTTTTCCAGCTAATCTCTTTACTTTATATCCTGAATTTTTAATAGTGTTTTCAATAATGTTACTTACTGAACCTTCTCCTCCAAGTACATATACATTCCCATCTTTATTTAAATTGCTTTTTATATAATTTAATACTTTTTCACTACTATTTATATCTTTTCCAACAAGAAGTATAGGTGCATCTAATTGTTTAGCTAAAACACTTCCACAAAGAGAATCTGCAAATCCAAATCCTGAAGATATTATAATATTTTTAAACTTTTCTTCTTCTTTTCTAGAACTTAATTTTTTAGCTACATTTATAGAAGTATCAAATCTATCATTACCTGCTACTCTTTGAGTTTTACCATCTCCTGTAGCTACAAAAACATCTTTATCAATATCTAAATTATCAGTTTTAGACTGTTCTTTAACTTCTGTATTCACATTTGAATTACTCATATCCGTATTTTTAAATGTATTAGGAAGTTTTTTCCCATCAAACCAATAGATTGATCCCTTTCCACTTGCAAAACATTTATAAGCTACTAAAGCCTGATATGCCTGCTCAGTGGACATTCCATTAACACCTTCGCTACCATCCATTAAATGATAGAACTCTCCATTTGATTGTTGAAATCTTAATAAATTTTCTACTAAATTTCTATCTTTTGTAAATTGAGCACTAGTAGGATCTATTCCATTAGCACAAAGTCCTATAATAGTTTGAGCACAACTTTCACTATTATTTTCTGTAAACCAAGAATTAAATCCCCCATCTTTTCTTTGAACCTTTGAAAGCCACTGAACAGCTTCTCTTACTGCATCTACAACTTTTTTACCACTTTTACTAACATAATTATGATATGGTGCTAACGCTATTAAAGTCATGGATGTAATATCTACATCACTATGGTTTCCATTCATATTTAAATCCCATCCACCATCACTGTTTCTATTTTCTAATACATAATCTAGCATATATTCTCTTGTAAATTTAGCTCCTGCTGGTATCTGATAGTTTTTGGTGTCTAAAGCTATAAGTCCATATATAACTCCATTTAATCCCTGAAAATCAATTTTTCTATTTGGATTTTTAGGATCATAAAAATTATATATTTTATCTAAAAGATTATATCCTGCTATATTTCTTGGATCTCCTCCAGCCGCTACTACTCCTAAAGTAATTCTTTCATAATCAGTTACTTTATAAAAATATGCTTTAGCATCTTTTAATACTTTTTCAGTATTTTTTAAATAATCGCTGTTATAATTTGTTGGTAATTTAAGCCCAGACTTATTAAATGCTACTGTTTTCCAATCACTGCTCCAAGTTCCATTTTTAATTATAAAATTATGAACTTTACTCATAGATGTATTTACTTTATTTAATAAATCTGTATTTGATGCACTTACTTTCATAGGCATTATGTTTATAGATGTAAATATGAACAAAAACGTCATAATACAGGACAAAATAGATTTTATCTTCTTTTTCATAATATCACCCTTTTATTTCTTATATTTTAGCTACTTTACAGTTATAGTAACAGGTTGTGGTCTTACTAAATCTTTTAAATTTTTATTATTAATTCTTTCTGCTGATAATTTATAAGTTCCTGGTTTATTGAATTTCACAGTAACTTTTCCGCCGTCATTTGTAATAACTTTCTTACCATCTATAACTAATGGACTTCCGTTGGCATATATAGTAGCTCCTTTTGCAGGTTCTCTAAATTCTTTCCACGTATTTATATCATTTTTGATTCCATTTAAAGTTATGGTTACAGGTTGTCCTATTTTTACATTGGTAGCATTTGCTTTCATTTCTGTAACTAATGTATCAAAACCATAAGCTCCAAAATACCATAAAATTTCATCTTCATTTTTTATGGGTCTTCCTTGACACCCTATATTAGGAAGCACATTATTTACTCTATACATCCATCCTGAAGTACTTCTATAATCAAATTCTCTATTTCCTCCTATCATGGCTATATAAAGCCCCCAACCATAATCTTGAAAATCATACCCAGTTCCTTTTTTAAACCCATGACTTTCTAATGCCTTAATTACTGCATGAGCATTAGTAGCCTCTTTAAATTTATCAACTCCCCATCCTTTAGATGATGTTGCAGAAGAACCACTAGCAGGTCCTAAATAAGGATTTAAATCAAAATTTCCTGTAGTTATCTGAGTTCTTGGTACAAAAGTTCTATCATATCCTTCTATTCTTATATTAACTGCTACTTTATTGCCTATTTCTTTATTTCCTGAATTAGCATTACTAACTGATGGTTTATTAGATGTATTTGAAGTAGCTCTACTCTGTTTTTTAGATTCTTCATTATTCTTCTCTTGTTCCTTTTTTTTAACTTCTTCTGTTTTCTTTTCTTCTTTTTTTGTAATTTTCTCTTTTTTATTTTTCTCAGCATTAGTTATATCTTTATCTAAGTCACTATTACTTTTTACTACTCTTGTATTACTAGATATACTTTTGTTATTTGTTTTATAATTTTTAACAAATAATCCCCCAACAAATATGGCTAATATAGCAATACATGCTATTATTACATTCTTTTTATTTTTCATTTATAGCCATTCCTCCATAAAATGTTAAATATTTAGATGTATATGATAAATTTTTATATCTATCATATACATCTTGAATTAAAAATTATTTTATTTCACCCACAACCATATTAGTGTCAGAAACATATTTTGATTTAAGTATTATAAATTTTTTCGCCTTGCTATCATAATAATTTATTTTTAAACTTTTTTTGCTTATATTTTTAAACTCTGCACTATTAAACTTAACTCCAATCATTGCTCCTTTTAAGTCTAATTTTTCTTCTTTTTTACCATCTTCACTAATCTTATATAACTCTATATTATATACAGATGAAGACACTTTATTTTCAGTTGATATATTGTTAACTACTTTACTTGCAATAGCTTCTTTTATAACATTCTTTCTAACTTCTACATTTTCATATAAATTTACATTTTTAATTTTATTACATGGTAATTTTATTTCTGAGTCTTTAAATAAAATTTTAAATCCAAATTCTTTATCTTTTAAGTAATTTATAGTTGATCCACTTAATCTAAAAATAGTATTTATATTATCTTCATTATTTATTTTTATTGGAACAAATTTCACATCATCACTTAATTTTGCTTCTGTATATTTTTCTTTTATTGCTGCAATAATTCTATCTGCTTCTCTAACTTTTGAAGCTACTATATTTTCGCTTACAGTAATTATTTGTTTACCTTCTAACTTTTGTATATTTAATTCATTCTCTGTTATAGCTATATTATCAAGTTTCTTTTGTAATTCACTTAAAGCTTTTTCTTCTTGTTTCTTAATTTGAGCAGATGATGCTCCTCCTGAAGCTCCTCCTCCATTGCCAACTTTTATTATAACTGGTTCAGGTCTTACTATATCTATCTTTTTACCTTGTGTTGTTTTATATCTTATAGCTGACAACTTATAAGAACCATCACTATCAAATTTTATTGTTGCTTTTCCATTTTCATCTGTTTTTAAAACTTTTCCGTCTACTTTATATTCTTCTCCATCTATAAGTATGGTAGCGTTACTTACATTTTCTTTTATTTGTCCATATTCATCAACTTTCCCTGAGCCACCAGCTCCTACTGTTCTAAATCCTGACAAAGTAAGTGAAACTTCTTCTCCTGCTTTTACTGATGTTTTATCTGCTTTTAAAGTAGTAAATATGTTATCAAATCCATAAGCTCCATAATACCAAACTATTTCATCTCCATCTCTAAGTGGTTTTGCATTACACCCTACTGGTGGGAGTTTACCATTTACACTATACATCCAACCAGACATAGGACCTTGATTAAATTCTCTATCTCCCCCTATCATAGACATATATACACTCCAACCATAGTCTTGTAAATCAAAATCTATATGTTTATCTTTTAATACTTGTACTATAGCATGTGCATTGGATGGGCTCTTAAACTTGTTTACATCCCATCCTGTAGAAGGTTCTGCTGATGTGCCTGTTGCTGGTCCTAAATATGGATTAAGATTAAACAATTTAACATTTATTTTTGTTCTAGGAACAAAGGTTTCTCTATATCCCTCTACCCTTATATAAACACTTACAGAATCTCCTGAAGATGTTTCTCCACCAGAGCTTCCTCCATTTCCTTTTAATACAACTACTATACACTTATCTTTCTTAGTTCCATCCTCCGTTGCAACTTCTATTTCTGCCTTTCCTTCCTTTATAGCTTTAACTTCACCATTTGCATCTACTGTTGCTACTTTTTCATCTGAAGATTTCCAAACCAAATTCTTATTTATAGCATTTTCTGGTGTTATACTGACTGTTAACTTTTCACTTTCTCCTTCTTTTAATTCAAGATTAGATTTATTTAATTTTATACTTTCTATTTCTGTTTCAGGTTTTGTAGAAAAATTAAAGTCCTTTAACTCTCCACCTACATTGATTTTTCCGTTAAATTCCATATCTTTAACGGTTTTAAATTTAAATTGAAAGTTACCATCTTTATCAGTTTTATCTGCGTCTACATAATATTTTTTATCACCATTCCAGGTTTGTATCATAACATTTTGGAGCTTATGATCAGAAGTTCCATTTATAATTACTTCTGATCCCTCAGTTTTAATTTTTAAATCTACTTTTGCAAAAGCAGTGCAAGCCATACTCATTATTATGAGTATTGTTGTCATAAATATTTTCCAAAACTTTTTCATATTCTTCCTCCTTACCTCAAGATATGTGAAGTACCAAAAGCTCAAAGCTTTCGATACTTCATTACTTTTTATAATTTACCTAAACTTTATTTTACTTCTACCAATACTGGATCAGCTAAAATATTCATTTTCTCTGGAGATAAATCATCACAAAGTATAATTTTAACAAAATAATCTCCTTCTTGAGGTATGTTCACAATTTCATCAAACTTATCATTTTCACCTGATTTTATTTCCTTTTTTATATTTCTAAGACCCTTCATTTCATTTGTAGCTTTATCATATAATACTAATGTTAAAGTTACTTCCTTGACTTCTTCAGAAATATTTTCTACATTAACTTTTATATTACTTGGAACACCTTTTTGTAACTTTATTTCTTCTGCTGGCTTCATTTCTATAACTTTATATCTAATTCCATATGAATCACTACTTTTATTTCCTGCTTTATCTACTGCCTCTATTTCTATTGTGTTGTCTCCATCTTTTAATTTAACTTTATAGTCTCCATTATTTCCTGTTATAATTTCTCCATTAAATTTAACTACTACTACTATATCTTCATCTACATTGTCTGTAACTTTTACTTTGAAGCTTAATTCTGGGCTTGTTACTTTTACATCATCTGTTAATCCTATTACTTCTATTTTTGGTACTTCTGTATCTTCTTTCTCTTCTGTTTTAATTATTTTATAAGATTCATTTACTTTATTTCCTGCCTCATCTACTGCCTCTATTTCTATAATATTTTCTCCATCCTTTAATTCAACTTTATATTCACCATCTATTCCTGTTATAAATTCTCCGTTTAATTTAACTATTGGTACTATATCATTATCTACATTGTCTGTAACCTCTACTTTAAAGCTTAATTCTTTAGTTGCTACTTCTTTACCATCTGTTAAATCTGTTACTATTTTTGGTGCTTCTGTATCTTTTCCCTCATCTGGATTAGTATCATCACCTGGATTTTCGTTATCACTTTCTCCAAAATAGTATATAGAGTTCTTCCCTTTATTGTAAATTCTTCCTGATCTTACGAAATCTCTATATGCTAATAATGCTTGATATGCCTGCTCTGTAGACATTCCATTAATTCCGTCACTACCATCCATTAAATGATAAAATTCTCCACTTGGCTGTTGGAATTTTAATAGATTTTCTACTAGGTTTCTATCCTTTGTAAATTTAGCTGATGTTGGATCTACCCCATGTACAGAAAGTCCTATAATGGTTTGAGAACAACTTTCACTGTTGTTTTCTGTGAACCAAGAATTAAATCCTCCATCCCTTCTTTGAACCTTTGATAACCAGTTTGATGCTTCATTTACCGCATCTCTTACGCTTTTACCTCTTTTACTTACATAATCATGGTATGGTGCAAGTGATATAAGAGTCATGGAAGTTATATCAACATCACTATTTTTTCCATTCATATTTAAATCCCATCCACCATCGCTGTTTCTATGATCTAATATATAATCTAGCATATATTCTCTTGTATACTTAGCTTTAGCTGGTATTTTATATCTCTTACTATCAAGGGCTATTAAACCATATATAACTCCATTTAATCCTTGGAAATTTAATTCTCTCTCTGGGTTTTCAGGATCATTAAAATTATATATTTTATCTAAAAGATTGTATCCTCCAATGTTTCTTGGATCTCCACCAGCTGCTACTACTCCTAAAGTAATTCTTTCATAATCAGTTACTTTATCAAAATGTCCTTTAGATTCTTGTAATAACTTTGCCACATTATTTAAATAGTTACTATTATAATTTTCAGGTAACTTTAATCCTGATTTATTAAATGCTACTGTTTTCCAATCGCTACTGTATGTGCTATTTTTAATTATATAATTATGAACTTTTTCTATGGCTTCATTAACTTTATCCTCCAAAGTTAACTCACCTTTTTTATAAGTTATTTTATAAGTTATATCTGATTTGTTTCCTGCTAAGTCTTTAGCTTCTACTGTTATTGTATTTTCTCCACCTTTTAATTTAACTTTATAATCTCCATTTGTTCCTGTTATAACTTCTCCATTTAATTTAACTACTGCTTTTATATCGCTATCTACATTGTCTGTAACTGTTACTTTAAAACTTGCTTCTTCATTTGATACTTCTTGTCCATTTGTTATTCCTGTAACTTCTATCTTTGGCGCTTCTTTATCTGTTTCTGGAACCTCCGGAACCTCTGGATCAGTTGTATTTGCTTTATACGTTACGTTATAAGTATCGCTAGCTTTATTTCCTAATTTGTTTACTGCTTCTATAGTAACTACATTTAATCCATCTTTTAATAAAACTTTGTACTTTCCTTCTTGTGGTAAAATTTCTTTACCATTTACTTTTACAACTGGAGTTAGTTTTCCATCTTTTTTATCATTTGCTTCTACTGAAAATACTAATTCTTGTTTATCTGTTGTTCCACTTGTAATACCATCTGCCTTAATTTCTGGTAAAGTCTTATCTTCAGTATCACAAATAATTTGAATAGTTTTTTCTACTATATTTTTATCTTTATCCTCTACTATAATTTTTATAATATTTTTTCCTTCTTTTAATACTGCTTTATAATTATCATCTTTTCCTTCTAAAATTTCATCATTACATTTAACAATAGGAATTAGCTTTCCATCTTGAGGATCTTCTGCTTTTACTATAAATGTAATTTCTGATTTATTAACTGTTTCCCCATTTATAATTCCTTTCACAGATATTTCAGGTTTTTTATCATCCTTTTTATCTCTTACATGAATTACAATAGGATTTGGTCTTATAATATCAATAAGCCCTCTTCCATCCAATCTAATAGCAGAAATAGTATAATCTCCTGGCTTATCAAAAGTAAGAGTTGCATTTCCTTTTGCTCCTGTTACTACTTCTTGTCCATTAATCTTATAAGGCTTATCATTTACAAGTATAGTTGCTTTGCCTACCGTTTCATACACTTTTTCATATCCACCTGTATATCCTGATAGTTTTATTTGTACTTCCTCATCTACTGAAACATCTGTTTCATCTGCAAAAATTTTAGTATAAATATTATCAAATCCATAAGGTGAATACATCCAAACAATTTCATCTCCATCATTTAATGAAGTATCTGCACATCCTACATTTGGAAGTGTATCATTTACTCTATACAACCAACCTGATGGACCACCATGCTTAAATTCTCTATCTCCATCAATCATGGCAATATATAAACTCCATCCATAATCCTGGAAATCAAATAGTTTAGGACCATCTTTATCTCCAGATTTCTTTTGTCTAAAGCCAGCATTAAGTAATGCTTGTACAATAGCGTGAGCATTGCTTGGTTTATCAAACTTATCTGTACCCCAACCACTAGACTCTCCTGCACTACTTCCTGATGCTTTTCCTAAATGTTTATTTAAATCAAACAACCCTACCTCTAATTTTGTTCTTGGTAAAACTGTGTGATCATATGCTTCTATACGCATATATACTTCATATTTATCTGTAACAGTAACTTTTACACTTTCTTTTATCTTTCCATCATCTTTTAATGCAACAGTTAAAATAACTGTTCCATTCCCTATAGCTGTTACTTCTCCTGTTTTTGAATCAACTTTTGCTATCTTTTCATCACTACTACTGAATATAAACTCTCTCCCTGGTATTACATTATTTTGTTCATCTACAGCTTTTCCTTTTAAAGTAATTTTATCTTTTGGGTGTAATCTTTCTTTACTTCCTTCAATAACTATTTTATTTACTACAATATTAGAGCTATATATTAATGTATATTCTTTCCTTTCTACATTTCCAGCCTTATCCTTTGCAGTAATTTCAATAGTATTTTTTCCTTCTTGTAAAACTATATTGTATTTTCCATCTTTTTCAGATACTACTTTATCATTACATCTTACTTCTGGAATAATACCTTTATCTACATTATCTGTTACACTTACAGTAAATGCTACTTCCTTTGTAGACACTACTATATTGTCCTTTATTCCACTTATTGTGATTTCAGGTTTTTGTGTGTCTTTTAGAGAAAATCCTGTTATTTTTATAATATCTCCTTCTGTTTCATTTTTCCAATTTTTTTCAAAAGTATATACAGTATCATTTATCAAAATAGAACTATCATTTAAAATTTTTTTTGGTGCATATCCTATAGAATTAATTGTCTTATTTCTAAGATCAATTTCTAATATGTGATAATAGTCTATTATATATATCTTCCCATTTATATTTACAGGGGAATTACTCTGGAATGTATGATCAAAACCTTCAACTTCACTCATTTGTTTATTTATAGGATTAAACTCATATATCTTATTTAAAGAATCATAACCTCCTATAATATAAACTTTTTCATTTACTTCTATAATTTGAGCTTCATCTAGTTGCCCTTCGTCACGATACTCAACCCATCTATTGATATCAATGTTATATACAACATCTGCTGTTTTGGTATCTACATCAAATTCCACAATGGCACCTAATTTTTGTTTTCTCTCATAGATATATACTTTGTTGTTAATAACAGCCGTCCCTCTTCCTACTATTTTATAGCCTTCTGGAAGATTAGCTATTTGTTTCACTTTATTATTTTTCACATCATATTCATAAACTTTTTCATTACCAAATAAATAAATTTTATTTTTTACTTTTGCAGCTTCCCCTTTAAAATCTTCTGATAAATCTCCTAAATGGTTTATTTTATTAGTTTTTGTATCAAAAATTTTAATAGATTTTCCACCAAATAAATAGATTTTATCTTCCAAATTAACTACAGCAGAAGCCTTACATTCTTCGTCCATAGTAGCTATTATAGAAGATTGATATTTATGTTTATCTAAAACAATTATTTCTCCTAATTTTACTGAATTTTCATGAAAATTAGCTATTAAAGTATATTGTCCTTTTGGTGCATCTATTTTTCCTGTGGTTTTTCCATATTCATCTGTTTTTCCCATTAATTTATTATTATCTAAATAACCTACCTTATCCTCATAATAAAATTCCCAATATATTTTTACTTCTGGTGCTGGTTTTCCATTAGCAGTTAATGTAATATTAAAATCTTCATTATTATTTACTTCTTTAGGGTGATTTATTTCTATTTTAGGTAATACCACTTTAATAGGCTCTGCTACTGATCTAATATATCCATCTTTTTCAACAAAAATACTATAATCACCTTTAAGATTCAATTTAAAACTTGCTATACCATTAGCATCTGTATTTCCCTGTATTGCACCAAGCCAACCTTGGAAATACTTTATAAAAACATTAGCTCCTTCTATTACTTTTCCATCCTCATCTTTTACAATGACCTGAAGTCTTTCATCAGATATAACTTCTTTTGGTGCTTCTAATTTTAATTGTTTAGTAGCTCCATTATAAGAGCATATAATGCTATCCCCTATTTTAATCATTGCAGCTTTAGGATTATCTATAACTTTTCCATTAATTTTTACTGAAAAATATGGTTCTCCTTTTAGTCCTAGCCATTGGCTAAGTTGAATTAACTTTCCTTCATCATTAAATTTTGGTTCGTATATTTTATAACTTTTTTTACCTTTTTTCCCTTTTAATATATTCTCTAATCTTGTTTCTGTTTCTGAAATTTCTATATCATCACAAAAATCTGTTCCTTCTTCTATTTCTACTCTTAAATGTGTTTTTATTATATTATTTGTAACTTCAATACTTTGTTTTGCATAATATTTAGGATCATCTGCCAATGTAACTTTTATAAATGTTTTTCCAACTTTAATGCCTTTAACATTACCTTCCTGATCTACAGTAGCAATTGTATTATCTTCACTTTCCCAATTAATTTTTAAATTGTTTATATCCTTATTTTCATTATCTTTTACACTAACATTAAATTTAATTTTATCTCCTTCATTAATTAATTCTCTTTGTGGATTTATTATAATTTTATATTTTCCCTTTATAATTTCACATTCTTGAATATCACTTTTAAGTCCTTCTTTTTCAAGTATAAAATATACTTTACTACTTGTATTATCATATACTATGTCATTTATTGTTACTTTACCATTCTTATCAGTTTTTCCTGTAATATATTTATTAGGATCATTTATTAAACAATCTTTATTCATATGACATGAAACATTAACATTCTCTATTGCCTTACCTAATTCATCTACTACAGTAATTTGAAATGGATATCCATATATGATTTTTTCTTTCAAAGTAGCTTTCAACTTTTGAGTTGTTCCTTTTACTTCTATTTCAAATGCCTTTGCCCTGGATTTTTCTTCTCCTTCTGCTGTTATAAAATATTTTCCTGCTTCTAACTTAATACTTGCTTTTCCATTTTCATCTGTCTTTACTCCTGTTGCTACTGGTTTTATTTTTCCTTTATTAATACTCTTATAGTCATATTCACTTGCTTTATAGTATTTTATTTCTCCATCTTTTATTGCTGTGCCATCACTTTCTTTATATGTTACTTCAAAGACTTCTTCTGCATTTGCTGTTGATGGCCCTTCTACAATGGTTGTTCCCATTGCTCCATTTCCATTAAATACTATACTACTTCCTTCTGTTACATTTGTTCCATATGGATTGATTGACCAAAAAAAGTCACCTTTTACTCCTTCTATGCTGCCAATCATTCCACTTGATTCTTCTACTACTAATCCTGCTGCTTCTAAGGCTTCTTTATTTGTTGCTCCTTTTTTTACTGATACTTCTGTTTCCGGTAATATTGTATATTCTTTTCCTTCTACTCTTAATTTTGCTTTAATTAGATTCGCTTCTGAGGTTGCCTTTACTTCTATTTCAAATGCCTTTGCCCTGGATTTTTCTTCTCCTTCTGCTGTTATAAAATATTTTCCTGCTTTTAACTTAATACTTGCTTTTCCATTTTCATCTGTCTTTACTCCTGTTGCTACTGGTTTTATTTTTCCTTTATTAATACTCTTATAGTCATATTCACTTGCTTTATAGTATTTTATTTCTCCATCTTTTATTGCTGTGCCATCACTTTCTTTATATGTTACTTCAAAGACTTCTTCTGCATTTGCTGTTGATGGTCCTTCTACAATGGTTGTTCCCATTGCTCCATTTCCATTAAATACTATACTACTTCCTTCTGTTACATTTGTTCCATATGGATTGATTGACCAAAAAAAGTCACCTTTTACTCCTTCTATGCTGCCAATCATTCCACTTGATTCTTCTACTACTAATCCTGCTGCTTCTAAGGCTTCTTTATTTGTTGCTCCTTTTTTTACTTCTATCTCTGTTTCTGGTAATATTGTATATTCTGAGCCTTCTACTCTTAGTTTTACTTTAACCTTTTCTTCTGCTGGTTTATCTTCTACTTCATTTACTTTTGTGACGGGAACATTAGTCAAATTTTCTTGAATTTTAAATTCAGCCTCATTACTTATATTAGGTTTGTCTTTTAATGCTGCTTTTATTACAATAGTACCTGATCCTAATGCTATAAATTTATTAGGAATCTTTTTATCCATTCTTCCTAATTCTTTATTACTTATTGTAAAAGTTAAATTTTCTACAGGTACTGCATGATCATTTTGATCCTGTACTTTAACATCAACGCTATCTCCAACTTTTACTTTAGTGAAATCATTTACTATTTTTATACTGTTACTTTTTTCTAATTCATTTATTATATTTTTTAATTTATCTTCTAAAATTTCATTATTAACTGTATCTCTTACTGGATTCTTTTTTATTTCTTTATTCTCAACTTTTTTGTTATCATCTTTAATAATGTTTTCACTTACAGTTTCTTTTTTATCTTTATCTATAGAAACTATATTTTCCTTAGACATTGTTCCATTTTTAGATATGGTATTGTTTTCATTTAATTTTTCTGCATATACTTGTCTCATACCAAATATACCAGTATGTACAGTAGAAGATACCATTAAAAATGTAAGAAATATACTTAGAAAGCGTTTAACTCTCTTCTTCCTACTCATATTTTACCTCCTATTAATTATTAAATACAAAATTATCCATTTTATATTTTCATTTAAAATGGGAAAACCATTAGTTAAGCTTTCCCATTTTAAATAATTTATTTGATTTTTGTATGTTTATTATTTTTTAGCTTAATTTAAAACTATTTTCCCCAATAGTATATTGTTGGTCTTTTAGTTTTAAATACTCCATTTTCATCTTTTTCATCTTGCGTATTTAAGAAAAGTTTATATTCATCTAATGCATATAACGCCTGTTCAGTTGCCATTCCATTAGCACTACCATCTACTGAATGTTTGAACTTTCCAGTATTACCCACTTCAAAATCTAACAATGCATCTACTACACTTCTACCACTTTTTACAAATCTAGCATCTTTTGCTGGATTTATTCCATTAGTGCAAAGTCCCATTATAACTTGAGCACAACTTTCTGAATTTACTGTACCCCATGATCGAAATCCACCAGCATCTTTTCCTTCTTTTAATTGTAAATTTGATAAGCACTCTACTGCATCATTTATTGCATTCTTTACCTTTGGATTTTGGTTATTATTATATCTAGATAATGCTGTCATTGTCATTCCTGTCATATCTGGATCACTATTACTTCCAAAGAAAGCCCAACCGCCATCAGTAAGTTGTTTATTTAGTATTTCATTTATTATTTTTTGTCTGTTCCATGTTGCAGTATCAGGTATTTTATAGTCTTTTGCATCTAATGCAATAAGTCCAAATACTAAGGCATTAATACCCTGTCCCTCAAGATCTGCATTATATATCTTTTTAATAATGTTTATGTGACTTTTCCCTATATTAGTAGGATCTCCTCCAGCTGCTAATATGCCTAATGCGCTTCTTTCATACTCTGTAGGTGATAATACTTTATGGTTATTGTCTTCCAAATATTTTGTAACCTTATCTAAATAATTTGATGGAATCATCTCTCTATGTCCAGCTTTATCAAGACCTATAGCAGTCCAATCCATAGAAAAATGAGTATTTAAAACTGCCTTACAAGTTCTTTCTATAGTTTCATCTATAACGCTTGTTGATACAGGCATTCTTAAACTTTGATATGATTGTGTAGATTCAATAGTTGCAGCATGTACATACATTTGTCTTATTCCAAGTATTCCGCTGTCTATAGTACCTGCTACCATTAATGCCATAATTGAAGTAGAAACTATCTTTTTGAATTTAGACTTTTTTAACATGTTAATTTTCCCCCTTAAAAATATAAAATAATAATTTTTATTAATATTGCCCTCCCTTCTTTATCAAATAGTGAAAATTTGATATAATTGATACGTATATATTTATATAAACAACATGGATATATAGAAGACTTATTATGCGTCACCATTTATAAGTCTTACTATATTATCCAATGTTGTTTTAAACTTTTTTGACATTTTCACAAAAAAACACCTTGTTTCCAACGAAAACAAGGTGTTTTTAATAACTAACGCATATCAAAAAACACTTACATGCTAAATAGACACTTAACTTTCCTTGGAAGTTGTATCAACATATAAAGCAGGTATCCTGACTTTTGGTTCATCACTTTCTTCCGCCTTCTCAAGAATATTCTCAATGGCATTTTGGAATAAGCTCACCAATTACAGTGGCCGGACCGTTGAGGATTTACACCTCATTCCCTATTGTCTTAATGACAAACTTTATACTAAAATTTATGTATCATTATTCAATTTTATCATTTATATTTCATAAGTGTAAAATATTTCTTAGTATAATCTATTAGTATTATATACCATTTTTAAATGTTTTTCAACAAAATTCAAATATATTTCCATAACAAATTAAATCTTATTCATATTTTCCATAAATCTATTTAACTAAGTTTTTAAATTTACTAAAACTTACAGCACATTCTGCTCTACTAACAGTATTATTGTCATTGAACCCATCAAAAGTAAGCTTTTCACCTTTTAAACTTTTATTCTTAAGTTTACTTCCATTGATTAATGCTGATATAAACTCTTGTCCAGTAATTTCTTTATTACTATCACCTTTTTTATCTAAAACAGAAATATCTTTAAATATTCCTTTTTCCATGCAAAGTTCTATATAATTATTATCATTATCTATTTCTAGTACGTCTGATTTCTTATTTTTTTCTACAAACTTCAGTTCATCTCCACTATATTTTTCATAAAAATCTGTTTGAAGATTTAAAGCATTAACTAAATATCTTGCAAGTTCACCTTTTGTAATTTTTTTATTAGGTTTAAATGTTCCATCTTTATAAGTATCCATAATGTAGTCATATACTACTTCTATAGCTTCTTTGTATCCGTAATCCCCTTCTTTGAAATCGCTATATAATATTTTTTCTGCCTTTGGTCTATTAGCTTTAAAAAGCCTATCATAAGTTGTTTCTTCATTATATATATCTGCCATACCATATAAACCTTCATAAGTTGTTAAACTGTTATTATATACAGGGAGCATATCCTTTTCATCTAATACATGGGTAAATGCTCCATTAGGCAATTGATGCTTTAATAAGAAAGTTACAGGATTACATCCCTTTTTCTTTTCCCACTGTTTACTCATAGGATTTTCTCCATACATAAGCATTGCCTGTATTGCCCAAACATCACTTTCAGGATTCTGTGTCCCCCAAGATTCAAACCCTCCATTATCTAGCTGATGTTTTCTTAAAAAATTTAATGCCCTTTTTACTGGTGGATAATCTTTGTCTGCTCCTAATGTACTAAAAGCCATAAGTACTGCTGCAGTCATATCTACATCAGATGTTGTTTTTAAATAATCTTCTTTTTCTGTAAAATCCTTTACATCCCAAGTAAAACCTCCATCATGATGTTGGTTTTTTTCAAGCCATCTTATAGCTTTATCTCTATTTGGAATTGGCTCTCCCGCACAATGCAATGCTATAGCTCCAAAGCATTGAGAGTTTATAAGATCATTTCCCACAGGTTTCTTTGTTTTTTTATCCTCTACAGAATCTGCAAAGTGACCATTTTCAAGCATAGTTTCTTTTACAGCTTTAACTAAATTGACACCACCAAAATTGCGTGGATCTTTTTTCGCTGCTGTTATTCCTATTATAGTTCTTTGGTAATCTGTATTTTTAGTTTTTGAAAGACCGTCTCCATTTTTTACTTGTTGTTCTCTCCAATAAACAGCATTTTTACCATTTACAGTCCAAACCTCGCCACTTACATCTTCTCCAAAGCCATAAAGTCCTAAAGCTGGCCAATCGAGTATACCTGCAAATTCTTGTGGCTTATAGGTATCATAATAATACTGTATGGTTTTTTGTGATGCATCGTAAACTTTTTTCTTAAGAGTCTTTTTTCTATAAATATCACTGTTTATATAACCAAAACTTCCAATAGCAATAATCACTATAAGTATTGGTATTAAAATTTTACTACTCTTTTTAAAACTCAATGGTACTTCCCCTCCCTTTAATTAATTCTCAGTAATATGTCTATTAAAAATAATAAGAATACTATAGGTAATAATATAAAATCTAGACTTATATAAGATATATTTTTATTATCTATGTTTTGCTTAAATACATTTGCATTAGAATTTAAATACTTACCTTCAAACTCCATCATAATTTCATCTAATGAATTATATTTTTCATTTGTAATGTTATGCTCAGGAGAATAATCTAAATATACACTTTTTACAGATTTGTCTATAACTTTGTCTCCATCCCTCAAAATAACTAAAAAACTATATTTACCAATTTCATTTAGCTCAAATGTCCCGCTAAACTGTCCTTCAGATATACTATCTATATTTAATTTCCCTTCTGTATTTCCAGGACATGCTACTAAAACTTCCACTTGTTCATTTTTAATATTTTTATTGGTACTTACTAATAGTTCTACATTTCCACCATTTCTTTTAAGCTGTAAATTTATTTCTTTTCCTTCTTTATCATTTAATAAATAATTTATTGGAGAAGCCCAGTATTTAGTAACCCCATCCCAAGCTATCCAATTACCACTCCATTTTCCATTCATATCTGATGTCCAAACTGCTACCTTTCCAAGTCCGTAACTCCAGTGAGCAAATATAGGATCTCCCTTTTCACTTTGTAAAGTTAAATTAGCCCCCTGTTTTATTCCTGTACCCATATATCCATTAAGCTTTGGTAAGGCAATACGTTTTTTATTAAATACATCATCCAATTGCTTTGGTGTAAAACTTTCATTATTTATGTATTTTTTTTGTGAAATATAAGTTTCCTTAGATAAAATCTGAGGCACACTTAAAAAATCCTTTGAAACATATTTTCTTCCTCCAGAAGAATCTGCAATATGAGCTAATACTTCTTTATCACAATCATTTCCAACAGCCACCGTAGAAGCTGTAATCTTATTTTTTTTCATTTCATTTATATATTTATCAAAACCACTTTTTTCCGCTTGTCCATCTGTTAAGAAAATCATATGTTTAACCTTTGTAGAAGCACTTTCTAGAGTTTTCATACTTTCTATTAAGCCTGGAATAATAAGTGTCCCACCTTTTGATTTTAATTTTCCTACATCTTCTACTATTTTTTTCTTATCATTAACTTTTTGAAAAGGTACTACCCATTCCAAAGTATCTGAAAAGGCCAATACTCCCACATAATCTTCCTGTTCTAAAGCATTTATTGCTTCTATAGCAGCCTGTTTTGCCAATTCAATTTTTTTAATTCCACCACTTTCATCATTCATACTTCCAGAACAATCTAATAAAAGAACTAATCCTGTATTAGCTTGCTTCCTATTATTTTTCATTTTACAATTTACAGGAAGTATTTTTTCTAATGTAGTTTTTTCATATCCCCCTAGAGCAAAGGAGTTTTCTCCTCCTATTACTAGTAACCCTGTTCCAAATTTATCCACTGATTTTTCTAAAGTTTCATCAAATTTTTGGGGCAAACTTTTGTAATCTGAGTTTATTAATATTATTTCACTAAAATCACATAAAAAATTTATGTCATTAGGCACTTCTTTTGAAATATAATTGGTTCTTTTTATATTTAAATTATCCATAAGTTTATTTATATTTTCTGCATCTTTAGTATTTTCACTTATTACAAGTATCTTAGGATCTTTTCTTATATCTCTATAGACAGTGGAAATATTATTAAACTTATTTATATCCTTTAAAAAATTCATTTCACCTTTTAATATAATTTCACTTTCATTTTTTATTGGAATAGTAAAATGAAATTCATTACTTCCTTTTTTTACATTAACTTTTTTAGTCAATATTTTTTTATCATTAAGATATAAATATATATCTCCCCTATCTTCACTAGTACTATCTATTTTTATTTTTACAGGTATATTTCCATTTTCATAAATATTTTCAGGAATCATAATGTCGGTTATTTGCACATCATTCTCTACTTCATTTTTAACTTCCTTTAATACTAAATTTATATTTTCTTTCTTAATTTTCTCTTTAATATTGTATATATCACCACAGTTTTCTCTCTTATCTGTAATAATTACTAGCCTTCTATTATTATTTTTAGGAAAATAGGAAATTGCAAAATCCATAGCTTTTTCTAAATTAGTAAAGTTCTTATTTATTTTAGAACCTAACTCTATATGGTTTTTTTCATAAGTCAAAGGAACTTCTATAACTGGTTCCTTTCCAAATCCTATTACAGCTATTTTATCCTTTTTACTTTTTTTACCAATTTGGCAATTTAAATAGTTTTCTATATCCTTTTTATATTTCTCTGTACTTAATGATTCATCTATCAAAAATATTGTTGATGTATCTATATTCTTTATGCTTACATTGAAGTTACTTATAGATAAAAATAGCAATACTATTATCATAGTTCTTACTGTAATCCAAAATATTAGCTTTTTCTTATTCCAATAATTCTTTATTCTATAAGCTTCATATATAAAATAAAAAGTTATTAATAAAAAGATAATTATGATTTTTATATCTAATTTCATATTAATACTCATTTTTAAACACCTGCCATTCTACTAACAACATAATGAGTATTATTATTACAAAAACATTTTTCAAATCTATATTTATGAATTTATTTGAAAATGTCTTTACTATATTTGAATCCTCATGATTGTTTATCACATAGTCTTTATATTCATAGTTTTTCTTATTTGTATATAAAAAGTTTTTTAAGATATTATCTACTAATACAGGAAATGCAGGTGTTAAAACCATATCACATTTATTCCAGTCTATAGTAGAATATAATTTATTACTTTTATCACTACACATAACTATCTTATTATTTATTTTCATTATTTCTTTTAATAATCCATTTTTATTTAGTATTTCATATGCTTCCCCATAACTTTTAATTTCCTCTATTCCTCCAGTTAATCTACTATTTTTAATGTTTATTTCTCCCTTAGTTACTTTTGTATCTAATATATCTTCAGGTGGCTCCACCCACCATACATTGTGTTTTTCTGGAACATCTTTTATATCTTTTTTGCATATTATGTAAACATCATATTTATCTTTATGAAAATCTAAACTTTCTTTTTTTGTCGATTCAACATAGGGTAAAATACTTATAGCCTTCTCTATAAAATAGTTTTCTCCAAGGATTACTACCTTTTTTTTATTGTCCTCATCAATATGAAGTGAATAATAATTATTTTCATAAATCATATCTTTATTATTTATGTAAAAATTTAATGTTTTTATATTTTTTTCCATATTATAAAAGGATACTTTTTTTTCTTCTCCTCCATTTAAAATACAATCATCAACTCTTAACATACTTCCTTTATTATCTTTTAGTGTTAAATTTATTTTAGTTTTCTCATTACCATAATTTTTTACTATACAGTAACATTTATTTGACTTAGCATCATAATTTCCATATACTATGCCAGAATCATTTAAGTTATTTCCTATTTTTATTACTTTATTTTTCTTAAATACTTCTTTATCCGTAAATACTACAACATTTTTCTCAAAAGTATTTATAATTTTACTTCCCTTTTCTACATCTAAAGGCTTTTTTACAGTCTTTACTTTTGATAATTCATTCATTACTTCATCTCTATTTACATTCTCTTTTACAACTTCTGTATAATTTTTCATAAGAACTAGGTTATACTTATAATTTCTAGGTAAGCTATCTGTAAACTTTTTAACTTCATCTTTAAGAATATCCATATGTGTTTTCCCATTTTCAATAGCATTCATAGACATAGAGCAATCAACAGCTAATATATATAAATTATTTTTATTTTTTAATATTAAATTAGGATTAGAAAAAGCTAAAATAATAAATGCTCCTATTAAAAGATGTAACCATAGTAACAAATATTTATTTATTCTTTTTTTACTAACGTTTTTAATTTCTTCAAATACCTTATCCCATAATTTTATACTAGAAACTTCAATTTCTTTTAATTTACGATTTTTTAAATGAATCAAAACTATAATAGTCAATGCCAATAATCCAATCAACCTAAGAGGATTTAAGAAAAACATATTACTCCACCTCTATTGCTTTTAATATAATTTGCACAGGAGAAGTATATTTAGGAGCAAATATGTATTTTATATTTCTTTTTTCACATTCTTCTTTACACTGTAAAGTAAATTCTTTAACTTTTTCCTTATACAATTCTATTTCCTTATTTCCTATATTTGCTATCTTACTTTCACCTGTTTCACTATCAATAAATTTTATTTTCCCATTATACTTAGGATTAAGTTCTTCTTGGCACATCATATGTATTAGAACTACTTTTTCATATTTTCCTATACTTTTTTGTAGAAATTCTTTAATATTAGTGCTTAACAAATCCGTTATTATGAAAATTATTCCTGTTTGACTATTAATTGAAGATATACTTTCTTTGAAATTTGTTTTCCCCGAAGGAGTTATTTTCTCTAGCTTATTTAATACTCCATAAAATAACTTTTTACTATTTAAATTGTTTAAATTTAATTCAATTGAATCATTAAAAGAATATATATTTAATTTATTTAACTCCTTTAATGTTATATAGCTAATGCCTAATGCACACATCTTAGCCATATTCCATTTAAGAGGTTGTCCAAAGTCCATAGATTTACTATTATCTATTAATACAGTAACATTAATTTGTTTTTGCTCTGTAAATAACTTTGTATATATTCTTTCTGTTCTACTAAATGCCTTCCAATCAATATTTTTTATATTATCTCCCTGATAATATGGCCTTACACCATAGAAATCATAAGAACTTCCAAGATTATAACTTTTATAATTTCCAGTTAAACTTCCTGATATTCTTCTTCTTACAGTAATAGAAGCTTGTTCAAGTTCTGCTAAAAACCTATCCATTTAATTCACCTTGCTCAATATTTCTTTAATTATGTCATCTGCGCTTACTCTATCTGAAAAAGCATTAAAATTTAAAATAATTCTATGTCTTAAACAAGGATATGCCATCTCTTTTATATCTTCTAAAGCTACATTATATCTTCCTTCAATTAAAGCTCTAACCTTAGCTGCAAGTATAATTGCTTGAATTCCTCTTAAACTTGCCCCACATTTTACATAATCTTTTACAATTTTCACATCACTTTTTTCACTATATGTACTTGTTACTATGTTTATTGCTAGTTTTTTTACGGTTTCCCCTATCAATACTAATCTAGATGTCTCTCTCATCTTCATTATTTCAGTACTTTGTAGAATTTTGTTTATCCTGTTATCTAACTTACAATCTCCTGTAGTTAGATCTACTATAGAAGATATATCATCAAACTGTGGTAATTTTATATTTACCTTTAACATAAATCTATCTAGTTGAGCTTCTGGAAGTGGATAGGTCCCTTCTGTTTCTAATGGATTTTGTGTAGCAAGTACAAAGAAAGGTTCTGGTAAAACATAAGTAGTATTTCCTACAGTTACTCTTTTTTCCTCCATAGCTTCAAGTAGAGCACTTTGAGTTTTAGGAGTTGCTCTGTTTATTTCATCCGCAAGTACTATAGAACTAAATATAGGACCTTTTTTGAATACAAAATCTATATTGCTATCTTTTTTAGTTACTATTTCAGTACCTATAATATCTGATGGCATCAAATCTGGAGTAAATTGTATTCTAGAAAAATCCAAATCTAAAACCTTACCTATGGTTTTTACTAATTGAGTCTTTCCAAGACCTGGCATTCCTTCTAATAGAACATTACCTCCTGCAATTATTCCTATAAGAACATTTCTTATAACATTATCTTGTCCTATAATTCCTTTTCTTATTTCTTTCTCTATATCTTCATAATTTTCACTAAATTTTTTTATATAAAGCTCCTCCATAGTTAATTCCTCCTACTTTCTTAATGCCTTAAAATATTGTATTACTATATCTTCTTTGTCTAGTGGAATGCTATATTTAAATATATACTCCATTCCTTCTTTTTTATAATCCAACCATCTATTTTCCATAGATTGTATACTACCCTTTTCTCCTATGATATCTTCAACATTTTTGTCAAATATCTTTCCACTATCATTAATTTTAGAATTTACATTAGAGACGATACTACTTTTTTTTGAGGCAGTAGCTTCATCATGTTTTCCAATAGTGCCCTTGTTAGCCTTTTCTCTTATTTCTTTATTATCAGACACTTTGCTAGAACCTATAGAGTTATTATCTTCTCTTTTGCTATTTCCATTGCCTCCAATTGTATTTTCAGTATTTTTTATATTTGAATTTTCTCCATATTTGTAATTATTTTCTTTTACTCCTAATGAAAAGTCCTCTGATTTTCTGTTTCCTTCTTTATTTTCAAATCCTTTTTGTTCATTTTTAGATAGCAACTTATCCTTTGTATTTTCTAGTTTTGAATTTAGCTGAAAATTTTTATCTTCTTTTTTTAAAGATTTAACTAAATCCTTTGTAGTAGTATCTTTTTTCATTAGTTCATTTTGTAAACTTTCCTTAATGTTGTTGTCATTAAGCAAGTCTTTATTTTTATTTAAACTTTTTAACATTTTTTCCTTATCACTTTGAGAAATTTTAATATTATTATTAAAAAGCTTTTCATCTATATTTTCACTTTGCAATGCTGTAGTAAGCTCACTGTTTTCAAGAGAAGTTCCTTTAAAAATACTAGCCATAGCTTTTAAATTTTTCCCACTTTTCATGCTATTTATATTATTTAACTTTTCTTCTGCTTTTAATATCTGTGACATCGCTTTATCATAATCATATGTATTTTTAAGTGCTTTTTTTAATTTTTCAAATACTTGTGAGATTTCTTTTTTCTCATTCTCATCCTTTGAGTCTTTTATAATATCTTTCTTTGCTTTGTCTATTTCAACTATTTCTTTTTTTATATTTCTATTTACATCCTCCATTTCCAAAGCCTTTTCTCTAGAAAGGGAAGGGATAAAATAAGATCCACAGCTTATAATTACAATCATAAGTGTATATAGTATTTTTTTATAACATAAATTTATTTTATATTTCTTTATCAAATCAATGTTTTGTAATTCATCTTCTAAATCTTCCTTAAAAATTTGGAAGACGCCATCCAAGTCATTGTCTTCCTTAAGCTCTACATAGGTTATAAGTCTTTCTTTAAATCCTAATTTGTCGCCTACTTTAGCAACTTTTTCTATGGATGGCTTTTGTAATATTGATTTAATTATCATAAACATGAGTAAGATTATACTTATATAAAATATTTTTTCTTTAACATAAACTATGGACTTAATATGACTTAACAAAACCATAAATAGTCCTAAAATACTAGTTATAAATATTCCATTTATCAAATTTTTAAGTAATATGTTAATCCATAATTTTTTTCTTAACTTTTTCAAAACATATTCAACTGTTTTCCACTGCACCACTCCGTCCTCCTTAATCCCTTTATTTATATATAACCTTTTGGATTCAGTTATATTATTTCATGCTAAACTTCAGTTTGGACAGAACTATTGTGTACCTTAGATTTTCTTCTATAAAATTTATATAATGTTAAAATGTTAATTAAGCTACATATACTCCAAAATACAAAGGCCCATATTACAGGTTTTATTCCCATTTGAGTATAATCTGTTATTTCCTTATTTATATATCCTGCCACAGTTAATATAGGGTTAAGAAAAAATATCTTTGGAATATCCTTATCATATACAGTAGTTATAACTATTTGTGAATATCTGTAGTATATATATAAGAAAACTAAACTTAAAATATTTATAAAAAACATCATAAAATGAATTATAAATTTTGAATATTCTTTTAACCATTTATTTAAGCTTAATACTCTCTTAAAGCTTATTATGGAAAATCCGTATATAATCTCCAAAACAATAGGTATCCATAAATTTAAAGTTTTCACATTACCAGATATAAATATAATTAGTATAAAAGGTATTATGCTAAGAGCTAATATTAAAATCTTTATAAAATCCTTTATTAAACTTTTCATATTAGAACTTTCTTCATTTGTAAAGTGAATTAAAGTTAAAGAAAACATTACAAATTGAAATATAATAAAATACATATATACTTTTCTATAAACATCAAAATTAAATTGTTCGCATTTAAAGACCACAATAAACAAATAAGATAAAAGAACTAACATTATGGTTATAATATAGCTAAATATTATAATACCATCATCTATATAAATGTTTTTATACTCTGTTTTCACATAAACACCGCCTTAGTTTAAAGTTCCTTGTAATGATAATTCGGGAATTATAAGTCTTCCTTCGCCCTTTATCCTTAAACATAATAATTTATTTTCATTTATATGTTGTAAGTTACTTATTACCAAACTATTTAGATTTTCCCATTTATTTAAACTATAATTGAAAATTTGTATAGAAAACTTTCCTTCTCCAAAGGTATTACTTAAATTAATCTTTTTGGCATTTATGTTTTTAGGAATTAAATAATACATTTTAATATACTCATCCTTTTTAAAAGTATATTCCCTTATGTTGCCCTCTTTATCACCAAATTGTTTTTCTACTATAGGTTGTACTATTCCATGAGAAATGTTTATTTCATTTTTACTAAATTCAATATTCACTGGTAACACTTCCATGTCCATATCATTTAACTTTCTCATCTTACCATTAACATCTGCATTTAGCTTAGTCTTACTAAAACCTATCAGTTTACAATTTAATTCATCAATATCATTTAAATTAAAATAATACTTTAAAAACTCTTTCCCATATTTATCTGAAATCATTTTCTCTATATTATTTAAGTATTCATAGTCCCCATTATCCTTTAAATTGTGATCTAAAGTATATTCTAATTTAATCTTTTCTTTACTATCCAAATCTCCTATTTTAACAACAGTATCTCCAACTATTAAAAAACAATCCTTTAACTTATATGGTAACTGATTTACAATATCTCCTTTTATTTGATTCTTATCTAAAACCAATTTATTTTCTATTTTCTTTTCCATATTATTCATAGAAATATTGTATAAATAATTAGTTTCTAGAGTTGGATTATAAGTTATCTTTTTCTCAATAGGATTTAAACTATACTTTCCTGTTCCTTGTTGGCACATAACTAAAGAATCTTTTAAACTTATACTTAGATCTTTTTTATATGGATATACATTCAATAAAGAATTAGTAGTACATATATGTCCTGAATATCTATTTAAAGATGCTGATGTTATTTTTTCCTTTCCTATATCTGCAATAAAATAAACCACAAATACTATTAAAGAAAAACCTAAAATAGTCGCTCCCCATAAATAAGCTTTGCTTCTTTTTGAAAAAATTAATATAAGAAAAATAATTATATAAATAAAAAGTACTGATATTAAAAAGTAAATTATGTTAATGTTTATCTTCAACATATTATTAGCTGAATTCTTTAGTTTTTCACTTTTTATTCCTTCATCTTTAAAATTTATATTTTGGGTTAATTTATATAAAAAATCTTTATTCATATTTTTCATTATAACTTTATTAAACTGTAAAATATTTTTTTTATCTGTTAAATCAAACCCTATAGGTACAATAGCTCCTTTCCCTACAGCAATTGTCTCATTTATTTTTTCAAATACTCCAGATAAATTTTTGTATCCATATTTATATTTTCCAATAAATACAATTCCCCCAACATTTAACCACTTATCTAAATTCTCTTGTTGCTCATTAGTCAATCCTTGAGAGTTAAAATCATCTATAACTATTAAATTTAAATTTTGCATGTATTCTAAACTTAAATTTTTATTTTTCAAATCTATAATCTCTACATTTTTAATATCTATTGGATTTATATTTATATTTTTTAGTAAGTTATAGTTGTTTACATTGTCACTTAAAATTCCTAAAAATAAAGTTTTATTATCACAAATTTGAATAGGAATTTGTTTTTCTGCTAAAATTTTGTCCATTTCCATTATAGAAATTTTTATACTTTTTATTGTTTTCTTTATTGGAACTGAAAATGTATAGGATTTTATATTGTTTGATGAAATATTTATATTATGTTCATATTTTTCATCTTCAATATATAAACACAATTTACCATTTAAATCTTTTCCTAAAGACTCCACCGTTATTTCTATAGGATTTATACATCCTACTTTTACTTTCCCATTAAAATAAGTTTTAGCATTTAAATTTATATCTTGTGCATAAATCCTTTCACCTATAATCAATATATTTATAACTGTAATTAAAAAACATAAAATTATCTTCTTTAATTTAATTTTCATCTGTTCACATCCCTGCATAACTCTTTCCCTTAAAAATAATTTATTTTAGGATAAAAATCATTCAATACTTTACTGTATAAATGGTACATTAACAATGTCCTCATTTGATACAACTGCCCCAAAATAATTTTTTATCTTTTCTGGTTTTTCTAATAATACATTTAATGCGTTTCTTACATTCTCTAAATCTGTTCCTGTTACAAGCCAAACCGGTACTGTACTACCCATTCCAGAAGAAGTTGCATAAATCGCTCCTGCTTTATCATAGCTTTTAATTACCTTACCTGTATTATCTAATGCATTTAGTTTTCCATTTTTAAATTCTACATATGTTCCTTCAAGTTTATTTCTCCAGTTCATCTCTTTAAGTCTTTTACTATTTTTTAGTAAATCATCCCACTTTCCAAGTAATATATGATATTTATCAGGCTTGTCTATCTTAGTGCTATCATACTTTACTACATCTATTGATTTTACTCCTTTTTCTTTCAGGCTCTTCTTTAGCTTTTCAGCATCATCTTTAAATTCATCTGTATACATTACTACTGTTCCAGGATTTTTCCCCCAAAATCCATGTTGGAATGGTTCAGGATAAGAACCTATTACTGCTGGTATAAACATTGTTGTATTCCATTCATGGTAATCCCACCATATTGCATCTCCATCTGATGGTCTATATTCAGCAACCCCAACAGGTGCTAATATTCCATTAACCCAATAAAACCAATCTTCTTTTTTTCTATCTGCTCCACTAAAAAATGTATACTTGGATTCAAGTCCATTTATAGCGTTTACAAAACCTCCACCATAAGCAGTCTGTATGTCCAAATTTCTAAAAAGAACTTCCATACCAACTTCATCTTTTACTAAACCTACATTTTGGGAAAACATTTTGTTATGTCCAAAATCTTTGGTTACAATTAAATCCACATGATAAGGACTTCCTATATCACCACTAGCTTTTAGATTTTGTGAATTTTGTTTTGCTGGTCTTCCTTCTTGATATTTTATTTCTCCTTGTACAGGTCCTTTATATCCTTTATATATGCTTATATCTTTTTTTTCCTTTTTATCTTTACTATCTTTTTTCTCTTCTACAGTATTTGTCACATTTTTGTTAGTTACTACTCTTGTACTATTTTTTTTCTCACAACCTACAAATAAAAACACTAAAATTAAAGCTATAATTAGCCATGATTTTTTCTTAAACATTTATAACACCTCATCATTAAAGTAATAAAAAACCTTAGCTTCCAATGAAAACTAAGGTTTTTATCATATATAAAAATAGAAAAATTTATATTCAAAATAAAATTTTCTAAATCCCATAGATACTTAACTTTCCTTGGAAGTTGTATCAATTATAATTAATGAAGCAGATATCCTGACTTATGGATCATAGCTTTACTTCCGCCTTCTCAAGAATATTCTCAATGGCATACTGGAAGTAGCTCACCAATTACAGTGGCCGGACCGTTGAGGATTCAAACCTCATTCCCTTTTAATTTCTACAAAACTTTACAGAAAACTCCATTACATATATTATTTAATTTTACATTATCCATTACATAAATAGAAATTTTTTATATTTATGGATCATTTACTATACTACACTTTTTTTTAAAATATTTCAACATATTTTAATATTTAAAAATAAAAAATATTAAATAAATTATTTTATTGACATTCTAAACATTCAATGCTATAATTTGCATGTATTAAAAATTAAATATTTTAAATTTAGGTGCCTATAATTTTTGTAGTATAGGTGAAAAGGGAATGTGGTTAAATTCCACAACAGCCCCCGCTACTGTAATTGATGACAAGCTCTTAATATTCCACTCTGAAAAGGGGAAGGAAAGAGTACGGAGGAATCATAAGTCAGGAGACCTGCCTAAATTTTGAAAATAGCGAAGCTTTCGGGTGGGAAAGTTGTGTTATGAAATGTGTATTAAAAGAATTATTTCTTTTATAGTGTACTTGTTTTGTAAAATAATAGCAACCATACCTTCCAAGAGGTTAGGTTGCTTTTTTATTATAATTTTTAAACTGTGCTCTTTTTCATTTTATAGTTTTATACATAAAACTTACTATTAAAAACTCCTAAACTCCTAAAAAAATAGTTTTTTAATTCCTAGAGATAATTTATATGGAGCACAGTTCTTTTTTAAAAATTAAAACATAGAGTTTCATGCTCTCTTTAATTTTAATATATTTACTAAAACTTAATAAAATTGTTTAAAAAGCTGTGTTCAATTTAATTTCCTAAAGACAAACCCTTTTGTAACTTTTTAGAACCGCCTTTAAATTAAAAATAAAAATTTTTGAAACCGCCTTCTTAAATTTTTACATGGAACACAGCTTTTTTTTATTCTTCTTTTTTAAGAAGAATTTTTTATTTTTTTAATATATAACTATAATAAAGTACATTCATAATCTGAAACACTGCTAATATAGCAGTGAATAAATTCAGTTTATTATTATACATTTTATCTTTAACTATGATTGTAATATGAGGAATAGCTAATATTATGCTAATAATTGTTAATATCATTCTTTCGGTAGAATTCACTGGAAAACTTCTTGCAAATATAGTTATAAAAGTTATAAGTATAAATAGCATATTAATTATAGATTGCTTATTTCTCATTTTCTATTCCTTCCTAATAAAGCTTATATAGCTTAATTTTTCTTATATTACTTTAAAAAACCTTTTAAAATAGTATCTTCTGCTTCTTTTTCAGTAAGTCCTAAAGACATAAGTTTCATTAATTGATCATTCGCAATTTTCCCAATAGCAGCTTCATGTATTAATTCTGCTTCATTATGCTCAGCAGAAATTGCTGGAATTGAATTAACTTTGGCATTTCCCATTATTATAGAATCACATTGTACATGGCCTCTACATTTATTCTTACCTTTTACATTAAAATAAAACACTTGTTTTGAATTTTCCTTAGCTACAGAACGAGATATAACCTGAGCTGTTGCATCTTTACCATTCATCTCTATATTTACACTAGATTCAGCTTCTTGATCGTAATCCGTAAGCATTCTTTCAGTTATAACTAAATTTGCTTCTTTTTCTAGATATATCTCTGTTTCTCTTTTTGTGCTGTCTACTCCTCTTATTTGAATAAGTTCCATTTCCACTTTTCCACCTTCTTCTACATGAAGAATGGTTTTAGAGTTAAATACCTTTTTACCTTGACCTTCACCTTCAGCATAGTGCTTTTCAATATATTTTAATTTAGCACCTTTTCTTACAAAAAATTCATGTACCCCATCATGTTGAGTCTTAGAATGTCCTGGATTATGTATTCCACAACCTGCTATTACATCTACTTCTGCACCTTCTCCTATGTCAAAAGTATTATATACCAAATCATGAATGCCTTCCTGTGTAAGAATTACAGGGATATGTACACTTTCTCCTTTAGTATTTGGCTTAACTATAACATCTATTCCACTTTTATCAGTTTTATTTATTATATTTATATTAGGAGAAATACTTCTATCAATTTTTTCGCCATCTTTTCTCACATTATGTGCTCCTGAAAATATATCTTTTACATTATCTATCATATTTAATATCTTTTCTTCTACATGTCCTAGCATTATTATCTCCTCCTATCACACACTGCATTGCAACTACAGACTGAATCTAAAACTACTTGAGATAAAATATTTTCTTTAGTTGTTTTTTCTTTTATTTTACCATCCGCTATAACTATTACTTCATCAGCAAGTTCAATTATTCTTTCTTGATGTGAAATAATAACTAGAGTTAATTTATTTTCCTCATGTAATTTTTTAAAAGTTTCAACTAACTTTTGAAAACTCCATAAATCAATTCCTGCTTCTGGCTCATCGAAAACTGCTAATTTTAGTTTTCTGGCCAATATAGTAGCTATCTCTATTCTTTTTAGCTCTCCTCCTGAAAGACTATTATTTATTTCTCTATCCATATAATCCTGAGGACATAGCCCTACATCCAATAACAGTTTACATAAATCTACATCCACATTATTATCAGTTTTCGCTGCTAATTCTAAAAGTTCTCTGACCTTTAATCCTTTAAATCTTGGTGGCTGTTGAAAAGCATACCCTATGCCTAATTTAGCTCTTTCTGTTATATCCATATTAGTCATATCTTTATTATCAAACATAATCTTTCCTGAAGTGGGCTTTCTAATACCCATTAAAAGTCTTGATAAAGTGGTCTTTCCACCTCCATTTGGACCAGTTATAACATATATTTTATTCTCACCTAATTCTAAATTTATATCATCTAATATAGTAATTTCTTCACCATTTTCTTCTACTTTTAGTGATACATTTTGAAATTCTAACATTACCCTATACCTTCTTCCTATTTTTTATTATCACTATTACTTACTTCTATTTAAAATATTTCAAAGTTAATTTTACCACATTTAATATATTAAAAAAAGTGCTATGTTTTTAAATACAGCACTTTTCATCATAATACTAAATATCTTGATTTATTAATTATTTTTAATTGTTTTGACTTATTATTCCAAATTCAAACCCTTGGGATTTTAAGAATTCTATAATATCTGGTAATGCTTGTACAGTAGTTTCCTTTGTTGAAGAATCATGCATTAAAATTACCACATGTTTGTGTTGTCCTATTTGAGATTTAACGTTATTTATTAATTCTTCTTTTGGTACATTTAATCTTTTAGCATCTCCATTTTCTACGTTCCAATCAATATGTTTAAATCCAGAATTTAACAAAGCAGTTTCATAACTTTTGTGATTAAAAGATCCTCCTGGGAATCTAACCAAATTAGTTTTAAAATCTTGTCCTAATACTTCTTTTATACTATTGTCACATCTTTTAACATCTTCTACAAAAGCATTAGGTGTATAATTTCCAAAATAACTTATTTTATGACTATATGTGTGATTTCCTATAGAATGTCCTAATTCAACTTCTCTTTTTAAATATTCAGGATAATTTTTTGCAGAGGTTCCTAAAACAAAGAATGTAGCTTTTATCTTATATTTATCTAAAATATCTAATATTTTAGGAGTATGAGAGCTTGGACCATCATCAAAAGTCAAAAATGCTATTTTTTTATTATCTCTCTTGCTCCAGATTTGATCAACAGTCATAACTATTCCCTTATTAGAACTACTATTATTTACATCTTTATTATTTATGTTACTATCTTTATTTGCATTTACATCATTATTATCTTTTGCATTTGCATCATTACTTTTAGTTTCATTAGAAGTATTATTATTTGTAGCAACTATATTTTCTTTTTCCTTTATGTTATTGTTACTACTTCCCTTTTGCTCTTTATATGTTGTACTAATATTATTGCTCCATAAGGCTTTCTTTTTATTAATTACATTTTTTACTCCTACAAAACAAACTAATAATACTACAGAAGTAAATAACAACATTCTTTTAAACCTTCTTTTTTTTCTTCTTTTTCTTCTCTTTTCTAAATTTGAATCAAACTTATAATTTGTCATATCTTTCATAGTAAAATCACCTGTTCCTTATTATTTTCTTTTTCAAATTAATTGTACTACAAATTTACCTAAATTTGTTTACAAAAATACAACAAATTTATTACAATTTCATATTTTTTCATTTCCATATTTTACATTATGTTTTAAAATATTTTTTTGGCGACATTCCAAAAGTTTTTTTAAATGCTCTAAGAAAAGTGGAATAATCTTTAAACCCACTTTCTATGGCTGCTTCTGTAATATTACTACCTTTTTTTACCAAAGAGTTAGCCATTATAAGTCTCTTTTGTACTATATAATTATGAACTGTATATCCCGTCTGCATTTTAAATTTATGCATTAAATAATATTTACTGGTATAGAAAATAGAAGCAAGTTTTTCTATTGATAAATCCTCTGAAAGATTTTCATTTATATAATTTAAAATTTCTCCTATACTTTTATCATACTGTATGTCACTTAATTCTTCTATATTACTTCTATCTAAAAATAATCTATTTAAATATACAATAAATTGTAAAAACAATGAATTACTAAGTATATGACTTCCAAATTCTTCATCTTTCCTAGCTAATTCAAGATTATACAATATAGATTTAACATTTTTTAATGAATAAGGATTTAATCTTAATAAATTAATTTTCTGTTTTGAAGCCAAATTAAAACAGGTAAATAAATCACAATTAGATTGGTTATGTTTTATAATAAAATCTGAATTCACCCATATTATTATACGCTCATATACTTCATTTTGCTCTATTATAGCTTTATGAATTTCGTTACTATTTACAAGAAGAATATCCCAAGGCTTTAGCTTATAAGCCTTTCCTTCTATTAAATAAGTTACTTTACCTGAAATAAAAATTATTATTTTATTAAAATCATGGTAATGAAACTGAAACTTTAAATCCTTTTTATCTTTTATGTGAAAAATTTCAAAATCTCTCTTTAAATATCCTTTTTTATTTCTATATCTATTTATTGCTTTTTCCATTATAATACCTCTTTATTAATATTTAATTATATGTTACTATATTTTCATTCTACATCACAGCACTTTTTACAATATTTAAAGCATTTTAAGCAATAAACATTGTAAAAAACATACGTATAATATTAATATAACATATTTTTATAGAACGAAAATTATTACTTGGAGGTATTAAATATGAATAAAAAACTTAAAGTTGGTATACTTGGAGGTACAGGCTTTGTTGGACAAAGACTTGTTACTTTATTAGAAAATCATCCCTATTTTGAAGTTGTAGTTATTGGAGCTAGTAAGAATTCCGCTGGTAAAACTTATTATGAAGCTGTAAAAGATAGATGGAAACTAAATCTTCCTATACCAGAGAATGTGAAGAATATAGTAATTAAAGATATATATGAAATTGAAGAAATAAGTTCTAAAGTAGACTTTGTATTCTGCGCAGTTAATATGCCTAAAGATGAGATAAGAAAAATTGAAGAACTTTATGCTAAAGCAGAAGTACCTGTTGTTTCAAATAACTCTGCTCATAGATGGACCCCTGATGTTCCTGTAGTCATTCCTGAAATCAATCATGAACACTTAAAATTAATAGAAAGCCAACGTAAGAGATTGGGAACTAAAAGAGGATTTATTGTAGCTAAACCAAATTGTTCAATTCAAAGTTATGTTCCTGCTATAAATGCCCTTATGGAGTTTAAACCTAAGAAAATATTGGTTTGTACTTATCAAGCCATATCAGGAAGCGGTAAAATATTTTCAGATTGGCCAGAAATAAATGATAATATTATACCTTTTATTTCTGGAGAAGAAGAAAAAAGTGAAAATGAACCTTTAAAGGTTTGGGGACATATTGAAAATGGTAAAATTGTTAATGCAGTTGAACCTATAATCACTTCACAATGTATACGTGTTCCTGTATCTGATGGACACTTAGCTGCTGTTTTTGTATCCTTTGAAAATAAACCTTTAAAAGATGATATATTAAAATTGTGGAAGGAATATAGCAGCAAACCTCAGCTTTTAAATTTACCAAATGCGCCAAAACAATTTATAACTTATTTTGAAGAAGCTGATAGACCTCAAACTAAACTTGATAGAGATATTGAAAAAGGTATGGGAATAACTGTTGGCCGTTTGAGAGAAGATAGTTTATTTGACTATAAGTTCGTATGCCTTTCCCATAACACTTTGCGTGGAGCAGCAGGTGGCTCTGTGCTTACTGCTGAACTTTTAAAAGAAGAAGGCTACTTATTTTAATTAATAGAGTACAATTTACACTTAATAGCTATGGATGGTTTTCTTCTATTAACACTACTGAAAAAATCAATTTATAAATAAATATGGAGCTGTCGCATTAGCATAAAAAATTTGCTAACGCGACAGCGTTTTTTGGGTATTTCATAGCAACTTTAAAGATGCTTTAAATCCAAATGAGTT
>NZ_JAGGKA010000014.1 GCF_017873215.1 Clostridium tetanomorphum
AGTCCTATTTTACAAACTACTCTAAATAATCAATTCTTTAAAACCGTAGGTTTAGACAGCCTGTCGGCAAAATATATGAAGGCACATAATTCTTAAAGAACCGCCGTGTACCAGACCGGTACGCACGGTGGTGTGAGAGGTCGGGAAAATTTAATTAATTTTCCCTCCTACTCGATTATGATTAAAAACATTCCCGATTGTCATATTGAAAATCCTGGTTAGCAATAGAGAAAGAAGAGTAAATTGAGGATAATTATATTAGACTTTCAAAGAGTATAGATTTTGAATTTATCCGACCTTCTACCAATGCGAATACTCTCGCTTCTTAGGTGGAAGATAAGTACTGGTATGAGTCTGGATAAGTTTTTCAACTAAAGAATAAGGATTTCTAAGAAGCAAAGTTTCCAAGAATTCTCTTAATTAAATTCATCTGAATCTAAGAATCACTTGATAGCATAAGGAAGGAGCGAAAACAAAAATGTTAAAACTGAAAAAAACTTTAATTATAGCATTATCAGTTTCTATTGTTGCTTTAGGGCTTATAGGTTGTCAGAAAAGAAAGAATGAAAAAGCAACTTCAAACAATTTATTAAACCAAGAGAGTGTTGAAAGTAATAAGGAAAGAACGGATTTAGTTATTGCAGTTGACACTGGAATGGTGGAAAACGGATTTGATCCTACTACTGGTTGGGGGAGGTATGGTTCTCCCTTGTTTCAAAGCACACTTGTGAAAAGAGGTGAGGACAATAAGATCGTAAATGATTTGGCAACGAACTATAAAGTTTCTAATGATGGGTTAACTTGGACCTTTAATATTCGTAAAGATGTAAAGTTCACAGATGAACAGCCTCTTACTGCAAAAGATATTGTATATACTTATAATACGACAGCAAAAAGCGGTTCAGTTGTTGATTTGAATATTATAGATTCCGTAACACAACAGGGAGATTATACCATAAACTTTAAATTAAAACATCCTCAGTCAACTTTTATTAATATTGTTGAGAAACTTGGCATTGTTCCAAAACATGCGCATAATGATAAATACCGTGACAATCCAATTGGATCAGGACCATTTAAACTTGTACAGCTGGATAAAGAACAGCAGTTTATAGTTGGAGCTAATACAAATTATTATGGAGACAAACCCTTCTTTAAAAAATTAACTTTTCTATATTTAAATGAAGATGCAGGTTTAGCAGCGGCAAAGTCAGGCAAGGTAGACATTCTTTATGTCACTCCAACCCTTGGAAAAGAAAAGATTAAAGGTATGCATCTTTTAGAAGTTCAATCAGTAGATAATAGGGGTATTATATTCCCTTATGTAAAATCTGGGCATAAAGGAAATAAGGGTAATCCAGTTGGTAATGATGTAACTTCAGATTCTGCAATTAGAAAGGCAATCAACTTTGCTGTTGATAGAAAAAGTTTAGTAAATGGTATATTAAATGGTTTTGGAACAGAATGTTATTCCATATGTGATGGACTTCCTTGGTATAATCCAGATTCCAAAATTAAAGATGCAGATATTGAAAAGGCAAAGAAGATTTTAGTTGATGGAGGATGGAAAGATACTAATTCTGATGGCATTCTCGAAAAGAATGGTTTAAAGGCAGAATTTACATTACTTTACCCATCTAATGATGCATTAAGGCAATCCCTTGCTTTAGCTGTAGCAGATCAAATGAAGCCTATTGGTATCAAGATTAATGTAAAAGGAAAAGGCTGGGATGAAATACCCAAGAGAATGTATTCTGATGCTGTGATGCTTGGTTGGGGTAATTTGAGTCCCCTTGAGTTATACAATGTATATAGCAGTAAGACAATGGGATTAGAATTTTTTAATTCTGGTTATTATTCAAATCCAAAGGTTGATGAATATCTGAATAAGGCTTTATTAGCTTTATCTGAAGAAGAAGCTAATAATTATTTCAAAAAGGCTCAATGGGATGGAATAACTGGATTTAGCGCACAGGGCGATGCACCTTGGACATGGCTTGTAAATATAAATCATTTATATTTTGTACGTGATGATTTAGATATTGGTGAACAGAGAATTCAACCACATGGTACAGGTTGGCCAATCACAGATAACATTGCAAAATGGAAATGGAAAAATTAGGGTGGTTATATGAGGAAATTAAGTATAAATGTTTTATGGAAGCTGGGCCGACTGGCTTCCTTTTTATGTATCGTTTGTCTTATATCTTTTTTGCTTGTGAGACTATCGCCTTTGGATCCAGTAAGATCTTTTATTGGGGCAGAGGCTACATTAGTGGGAGAAGAGCAGAGATTACTTATAGAAGAAAAGTGGGGATTAAATGCCCCCATACTTCAGCAATTTGGGAAGTGGTTTGTTGAAGTGCTGCATGGAAATTTTGGAATTTCCATGATCTATAATCAACCTGTGTTAAATGTGGTTTTAGAAAAGCTATTCGCTTCTATTTTGCTGATTTTTACTGAATGGCTTGTTTCAGGATTGGTTGGATTTTTACTTGGTATGATTGCAGGAATACATGAAAATAAATGGATTGATAAAATACTAAAAACAGTTTTTCTCACTATTCTTTCTGCACCTGTGTTTTGGTTGGCAATTATTATTATGATGATTTTTGCTGTTTGGCTAGGATGGTTTCCAGTAGGGCTTAGTGTTCCTATTGCAGTATTTAGTGAAGATGTAACTTGGATGGAACAACTTATGCATATGATATTACCTTGCTTTACTTTATCTATTACTGGAATTGCTAATATTGCAATGTACACTAGGGGAACATTTGTTGAGATTCAAAGTGAAGATTATATACTCTATGCCAAGGCTAGAGGAGAAAGTAAAAAACAGCGACTTAAATTTCATGAGATTAGAAATGCGTTAATTCCAAGTATCATGTTTCAATTTGGTTCCTTTAGTGAACTTTTAGGAGCATCCTTATTGGTAGAGCAAATTTTCTCTTATCCTGGACTGGGGAAAGCTACAGTAGATGCAGGATTACGAGGAGATGCGCCATTGTTATTAGGTTGTGTGTTTTTTAGTGCAATTATTATTTTTGCTGGTAATTTAGCAGGAGAAATAATAGCTTATTTTATTGATCCAAGAGTAAGAGAGAAGGTGTCAAAATGAGTGTACGTAAAAAATTTATTTTATTATCTATTGTTTTTATTATTGTCATAGGTATATTTGCTTATTTCAATTATTTTGTAAGTGATAAAACAATTTCCGTTCATTTAGAGTTGAAAAATCTAGAACCATGTAAAGAACACTTTTTTGGCACAGATTGGCTTGGTAGAGATATGTTTGTAAGAACTATTAAGGGAATGAATATAAGCATGAAAGTTGGTATTATTACAGCTTTTTGTAGTACAGCAGTTTCTTTGATTATGGGATTATTAGCATCTGCTTTTGGGAAAGCAGGTGATGAATTTATTCTTTGGATGATTGATTTATTTTTAGGAATTCCTCAATTATTGGTTTGTGTATTGATTTCTGTTTGTGTTGGAGGAGGGATGAAAGGTGTAATTGTTGGTGTTGCTGCAACTCACTGGCCTAATTTAGCTAAAGTTATTCGCATGGAGGTAATGAAAATTCGTGAAAGTGATTATATCGTATTTTCAAGGCAGGGAGGTAAGAATAAAATGTGGATCGCTATTCAACATTTTATTCCTCATATTATTTCAAAGCTTGTGGTGGCAGTAATTGTTATGTTTCCACATGCAATTTTACACGAGGCATCTATTACTTTTCTAGGGTTTGGTTTGTCACCACAAATACCTGCAATTGGTATTATTCTTTCAGAGGCTACTAAGTATTTATCCAGCAGATTATGGTGGCTGGCAGTTTGTCCAGGAATAGTACTTCTTATAGTTGTAAAACTATTTGATTCCCTTGGAACTAAATTATCTATGATTTTAGATTGTCATAGTGCTCAGATGTAGGAGGGGTAATATGGAATTATTAAGTGTAAAAGACTACTTACTTTCATTTATTCAATATGATAAATGGTTTACTAGAAAGAAAGTAAAAGTATTAAATAATATAAATTTAACGATTCATAAGGGAGAAATTGTTGCTATTTTAGGAGCAAGTGGCTCAGGGAAAAGTGTACTGGCACATGCTATACTTGGAATTTTACCAAATAACCATTGTTCAAGTGGAAAAATCTTTTATCAGGGAAAAGAACTTAAATCTGAAAAATTAAGAGGTAAAGAAATTTCTTTTGTGCCCCAATCTGTTAATTATTTAGATCCAATTATGAAAATAGGTAATCAAGTAAAAATAGGAATAAAAGATTATAAAGGTAGAGATAGCAAAGTTCATGCTTTATTTGAAAAGTATGGCTTAAAGAAAGAAAATGAAATTTTGTATCCACAGCAAATATCTGGAGGTATGGCAAGACGTGTACTCATTGCTATAGCTATGAGTCAAAAAGGAAAGTTAATTATTGCAGACGAACCAACAGTAGGACTAGATAGAAAAAATATTAAGAGAATATTAGAAAGTATTAAAGACATGGTATCTGATGGCTCCGGGGTTCTTATGATTACTCATGATATATCTTCAGCCCTTAAAATAGCAAATCGTATTGCTATATTTTATGATGGAAAAATTATTGATATTGCAAAAAGAGAAGATTTTTGTGGTAAGGGGGAGAGGTTAAAGCACCCATACACATGTGAGTTATGGAATTCTATGCCAGGAAATGATTTTATTTATCAATCATCTATAAAGGAGGGATGGATATGATTCAAATACAAGACCTGTGCTTTGCATATGATTCAAAAGAAGTACTAAGTCATGTGAACTTTACATTATCTCCAGGTGAATGCATTGGTTTACTTGGAGAGAGTGGATTAGGGAAAAGTACCTTTGCTAAGCTTATGTGTGGAATTTTAAAGCCTACTAGTGGACAGGTTTTAATTGATGGAATAAATGTACAGAAAATTAAAGGAATTAAACCCAGCCAGCTTATTTTTCAGCATCCAGATAAAGCAGTTAATCCAAAGTGGCGTATGATTAAAACCTTAAATGAAGTATGGAATGTGGATGAAAGAACTATAAAAGATTGTGGAATCAAGGATATTTGGATTTCAAGATATCCAAATGAATTGTCAGGAGGAGAACTACAAAGATTTTGTATTGCAAGAACTCTTCATCCATCTGTGAAATATTTAATTGCAGATGAAATGACAGCTATGTTTGATACTATTACGCAGGCCAAAATTTGGAGCTTGATGCTTAATATTTCAGTAGAAAGAAATCTGGGACTTTTTATAATTAGTCATGATGAGGCATTACTAAAAAAACTTTGTAATAAAGTCTATGTTATTCGAGATAAAGGCGAGATAAAGGATTGTACATAAAAGAAATGAAAGGAGAATGCTAAATGGCAAAGGAAAAAGATACATCTATAGATCAATTGAAAGAACTTATGAAACCTTATAAAGATGGATTTATAAAATCTGTTATTTTAGCCAGTCTTGGAGTTTTTTCGGGAATGATTCCCTATTTTATAGCAGCTAGAATTGTTGGAAAGATTGTTAGTGGAAATAAAGATTTTCAAGGGTATATTGCATTGTTTGTGATAGCAGTTATAGGAGTTGTTCTAAAGACGTTGTTTATGAATCTTTCAACAGCGTCATCTCATATTGCTACTTATAATACTTTAAAGGATATTAGAATTAAAATGATTAAAAAGCTATCTAGTATGCCAATGGGTTACATTTTGGAAACCCCATCAGGAAAGTTAAAAAATACAATTGTGGATAGGGTAGAAAGCATGGAAACAATTTTAGCCCATTTAATTCCTGAGATTACATCAAATATATTAATTCCCATTGTTATTGTTTTATATATTCTTTATTTAGATCCACTAATGGCATTAGTGGCGTTGGCTACTGTACCAATAGGATTTTTATGCTTTAAGGGAATGACAAAAGGCTATACAGAAAGATTTAAAAAAATGATTCAAAAGGTTCGTACTATGAATTCTACCGTTATTGAATATGTAAATGGTATAGAGGTTATTAAGGCATTTAATCAGTCAGCAAAATCCTATGATAAGTATACAAAAGCTGTTAATGACAATGCTCGGTATGCTGTAGATTGGATGAGTGACACTCAAATTTATAAATCTTTAAGTTTTTCTATATGGCCAGCTGTTTTGATTGCGGTATTACCATTTGGTTGTTATTTCAATATGCGAGGTACACTTTCTGCTGAGAATTTAATTACCATTGTTATATTATCTTTAGGGCTTATCAGTCCAATTATGGATGTTATAAATTATACAGATAATGTTTCTCAATTAAAAACTATTATAGGAGAAGTAGGAAATTTTTTAAATCAAGTTGAGCTTAAGAGACCAGAAATATCAGTTAAAATTCCAAATACTAATATTGAAATGAAGAATGTTTATTTTTCCTATGATAGGAATCCATCACTGGAAAATATGGTTATAAAATATATCAATTTAAACATTCAACCATCTACGATAAATGCTTTTGTTGGGCCATCTGGTGGAGGAAAATCAACTATTATAAAATTAATTGCAGGATTTTGGGATGTAACAAAGGGAGAAGTTATTATAGGAGGTATTAATATTAAAGACATTCCTCAAAGTGAGCTCATGGATAAAATTGCTTATGTCTCTCAGGATAACTATCTTTTTGATGATACTGTAATGGAAAATATCAGAATAGGCAAAAAAGGAGCAACAGAGGATGAGGTGATAAAAGTAGCAAAAGATTGTGGATGCCATGATTTTATTATGGGTTTAGAGAATGGATATAATACGGTTGTGGGCGGTAATGGAGGTCACTTATCCGGTGGAGAACGTCAGAGAATTGCCATTGCTAGAGTCATGCTAAAAGATGCTCCTATTATTATTTTAGATGAAGCTACAGCTTATACAGATCCTGAAAATGAAGCTATTATTCAAGAAGCAATCGCAAAGCTTATTCAAGGAAAGACACTTCTTATGATTGCCCACCGTTTATCTACTATTGTTGATGTAGATTGTATCTTTGTCATCAAGGATGGCGAAATCAATTCCATGGGAACACATGAAGAATTATTAAATAGTTCATTATTATATAGCACCATGTGGAGAGCACATATTGATGCTAAAGATAAAATGTAAGGAGGAACATATATGTTAGTAACATTAAAAAAGATATTTCAATTCTCGGAAAAGTATAAAAACTCTATTATCCGCTCTGTAATCTTAAATATTATTCACTCTATTTTTGATTTCATGCAGTTATTTGCTTTAGTTATTGTACTTAAAGGGTTGATAGGGAGTATGAACTGGTCAATTTTATGGGAAGCTTTTATAGTTATGCTCATTAGTATTATTGGGAAAGTAGGCACTAGTTATGTAGCAAACTTAGATCAGACAAAAGCAGCGTATTATATGTGCGCTGATAAAAGGATTTATATCGGTGATAGAATGAAATATATGCCAATGGGCTATTTTAATAGTCATAGTTTAGGAGAGATTACATCTGTTGTTACAACAACAATGAGTGATATTGAAAATAATGCAGTTTTAGTCTTAACCAAAGTGTTAAATGGATATATTCATGCCTTTGTAATTGCTATAGGAATGTTATTCTTTGATTTTAGTATTGGGCTCATTGTTATAGTAGGTATTTTATTGTTCTTTAGTGCAAATAGTCTATTACAAAGAAGAGCTCACAATGATTCGAAAAAAAGACAGATTGCACAGGCAAAACTAGTGGAATCAACCTTGGAATACATTAAAGGTATGATGATTGTCAAGTCATTTAATTTAGGAGATTGTTCCAATAAAAAGGTAGACAAAGCCATTGAAGAAAGTAAAGATAAGAACTTGGCTCTTGAGGATGCCTTTATCCCATATATTGCTCTTCAACAGTTGATTTTAAGATTAACTAGTGTTGTGATTATGATTGTTGCGGTTTATCTTTGTGTGACAGGAAATATGCAAGTCAGTTATTGTTTATTAATGGTTATTTCATCTTTCATGATTTTCAGTAAACTGGAAGCAGCGGGAAGTACAGCATCTATGCTTCGAATAATTGATGTTTCTATTGATAAAGTAAATGAAATTGATGATATACCTGTTATTGATACAGATGGGAAAGAAATTATACCTAATAACTATAACATTGAAATGAATCATATTTATTTTTCTTATGATGAAAAGGAGATATTAAAAGATATTAGTCTAAAGATTCCAGAGTGGACTACAACTGCTATTGTAGGGCCATCTGGAAGTGGTAAAAGCACTTTGTGTAATTTGATAGCTAGATTTTGGGATGTGAATAAAGGGGATGTTTCTATAGGTGGATGCGATGTAAAGGACTATAAATTAGATAGTTTACTTTCTAACATAAGTATGGTTTTTCAAAAAGTGTATCTATTTAATGATACTATTGCTAATAATATAAAATTTGGTAAATATGGTGCAAGCAAGGAAGAAATCATAAACGCAGCCAAAAGAGCACGCTGTCATGATTTTATTATGAGATTGCCCAATCAGTATGATACCATCATTGGAGAAGCAGGATCAAGCCTTTCTGGTGGTGAGAAACAACGTATTTCTATAGCAAGAGCTATGTTAAAGGATGCACCTATTGTTATTTTGGATGAAGCAACTAGCAATGTAGATCCTGAAAATGAAAAATATATTCAAGAGGCTATGGAAGCGCTGACTAAAAATAAGACTATTATTATGATTGCTCATCGTCTAAAGACCGTGCGAAATGCTGATCAAATAGTGGTTATTGATGAGGGAAAAATGGTTCAAAAAGGAACACATGATGAACTGATGCAAGAAGAAGGAATTTATATGAACTTTATTAATGTTCGAAAAAAGGCAGTGGGATGGAAACTAAATTAATGAGAGCTAAGTTATGCCATTGCATCAATCAATAAATTAAATAATGTAATAAGGAGAGGAAAAATGAAAGATATAAGAGAAAAATTACTTACTGAATCTCCAAGAAAATTGATGTTTCAACTTTGTACACCTGCCATTATTGGTATGGTTGTCATAGGTTTATATTCCTTTATGGATGGAGTATTTGCAGGACAATTAGTTGGAGAACAAGCTATGGGAGCCATATCTGTTGCTTTTCCATTAACTTTTTTTAATAGTGGAATTTCTACATTGATTGGAGTTGGATCTGCTTCAATTTTATCTAGGGCTATAGGAAAAAAGAATCAAAAAATCATTGACACTATTATGGGGAATTTGATTGCATGGGTGATTTTATTTTCCACTGTAATTATGATACTGGGATTAACTTTTACAACACAGCTTTTACAAATAAGTGGAGCTTCCGGGGAAATTTTAGAACTTGGAGTCCGCTATCTTAGAATTATTTTTATTGGTTCTATCTTTGTAAACTTTGCTCAAAGTGCAAATATGGTAATACGTGGAGAAGGCTTAATGAAAAAAGCCATGTTAATTATGGGATTTGGAGCAATTTTAAATATTATTTTAGATCCAATCCTAATGAAAATTTTTGGAGACATGGCAATAGAAGGGGCGGCAATTGCAACGGTGATTTCTCAGATAATACAAGCCGTACTTACCTTGAATTATTTTAAGAAAAAGAGTAAAGTAGTTAAAATTAATAAAATTAAAATAGATAAAAATATTAAATCAGAAATGTTTTCTGTAGGGTCATCTGCTATGATGATGCAAGTGTTGATGTTCATTCAACAGACACTACTCTATCGTATGGCATTTAAATATGGGGGAGATAATCAGGGAATATTAATGGCAGCTAATCTTAGAATTTATGCTTTTTCCTTTATTCCACTTTGGGGAATGTCTCAAGGATTACAACCTGTTGTGGGAACTAATTTCGGGGCAGGTTTTTATGAACGTGTTAAGAAAGCCAACAATACTTTTATTGTAGGAGCCACTGTTTTGGCTTTGGTATTTTGGATTCCTATAGAATTTTTACCAAAACAAGTTTTAAGTTTATTTATTACCAATGAGAATTTAGTTTTATCAGGAATTGAGAATTTTAGAACTTTTTATAGTTCATTTCCCCTTTACGGAATATTGGTAATAATGATTGCCTTTTTTCAATCCATAGGAAATGGAAAAACAGCAGGTTTGTTAGTCATGTTCAGACAAGTTATTTTATTCGTTCCAGCTATTCTGTTATTGCCGAAAGCTTTTGCATTAACAGCTGTTTGGTTTACACAACCATTGGTGGATACACTGATTATAATAGTTGGAATTGTTATAATGTTTAGACAATATAAAAAGATGGTAAGCAAATTTATATCGTCAGGCATAGAGCAGAGAAGGTAATCTAAAAAGTCAGTATTATAGCTGGCTTTTAATATTTAGTCTTATGAATTTTTTAAAATTTTTATTGAATTAGAAAAAATTAAATGGATGACATTATATAGTTAAAAATGGTATAAAAATTAATTTACGTTACATAATATACATAGGAAATAATAGTTAGAGGTGGTAGTTATAAAAAGTAGAAATGATATGAGATTTGTTGTTGGAGTTATTTGGATTATTTCCTTTGTTGTTATGTGGAATATATTTAATGTCCTTTTGCCTAAGAATGAATTTAAAATTCAATTAAATCAGATAGAAGAAAGTGTATCAAAAAAAGACTGGAATCAGGCTAGAAAATCTATGGTACAGTTAAAAAATATTTATAACAGAAATAGGATATTCATACAAGCAAATAATGCTACAGAAATTCTCACAACTTTTAACTATACAATGGGGCAGTTAGATGTTTCAATACAACATGAACAGAATGCAGCTCTTGAATATATTGGTGGATTAAAGTCCTCACTAAATCTTGTTATGAGACCATTTTCAGGACCTTGATTAGGTTATATATGATATAAAATATAAGCATAATTGGAGGAGCATAATGATTGATTTTTTAACTTTTACTATAAGAGTTATCTTAGTTTTTTACTTTACATATCTTTGTACTAGAGGATTAACTAAAAAGGCAATGGCACAAATGACTGCTTATGAGGTAGCTGGGCTTATGATTTTAGCTAATGTAGCTGCTGAACCACTAGTAGATAAAGTTACTATAAAATCAGTTTATGGTGCTGGATTATTAGTAATTTTGATGATTATCAGTACTAGATTGGCATTTAAAAATGCTCTTACACCTATACTGGAACATACTCCAACTGTCATTATTAATAAAGGAAATCTTAATATGAAGGCGTTGAAAAGTACAGGGTTAAGTTTAAATCAATTAGAGGGATTAATTAGGCAGCAGGGATATGACAAAATATCTGATTTGGATACAGTTATAATGGAACCTCAAGGCAATATTTCTGTTTTTCCTAAATCTGAAAATAGACCTGTTACATTAAAAGATTTAAATATAAAAACATATGAACAAGGCATCACTATACCATTAATAATGGATGGAGATATTTTATATACGAATCTGAAGCATATAAAAAGAACTAAAGATTGGTTATTACAGGAATTAAATAAGCAGGGAATATTAGATTATAAAAAAGAAGTAGGAATTGCAGAGCTTGATACAAGTTGGCAACTAAGTGTTCTAAAAAAATAAATAAATATATGTATTTATTTTCATTTAGTTATTAAAAGGAGGAGAGAATAAAAGAAATGGAATTAAATTGGATATGGCAGTCAATTCTTATATTTATTATAGGAACATTTATTTTAAGAGTAGGTGGAAGAAAATCAATTTCTCAAATGACAATATCACAAACCATTGTGATGATAGGGTTAGGCTCATTGCTCATTCAGCCCGTATCTGGAAAAGGATTACCTATTACTTTTCTAGCTGCATTTATGTTTACATTATTAATGATAATTACCGAGTATTTGGAAATAAAAGTTGATTTTTTAGAAACATTATTTTCTGGTAAAGCAGTAATTGTCATCGAAAATGGCAAACCCCATATTAAAAACTTAAGAAAACTTAGAATGACAGTAGATAAACTTGAAACCCGTTTAAGGCAGGCGGGAATATCTTCTATAGAAGATGTAAAGTATGCAACAATTGAAGTAAGTGGGCAGCTTGGATATGAATTAAAGGATAACAAAAAGCCTGTAACACAAGAGGAATTTATGAAGTTAATAAATGAAATATCTCAAATAAAGGCAATGGCTCTGAACAATACAAGGACTCAATTAAACGAAAAAAATAATATTTTTCAAGAGATAAAAAATAAAAAGTTTGAGGGGAACAAAAATGAACCATAAAAGTATATAAAAAAGCACTTGAATAATTTCAGGTGTTTATTTTATTGATAAAAGTTATATGAAATGGGTAATTTAGCTTCTTCTATAGAATAAGATTTTAACGAATTATATGGTAAAATATAATAAAGGTTAGGATAAATATTAAAATTCATTTAGGAGGCGATAGATAATGTCGCGAATGACAAAAAAGGGACTTGCTGCTTCATTGAAAAAATTAATGATAAAAATACCACTTGAAAAGATTACTGTAAAAGATATAGTAACAGATTGTGGTGTTAATCGCCAGACTTTTTACTATCACTTTCAAGATATATATGATTTGTTGGGATGGATTTACAAAACTGAAGCCTTAGATGCTATCGCTGATTATAAAACTTATGATACTTGGCAGCAAGGATTTTTGAAGACTTTCCAATATGTTGAGAGGAATAAATCCTTTAGTATTAATACCTTTCATTCTTTAGGAAGAGAACATTTAGAGCAGTTTCTGTATAGTGTTACTTTTGATTTGTTAATTGGCGTGATAGAAGAACTGTCCAATGGAGTTAATATTTCAAAAGAAAACAAAAAATTTATTGCAGACTTCTATAGTTACGCTTTCATTGGTTTATTGCTGGTATGGTTAAAATCGGGGACACAAGAAAAGCCAGAAAATATTATAGAAAAACTTAGCAAACTCATTGATGGTGACATAAGAAGAGCAATAAACAAATATATGCAGGAATAGGGATAATAGATTTAGTATTATCCCTAATTTTTTGTCTATAAATAAAAAGGTTGTAAACTTAAAATTACAATCTTTTTTAACGTAAACTTATAAATTGTTTATTTAACAAAATAATATGTATAAAGATATAATAAAGTATAAAGTATATTTTATACAAAGGAAATTTATATAATTATATCTACAATAGGATTAAAAAAATAATAATTGGCAATATAGTAAAAGGAGGTTTTCAATACAAACCTATCACTTAAATATGTTGCAAAAGGAGTGGAATTGTGGATATAAAAAAAGGTGATAAAGTACAAATATTAGACAATAGTCAGTGGCATCAAAAAATTGGATTATGCACGGAAGTAGGTCATGATATAGCAGTAGTATTTTGTGTTCAATTTCCATTTTGGAGGTATTATGTTACGGAAGAAAATAGAGAAAGTGTAAGAATAATAGGTAACTAATAAATATGAAATTATATTACTGAATTCTATAAAGCTTATGTAGGAAAAAAATAATATACTCATACAATATAATTATTTTAAAAGTAAACCCTGGTTAATCCAGGGTTTATATAATCAAAGAGTTTTTGGTTAAAATTACTAGATGTATGTATTAAAAAAGTATAAGGGGCGATAATATGGCATATACAGATAATTTTATAAATGGTGTTAAATATGGGGCAATAGCTTCACAAAAGAAATATAAAATACTGGCAAGTATAACAATAGCTCAGGCAATATTGGAGTCAGCTTGGGGAAAGAGTGCACTAGCACAGGAAAGTAAAAATCTTTTTGGTATAAAAGCTATAGGGGAATGGAGAGGAATAAAAAAACTTTATTCAACCTATGAATGGTATAATGGAAGAAAAATTAAAATAAACGATTATTTTAGAGTTTACAATTCCTACGAAGAATCTATAGAAGATCATGCCTTATTTTTAGTTAATAATTCTAGATATAGGCAAGCAGGACTTTTTAGTGCAAAGAATTATATAGGACAAGCTAATTCACTACAAAAAGCAGGATATGCAACAGATCCTAATTATGCAAAGACACTTATTAATTTGATAGAACAATACGAATTAAACAAATATGATAATTTAGATAATAGCTTTATTAAGATAGATGGAGGAGCGTATGCTTCATATAATAGCGGTTCTCCTGGCTTAAATTTAATTATTAGAGATTATTCTAGTGATATAGTAAGAGTTTTTGCTTGGGTGGATAATGATAAAGGAGCAAGTTGGGCTTTTGATATAGAACCTCCTAATAATAACTATAGAGAGCTTAAAAAAAATTGTAGTAAAGTTATTACAGTTAGAAATGGTGGATATACTTTTTCAAAAGGGGCTAAATATAAGATAAAGGTTAAAGCATATAATAAAAATAGAGAGATAGTTAAAGAAAATGATATAGTTATAAAAATACCAGAAAAATAAGATTAAATTTAGTGGCTGTCGCATTAAGGAATTTACATACAATATACTGTTTTGCAAGCTTAAAGTTAACACAATATATTGTAGAATTTTTTCTTAGTGCGACAGTCTCTAATGAGGCCTATAATAATTTAAAAATTATGGGCTTTTTCTTTATGTAAAATTAAAATATAAAAATGTTCATGAAAAGTATAGGATAATATGATATAATTTCACTAAAACATATTATATTACCAATATAATTAATTTATTACAGTATATTGGTAAAGTGTTGTAGGAGGGGTAACTTGAGGAAATTACTTAAAAATTTAAAAGTATCTACTACTATAATAATTTTATCTATTGTTGCCATAATTTCCAGTTTAATAATTGGAACCTATGGCATGATTAGTACGAGTAAAATTAACGACAATGTTTCTATTATGTATGACCATGGCATAATTCCTATTACTAATGTATCAAAAATAAGAGAAAATTTTGTACTTATAAGATTGAATTGTGCTAATGCAGATTTAAATTTTGATGAAAAATACATGGATCTTATAGATCAAAGTGACAAAGAAATAATGAGAAATCTTAATGAATATAAGTCCTATTGTGATGATGAAGAGTCCAAATATTTAAAAGTATTTCAAGATAATTATAAAAATTATTTGGAGATAGCCAAAAAATCAGTTATATTATCAAAATCGGGTAAGCCTTTATCAAAGGTAGAGGCAGACAAAATAACAGAAATGGGAGCCAAAATAGAAAAGTCATTAAATGATCTACAGGATTACGATATTAAATTAGCAGAAAAGGATAAAACAGAAAGTAATCAAATATTTGTTAAGAATAGAAGTATACTCATTGGGATTATAATTTTTTGTATTATAATTTTTGCGTTGCTATCTGTTAGAACTGTTAAAAATTTTAATGGATTCTTAAAAGAAATAGATGGTATATTAAAAGAAATGTCTGCAGGAAATTTAGATTTAGATATTAAAAAAGAATGTGAAAATGAATTTGAAGAAATGAAAATGTATATACAAAGTACAATAAACAACTTTGGAAATATTATAAAGAGTTTAAAAAACAAGAGTAATTCAATAAATAGTTCTTCAGAAAACTTAAGTACTATATCAGAAGAAATGGCTTCTTCTTCTGACAATATATCAGCAGCCATAAGTGATGTAGCTAAAGGAACTGGGGATCAAGCAGGGAACTTAGTTGATATAACTAATATATTAGATGATTTTGCAAATTCCATCAAAGAAGTAGTCAATGGACTAGATGAAGTTAATAATATTTCTAATGAAATTGCTATTACTGCTAATAGCAGCAGTAATAAAATGAAAAATTTAGAGGGATCTTTTGAATATGTAGGACAATCCTTTAAAAATTTCGTTCAAAAGATAGATAGTTTAGGGAAAAATATAAATAAGATAGATGAGATAACTGTTCTTATAAATAATATATCAGAACAAACAAATTTACTTGCACTAAATGCAGCAATTGAAGCTGCAAGAGCAGGAGAATCAGGTAAAGGTTTTGCTGTAGTTGCAGAGGAAATAAGAAATCTAGCGGAACAAAGTAAAGAGTCCTCAAATAACATAAGTATTCTTATAAGTGAAATATCAAAGGAAACTAAAAATATTGTAGATGATACGGGCGACATAGATGGTAAACTGAAGGATTCTTCAGATGTAATAAAAGATTCATTAGATTCTTTTGAAAATATTATTATATCTATTGAAGAAGTAGTACCTAAAATAAATCTTTTAAATAAGTCAGCAACAGCTATAAATGAAGAGAAAGATAATATATTTGAGAAAATAGAAAGCGCTTCTTCTATTGCAGAAGAAATATCAGCATCTTCAGAGGAAATATCAGCATCTTCTAATGAAATGAATTCTTCCTCAAGAGAGGTAGCAAAAACAGCTAATGATTTGCGAGGACTTACAAATGAATTGATAGGAGAAATTAATATATTTAAAATTAAAGAATGAAAAATTTAAATTATTATGCATCATTTTCCTTACTTAAATCGTCTAATAGTTACAGAAGGATTTTTAACATGAATAAGGAGGATTTTAAATGATTAAGAAGAGAATAATTTTGGTATTGACTTGTATTACTTTAGCATTGCCAATTACAGGAGTTGCAGCAGCAGCGAATATACCTGTAAATCAGGAAAAAATGGTGATTAGTAACAATGAAAGTATAAAAGTTGATATTAGTAGTGCTGAAGGAGAAATACTAGATATAATAGCAGTTAATAATGGGATAATAGCTAAAATGAAGAATATTAATATTTCTATTGATGATAAAAGTGAAATAATAGATGAATTTAATGGAAAAAAATTAACTAAAGAAGATTTAAAAAAAGGAGTAAAAGTTAGGGCTTTTTACGGACCAGCGGTTACCTTAAGTATTCCACCAATGTCTTATGGAAGAAAAATTATGGTTGTATCTGAAAATATGGATAACTTAGAACAAACTGTAGGAGATATAGCGAGATTTAACAATAAAAAACATGCTTATATAAAATCTAAAGATGAAGCTACATTTACTTTTATTACAGAAAAAACTGAAATTGTAAATGATAAAGGAGAAAAATCATCTATTGAAGATATAAATGTAGGAAGTAAGCTAAGATTATATTTTAGTGAAAAAGACGAAATGATAAATCTAATAGGATACTTACCTAGTATTTATATGCCAGAAAAAGTTGTGATTTTAGGTAAACAAAATGAAAGTTTATTAGCAACAGAAGGAAATATAAGTAACCTACTTAACAATAAAGATAGGGTATCTATTCTTGTAAAAGGTAAAAAAGTTACAGAACAAGGATACAGTGAAATAAGACTTAACTTAGATAAAAATATAAAGATTATAAGTGCTAAAAATAGAAAGGAATTATTATGTAAAGATTTAAAAGAAGGGCAACATATATTAGTATATTATGATAGAAAGGTTACAAGAAGCCTGCCTCCTATAGGAAACTGTAGAGAAATAGTAGTTTTAGAATAATAAAAAATCAGCGAAAAAGTTCGCTGATTTTTAACTTCTTTTTTTGCCATTAATATTTTCAATTTCAATTTTTATTACTTTTGTTTTATGAGCAGCTCTTTTTATATATTCTATACCTTGAGGAATATAATTAGGTGAATATTTTTCTATTATGGATTGAAGAGCTGTTTCTTTTTCTTCATTTTCCACTTCATATGCTTTACCGAAGACTATAGTACTTTCATATTTTGTACTAAACTTTTCAGGAAGAGTCTCAGTTTTCCCAACTACACAAAAAGAAACTTTATTATTTTTTTTCATACTATCTAATTTAAATCCTTCAATGGCACAATGAAAATATATGTAATTATCAATTAATGTATAGCTTAATGGAACTCCATAACCATAATCATTTTCTCCAACTAAAGATAAAACTCCATATTCACCATTTTTTAATAATTCAAAGGCATCTTTTTCTCCTAAAGCTCTATCCTTTTTTCTTATTTCTCTAAACATTTTAATCCTCCCATATAATTTATATTATTTAATAATCATTTTAAGTGATGACCTTAGGTAATAGTCAATAGTTTTTTATAAATTCTTATTAATTTATATTTTTATATAGTGAATATATAATACATTACCATGGAAAAGCTATTACAATAATGAAAGAAAAGCGTCAAAATTAGAAGATTAATGAATATAAAAAGTAATATAGCTATATAACCATAAAATAATCAGGTTGATTTATAGTTTGCTATGAAATAGAATTAAGGTAGATTTAAAATTGAATAATAAGTTATAGGTTTTTTTATAGAAAAATTAAAAGGGAATGTGGTTAAAAGCCACAACAGCCCCCGCTACTGTAATAGCAGACAAATCGGATAAACCACTGACGATAAGTTGGGAAGGAAAGAAGAGGATGAAGCTAAAGTCAGGAGACCTGCCTATAACTTCGCAGCAGTCTTTCGGAGGGAAGGAATTTGCGGTATCGATAATTTAAGTGTACACTATGGATATATTTTTTTAATTATATGTAATACTTTTGTATTATATTATTAAGCTGAGAAATTTATATCTGAAATATATTTGGATACTGTAAAAGACTTCTCTTGAGAAGTCTTTTTTAATTTTAAATAATAGTTATTCTATGAAAGAAGGGAAATTATGAATAATGAGCCTGTAATAAAAAGAGAGAATTTTTGGAAAAGGATTTTTTTGGTGAGTATAGGAGGTTTAATATACGCGTTAGGAATAAATATATTTATTGCTCCACACAAATTGTTAAGTGGGGGAATTGCAGGTATATCTCTTTTAGCTCAATATATAACTAATATACCATCAGGATACTGGGTATTTATATTAAATATACCTATATTTATATTAGGCATAAAAAAAGTAGACAAGGATTTTGTATTTTTTAGTTTGGTAGGTACTGTTACTGTTTCTTTATTTCTACTTTTAACTAAAAATATATCTAATTTTTTAGTAGTGGATGATTTAGTTATATCGACTGTATTTGGAGGCATAATAAGTGGTATAGGTATGGGGTTGGTATTTAGGAGTAGAGCTTCTCAAGGAGGGACAGACATAATTGCTGTTATAATAAGAAAGAAAAATGGAGCCAAAATGTCTACTTTATATTTTTTATTAAATGGAGTTATAGTACTTTTAGGTGTATTTGCTACTAGCTTTAAATTAACGCTATATACAATAGTTTTAATGTATATAAAAGCTACTATAATTGATAAGGTTATAGAAGGGTTTGATCATAAGAAAATTGTTATGATAGTAACAGAGAAAGAAAAGGAAATATCTGATATGATAATGCATCAAATAGGAAGAGGAACGACCTATCTTTATGGGGAAGGGGGGTACACTGGAGAAAAGAAAAAGATAATATACTGTCTGTTAACTACAAAAGAATTAAATAACGTTAAAAAGTTAGTTGAAGAACTAGATTATAATGCTTTAGTATCTATTTCAGAAGCAGAAGAAATAAAAGGAAAAGGATTTTTAAAACCAGCAATTTAGTACAGCTAATAATAGTATTGTAAAATATTTAACTTATAAAATTTTAAAAATCTATTGAAAAAAGATTTTTAAAGTAGTATAATTCATTTAAAGTTTTGTAATTTAGCGTGATAAATTAGTAAAGTAAAATTGTTTTGTTTTTGTGTAAAGTAAGTTTTTACTTTGAAAGGAGAATGTAAAATGATCAATATAGTTGTAATGAAGTCAAAGGTTGAATTCCATCATCATAGATAAAAGGGTTTGTAATTTGAACTAACAATAGTTCATAGATGCAATCCCTGATTTAGTTGCCTAAGTTTCAGGGATTGTATCTATGATGGTTTTATATATAAAGAAAAGCCATATAGGTATGCCTATATGGCTTTTTATATTATCAAAATATAAAGAGTAGGTGAATATAATGGAATTTTTAAAAATTAAAGATGAGATAAATTATTCTGCTAAAAGATATAAAATGATAAAAATGTTAGAGGATATGTTTTTAAAAGAAGGATTTATTCAAATTCAGCCATCCACTTTTGAACAGTGGGATAAATTTACGGAAATCAACAAAAGGATAAAAAAGGAATCTACAGTAAAGGTATTAAATAATACCTCTGAGGTTTTTATATTGAGATCTGATATAACTCTTAATATAATTAAGAATTTAATACCAAGATGGGAAGAAGACTTAAAACTTAAGTTATTTTATACTTCTACAATTTATAGAAATAAGGATGAAGCAAATATTAAAGAAATTATACAAACGGGAATTGAATATTTGGGAGAAAATTCATTTAAAGGAAATAGAGCTGTAGTAGGAGTAGCGTTAAAAGTTTTAAAGGAATTTAATGATAATTTTATTTTAGAAATTGGCAGCAGTAAATATGTGAATGGAATTTTAAATGAGTTGCATTTAGATGAAAATGCTGAAAATCAGTTGAAGAACTTAATTTACAGAAAAAATAAGTTTGAATTGATTAATTTAATACAAACTTTAAATTTACCAAATGAAATGTATGAGCTTTTATCTAACATTTTAACTTTTCAGGGTAACTTAACAGAAATTATATCTATGACTAAAAGTTTTTATACCAATGAAGAAATGAAAAAAGCTATAGAAGAACTTATAAATCTAAATAATTTTATAGAGGAGAATGGATATAAAAAATATATAAATTTTGATTTATCTATGGTTACAGAATTAGATTATTATGATGGATTAATTTTTAAAGGATATTATCCAAATTGTTATAGAGAGATTATAAGTGGAGGAAGATATGATTCCTTAACAAAAGAATTTGGTAAAAAAGTCTCAGCTATAGGCTTTTCTATAAATTTATATGGGTTAATGAAAAATTATTATAAAGGAAGGTGATAGAAGTTGAATTACATTACTATAGCTCTTTCAAAGGGTAGACTTGGAGATGAAGCGTATAAAGTATTTAATAAAGCGGGCTTGGGAAATTGTATAGATTTAGATTCAAGAAAACTTATTTTTAAAGATAAAGAAAATAAAATAAATTTTATATATGTTAAGCCTACGGATGTACTAACTTATGTGGAAAAGGGAGTAGCAGACTTAGGAGTGGTTGGAAAAGATGTGATTTTAGAAAGTGATAATGATGTATATGAGATTTTAGATTTAGGATTTGGAAAATGTAAATTTTCTATAGCTGGTATAAAAGGCGAAAGTGTTTATAAAAAAGATGAAATATTAAGGGTAGGAACTAAGTATCCAAAAGTTTCGCAAAAGTATTTTGATGAAAGAGGTCAAAAAATTGAAATAATAAAACTTAATGGCTCTGTAGAACTAGCACCTTTAGTAGGTCTTTCTGATGTAATAGTAGACTTAGTGGAAACAGGAAATACATTAAAGGCCAATGGACTTCAAGTAATTGAAGATATGCTCCATATAAGTGCTAAGCTTATATGTAATAGAGTAAGCTATAGATTTAAATTTCATAGGATACAAAACATTACTAAATTATTAAATAATATGGAGGGATAACTATGATTAATATAATTGAATTTGAAAAGGATAGAAAATTTTTAAAAAAGCTTTTATCAAGAAGTCAATTTGAGTTTTATGAGGTAAACAAAGTTGTTGATGAAATTTTAATAGAAGTTAATAGAAGAAAAGACGAAGCTGTAAGAGAATATACATCAAAATTTGATGGAGTCCTATTAGAAAATTTTTTAGTATCAGATGAAGAAATAGATAATGCATTTAATAACATAGATAAAAATTTAAAGGAAGATTTAGTGAAGGCAAAGATAAACATAGAAAAATACCATAATAAACAAATAAGAAATTCTTATACTTTTTATGAAGGAGAAGATATTATTCTAGGACAAATAGTAAACCCTATAGAAAAAGTAGGTATATATGTTCCTGGTGGAAGTGCAGCTTATCCATCTACAGTATTAATGAATGCAGTACCTGCAAAAATAGCTGGAGTTAAAGAAATTATTATGATAACTCCACCAAATAAACATGGAAAGATTAAGGATTCTATACTTGTAGCAGCATCTATAGCCGGGGTAGATAAAATATATAAAGTTGGAGGAGCACAAGGTATAGGAGCACTAACCTTTGGAACAGAAACAATAGCGAAAGTAGATAAAATAGTGGGTCCTGGCAATATCTATGTGGCTATGGCTAAAAGAAAGGTTTCTGGTTATGTAGGAATAGATATGGTGGCTGGGCCTAGTGAAATTTTAATAATTGGAGATAGATACACTAATGCAAAATATGTAGCTGCAGATTTAATTTCACAAGCAGAACATGATGAAATGGCGGCTCCTATTTTGGTTACAAGTTCACAAATTCTTGCTAGAAATGTGGTAAAGGAGTTGGAAATACAGGTAAATGCTCTCCAGAGAAAAGATATAATAAAAAAATCTTTACAAAACTATGGAGCAATTATTATAACTACATGTTTAAGTAAATCTATAGATATAGCTAATGAAATAGCACCTGAACACTTAGAAATACTAACAAAGAATCCCTTTGATATATATAGAAGAATAAAAAATGCTGGTGCAATATTTATTGGAGAATATTCACCAGAACCAGTGGGAGATTATTTTGCAGGAACAAATCACACTTTACCTACTAGTTCTACTGCTAGATTTTCTTCACCTCTTTCAGTAGATGATTTTATAAAGAAAACTTCATTAGTTTATTATAGCAGGGAAGCACTTAGAAAATCTAAAGATTCAATTATTAGGATTGCAGAAGATGAAGGATTAACAGCTCACGCTAATTCAATAAAAGTTAGATTTCAGGAGGAGTAGTTTATGGAGTTAATAAAAGAAAGTATAAGAAATTTAAAAGAATATGTTCCTAATAACTTTAAATATAAAATAAAGCTAGATGCTAATGAGGGCAAAAACATTTTATTTAAAGATATATACAAAGAAGGAATTAAATTTGGAGAAGATTTTAATATAAATTTTTATCCTGATAATGAGGCCAACATTTTGAGGGAGGAAATAGGCAAATATATAAATATAAATCCGACAAACATAATAGCTGGCAATGGTTCAAGTGAAATGATAGAACTTATAATAAAAACTTTTGTAGATAAGGATGAAGTTATTTTAAGTTTTGTTCCTACTTTTAGTATGTATTCAATATTTAGCAAAATATATTCAGCTAAATTTATGGGACTTAAAAGTAATGAAGACTTTTCTATAGATATAGAACTTTTAATAAACAAGGCTAAAGAAGTTAACCCTAAGGTTATTATTTTATGTAATCCTAATAATCCAACAGGATATTTGATAGATAAAGATTATATAAAAAGGCTATTGGAAAATACGGACTCAATAGTAGTAGTAGATGAAGCTTATATAGAATTTGCAGGCGATTCTATGGTGAATGAAATAGGAAACTATAAAAATTTAATAGTTTTGAGAACTTTATCAAAAGCATTGGGACTTGCAGCTGTAAGACTTGGATATATGGTATCTAATGAAAAAACAATTAACATAATAAACAAAGTAAGATCTCCATACAATTTAAATGCTTTAACCCAATATGTAGGTGTAATGGCGCTTAGAAATAAAGATAAAATTATCAGCTATGTAGAAGAGGTAAAAAAAGAGAGAGAATTTTTATATACTAAGCTAAATAGATTAAGAATTAAGGCTTTCAAATCTTATGGAAATTTTGTGTTTTTTAAGTGTGAAACTAGTGATTTAAAGTATAAGCTTGCAGAGTATGGAATACTTATAAGAGATTTTTCAGAGGATTTAAAAGGATACTTTAGGGTTACTGTAGGAAGTGAATATGAAAATAGGGAATTTATTAAATGTTTAAAGGAGATAAAAGAAAATGAGAAAAGCTAAGGTTGAAAGAAAAACTCTTGAAACTAGTGTAGCTGTAGAAATGAATTTAGATGGCAGCGGCAAAAGTGAAATTAATACAGGTATTGGTTTTATTGATCATATGCTTACTCTAATGGCTTTTCATGGTTCTTTTGACTTAATAGTAAATTGCAGTGGAGATTTGTATGTGGATGACCACCATACTGTAGAGGACATAGGTATAGCATTAGGGCAGGCTTTTAATAAGTGCTTACGGGAAAGAGTAGGTATAAAAAGATATTCTAGCGTTTATATACCTATGGATGAAGCCCTATGCCGTATAGTTTTAGATATAAGCAACCGTCCTTATTTAGTTTTTAATATAAACTTTGAAAGAGAAAACATAGGAAGTATGGATACACAAAACTTTAAAGAGTTTTTTAAAGCTTTTGTAAGTGAAGCTAGAGTAACTCTCCATATAAATGTTTTATATGGTGAAAATGATCATCACAAAATAGAGGCTGTATTTAAAGCTTTTTCTAGGGGATTAAAAGAAGCAATACAGGTTATTTCATGTAATGTATCATCATCAAAGGGGGTTTTATGATTGAATATAATAATAGATTATGGACTTGGGAATATAGACTCTGTAAAGAGAGCTTTTAAAAAAGTAGGGATAGAAACTAAGGTTTCAAAAGATATAGATGAAATTAAAAATTGTAATTCAATTATTTTGCCAGGAGTAGGAGCTTTTAGAGATGCTATAGATTCATTAAGAGGTATGGGGCTAATACCAGTAATAAAGGAACAAGTAGAAAAAGGAAAATTTATAATTGGAATATGCTTAGGTATGCAATTACTTTATGATAAAAGTTATGAGAATGGAGAGTATGAAGGATTAGGTTTAATAGAGGGAACTGTAGAAAAAATAGATGTAGATTTGAAAATTCCACATATGGGATGGAATAATATAAAATTTTATAAGGATGATCCAATATTAAAATATATAAGTGAAGATGAATATGTATATTTTGTACATTCTTACTATGCAAAATCTACAAATAAAGAATTGGTATGTTATACCAAATATAGCATTAATATTCCTGCTATTGTAAGAAAAAATAATATTTATGGAATACAATTTCATCCAGAAAAGAGTTCTCAAGTTGGACTTAACATACTAAAAGCTTATGGGGAGATGATAATATGATAATTTTTCCTGCAATTGACATAAAAAATAATAAATGTGTAAGACTTTCTCAAGGAGATTTTAATAAATTAAAGGTATATTCTAATGAACCCTTTGAAATGGCGGTAAAGTGGAGAGAACAAGGAGTTTCATTTTTACATCTAGTAGATTTAGATGGAGCTAGAAGCGAAGAGTTTATTAATAAAAAATCCATAGAAAAAATAGTAAAAAATATAGGACTACCTGTTCAAATAGGAGGAGGCATAAGAAGTATAGAAAAGGTGCGAAGTCTTCTAGCTATGGGAGTAGAAAGAGTAATTGTGGGGACCATAGCTGTTGAAAATAAGAAACTTTTAAAAGAATTAATTTCTAAATATAATGAAAAAATAGTAGTTTCTATAGATGCTAAAGAAGGAAAAGTAGCAACAAGGGCCTGGGAAGTAGTAAGTGAGATTTCTTCTATAGATTTATGTAAAGAACTTGAAGACATAGGAGTAAAAACAATAGTTTATACGGATATTTCTAAGGATGGTATGCTAGGAGGACCTAATTTTGATATCTATAAAATATTATCAAAAAAAACTAAGTTAAATATTATTGCCTCAGGAGGTATAACAAGAATTGAAGACATATTAAAGCTTAAAGCAATGAATATATATGGAGGAATAATAGGAAAAGCTTTTTATGATAATTTATTAGATTATAAGGAGGTTGAAAAATGCTTACAAAAAGAATAATACCTTGCTTAGATGTGAGCAATGGTAGGGTAGTGAAAGGACAAAAATTTGAAAATATAGTAGATGTAGATAGTCCAGAAATATTAGGAAAGTATTATAGTGATTTTGGAGCAGACGAGCTTGTATTTTATGATATAACCGCTTCCAATGAAGAAAGAAAGACCTCCTTGAAGTTTGTTCAAAAGGTAGCTGAAAATATTAATATACCGTTTTGTGTAGGTGGAGGAATTTCTTCAATTGAAGATATTACAAGTATTTTAAGAAGCGGAGCGGATAAGGTTTCTATAAATTCTGCTGCTATAAAAAATCCAGAATTAATAAGACAGGCATCTTTAACATTTGGCACACAATGTATAGTATTATCTATAGATGCTAAAAAAAATAATGAAGGTTCTTGGATTGTTTATATAAAAGGTGGAAGAGAAAAAACAGATTTAGATGCGGTAGAGTGGGCAACAAAAGGAGTTGAGCTTGGAGCGGGAGAAATAGTGGTAAATAGTATAGATGAAGATGGAATGAAAAATGGCTATGATGTTGAGCTTTTAAGAAGAATAACGTCTTCTGTAAATGTACCTGTAATTGCATCCGGTGGCGCGGGAAAAATGGAGGACTTTTATAATGCAATAGAATATGCAAAGGTGGATGGAGTGCTTGCGGCTTCTGTATTTCATTTTGGAAAAATGAATATCTTGGATCTTAAGGAGTATTTAAAAGATAAAAATATTGAAGTGAGAATATAGGAGGCTTTATTATGAAAATTAAAAAAATAATAGAAGAAATAAAATTTGATACTATGGGATTAGTACCTGCTATAGTACAGGATATAAATACTAATAAAGTATTAATGCTTGCTTATATGAATGAAGAGGCCATTAGAAAAACTTTAGAAGAAAGAGTAGCTCACTACTATAGCAGAAGCAGAAAAAAGTTATGGAAGAAGGGTGAAACTTCGGGAAATATACAGAAGATAAAAGGATTTTATTATGATTGTGATAAGGATACAATTCTTATTTCAGTAGAACAGATAGGAGTAGCTTGTCATACAGGAAATTATTCATGTTTTTTTAATGAGGTAATTAAAGAAGAAAGTGAAAAAGGAGATGTATTACAATTATTATATTCAGCTATACGAGATAGAAAAAATAATCCTAAAGAAGGATCATATACAAATTATTTATTTCAAAAAGGATTAGATAAAATACTTAAAAAAGTGGGAGAAGAAACTAGTGAAGTAATAATAGGAGCTAAAAACAAAAGTAAGGAAGAGCTAGTTTATGAGATAAGCGATTTGGTATATCACCTTTTAGTTCTTATTATTAATGAAGAAGTTACTATTGAAGATATAAAAAATGAGCTATATAAAAGAAAAAAGTAATTTATTTAAAAATATTTGGTATAATTTAAAGTAACTTTCAAATTGGAGAGTAGCTAAATGTTTAAAATGATTTTAAGTAATATGCCCTATAAATTAGTCTTAATTTTCTTTGTGCTAATAATATTTTTGTATTTAGAAAATAATAATATAGTAATTTCTAAATATAAAATTAGAAGTAAAACATTACCAAGTGAATTTAATAATTTTAAAATATTGCATATATCTGACCTTCATAATAAAGTTTTTCTTTATAATAATAGAGGATTAATTAATAAAATTAAAAAGGAAAAAGCAGATATTATAGTAATTACAGGAGATTTAGTTGATAGACGTAAATATAATGAAGATAAAGCCATATCTCTTATCAGGAAATTAAAGGATATAGCTCCAATATATTATGTAACAGGAAATCATGAGGGATGGTCAGGGAAATTTCACTCTTTAGAGAAAAAGTTAAAGCATGAAGGTGTAACTGTATTAAGAAATATATTACACATTTATAAAAAGAATAAACAAAATATTTTTATTCTGGGGGTGGATGATCCTGCTTTTAGTACCAAAAATTATACAGATAGATTAAAAGATTATGATATTATAAAAAAAAATTTAGAAAAAATTAATAAGGAAAAAGGATTCAAAATTTTACGTTCCCATAGACCGGAATTATTTAAACTTTATGTAGAGAAAAATATTGATTTAGTTTTTTCTGGACATGCTCATGGAGGACAGATTATTATACCATTTCTAGGTGGAATTATAGCTCCACATCAAGGATTTTTCCCTAAATATTATAAAGGAACTCATAAAAAGAATGGTACTACTATGGTTATAAGTAGAGGACTTGGTAATAGTCTTGCACCACAGAGGATATTTAATAGACCAGAAATAGTAACAGTTATATTAAAAAGTTATAAATAAATATAAATAGGGCTGTCGCATTAAGGAATTTATATACAATATACTGTTTTAGAAGTTTAAAGTTAACACTATATATTGTAGGATTTATTCTTAGTACGACAGCCCTATGTCTTTTATATTACGTTCATTATATAAGAAAAGTGTATTTTATAATTTTTACTCTAATATATTTATTCTTTTTAAATTTAAATAATAATAATACACTAAAATGTAAGGAAACAGATAAGAGAAAAATGTGTAAAAAATATTCCATCCATTGTGATAAGCTACTTTACCTATAATGATGCCTAAAGCTTCAAGAAATGTTGTAAAAATGGAAAAAAGTATTACAACAATATAAGCATTAATATTAGATTTTTTAATTAAATAGACTAAGTAAACACTGAGAACAGGGTATAATCCTAAGTCAAAAGGGACAGAAGAAACTTTTCCCAAATTAAAAGGATATAAACTCCAATAATCTTTATAGAATCCCCAAGTATTAACAGTGTATGCTACTGTACTGAAAAATGGAGCTATGACAAATAATAAAATCTTTTCTTTAAAATATATAAATATACCTAGAATCCAAGGAATTATAAATCCAATTATAAAATTAGTTAACATGATATACATCCTTTCAATTAATATTATATAGTTTCCCCTTAAAATTTATAATATAATCAATAATCTTTAAATTTATATATAGCTTATTTAGAAATATATTTAAAAATTAAACTCTAAACATTAAGCCATAATATCCCATTTATTGATATTATCAATCAAGAAAGGAGGGATATTATGGATGAGTTTAAAAGACTAAAACAAATAATTGACGAATTAAGAAAAGACATGTATGACTTAATTGAAAAAAAATCAGACCTGTTAGATCCAGAAGTAGTTTTAGCAAGTCAGATGCTTGATGTAGTTCTGGATGAGTATTACAAAATTCTTGAAAAGAAAAAGGACAAGTAGTATTTACTAGAGAAGAAGAGGGAAAGGAGAAACACCTTTCCCTTGACTCATATGGAAAATAATTTTAAATTATGTTGACAATTACAGATTACAATTGTAATATATAAATATAGATTACAATTGTAATAAGGAGGTGTCAATATGATAAATATATCTAAAATATCTCATTCAGAATGGCAGATAATGAATTTTATATGGAATAATTCAACCTGCACAGCAAATGAAGTTGTAGAAGCTTTATCTAAAACTAGTAATTGGAAGCCTAAAACAATAAGAACATTAATAAATAGGCTGGTCAATAAAGGTATACTAGGTTATGAAATAGATAAAAAGGATAAAAAAACCTATCATTATTTTGCATTAATATCGGAAAAAGAATGTAAAAAGGAAGAAAGTAAATCATTTTTAAAACGTGTATTTAATGGTTCTGTAAATTCTATGCTTGTAAATTTTATAAGTGAAAATGAATTATCATCTGAGGAAATAGATGAACTAAAAAGTATTCTTGATAGAAAGAAGAAAGGTTAAATGGTGACATTATTATGTGGCTTTTATTTATTTTCAAGTGGATAATTCATTCAACCATTATAGGAAGCATTTTAGCTTTTATAATACTTCTTGTTAAATTTATATTTAAAGAAAGATTAGGAGTACGATGGAATTATTGTGTTTGGTTTCTGCTATTAGTGAGATTAATAATACCTTATGCACCACAGAGTTCAGCAAGTATTTTTAATGTTTTTTATATAGCTGAAAACAAATTATTTAAAAATGAAATATGCGAAAATAATTTGTTAAACATCGAATTGTCTCATAATAAATTAGTAAATGAAAAAGTTCATGAAGAAGATTATATATTAGATAGCTCAAAAGTTAAGCCAATGAATAAATCTACTTATAAAAATGAAAAATCTATCTTAGAATATAAAGATAAACTGAGAGAAACTAATAAAAACAAAGAGGTTAATTATATTGACAAACATAAAGAAAATAAAACTATAAGCAGTAGATTTTATGATAGCTGGACGTATTTTCATTTGATAGCTTTTTTATGGGTAATAGGAGTAATAATATTAGGAACATATATAATATCAGTGAATGTTAAGTTCAGATTAAAACTTGCAAATAAATCGAAGTGCAGAGATGCAGAAACTTTGGAGCTTTTAAAGAAATGCAAGTTAAAAATGAATTTAAAGTACAACATAGAGGTTTTAAATACAGACTTAGTTAAAACACCAGCAATTTTTGGAGTTATAAAGCCTAAATTACTTTTGCCTACAAATATAAAAAAGCAAATTACTTGTAAAGAATTGCAATATGTGATTTTTCATGAGATTTCTCATGTTAAGCGTAAAGATATATTGGTTAATTGCATCACCAGTATATTATCTATACTTCATTGGTTCAATCCTATTATATGGTATTCATTCTATGTAATGCGCGATGATAGAGAATTAGCTTGTGACGCTTTTGCATTATCACATATAAATTCTAATGAGTATATAAGCTATGGACATACAATTATAAAACTGCTTGAAAATTATAAGAAAACATCATATCTTTATGGAGTGACTTGTATTATAAATAATAAATCTGGAGTAAAAAGGAGAATTGTTATGATTTCTTTATTTAAAAAAAATTCATATAAATGGTCAATAATATCTATAATTGCTTTGATTGTAATGGGAGTTGTTATGTTAACTAATCCTAGAAATAATTCAGTACTAGCTACCAAAGAAAAAGATAAAAAAATAATTAAAGAAGAAAAAGGAAATGTAATTGACAGAAGTAGTAAAAAATTATTAAATAGGGAAATAATTCATGAAGTTAATCTTCAATATAATAAGTATTTATCACCAGTTGAAAAGACAACAGCTAATGATATAATAGTAACCTTAGACAATAATATTCAAAGTATTTGTGAAAAGGCAGCAGAAAAGGCTTTAAAAGATAATAAAAGCAAAGCAGTAAGTATATTAGTTATGAATCCTAATAATGGAGAAATTTTATCTATGGTAAATAAGTATGCACCTTCATTAAAGCACAATAATAGGGAAATATTCGAAAATAGGATTATAAGTGATAGTTTTGAACCTGGATCCATGTTTAAATGCATTACAGCTGCAGTGGCTTTAAATGAAAAAGTGATCAATCCAGATAGTTATGAGGTTTTATGTAATGGTGAAACAGAAGTAAATAATACAATAATACGTTGTTGGAGTAGAGATGGACATGGGAAACAAAGTTTTGATAAGGTGTTGCTAAATTCTTGCAATATAGGATTTATGGATTTGGGTAAAAAAATAGGAGCTAAAAGGTTCAATAAATATAATAAGGCATTTGGTTTTGGACAAAAAACAGGTATAGACCTACCAAAAGAAAATTCAGGAGTTATAAAAAATACGAAAGAAATAACGGACATGGATTTAGCTACTATATCCTTTGGACAAACCAATACTGTAACACCAATACAATATTTGACTGCATTTAATACTCTTGCAAATGGTGGTACATGGATTAGACCTCATGTTATGAAAGAAATTTTACAAGATGAAGATGGGAAAAAAGAAGTATATAAAAAATTTAATGATTATGGGAAAAAACAAATACTTAATAAAACTACAGCTGATGCTATGAAAAATTATCTTGAAATGAATGTGTCTGGAAATGGGAAGTATTGTATGGAGGGGTATAACATAGGAAGTAAAACAGGAACTTCACAAAAATCCATAGATGGAAGATATGAAAAAGGTAAATATATATGTAATTATGTTGGAATGGCTTCACCTAAAGAAGGAAAAGATACAAAATTCACAATTTTAATATCTATAGATGAACCTGATCCTAAAAATTATTACGCAGAAAAGATAACTAATCCGATAGTAGAGGAAATTTTCAATAATATTTTTGATTATTATGCAGTTAACAAAAAAAGTAAATAATTAAATTTAAAAGGAGGATTCTATTTTATAAAGTCCTTCTTTTTTTCTAAATCTTATTCCCCTCATCCTTTGAATTATTCAAATGTGGAATTTGAAATTGATTTGTTTTTCCCATCATATATGCTAATTTAATCATAGATTGCTCTTCTAAAGTTATTTCCCTATCAAACATTTTTTGGAATTGTTTTATTAGATTATCCCAATCTAATCGTGTTTTTGGAGTATTATGTGTAGTTGAATTTTTATATTTATTAAAATTATATATATTAGTTTTAATTTCGTTATTATAAATTTTTTTAAAAACTTCTGCGGTATAATAAGCATCATTGAAAGCATCATGAAATTGATTTTTAATTGGAATATTCAATAGTTTAACTGCATTGCTAAGGCCAATATAGATACCTTTTTGATTATTAAAATGTTTAGATGCATAAAGCTGTATATTAATATATTTTTTGGGGATTAAAGATAAGTGTAATTTATGATATTCTATATTTCTAAATAGTTCTTTTATATCAGACATACCCCAAACACATAATATACTTTCTTCTCCTAAAAAATAAACAAATTCGTTATATATTTTTTCAAAGGATTGAGAATTAGCTACTTTATCAATTGTTATGCCTGTTATTTGTTCCACATAAGGATTAATTGTAGTATATAATTCAGGTTTTACAAATTTATTAAAGGTTGAAATAATGTTAAGATCTTTATTAAGTTTTACAGCACCTATTTGAATTATTTCAAAAGGGCACTTTTTATTTTCTTCTATAGAATTGTAACTTTGATTGAACTCCAAATCAAATACAATATAGTTCATTTTATCGCTCCTAAATAAAATTCAATTACTTAGTATTACATTTTACACCTATTTAGCAGGTAATTCAATTAAGTTATTGCATAAAACTGTTGATAATTGTAAAATATATGTAAGCATAAATGGTAGAGGAGTGGTTTTTTTGGTTAAATTTAAATGCATAATAGCTAGTTTTTTTCTTTTTTTTATTTTGGCGTTACCTATAAATGTTAATGCTGCTATTAGAGACAATCAAATTGTAGGTCTATATAAAAACTGGACAGTACAGTTCAATGATGAAGTGGGATTTGATGAACTTACTAAAAATGCAATTTATGTACAGGATAGTAAAGGAAAAAAAGTAAATGTAACATTAGAATTAGGAAAGGATACAAGAAGTGTTATAGTTAATGCTCCAATAGGGGGATATACTACTGGAGAAAAATACACTTTATTTGTTAAGGAAAATGCTCATTCTAAAAAAGGGAAAAAAATTCCTAGAAGTCGTCAAATGACTTTTAATATAAAAAGTGATGGAGAATTGAAAATACTAAACATTGAGGATATAAGTTTTACTGCTGAATTAGGGGGAGACTATAGTTTTAATGATTCTATAGAAGCTTATATGAGTGATGGAACTAAGCAAAGTGTTCATATAAAATGGGAGCGGTCATCTAAGATAGACACATCTAGAGAAGGATATATTACATATTATGGAACAGTAGATGGTTACGATAAAAAGGTTAAAGCTACAGTATTTGTTGTGAGAAGTGGAAGTAAAGAGCAAACTAGAGAAGAAATACAAAAAAAGATAGATGAAATAATAAGAAAATATCCTGTTTATAAATATGATGAATATAATTATAAAATGGAACGTAATATATTACAAGATGAATTATTAAAATTGCAAAGACAATATGATTCATTAAAAAATGATACTTCTGCTGAAGCATTATTAAAGAGATATGACTTAAATAAGCAAATAGGAGAAAAAAAGGATGCTATAGAGTATTTAGATGTTTCTTGGGAAGCTAAAAGGCTTATTATTCAATATGAAGATATGTTAAAACAACTTTAAAGAAGAATGTGAACAAGCTAGAAATTAAAATACTAATTTCTAGCTTGTTTTTTGATTTATCATTTTATTAAAGAATAACTACTTTAAAATATGTTAAAATTAATTTAAACTTATTATGTTATCACAAAATAGATTTAAAAATAACATCTGTTTTACAAGAAAGGAGAAAATATTTTTTTATATGGAAGCACATATTTTTTTAAAAGGAGAAAAAGAGCCACATATTTATAAAGGAGATAGAATAGATATTTTAGATTTTCAAATGAGTGGAGTAGCATATAAGCAAATAAGATATTTTAAAAATGGATCTAGTAAAAGTGAACTTATAGAAGAGAGTATAATAATAAAAATTGTAAAAAAATAATAAATATATGAAAATAGATTAAAGTCAGGTGAAATTTAATTGTCACCTGACTGGAATGTTATTTTATTCCCTTGTCTAAGTATTGATTAATCCTAAAATTCCATAATTTATAAAAAGCTTTATGTTCATTTTTAACTACAGTTAAGAAGTCATCTAATACTCCTAGATTATTTAAACCTTTCATTAAGTGTCTAGGATAGGGCATTTCTTTAGAAAAATTGTTTTTAGGATCAATAACCTTAATAGAGAAATCTTTTCTAATGTATAAGTCTTTACATCTGATATCTAGTTTTTTAAAATTAAGTCTTTGAAATTCTTCAATTAGCTTAATAATATTTAATGCTATTTTCTTATTAAAGCCATTTTTTTTAATATATTTATCTAACCGTTCTCCATCTACATAATCTCTAACAATATAATAATCACCATGTTCATAAGTTTTTGGGAAATAGTTGCTTTTTTTTATTCTTCTTAAAATATCGTACTCTGTTTTACAGACTTTTTTATCTCTAAAAATTTTTATCACTTTTTTGTTAGGTAAAGAATATACTATGCCGTTATGGCCTTTACCTAAGAATTGAGCTTTTTTTAGCATTTTTTCAGCTTTAAGGTCTAATTCAATAAAATAATTTGTATTTTTAGGCATAACAATCTCTTCTTTATAATTATATCATTATATTGTATGAGTGTACTTACATTTATATTTCTATTGTAGTAAACTATTATGTAAGGGAAAGGAAGTGCAAGGGATGGATAATAAAATAAAAAAAACCTTTGATAAAAAATGTCCATATTGCTGTAGTGATGATGTAAAGACCACAAAGTTGGAAGTTAAAACAGCTAAAGATATAACTGAGACAGAATATGTTTGCAGTAAATGTAAGAAAAAATTTATATTTATAGATTTTATTTAAAAAATCTCACCTTTAGAAAGGTGAGATTTTTATTATATATATAAATGCTGTAATAATAGTATATAATTCATAATATATTACTATTAGAAGTGAGAGAACACTGGAAATAGTAGTTATAGAATAAATAAAAAGGAGGAGTAATATGATAAATATATTTAATGTAGATAAGGAAAAGAACATAAAATTATTAATCTTACTAATTATTTTAATAGAGGGATTAGGATTTTTATCAGGATTTTTAGGTATGGCTAGTAGTGAAGTATATAAGGAACTTATAAAACCAACATTTTCTCCTCCAGGATGGGTGTTTTCTATTGTATGGACTATACTTTATTTTTTAATGGCAGTTTCTTTATATAGAATAATATTAATAGGAAAGAAAGGTCAAAATGTAAGAAGGGGAATAAAATATTTTATTATTCAATTTGTATTAAATTTTTTGTGGTCAATTATTTTTTTTAGATTTAAACTTTATGGATTAGCGTTTATAGAATTAATGATTTTACTTATTTTTATTATTTTAACTACCTTTGAATTTTATAAAAACGACAAAATTGCAGCCTACTTAATGATACCGTATATTATCTGGGTATCTTTTGCTGGAGTACTTAACTTCTCAATATGGATGCTTAATGAAATGTAGTTAAATAATAAAAGTTTTTAAAAAAATAGTATGATATATAAAAAATGATATTATATACAGCATATTTCCAAATATTCCTCCAATTTAATAACATATACTTTGACCAAAGTGTGAAAACTTATAGTACAACAATAAAATACAAAATAAAAAATATTTAATAAGGAGGAGTTTATTATGGCAAATAGAAATAATAGAGTATTAGTTCCAGAAGCTAAGGAAGGATTAAACAGATTTAAAATGGAGTCAGCTAAAGAAGTAGGAGTTAATTTAACAAATGGATATAATGGAAATCTTACTTCAAGAGAAGCTGGATCAGTAGGTGGAAATATGGTTAAGAAAATGGTAGAAGCCTACGAAAGAAATCTATAAGATTAATTAAAACATTAAGAGATTAGCGTGAAGCTAATCTCTTTTTATGTTTATAATGCTAATATTCATAGATTAAATTAATACAGAAAAAACACATATATTACTATGTTAAATTATATTAATAATATAATAAGAATTAAATTTTTATTTCAGGGGGATAAAATTATGGAGATGAAAGAGAATTTTACTTCTAGAATAGAAAATATGAGATATATTGAAAAAGAGGCATTAAAAGAACTTGGAGGAAAAGTTATAATAGGAGAAAATCTTAAAGAAAAATATACTATAGCAAATTATATTAGATTGAAACCTGTTCTTTTAGCTGGAGATTTTGCAGATTATAATCTTTCTAAAGAAGGAATAGAAATAATTCCGCATAATCAAAAGTTAACTAAGGATAGAATCGATGAAGAAATGCAGGTATATAGTATATGGTTAGAGTGTTATAGGAAAGCATTGTAATTTTATAAAACAAATAATGTTAAACATTATTAAGGTGCCTCAATATATTAAGGCACCTTAAGGATATTTAACTTTCAGCATACAATTAGTGTTTCAAAATAAAGTTATAAAATTTCAACTAAGACTTATTCTATCTATGATGATACATCCACCACCAGGGTCTTTGATGATAAAAAGGATAATAATATGGGGAGTAAGGATAGTAATCATATGAATAATCATCTTCAGAATAGCTTTCATAGGAATAATCATCATCATAATAGTCGTCATAAGAATAATCATCATCAGGTTTTCTATCATCAGATTCATTTCTATATTTCATGTATTCTTTACAGTAATCATCTTTACAGCAATTGCAACTATTTTTTTTGTCTTCTTCCATGTACATTGTATTATAAGGCATTATCCCATACATATACATTAGTGGGCAGCAACACATTGTTTGATAAGGATAAATGGGCATTATTGGCATATCCTTTTTTTTATCATCATGATGGTGTTTATGTTTACGGAAGTTTAAATCTTCTCCATCTAGTAATTCATCATTAACAATATTTAATTTATCCTTTTTTGTTTCAGTGTTCATTAATAACCCTCCATAAATTTTAATCTAATATAATAATATTATATTAATTGAAATTTGTTACATTTAAAATTAAATAAAATCTTTATATAAACATATTAATTTAATTTTAGGAAAAACTTATACTGTAGTAAAAATAAAGGAGGATAAATTATGAAGATAAGAGAAGGTGTAATTCCAACAACATTAGGAGCCTTAGTTACAGCAACCGCTTTTGCTTTTAGTTTAAAGGATATGAATATGAAAAGGATGAGAAAACAAAATATAACTCCTTTAGTAGAAACAGCAGTATTAGGATTTGGATTAGCTCATATTGTGCTAGGAGTAATAGATATAATAGAACATAGATGAAGAGTCTTTAAAAAGGCTCTTTCTTATTTTGAAAATTTATATAATATTAAAAAGCATAATGTTGAAATGTTGCACTATTTGTAATATAATAAAAATTAAAAATAGTATAAAGGGGTTTAAAATATGGAAGGAATTATAGTATGTTTTATAGGGGATTATGCTATTTGTAAAAATGAAGAATCTGGAGAAGTATTTAATGTAAGTAAAAATAGCATTAAAAGATGCCATGTAGGAGATATTATTATTAATAAAGAGGAAATTTGGATAAAAAAAAAGAAAGAAAAAGCTAATAAGAAAAATTCAAAATTTGAAGATTGCTATATATGTGATGATATAGTAATTGAAATAAATAAGTAAAATGTAATTTTATTTTTAAACACTTAATAATTAGTAATCCTAAATTTTTATCATAAATACATATTTTTGTGAATATATAAAATTGGGGGTGTTTAAAAATGAAATTAGAGATTAAAACATTAAATGGAAATGAAATCCATAAAATCAATTTAGAACAATTTAAAAAATTTGAGGAATGGTATAATGATACAAATAGTAGAAATATTTTTACTTATTGGAAAGACGGATATACTTGGCATATAATAAAACCTCAAATTAAAGATGTGAAATATATAAAATAATGAAGTTATAGAATAATACCTCTTTCTATGGAGAAAATAATCCTAGAAAGGGGTGCTTTATTTTGTTTAAAAGGAATATAATACTTTAAACAAAGTTTAGATGAACTTATATAGAGGAGAGTAGTTAAGAAATAAAAGGTGAAAATAAATTTATAAGGGAGTGAAAAGAGATGGTAAAGAAAAATCAGAAACTTCCTCATGCACAAGCTTTTAAAAAGGCTAAAAAGATGATGGATAATGATAAAGATCTTTCTAATGTAATTCAAGAAACTTCATTAAATCATAGTGATATACTTAAAATAAAAAATGAAAATAGATAATAAGGATTGTATTTTATATATAATATACAAAATATTAATAAAATCATATACTATAATAAATAAATTATTAGTAAAATACTAATAAGATTTTATTTGATGTAATGGATACTTTAATATTTTATAAGGAGTGTTGGGTTTGAGTATACAAATATACCAAAACCTGAATTTTAAAGTATATAAAGTAGGTAATGAATTTATTATCCATAATACAAAGAAAAAGTTTAGGAATGGGCATACTCATGTTCACAAGTATAAAATCTGTATGATTATGATAAAGCTTATCAAACATAAAGAATTACCTAAAAATCATAATAAGTATTTTTTAGAGAGTCTTATAAGAATTAGTGATGATAAAGATTATATAAAAAAAATAGAAGATATATATTCAAAGAAAAAATCTCAGGTAAATTCCTGAGATTTTTTCTTTGAATATAATTTACATAAAAAAAATTATGTAAATTAATAAAAATGTAAACTGTAACACTATGAATAAATTATGAATAAAATAATAAAAAAGATTTTGGAGGATTAAAAGTGAAAATTAATAACAGATTAAATAACATTCCTGAATTTGAATTAGGTAAAACTAATAAAATAAAAACAGAAATAATAAAAGATAAGAAAGATATTATTAATTTAACTGTGGGAGATCCAGAGTTACCAGTAGATAAAAGTATATTGGAAGGAATGATAGAAAGTTTTTATAAAAAAGGGTTTAATAATTATCCTCCTTATGATGGAATAATTGAACTTAAACACGGAATAATAGACTATTACAAAGATATATTTGGAGTAAAATTGAAAGAGGATGAAGTACTTATACTTATTGGATCAAAAGAAGGAATAAGTAATTTAATACCAGCAGTATGTGATTTAGGAGAGTACGTTATAATTCCTAAACCTTCTTATCCAGTTTATGAAGGCAGCAGTAAATTGTGGGGAGTTGTGCCTTATAAATTAACATTAAAAGAGAAAGATGGATATCTTCCTGATATTAAATTAATTCCTAAGGAGATTGTGCTGAAAAGTAAACTGTTTATTATTAATTATCCCAATAATCCAACAGGTGCTATTGCAAATAAAGATTTTTATAAAGATATAGTTGAATTTTGTTATAAAAATAATATTGTGTTATGCAATGATGGTGCATATAATGAAATAATTAGAACAAAAGATAACCCCTTAAGTTTATTACAATTTGATTATGAAAAAAAATGTATAGAATTTGGAACTTTTTCTAAGATATATAATATGACTGGATTTAGAATAGCGTATGCGGTAGGAAATAGTGAAGTACTAAAAGCCATGCTTAAGATAAAGATGAATATGGATTCAGGACAATTTATACCTATACAGATGGCAGCCTTAAATGCTATTAAGTTGGGAAGAGAGTATATAAATTCTACAAGAGAAGTGTATATTGAAAGAATTAATATAGCAGAAAATTTGTTAAGAAAACATAATATAAGTTTTTTTAAGAATGAAGGTACTTTTTATATATGGTGTAAAGTACCCAAGGATTATACTACAGATGAATTTTGTGATGAACTTTTAAAAAAGTCTGGAATAATGGTTACTCCTGGCTATATTTTTGGAAATCTGTTTTATGGATATTTTAGGATAGCTCTAACAAAAGATAAAAGTGTAATAGAAAATGCGCTAAATAAGTTAAATATATATTGAACAAAAAGAGATATAATATGTTTACATTTATATTTTTGTGATATAATTCAAATTATAGAGTAAATCAGAGCATATTTTGTGATATTGCAAAATATGCTTGAATTTATTGTAGATATATATGTATAATTAGTATATGTTAAGCAAGTGGAAATGGAAGGATGAATTAATTATGATTAAAAGTATGACTGGCTTTGGGAGGGCAACCTTTGAGGATAGTAGTAGAAGTTTTGTTGTAGAAATTAAAAGCGTAAATCATAGGTATTGTGATATAAATATTAAAATGCCTAAAAGTTTAATTTCACTGGAAGATAAAATAAGGGCTACTATACAAAGAAAAATAAATAGGGGAAAAGTAGATGTATTCATTACTTTAAACACATATGATAAAAAAGATGTAAAGACTTTTCTAAATAAGTCTTTAGCAGATGATTATTTAGAATGTTTAAATGAAATAAAAGAAAGATATGATGTAGTAGATGACATTTCTGTTTCACTTATTGCAAAATTTCCTGAGATTATAACTTTAAAACAACAGGAAGAAGATCTGGAAGAACTTTTAAATAGTCTTTCTAGACCTTTAGAAGAAGCAGTAGAATTATTAGTAGCCATGAGGGAAAGAGAAGGGTTTAAGCTTGGAGAAAATATTTTAGAAAAATGCAATAATATCAAGCATATAGTAAATGAAATTGAAAAAAGGTCTTCAATAGTTCCTGTGATTTATAAAGAAAAATTAACCTCAAGGATTAAAGAACTTTTAGAAGATAGTCAAATAGATGAAAGTAGAATTGCTATGGAAGTAGCTATACTTGCGGATAAAGCTTGTATTGATGAAGAATTAGTAAGACTTAATAGTCATATAATACAGATGAAAGAAACCCTAAATTTAAATGAACCTATAGGAAGAAAGTTAGACTTTATAGTTCAAGAAATGAATAGAGAAGCTAACACTATTGCTTCAAAAGCTAATGATTTAGATATTACTAACTTAGCTTTAAATATAAAAAATGAAATTGAAAAAATAAGAGAACAAATTCAAAATGTTGAATAAAGCGGGAGGAATTCAATGGGTATCAAATTAATTAATATCGGTTTTGGAAACATAGTTTCAGCAAATAGACTTATTGCTATAGTAAGTCCTGAATCAGCACCAATAAAAAGAATAATTCAGGAAGCAAGAGATAGGGGAATGCTTATTGATGCTACATATGGAAGAAGAACAAGAGCTGTTATTATTACAGATAGTGATCATGTAATTTTATCAGCTGTACAGCCAGAAACTGTGGCTCATAGATTATCTTCCAAGGAAGATGATGATATAGAAGAGGTTGAGGAATAATGAATAAAAAAGGATTACTTATTGTGATTTCGGGACCATCAGGTACTGGAAAAGGAACAGTATGTAAGGCATTATTAGAGGAAAACGATTTTTGGATTTCTGTATCTGCAACTACAAGGACTCCTAGAAAAGGTGAAGTAGATGGAGTAAATTATTTTTTTCTTGAAAAGGAAGAATTCTTAAGAAGAATAGATTTAGAAGATTTTCTAGAATATGCTGAAGTCTATGGTAATTATTATGGTACACCAAGATCTAATGTCCTCAAGAAGTTAGAGGAAGGACGAGATGTAATACTAGAAATTGATATACAAGGAGCTTTAAAAGTTAAAGAGAACTATCCTGATGGTGTCTTTATTTTTATTCTTCCACCTTCTATGGAAGAATTAAAGAAAAGAATTACTAATAGAGGAACTGAAACAGAGGAATCCTTAATGACAAGATTTAAATCAGCTTATAAAGAAATTAATTATGTGTCAAAATATAATTATGCTGTAGTTAATGATACAGTTTCAGAGGCAGTAAGAAAAATAGAATGTATCATAGCAGCAGAAAAATGCAGAGTTGATAGAATAAAAGATGCTATATTTGATTCTAAGGAGGGATTGATACATGAACAACTCTATGATTAGTCCATCAATTGTGGATTTATTAGAAAAGGTAGATAACAGATATTCTTTAGTAGTAGTAACTTCTAAAAGAGCAAGACAAATTATTGATGGGGAAAAACCATTGATAGATACAAATTTAACCAAACCTTTAACTGTAGCCATAAATGAAATAGATACAGGTGTTATAACTTTTGAAACACTTAAAGAAGGTATTAAATAATTATGGATTATAAAAAAACTGTTGTTATAGGAGTAACTGGAGGAGTAGCAGTTTATAAAGCATTAGATGTAATTAGCAAGCTTAGAAAAAACAATGTTGATGTTCATGTTATAATGACAAAGTCTGCTTGTGAATTTGTGAATCCTTTAAGTTTTCAAAGTCTTAGTCAAAACATGGTCATTACAGATATGTTTGCAGAACCTAAGCATTGGGAAATACAGCATATATCTCTAGCTAAAAAAGCAGATTTAATGCTGATAGTTCCTGCCACTGCTAATATTATAGGAAAAGTATCTAATGGTATAGCAGATGATATGCTTAGTACTACTATTATGGCTACTAAAGCACCAGTAGTTTTTGCATCAGCAATGAACACAAATATGTATACTAACCCTATAGTTCAGGGAAATATAAATAAATTAAAAGAGTATGGATATAAATTTATAGAACCTGAAGAAGGTAGATTAGCTTGTGGAGATACAGGTAAAGGAAAACTTGCTGACACTGAATTGATTTCAGAGATAGTTTTAAGTATGTTATATCCTATAAAAGACTTACAAGGTAAGAAAGTATTGGTAACGGCAGGTCCTACTATAGCGCCTATGGATCCAGTAAGATATATAACAAATAAGTCTACAGGGAAAATGGGATATGCTATTGCAGAAGAAGCAAGAGATAGAGGGGCTGAAGTCACATTAATATCAGGACCTACAAGCCTAAAGGAACCTTTTGGTATGAATGTTATACATGTAAAGACTAATGAAGAAATGTTAAATGAAGTTTTAAATAATTTTAAACAGCAGCATATTATTGTAAAAGCTGCAGCAGTTGCAGATTATAAACCTAAGGAATATTCAACAAAGAAGATTAAAAAATCTTCAAATGATTTTATCTTAGAGCTAGAAAAAGATAGAGATATTTTAAAAACTCTAGGTGAGATTAAGGAAGATCAGATACTTATAGGGTTTGCAGCGGAAAGCAATGATTTAATAGAAAATGCTCAGATTAAACTTCAGAAAAAAAATTTAGACTACATAGTTGCAAATGATATTACTGGTGATGGAATAGGCTTTGCATCAGAAGAGAATAGGGTAACTATACTTTGTAAAGATGGTAGAAAGATTCCTGTAGATAAGATGAGTAAAAGGAAACTTGCCTGTGAAATATTTAATCTTGTTAATGAGGAAATAAAGTAGAACTAAAGGAATAGATTTTAAATTTAATTATTATATTTAAAAGGGGCATGTATTCGCAAAGTAATTTTGTGGAAGGCCTCTTTTATTTAGTCCATATTAGGAGTTAAAGGGTGATTAGGTGTATAAATATGCTGGAGTTATTATTAATAGCAATTCTATTCAGTTAGATAGGCTTTTTACTTATGCAATACCTGAAAGTCTCATAGAAAAAGTGAAAATAGGAAGCAGAGTTTTGGTTCCTTTTGGGTTGGGAAATAAAAAAGTGGATGGATTTGTTATAAAACTTTATGAGAATATAGATAATATAAAGAGAATTAAAAATATTTATAATGTATATAAAGATTTTCCATGTTTAACGGACAAAGATTTAATCCTTATAGAACAAATGAGAGAAAAATATCTTTCTACTTATATGGAATGTATAAAAACTATTATTCCATCAGCCCTATTTAAAGGTATGAAAAATAAAAAAGAAAATCTTATATTTATAGGTGATTTTCCAAAAGATAAATTTAATAAAGAGCCTTATATAAACATATTTAATACGGTTAAGGAAAATAACGGTAAGTTTAATAAGACTTCTCTAAGTAAAACTTTTAATATATCTTTATCTTCCATTAATACTATGCTTAAACATAAGTTTTTAGTTGGAGAAGAATCTATAGTAAATAGGTATAATGATAGAGAATATGCAATTTATGAGAAAAAGACTTTAAATAAAGAACAAAAAGAAGCTTTAGACAAAATAATTAATTCAGAGAAGAAAATATTTTTAATTCATGGAGTTACTGGTAGTGGAAAAACGGAAATATATATGAATTTGGTCCAACAAATGATGGATAAGGGAAAAGAATCAATAATACTCGTTCCAGAAATTTCATTAACTCCTCAAATGGTAGAGAGATTTAAAGGAAGATTTGGAAAAGATATTACTGTATTTCATAGTAAGCTTTCTGATGGAGAAAGATTAGATGAATGGTTTAGAGTTAAAAATGGTAAAGTAAAAGTAGCAATAGGAGCTAGATCAGCATTATTTTTACCTTTTAAAAATTTAGGAATTATAATTATTGATGAGGAACATGAGGGAAGTTATAAATCTGATAGTGATCCTAAATATAACGCTAGAGAAGTTGGAGAAATGAAAAGTTTTATTCAAGATTGCAAATTAGTATTAGGATCTGCAACGCCTTCAATTGAGACATTCTATAGATGTAAAAAAAGAGAAATCGAACTTATAACTTTAAACAATAGAGCTGATGGAGCTTTAATGCCAAAAGTAGAAGTTGTGGATATGAGAGATGAACTTATAAATAATAATAGATCTATGTTTAGTAGAATATTATATGAAGAAATCCAAACTAGACTTCATAATAAAGAGCAAATAATATTATTTTTAAATAGGCGAGGATTTTCAACTTTTGTATCCTGTAGAAAATGCGGTTATGTTTTTAAGTGTAATAATTGTGATATATCTTTAACCTATCATAATTCAAGTGATATATTAGTTTGCCATTATTGTGGTAGCAAGCAGAAGTTATTAAAAACATGTCCAAAATGCGGAAGTAAATATGTTAAACATTTTGGAGTAGGAACAGAAAAGGTACAAGAAGAAATAAAAAAATATTTTCCTCAAGCTAGAGTTCTAAGAATGGATTTTGATACAACTAGGAAGAAAAATTCTTATGAGTATATATATAATAACTTTAAGGAAGGAAAAGCAGATATTTTAATTGGAACACAGATGGTAGCAAAAGGTTTAGATTTCCCCAATGTTACTTTGGTGGGTGTTATAGCTGCAGATTTATCATTAAATTTACCAGACTTTAGGGCTTCAGAAAGAACTTTTCAACTTATAACACAAGTAGCTGGAAGAGCAGGAAGAGGTAAAAAAGAAGGATTGGTGATAGTTCAAAGCTATAGTTCTGATAATTATAGTATTATATCTGCATGCAATAATGATTATTTAGGATTTTATAATCAAGAAATACTTTTAAGAAATCTTATGAATTATCCTCCATATTTTGATATAATGCTTATAAATATGAGCAGTCAAAATGAGGATATATTAATAAAAAATATACAAAATGTTGGTATAATTTTAAAAGACATTTTAAAAAATAATGATAAAATAGAAATATTAGGACCTTGTCCTTGTGAAATATCTAAAATAAAAAATAATTATAGATGGCAAATAATTATAAAAGGAAATTTAGAGATAAGCTTAAAAAAACATATTAGGGATATGATTTATGACACTTTGAAAGAAGTTTATACTCATATTAGGGTAAGCATAGATGTAAATCCTTTAAATTTAATATAAATATATTGGAGGTAAGTAATATGGCATTAAGAAATATTAGAAAATTTGGTGATGAAATATTAAGAAAGAAAAGTAGAGTTGTAGAAAAAATTGATAATAGAATATTAACTTTATTAGATGATATGCTTGAAACTATGTATGAAAATAGTGGAGTAGGTCTTGCAGCTCCACAAGTAGGAATTCTTAAAAGAGTTGTGGTAATAGACATTGGAGAAGGACCTTTGTTTTTAATAAATCCAGAGATAATTGAGTCAGAAGGATCATATATAGATGAAGAAGGATGTTTAAGTATACCTGGTAGACAAGGAGCAGTAGAAAGACCTTATAGAGTTAAAGTAAAAGCATTAAATAGAGAAGGCAAAGAAATAGTTGTAGAAGGAGAGGAATTTCTTGCAAAGGCACTTTGTCATGAAATAGACCATTTAAATGGAATTTTATTTGTGGACAAAATAATAGAATTGGAGGAAGAATAATATATATGAAAATAATATTTATGGGTACTCCTGAATTTGCAGTTCCTTCTTTGGAAGCTTTAATTGAAAATTTTCATGTGGAAGCAGTTTTCACTCAACCAGATAGACCTAAAGGAAGAGGAAAGAAATTGGCTATGTCACCAGTAAAAGAGGTAGCTGTGAAACATGAAATAAAGGTATATCAGCCAGAAAATTTGAAGAAGGATAAGGAAGTTATTGATAAATTAAGAAGTATGAAACCAGATTTTATTATAGTGGTAGCTTATGGACAGATTCTATCAAAGGAAATCTTAGATATACCTAAATATGGATGTATCAATTTACATGCATCACTACTTCCAAAATATAGAGGAGCAGCTCCTATTAATTGGGCAATTATAGAGGGTGAAAAGATAACTGGTAACACTACTATGCTTATGGATGAAGGTTTAGATACAGGAGATATGTTACTTAAAAGTGAAATTGAAATTATAGATAATATGACTGCGGCAGAACTTCATGATCTATTAATGAATGATGGAGGAAAGCTTCTTATTGAAACTATAAATGGAATTGTTGAAGATAAAATTAAAAGAGTTAAGCAAGATGATAATAAATCTTGTTATGCCTCTATGCTAAATAAGGAAATAGGAAAAATAGATTGGAATAAAAGTAGTGAGGAAATAAATAACTTAATTAGGGGCCTAAATTCATGGCCTTTGGCATTTACTTATTATAATGGTGACATAATGAAAATACATGAAGCAATATCTTTAAAAGAAGATAGTGATCATGAAGTTGGATATATTTTGGATGTTTCAAAAGAAGGAATAAAGGTAGCATGTAAAAAAGGCATTTTATTAATTAAAAAAGTACAATTTCCTTCTAAAAAACCTATGTATGTGGAAGAATATATTAAAGGAAATAAAATAGAAAAGGGAAGCGTTTTAGGAAAGAAATAGTATTATAATTTTTAGAGTATGACTATTATTGAATATAAGGAGTGAGTATATGTTTTATCTTGATAGTAGTTTTATAATTTTAATACCAGCACTTATTATTGCTGGATGGGCTCAAATGAAAGTTAAATCTACTTTTAATAAATATTCCAGAATAAATAGTATAAATGGATATACTGGTGCGCAAGTAGCAAGAAAACTTCTTGATAGTCATGGACTTTTTGATATACCAGTTGAATTAGTACAAGGGAAATTAACAGATCATTATGATCCAACTAATAAGGTTATGCGACTTTCTTCAGAGGTCTATTATGGTACTTCTGTAGCTTCTATAGGAGTTGCTGCTCATGAAACAGGTCATGCGTTTCAACATGAGGAAAAATATTCTCCTTTAATTATAAGAAATTCTATAGTTCCTATAGTAAATTTTAGTTCCAATGTATCTTGGGTAATATTTTTTCTAGGTTTTTTATTTGGATTACCTAATCTTTTAAATATAGGAATAATATTATTTACTGCAGTGGTTGCATTTCAGCTAATAACTTTACCGGTAGAATTTAATGCATCTAATAGAGCATTGATGGTTTTAGAAAATAAAGGTATGCTTTATGGTGAGGAAATAGATGGAGCTAGAGCAGTTCTAAAGGCAGCTGCCATGACTTATGTGGCTGCGGCCATTACAGCTATAGCTCAGCTTTTGAGATTGATTATTTTAAGCAATAGTAGAAGAGATGATTAAAAAAGAAGGCTGTGTGGTTTTACCATACAACCTTCTTATGCTAAGAGAAATTGAGGTATATATATGGAGAATAGTAGAAAAATTGCTTTAGATATATTAGAGGAGATTTTAAATAAAAATGCTTACTCTAATATAGTTATAAATAATAAACTTAATAAAAGTAAATTATCTGATAAAGATAAAGCTTTAGTTACAGAGATAGTTTATGGAACATTGAAATATAAATATACTATAGATACAATACTAAATTATCATTTGAAAAATGGCATAAAAAATTTAGATAGTTATGTTTTAAATGTATTAAGAATAGGAATTTATCAAATAAGATATTTAGATAAGATTCCTTCTTTTGCAGCAGTAAATGAATGTGTAGAATTAGGTAAGAAAAAGTCAAAGGGAATGTCTAAGCTTATAAATGGAGTATTAAGAAATTATTTGAGAAGTATAAATAGAGATTATTGTGGAGAAAAAACTTTAGATAAGCTTTCTTTTAATTATTCTTTTCCAAAATGGTTAGTAAAGTTATTTATCAATCAATATGGAGAAGAAAGAGGAGAAAGTATTTTAAAGGGACTAAATTCGGTTCCAACTGTTACGGTTAGAATAAATAGCTTAAAAGGAAGTTATGAATATATTTGGCAAAGACTAGTATCCAATAATTATAATATTGAAGAAGGTATAGTATGTCCTGAAGGAATCAAGATAATAAAGGGAAGAAATATAGAAAATAATCCTTTATTTAAGGAAGGGTATATAACAGTACAAGATGAAAGTGCAATGCTTGTAGCTCCTGCTATGGATTTGAAAGATAATATGATAGTCTTAGATTTATGCAGTGCTCCAGGAGGAAAAACTACTCATATTTCTGAAATTATGAACAACACAGGTAAAGTATTGGCTTTTGATATTCATGAAAATAAGTTATCTTTAATAAAAGAGAATATTGATAGATTAGGAATTAATAATATTTCACTTAATACTATGGATGCTACCATATATAATTCTAGTTTGAATAAAACAGGGGATAGAGTATTAATAGATGTACCTTGTTCAGGCCTGGGAATTATAAGAAAAAAGCCAGAAATAAAGTATACAAAGGATAAAAAGTCATTAAACTCTTTAATAGAAATTCAAAGAAAGATATTAATTAATGCAGCTCGTTATGTAAAAGATAATGGCATAATTCTTTATTCTACTTGTACTTTAAATAAAGATGAAAATGAAGAAAATATAAAATGGTTTATAGATAAGTTTCCTCAATTTAAAGTTGAGCCTATTTTCTATGGAAATTTACAAAACTTAATTTATAGTGAGTTAGGTACATTAACCATATTACCAAATGAAAGCATGGATGGTTTTTTTATAGCTAAATTAAGGAAACAAGGATAGGTGATATAATGAAGAATATATTAGATTTTACTTTAGATGAGATAAAGATATGGATGAAAGAGAATAATGAAAGTGCTTTTAGAGCAAAGCAGGTGTTTGACTGGATATATAAAGGAGTTTATAATTTTAATAGTATGAAGAATTTATCTAAGTCTACTATAGATAAATTAAACGAGAATTTTTATTTTAGTATACCTGATATAGTTAAGAAATATAAATCAAAAGATGGAGATACTTTTAAATTCCTTTTTAGGTATAGTGATGGAAATATAATAGAGTCTGTTGTTATGAAATATAAACATGGCAACTCTATATGTATTTCAACTCAAGTAGGATGCAAAATGGGATGTAAATTTTGTGCTTCCACATTGGAAGGAATGGTAAGAAACCTTACTGCAGGTGAAATGCTAGGGCAAATCTTAAAAGCAGGAAATGATATAGGTGAAAGGATTTCTAATATAGTAATGATGGGGAGCGGTGAGCCTTTAGATAACTTTGAAAATGTAATGAAATTTTTAGAAATCGTAAATTCACCTGATGGTCTTAATATAGGACAAAGACATATAACTTTATCAACTTGTGGAGTAGTTGATAAAATATTAGAATTAGCAGATAGAAATCTTCAAATAACTTTAGCTATATCATTACATGCATCAGATAATGATATGAGAAAAGAGATAATGCCTATTGCTAGAAAATATAGTTTAGAAGAATTAATAAATGCATGTAAATATTATATAGATAAAACCAACAGAAGGGTAACTTTTGAATATGCTCTTGTAAAAGGAGTAAACGATAGTGAAGAAAATGCAGAGAAATTAGGAAAACTTTTAAAAGGAATATTATGCCATGTGAATTTGATTCCTGTAAATGAAATAAAAGAAAATAATTTAAAAAAATCATCCACCGAAGACATTAAAAAATTTAGTAATATATTAACAAAAAAAGGCATACAAACTACTATAAGAAGAGAAATGGGAGCAGATATTGATGCTGCATGTGGTCAGCTAAGAAGAAGCTATATAGAAGAAAAAAATAAAAATTAAAGAGGTGTAATATTATGGTGGGTATACTTTCAGATGTAGGAAATTACAGAAGTATTAACGAAGATTCTGTTGGTTATTATAAGGATGAAAATATAGGAGTATATGTAATTGCAGATGGTATGGGAGGACATAATGCAGGAGAAGTTGCTAGTAAATTAGCTGTAGATACTATTATAGATTATTTTAAAAATGCTAAAGACATAGAGAGCATACGAGATGAGATAGAGAAATCTATTATATACGCTAATGAAAAAATATATAATTTATCTAAAAAAGAAGATGGACTTAATGGAATGGGAACTACTGTAACTGCATCAATTATTAAAAATAACAAAATGGTGGTAGCTAATGTTGGAGATAGTAGTTGTTATATAATAAATTTGCAAAATGAGATTATTAAAGTCACAAAAGATCATTCATTAGTTCAGCAGTTAGTTGATAATGGAAGTATAACAGAGGAAGAGGCGGTTAGTCATCCAAATAAAAATATTATTACAAGGGCACTAGGAACAAATTCTTTTGTTCAGGTAGATACTTTTGAGTTAGAACTTGCCAATGTTAAGAAAATAATATTATGTACGGATGGATTAACAAATGATATTTCTCCTCAAGAAATGTGTGATATAATAATAAAAAATAGTAACAAGGAATCCTGTAAACTTCTTATAGATATGAGTAAAAGGAATGGTGGAAGAGATAACATATCAGTTATTGTATTTGAAGGAGAGTGTAAAGATGATAGGTACTTTACTAGGAAATAGATATGAACTCTTAGAGAAAATCGGTGAAGGTGGCATGGCAGAAGTATATAAAGCAAAATGTCATTTACTTAATAGATATGTGGCAGTTAAGATTTTAAAGGAAGAATTCTCTAAGGATGCACAATTTGTTGAAAAATTTAAAAGGGAAGCTACAGCTGCAGCAAGCATCTCAGATAATAATATTGTAAATATATATGATGTAGGTTCACAAGATGGAATAAATTACATTGTAATGGAGTATGTAAAAGGTAAAACTTTAAAAGAAGTTATACGTGAAAAAGGGAAATTAGAAATAGATGATGCAGTAGATGTTGCTATTCAAATTGCTAAAGCATTGCAATGCGCTCATAGAAATAATATTATACATAGAGATATAAAGCCACATAATATATTGGTAACAGAAAATGGACTTGTAAAAGTAACAGATTTTGGCATAGCTAAAGCCACAAATTCTGTTACTATAACTAATACATCAAAGGTAATGGGATCTGCTCATTATTTTTCACCGGAACAAGCAAAAGGGAGTTTTGTAGATTGTAGAACTGATATTTATTCATTAGGTATTGTTATGTATGAAATGGTTACAGGGAAAGTACCTTATGATGCAGAAAGTCCTGTATCAGTAGCTCTAAAACATATTCAAGAGCAAGTTATACCACCTAAAAATTTAAATCCATCTCTTTCAAATAGTTTTAATAATATAATATTAAAATCTATTGAAAAAGAACCTATAAGAAGATATCAAAATACTGATGAATTATTATTAGATTTAAATAAAATTAAAAATAATGAAAATGTAAATATAAATTTTTCACATTTGGATGACGATAGAACAAGAGTAATGGATGCGGTAAAAGTTAATGATAGACTAAATAATAAATCTTTTGATGAAGAGGATTATGAAGAAGACGATGAAGAAGATGTGAAAAATCCTATGGATAAAAGAAAGAAAAATATAATAGTTTTTATAACTGCAGTTATTTTATTTTTAGCAGTAGGATCTGCTTCAGGATATGTTATATACAATAAATTCTTAAATCCTAGTGCATCAGCTAAAAGTGTTGTTGTACCTGATATAATAGGAGCGACTAAAGAAGAAGCCACTAAACGTCTTGAAGAAAAAAAATTGATTTTTCAAATGGGGGGTACAGAAGAAAATGATAAACCAGAGGGAACTGTTATAAGTTGTTTCCCTAATGTAGGAACTTCAGTTAAGCAAAATAGTGAAATTAGAGTTATACTTAGTTCTGGCAAAGAAAAACCAGCAGTGCCTGATTTAAAGGAAATAGATTTAGAAGTAGCTAAGCAAATTTTAAGCAAATATAATTTAAAAATTGGAAATGATATTAAGTATGAATATAATGATAATGTACCTAAAAATTCTATCATAAGTCAAAATCCAAACAAAGGAGATAAAGTGGAAGAAGGATCAACAATATATGTGGTGGTAAGTAAAGGACCTGAAATAAAATATTCCACTGTACCTAGTTTAAATGGAAAAACTTTAGAAGAAGCTAGAACTTTACTTGCAAATTCAAACCTTAAATTAGGAGCGCAAAAAACAGCAAATACAAAAGATAAAACTCTAGATGGTAAGATATTTGAACAAAACATAGAAGCACTTACACAAGTTAAAGAAGGAACCACTGTTAATATAACCTACTATGTGTATAAAGAAGAGGAGAATCCAAACCCTGATGAAAATATAGATAAAAACGGCGATAATGGAAATAACACAGAAAATAATAATGAAAATAATAGTGAGAATAATAACAGCGGTAATAATGATCAGAATAATAATGATAGTAATAAAAACAAAGGTAACAGATGAAATGAAAAGAAGATTAGAAACAGTAAATTTAAATTTTAACCAGGAGGAAATATGCAGGGAATTATTATAAAAGGTATCGGTGGATTTTATTATGTAATGATGGAAGACAAGATTATAGAATGCAAAGCAAGGGGGAAGTTCAGACATAGTGAACTTACCCCTATGGTAGGTGATAGAGTTGAAATTAATATAAGTGGAGATAAGGGAACCATAGATAAGATTTATGAAAGAGAAAATATGCTTATAAGACCTGCAGTAGCAAATGTTACTCAATCCTTAGTGGTGTTTGCTTTAAGAAATCCAGATATAAATGAAGATTTGTTAAACAGATTTATAATGCTTTGCGAATACAATAGATTAAAAGTAGTAGTATGTTTTAATAAAACAGATTTGCTAAAGAATCCAGAAGAAGAAGAGATAGTTGCTATGATTAAAGAAGCAGGGTATGAAGTTTTATTTCTAAATGCAAAAGCAGGTGAAGGAATAGATAAAATAAGAGAAAGATTAAAGAATAATGTTACAGTATTATGTGGGCCATCAGGAGTAGGAAAGTCAACTATTTTAAATAGTTTAGCTAAAAGAAATGTTATGGAAACAGGAAATATTAGTGAAAAACTTAAAAGAGGAAAACATACTACAAGGCATAGTGAACTTATAGAGATAGAAGGAGGATTTCTAGTAGATACTCCAGGATTCTCTTCTTTAAATACAGATTTTATAGAAAAAGAAAAGGTTCAATTATGCTTTCCGGAATTTGAAGATTACTTAGGACAATGTAAGTTTACTGGTTGCTTGCATTACAAAGAACCAAAATGTATGGTAAAAGAAGCCATGGAAGAAGGTAAAATAAATAAAAAAAGATATGATTTTTATATTAAAATCATTGAAGAAAAGATAAAGGGGAGAAATAACAGATGATAAAGATAGCACCATCAATATTATCAGCAGATTTTTCAAAATTAGGAGAGGAAGTTAAAGCGTTAGAAAATAACAATGCAGATGTAATTCATATAGATGTTATGGATGGTATGTTTGTGCCTAATATATCTTTTGGAGTACCTATAATAAAAAGTATCAGAAGTATAACAAAATTACCTTTTGATGTACATTTAATGATTGAAGAACCCGGAAGATATATAGAAGACTTTGTAAAAGCTGGTGCAGATATAATTACTGTACATTATGAGGCTGATAAACATATAGATAGAACAATAAATTACATAAAAAGTTTTGGAATAAAGGCTGCTGTAGCTTTAAATCCAGCTACTCCAGTAAGTGTTATAAAAGATATAATTCCATCATTAGATATGGTTTTAATAATGTCTGTAAATCCTGGATTTGGTGGACAAAAATATATAAGTTATGCGTCAAGCAAAATAAAAGAAGTTAAAGAGTTAAAAGAAAAATATAATACAAACCTTCTTATTGAAATAGATGGAGGGGTAGATGTACATAATATAAAAGAAGTGGCAGAAAGTGGTGCTGAACTAATTGTAGCAGGATCAGCAGTATTTAAAAATGGAAATATAAAAGAAAATATTTTTAATTTAAAAGAGGCTGCAAAATGAAGGCTTTAATAGTTTCAGGAGGGAATCCGCCTTCTTTTTCAATAATTGAAGAAGAAGTGAAGAAATGTGATATAATAATTTCAGCAGATAAAGGAGCAAATGTTCTTTATCAATATGGAATAAAACCTGATTTGATTGTTGGAGATTTTGATTCTATAGAAAAACAGGTATTAGAACATTTTAAATTGCTAAATGGAATTATTGAAAAATTTCCTGAAGAAAAAGACTTTACTGATTCTCATGCTGCTTTACAAAAAGCTATAGATTTAGGGGCAAAGGAAATAAGCTTATTAGCTTGTACTGGAAGCAGAATAGATCATTTACTAGGCAATATTGGATTATTGTATGAAAGTTTAAAACTTGGTGTTCAAACCTATATTAGAGATAATAACAATCTAATAAGGTTAGTAGATAAACCTCTTTGGATAGAAAGAAAAAATTATAAATATTTTTCTTTGCTTAGTTATGGAGATGTAGTTAAGGGAATTACTATAACTGGAGCAAAGTATCCTTTAAATAATTATAATTTGAAATTAGGAGAATCTTTAGGAGTGTCTAATGAGGTGTTGAATGAAAAAGCATATATAGATTTTAAAGAAGGATTGCTTTTTGTAATTCAGAGTAATGACTAGTAAAATAAAGTTTAATTTTTATATAAATTAGTTGTTATATAAAAGGCTAATGGTAAAATACATTTTATCACTAGCCTTTTATAAAATTTAATATTTGTAATAAATTTACAATTAATCATAATTAATTTATGGTTTAATGATATAATTATATATGAGGTATAAATTATGGAACATGGGGGATATGAATGAATTTAAATAAAAAAGTTGTAACTATAGGAATAGGAATACTAGTAATTTTATGGATAGGAAATATATTTTATTATAAGCAGCATATATTAAAAGAACCTATTTTTTTAAAGCATTATTGCTGTATTAGTCAAGGTAGAGATAGATTTAAATTGGTTTATATTGAAAATATAAATTCAAAGGAAAAAATAGTGTCTATTAAGTTACCTGAAATTGGAGAAGAATTTATAGATTGGGGAGAATACCATAATAATGATGATGGAATATATTATAGGATGAAAAGTATAGTTGTAAGGATTAGTGAAAAAGATATTGAAAAATATAAAAATAGATTAATTACTAAGGCTGAAATTTATTTTTCAGATGGAAAGAATATGAACGTGGATATAGGTAACATATATTTATGTGATGATAGAATAGATGAAAGACTTTTTCATACAGAAAGCGCTTCTTCAAGTAGTGATAATATTGGAGAAAGTACGCTTATGCTAGAAAGAGATATGAAAATAAATGGAGTTGAGTCAAGATTTCCTGAAATTATAAATGATATAATAAAAATTAAAATAAATGATACTCTATTAAAGGATGTCAAATTTCCTATGAAATTAAAAAAAGGAGATAAATTTAATGTAAGTTATAGTTTTAAATTCAATAAAGATGATATAAGAAAAAATTATATATATGATGTTCCATTAGATATTATTTATGAATATTCTAATAAAACTAAAAGATTTACTGCTTGTTTTGCCAAATATAGGATTCAATCTCCACAGAATATTAATATTAAGGCTTTAATAAATAAAAAGGAGATAAATTAAAAATGTATGATTCAGGGTATAATAGGTTGTTTTGGGGAATGATATTTATAATTTTTGATATAAATCTTGAAAATATTAATATTTTACCAAATTTTGTAGGGTATATCCTTATATACTCAGCATTAAATATACTTATTTCACAGCATGAAATTTATGAAAAAGGAAAAATACCATCAATGATTTTAATTATTCTAACATTAAAGGATATAGTGTACACTGGTAAGGATAGCCTTTTATCAGAACAGTTTCAAAGTATAAATATTTTTGGGATGATAACTGGCTCAATAATTTCTATTATCAATATATATTTAATCTACATTATTTGTAAAGGGATATATTATCTTGCCATAGATAGAGGAATGGAGAAATTGAAGAATAGTATTGAAATAGGATGGAAAAGTTATTTTATTATAGCAACATGTATGATGTATTCTATACCCTTCTTTTTAAATTTTTCTAGAAAGTTTAATATTTTTGTTACTATATTAGCAATGATAAATTTAGGTATAATGATATATTTAGCAGTATTATTTAGAAGATGTAGATTATCGTTAAAAGAATAAATTAACTACAATTTGTTGTTAATGGATAATCACCCTTTTAAAAAGTTTGCATATAATATTAGCATAAGTGATACGAGGGGATAATAATATGGCTAAATGGTGTAAATGCAAAAAAAACATAGGCTTAATTATAGCTTCAATAGGCACAGGTATAATTATAACTTTTATTATCCCAATATGGGGATGGATTATAGCTGTAGGTGGCGGACTCATTTATGCAGGATGGTATTTAAATAAACACTGTAAATAATTATTGAGGTGATATATTTATGAAGATTGTTGCTATTAAATTACCAAAATTTTTATCATCGCTTATTAAGATTATATTTAGAAAATAAAAAATATAACATAATGAATATAAAAGACATATAGTAATAATTATTTCTACCATATGTCTTTTATATGTGCTAAATAAAAAATGCAATTGGTTTAGCAATTGCATTTCCTATATTATATAGCACGCTGTACCTTACCGGAACGTAGGCATCTTGTGCAAACATGTATAGTTTTAGGTGTTCCTTCAACTATAGCTTTTACCTTTTTTATGTTTGGAGCCCATGTTCTTTTTGATTGACGGTGTGAGTGACTATATTGTACACCAGCTACAACGCCTTTTCCACAAACTTCACATTTTCTTGACATCGAAAACACCTCCTTTATATTGAAAAGAGTAAAATCCTCTCAATTTAGACCTATATTATTTTAGCATACAATATATAAATTTTGCAAGTATAATATAAAAAAAGACAATTATACTTTATGCTTATGGCAAAAGTACTATAGCAATTTTTCTTATTTCCTTGAATAAATTCCATATTTAATATAAAATATGTTTGAGGCTTTATGCATAAGGAGGGTTAAATTATGATAGGTAACATTTCAAATGATTATGGATATATTAATTATTCTGAAGATGTATTAGGTAATATTATAGGAGTATCAACTATGGAATGCTATGGAGTAGTTGGAATGGCTTCTAAAAATGCTACAGATGGATTATGGGAATTGTTGAGAGGAGAAAATTTAAGCAAAGGTGTTAAAATTCATGCTAAGGAAAATAAATTAAATATAGAATTATATATAATAGTAGAATATGGAACGAAGATATCTGTAATTGCAAGTAATATAATACAAAAGGTACGATACAATGTTGAAATTTATACAGGATTGAAGGTTTCAAGCATTACAGTGAATGTTCAAGGGGTTAGAGTCTAAGGAGGTAACTTACAATGGAATACTTAAAGATTGATGGGCAGTGTTTTTACAACATGGCAATAAACGCTAGCAATAAATTAGAACAGGAAAAAGAGTATGTAAATGCTTTAAATGTATTTCCTGTTCCTGATGGTGACACTGGAACAAATATGTCCATGACTTTTAAATCTGCAGTTACAGAAATTCAAGGAATGGAAAAAGAAACTATAGGTAAAATTGCTAAAAGTTTAGCTAAAGGTGCGCTAATGGGTGCAAGAGGTAATTCGGGAGTAATTTTATCACAAATATTTAGAGGAATTGCTAAGGGATTAGAAGATAAGGTTCAGGTTAATGCACAAGAATTTGGAAATAGTATAGTAGAAGGTGCAAAATCAGCTTATAAAGCTGTTATGAGACCTACAGAAGGAACTATTTTAACTGTAATAAAATCAGCAGGAGAAGCAGCAGCAAAAAGTAATTTTAAAAACATTACAGAACTTATGAAGCATATATGTGATGAAAGTGAAGTTACTTTAAATAAAACTCCGGAAATGTTGCCAGTTTTAAAGCAAGCAAAGGTTGTGGATGCTGGTGGAGCTGGACTTTTAATTATACTTAAAGGAATGGAAGAAGTATTAGAAAAAGGATTAAGTTCTTTAACTATAAATAAAGGAGTAGAAAAAAGTTCTAACATTTCTGCTGCTAAAACTTTAGGCAATCAAGACATTAAGTTTGGATATTGTACTGAGTTTTTTATAATGTCTGATAAAGTTAATTTAGAAGGATTTAAAAAAGATTTAGAGCCTCATGGAGATTCCATGATAGTTGTAGGTGGAGATGGATTAGTAAAAGTTCATATACATACTAATGATCCAGGATTAATTTTATCAAAAGCCATTAAGTTAGGACCTTTATCGAAAATTAAAATTGATAATATGAGAGAACAGCATAGACACATTTTAGAGGATGAATATCCACTGAAAGATGAGAAAGATGTAAATGATTTAGTAGAAGAATCTATGAAAAAAAAGGAATATGCTTTTGTAGCTGTGGCATTGGGAGAAGGTATAACTAATATATTTAAGGATTTAGGAGTAGACTTTGTTATTGAAGGCGGACAGACAATGAATCCAAGTACAGAGGATATATTAAATGCCATAAATAAAATTAATGCAGACAATGTATTTGTTTTACCGAATAACAAAAATATAATAATGGCAGCAAAACAGGCCGCAGAATTGTCAGATAAAAACGTGTATGTTATTGAAACAAAAACTATTCCACAGGGAATAACAGCTATTACATCATTTAATGGAGAGGCTGAGGTTTTAAAGAATGTTGATACTATGAAAGAAGCAATTAAAAATGTTTCTTCTGCATCAGTAACTTATGCTGTGAGAGATACCGAGATGGAAGGCAAAGTTATTAATGAAGGAGATTTTTTAGGACTTAGAGAAGGGAAGATTAAAGAAATAGGTAGAGGGTTATTTCAGCTTTGTGAGAAATTAATTGAAGATATGGTTACAGAAGATAGTGAGCTTATAACAATTTTTTATGGTAAGGATGCTGAGGAAGAAAAGGTTAATGAATTTGTAGAAAAATTAGAAGAAAAATATACAGATTTAGATATTCAATGTTATAATGGAGAACAACCATTATATTATTTCATTTTATCTGTAGAATAAAAAAAGCCATATGGCTTTTTTTATTCTATATTAAATTATGAAACGTTGGAGTGATATTATGGATGTGTACAGTAACATTAACTGTATAAAAGGTGTAGGACCAAAAACAGAAACTGATTTAAATAAATGTGGAATTTATACAGTAATGGATTTACTATTATACTTTCCTAGAGATTATAAGAAAGTTTTGTTATATAATGATTTAAACAGTGTAAAATCAAGAGATGAGGTTATTTTATTTGGGAATGTAGTAGAAATAAGAAAAGATATAAGAACAAGGACTGGTAAGATTTTATCTACAGTAGTATTTGAGAAAGATGATAGCTTATTTAAATGTAAGTGGTTTAATCAACCTTATATTAAAAATTACTTTAGAATAAATAAAAGCTACATTTTAAAAGGAAAAATAGACATATTTAATGGAGAAAAAATTATAGTTAATCCCACAATATTAAAAGATAAAGATATAGATTTAAATAATAAAAAGGAAACTATAATGCCTATATATCCATTAAGAGGGAATATTAAAAATAATACAATTGCTAAGTTAATAAAAAAAGTTTTAAGCTTTATAGAAATAGAAGAAAATTTACCTGAATGGATTATTGAAAAATATAGATTTTGTTCTTTGGATAAAGGAATAAGAAATATACATAATCCTATAAATAATGAAATTCTTTACGAAGCAAGAAGAAGACTAAAATTCCAAGAACTTTTTACCTACTCTCTTAAAATACTTATGCTTAAAGAATATAAAAAAATAAATACAGAAGGTATATCCTTTAATATAGTACCTGAACTTAAAGAATTAAAAGACAAATTACCTTTTAAGCTTACTAATTCACAAAGTAAAGTAATAAGGGAGATACTTTTAGATAGTAAAAGACCTATACAAATGAATAGGCTAGTTCAAGGAGATGTAGGGAGTGGAAAAACTATAGTTGGAATTCTTTCTATGTTTAATGTAGTTAGAAATGGTTATCAAGCAGTTTTGATGGCACCTACTGAAATATTAGCACAACAGCATTATAAGGAAGTAAGTAAGATATTAAATGACTTTAATTTAAATATAAGGTTATTAAGTGGAAGTACTCCTAAAAAAGAAAAGGAACAAGTAAAAAAAGAATTAAAAGAAGGAAAAATAGATATAATAATAGGGACACATGCGTTAATAGAGGATGATGTAGAGTTTTATAAATTAGGTTTTGTAATAACAGATGAACAACATAGATTTGGGGTAATTCAAAGGAGCAAATTGTTCAATAAAGGGACTAGTGTAGATGTTCTTGTTATGACTGCTACACCTATACCAAGAACTTTAGCATTATATTTATATGGAGATTTGGATGTGTCTATAATAGATGAACTTCCTCCAGGAAGACAAAAAATTGATACGTATTGTATAAATAAAAAAGAAAAAGGAAGAGTATATTCTTTTGCTTTAAAAGAAATACACAAAGGCAGACAAGTTTATATAGTTTGTCCATTAGTAGATGAAAATAATGATTTAGATTTAACTTCTGTTCAATTTTTATATGAAGAGTTAAAAAATAAATATTTTAGAGATATAGATATAGCCATATTACATGGCAAAATGAAGCCAAAAGAAAAAAATGATATAATGAATAAATTTAAAAACAATGAAATAAAAGTTCTTATATCAACTACTGTAATAGAAGTAGGAATAAATGTACCAAATGCAACTTTAATGATAATAGAAAATGCGGAGAGATTTGGTCTTGCACAACTACATCAGTTAAGAGGAAGGGTAGGAAGAGGAGGAGAAAAATCCTATTGTATACTTATAGCTGATATTAAAAATTCCATTACTAAAAAGAGAATGGAGACTATGGTTAGTAGTAATGATGGGTTTTATATAGCAGAACAAGATTTGAAAATAAGAGGTAGTGGAGAGATATTTGGATTTAGACAGCATGGAGAGGAAGGATTTATATTATCAGATATAATGGAGGATATAGACTTACTTAAAAAATCTAATTCAGAAGCCAAAAAGATTATAAGTAGTCAGGATGAAAAAGATAAAAAGATTATAAAATATATTTTATGTAAAATAGATAATAATTCCAAATATATTTGTTTTAATTAAAACTCTATTTTTATATATTATATTGAAAAATTATAAATAATTACTTGAGTATTTCTATAGAATAATGGGGAATATAATTATACACCGATGTTTTACTAGAAGTAAAAATCGGAGGTGTTTATGCCGTGGATAAAGGAAAATATTTAAAGGATGATGAAACAGCAATATCTAAAGATGAAAAAGCTTTACAAAAGTTGCATTATGAAGTAGGCAATGATATAAATCCAGAATATATTAATAATGGATACTTAAGAGGAATTACTTCATGGGAAGATGGAACTATGGGAGGATTTATGGTAAAAAGAATGACGGAAATGGCACAAAGATATATTGTTGATAAAGATGATTAAATAAAACAAGGAAGGTATTTTACCTTCCTTGTTGCTGTGTATATGGTAAAATATCTTTGTATAAAAGAGATAAATATGCTAAAATATTATAGGTATATACCAAAGGAAAAAAATTCAAGGAGGAAATAGTATGAGAATTATCGCAGGTCTTGCTAAAGGCAGAAAAATATTGTCTCCAGAAGGTATGGGAACAAGACCTACTCTAGATAGAGTAAAGGAAAATATATTTAATATAATACAACATAATGTATATGGGACTAAGGCACTAGATTTATTTGCAGGGACTGGGAGTTTAGGTTTAGAGGCAGTAAGTAGAGGAGCCAAGGAATGTTATCTTATAGATAAAGGAGACCAAACATTCAAATATTTACAAGAAAATGTTAAGAATTTGAACTTTGAAGATAAGTGCAAATGTTTAAATGTAGATTCTTATGGAGCATTAAAATATTTTGTAAAGAATCAGATAAGTTTTGATCTTATTTTTATAGATCCTCCATATGCAAAAAATATGATTCCACCAGCAATGGAGATCATTGACCAAAATAATATTTTAGATAAAGATGGATTAATTGTAACTAAAATTGATTCTTCAGAGGAATTATATAATGGAACAGACAGAATTGTAATGATAAATCATAGGAAATATGGAAATACTACAGTCTGTTTTTACAGGTATAAGGAGGACTAAAATGAATATTGCTGTTTACCCAGGAAGCTTTGATCCTATTACTAATGGACATTTAGATATTATTAGGAGAGCTTCAAAGGTATTTGATGAAGTTATTGTAGGAGTACTAGTAAATCCAGACAAAAAAGGACTATTTGCTATAGAAGAAAGAGTTGAAATTATAAAAGAAGTAACTAATGACATTCCTAATGTAAAAGTTGAAAGTTTTAGTGGACTTTTAGTTGATTTTATGAATGAAAGGGATATAAAAGTTATTATTAAGGGACTTAGAGCAGTATCTGATTTTGAATATGAATTTCAAATGGCTCTTATGAATAAAAAATTAAATCCAAACATAGAAACTTTATTTATGATGACAAATGCTAAATATTCATTTTTAAGTTCTTCATCAGTAAAGCAAGTTGCCATGTTTGGCGGATGTATAAAGGGACTTGTACCTGATATTATAGTAGATGATGTAATGAATAAGATAGAACATAAATAGGGGGATATAACTATGGATGTAATGAAATTATTAGAATATCTTCAAGAGATAATTGAAACTTCGGGAAAAGTTCCCATGACAGGGAAAATTATGGTGGATAAAAAAGAGGTTTTGGAAGTTATAGATAAAATAATAAATTTTCTTCCTCCGGAATTTAAAAAGGCTCAATGGATATTGGAAGAAAAAGAAAGAATTTTGGGAGAAGCAATAAAAGAAGCTGAAACAATGAAAAAGGAAAATATAGAATTGATTAAAAGAAAAATAGAAAATCATGATATTACAAAGGAAGCCAAAATAAGAGCTCAAGAAATAATTGCTTCTGCCCAAAGAGATGCTAAAGTTATGAGATTAGGTGCCAGAGATTATGCAGATGAAGTACTTTCTGGACTTGAAAAAGAAATAACTAAAAATAGTGAAGGAATGCTAAATAAATTACATGACGAAATGGAACAATTCTTAATTAAAATAAATTCAGAAGTTAATTCCACTTCGTCAATTATACGAGATAATATTAAAGAGTTAAGGGATATGAAGAAGTAACTTAGTAAATATGCTTTTTAAAGTTATAAATCATAATTGGTAAAATAAATAAAAGTAATGAAATTAAAACGAAGATTCCGTTAATATTAAAAAGTATGGAAGTATTTTGCTTAAAGGTAAAGGCTGAATTTTCTTTATAAAATAGGCAATATAATATATATGAAATAATAGAGGAAATTATTCCTTGAAATACTTTATATTTTATATACCTAATTAATGAAAAATTATGTTTACTCATAAAAGAATTGCATTGCAATACTATGCAAATACCACTAAATCCCAATAAAAATCCAATAAATATTATTTTTATTCCATAACCTAAATTTAAAGATGAGATAATATTACATCCATTTGTCATTTCAATTAACCCAAGAGTAAGCCCTTCTATAATGCCATGTGGCACTTTTAAATTTTTATAAATATTATCTAAGATTATATGAAAAATATAACTATTTCTTAATATATTATTTATAACTGAAAATAATACTATGAAACCTCCTACAGATAAGGAGGTTTTTATTCCATTTTCTATAGAAGATTTTAATGTATTTCCTAGATTAATATTTGAAGAAGGAAAAAGCATTTTAGAATTATTGTGTTTCAGTGAATCATATCTAACAGGTATAATAAAACTTATTATAAGAGAAGAAAGATAACTTCCTATTAATAATATGTATCCTATATAAGTGTTACCTAACATAGATGTACCTACAGTTCCAATAATAAATAAAGGGCTAGCAGTTGAAGCAATGTTCAATAGTCTTTCACAAGTTTTAAAATCTATTATTTTTTTTTCATATAGTTCGCAACTATATTTAGCTCCTAAAGGATATCCGCATAAAATACTTACTATTATGACGAAACTGCAGTTCAAAGGCAAACTTAAAGGAGAGCATAGTATTTTACCAAAGGCTTTAGAATAAATATATACTCCATTACAGTTCATTATAATATTACATATTACCAAAAAAGGAAAAAGAGAAGGAAATACTTTATAAAAAAATAAGGAAGCACCAGATATACATCCTTTAATACATATATTGGGATTTAAAACAAAACTTATTATAATTAATGAACAGATTATAGTAATTATAAGAGATTTATCTTTAAATAATAAAGCTAACAAAACAAATACACATATTATTAAAATATATAATAGAATTCTCACCGTATCTCCTTTAATTAATAATGTTTTAATACATATATATTTTAATCTTAATATTTTATTACTATAATATAATTGGTTTTAGTTTATAATCTGCTAATGGGTCTATACTTTTGTTTAGTAAGCTATAGCATTTAGTAGCCTTAATATCTAGATCCAAAACTGGATCTATTTGTTTAGGTATTTTAGTATAAACTGGTATATTAGAATGTTTCTTCATTTCTTTTAATATTTTCATTCCTATTTTATTAAATCCTAAAACCCTGGCATAGGGGCAAGAATTTTGTCTTAAATTTTTCGTATCTAAGAGCTCAAAACCTAAAAAATACTGGCATAATATTCTATTTATTCTTGTATAAGTATAACGTTTTGTTTTTATTTCAAGTATCAAATCTTCTAAGGAAATGGCTTTATCTAGTGCGGAATATATTCTATTATGAAGTCCTTCAGATATATCGGGAATGTTTTCTAAAGAATTTTTATCTAAAAAATACTTATATTTAATAAAATCTAGCAAAGAATCTTCAAAGACAAAAGTGTATTTATCTTTGCTAAGTGTATCTATTATATTTAAAACATTGTTTGGAAGATATTTTTCTAGTAAGTTTAAGTTATTATTGTTTTTGATATAATGTCTAATAGAGGTTGCACTGGAATAAAATTCATTTAATTCCCTGGAATTGTAAGCGTTTCCTTCTCTTTTTACAGTTAGAGGAATAATTTTGCTATTGATTTTTAATAAATTTTTGCAGTATTCTATGGCCAAAATATTGTTAGAAGAGGTTAAAAAATTGTTAAAGTGAAAACAGGTTTTTTCATTATATACTAAATATTCTCGCAATGCTTCAGTTCTGGCAGTGGGAAAAGATAATCCATTATTTAGGTGTGATTTAAGTAGAGTTTTATATTCATTTGATTCCTCATATAGAACTTTAGCTATTTCTAATATATTATTAATGTCTCCAACTTCACTACCAAAGCAAAGGTTACTAACTACTCCTATGTTATTAAGTAGACTTACTGCTCCTAATGCGAAAAACTCAGCAGAAGATAAGCTATATAAAACAGGAAGTTCTAATACTAAATCTACTCCATTTAATAAGGCCATTTTTGTTCTATTCCATTTATCTATAATAGAAGGAACTCCTCTTTGTACAAAGTTACCACTCATTACAGCTACTATACCGTCACAATTTGTAAATTCTTTAGTTTTATTTATATGATATAGATGGCCATTATGAAAGGGATTATACTCAACTATTACTCCTGATATATTCAATTTAAAACCTCCTATTGTTTATAATATAAATTTTATGGTAATAATTACTTAAAATAGATTAACAATATTATATACAAGTTTTTGAAATATATAAAGAAAATATTAATTTAAAATAGAAATTAAGAATAAACTTTGACAATAATTTAACACTTTTTTTGAAGAATGCTATACTTTTTAAAAAAATTCTGTCAATAATATGTATATATCCTTGTTAAGAGTAGAAAAATTTTTTAACATAACACTTGAAAATGTCACATAAAAAGTCTTATATTATATATGTGTGTAGTTTAAAATTAACCGAAGGGAGAAATTCGAAAATGAAATTAATGGAAGAAATTTGGAAGAAAGCCCAAGATAATAAAAAGAAAATTGTTCTTGCTGAAGGTGAAGAAGAAAGAAATATTAAAGCTTGTGAAATGATAATAAAGAACAAGCTTGCAGATATAGTACTTGTAGGTAACGAAGAAAAGGTTAAGAATAAAGCAAAAGAATTAGGAGTAAGCGTAGATGGAGCTAAAATAGTTGATCCTAAAACTTCAGATAAAACTCAATCTTATGCAAAAACTTTATATGAATTAAGAAAGAATAAAGGAATGACAGAAGAAAAGGCTGCAAAAATTATATTAGATCCATTATACTTTGGAACAATGATGGTTAAGATGGACGATGCAGATGGTATGGTATCCGGTGCTATACATACAACAGGAGATCTTTTAAGACCTGGTCTTCAAATTGTTAAGACTGCTCCAGGAGTATCAGTAGTATCAAGCTTCTTTATAATGTTAGTTCCAGATTCAAAATATGGCGAAGATGGATTATTATTATTTGCTGATTGTGCAGTAAATCCTAACCCTAATTCAGATGAGTTAGCTTCAATAGCTATAACTACTGCAGACACAGCAAAGGATTTATGTAATATGAATCCAAAAGTTGCTATGCTTTCATTTTCAACAATGGGAAGTGCTAGTCATGAATTAGTTGATAAAGTTACTACAGCAGCTAAGGTAGCTAAGGGAAGAAGACCAGAATTAGATATAGATGGAGAATTACAATTAGATGCAGCTATAGTTGAAAAAGTTGCTAATTTAAAAGCTCCAAATAGTTCAGTAGCAGGCAAAGCTAATGTTTTAGTATTCCCTGATCTTCAAGCAGGAAATATTGGATATAAATTAGTTCAAAGATTTGCCAATGCTGAAGCAATAGGACCTATAACTCAAGGTTTTGCAAAGCCTATAAATGATTTATCAAGAGGATGTAGTGCAGAGGATATAGTGAATGTTGTTGCCGTAACAGCAGTTCAAGCGCAAACTAACTAGTTAAGTAAAGAGAATTCTATTTATTATAATTAAATATAAAAAATGAAGGAGAGATTTAGAATTGAAAATACTAGTAATAAACTGTGGTAGTTCATCATTAAAATATCAGCTAATTGACATGGAAAATGAAAATGCATTAGCTAAAGGATTAGTTGAAAGAATTGGAATCGAAGGTTCAATACTTACTCAAAAATCAAATGGAGAAAAATATATAATAGAGCAGCCAATGAAAGATCATAAAGATGCTATAAAATTAGTTTTAGATGCTCTTGTAGATAGCAAACATGGTGTAATTAGTGATATGTCAGAGATATCAGCAGTAGGACATAGAGTTGTTCATGGTGGAGAAAAGTATGCTAAATCAGTTTTAATAGATGATGAAGTTATGAAATCTTTAGAGGATTGTATAAAGTTAGCGCCACTCCATAATCCACCAAATATTATTGGTATAAATGCATGTAAAGCTTTAATGCCAAATACTTCAATGGTAGCAGTATTTGATACAGCTTTTCATCAGACTATACCTGAATATGCTTATATTTACCCTATACCATATGAATTATACAAAAAATATGGTATTAGAAAGTACGGTTTTCACGGTACATCACACAGATATGTATCAAGAATGGCAGCTGAAATGATGGGAAAAGACATAAAAGATTTAAAGATAATTACTTGTCATCTTGGAAATGGAGCGAGTATTTGTGCTGTTGATGGAGGAAAATCAGTAGAAACAAGTATGGGATTTACTCCACTTGAAGGAGTAGCTATGGGAACAAGATCTGGTAGTATTGACCCTGCTATTATTACATTCTTGATGAAAGAATTAAATTTAACTATAGATGAAGTAAATAATCTTATAAACAAAAAATCAGGTGTTTATGGAATATCTGGAGTTAGCAGTGATTTTAGAGATATAGAAACAGCAGCAGAAGAAGGAAAACATAGATCAAAACTTGCTTTAGATGTATTCCATTATAAAGTAAAGAGGTTCATAGGTTCTTATGCAGCAGCTATGGGCGGAGTGGATTGTGTTGTATTTACAGCAGGTCTTGGAGAAAATGCTCCTTTAAGTAGAGCAGAAATATGTAATGGATTAGAGTTTTTAGGAATAAAAATTGATGATAAGAAGAACAATGAAGGAAGAGGCTTTGCTAAAGTTATAAGTACTGATGACTCAAAAGTAAAAGTTTTTGTTATACCAACAGATGAAGAACTTATGATAGCTAGAGATACTGAAGAAATAGTAGAATAAGTTAAATAAGTGGGAAAAAATTTTCATCTTTTAACAAAAAATAAATAAAACTTGACTTTTAATCATCATCTTTATATAATAAATTGTGGTTAATTCATTGAGGTGAGTGTTATGAAAATTGATGTATCTGACTTATTAAAAAAGAAAATCATAAAAAGAAACATTGACCTTATAATTGAGGAAAAGGATTTTTATGATGGAGCAGAATACCTCAGATATTTAGAACCTATTAAATTTGTAGGAAAGATAAATTTAGCAGGAGAATTTCTAACCCTTCAAGGTACTGCAACTACCAAAATAGAGCTAACTTGTTCTAGATGTTTAGAAAAGTTTAGTAAAGATATAGAGATTGAAGTTAACGAAAAATTCTCTAGTGATAATGCTAATAAAGATGATGATTACATCTTTATAGATAGTGATGCTATTGACATCACAGAAATTATTGAAAATAATATTACATTATCTTTACCGATTAGGAGGCTTTGCAAAGAAGAATGTAAGGGATTATGTCAAACATGCGGAACTAATCTTAATCATTCACGTTGTAATTGTAAAAATGAGGATATAGATCCTAGATTAGCAAAGCTAAAAGAGTTGTTTTCATCTAATTAAGGAGGTGTTTACTATGGGAAATCCAGCGAGAAAATTTTCAAAAGCTAGAAGAGATTCAAGAAGAGCTCAAACTTTTAAATTAAGTTTACCAGGAATAGTTGAATGTCCTCAGTGTCACGAAATGAAACTTGCACACAGAGTTTGTAAAAGTTGTGGATACTATAAAGGTAAAGAAGTTGTTGCAACTGAAAAATAAAGAAAGTCTTTTGACTTTCTTTTATTTTTTTACTATTATCATTTCCAAGTATATTGTTTTTAGTAAGGAATTGTTATATACTTTTAAATTATGACAAGTAGTCGAATTTCTATTTAAAAGGAAGTGAACAAAAATGATAATAGCAGTAGATGGAATGGGAGGAGACTTTGCACCTACTGAGGTAGTGGCAGGGGTAATAGAAGCTATTAAAGAATATAATGATTTAAATATTATAATTACTGGTCCAGAAGAAATAATAAATAAAGAATTGGGTAAATATAATTATGACAAGAGTAAAATATCAGTAGTCCATGCAGCAGATGTAATATCCACAAATGAGAGTCCAGTTATGGCCATAAGAAGAAAAAAGGATTCAAGTTTAGTTAAAGCTTTAAATCTTGTAAAAGAAAAGAAGGCTCATGGTATTATTTCAGCAGGAAGTACTGGTGCATTTATGGCAGGTTCTTTATTTGTTATAGGAAGGATAAAGGGAATAGATAGACCAGCTCTAGCTCCAGTTATGCCAGGTAAGAATGCTCCTTTTATGGTTATAGATGTGGGAGCTAATGCTGAATGTAAACCTAAAAATTTAGTGCAATTTGCATTGATGGGTAAAGTATATTTTGAAAGAATATTAAACATTAAAAATCCTTCAATAGGTTTGGTGAATATTGGGGTAGAGGAAGAAAAAGGCAATGAATTAACTAAAGCAACTTACCCTTTATTAAAAGAATCTGGACTAAATTTCATTGGAAATGTAGAACCTAGAGAAATACCCACAGGAGATGTAAATGTTTTAGTATGTGATGGATTTGTTGGAAATACAGTGCTCAAAATGTATGAGGGTACAGCTTCAAATTTATTTCATATAATTAAAAGTGAAATGATTAGTTCGTTTTCTGGAAAAATAGCAGGATTACTATTAAAACCTGTATTCAGAAATATAAAGAAAAAATTTGATTATAAAGAATATGGTGGGGCTGCATTTCTTGGGGTAGAAGGCATATGTGTAAAGGCTCATGGATCATCTGACAAAAAAGCATTTAAAAATGCTGTAAGACAATGTATTAATTTTCATAACAATAATATTATTGGGCACATTAAAGAAGATTTAATAAAAATAAATGAGGCTTAATAATATTGACGGTATGACTATTATGTAATATTATCTAATTATAAGATTTTCGGGGAGGTGAAAGTATGATATTTGAAAAAGTTAAAAATATAATTTCTGAACAGCTAGGAGTTGACCCAGAAGAAATTACTATGGAAGCATCTTTCATAGATGATTTGGGGGCAGATTCACTTGATATTGTTGAGCTTATTATGGCATTAGAAACTGAATTCGATTTAGAAATACCAGATGAAGATGCTGAAAAAATATCAACAGTAGGAGATGTAGTAGAGTACATAAAAGCTCATACTGAAGAGTAATTTTAAGTCCCGTGTATACGGGGCTTTAACTTTTATTTAAATATTGAGGTTTATTGTTGAATTTGTTATGATTAAAAATTTTAACAAATTGAATAATAAACCTGTAAAATAAGGAGTTACTATATATGGAAAGAAAAAAGTTTTTCAAAGAACTAGAGTATAAGTTAGGAATAATATTTAAAGATGAATCTTTGATTAGAATAGCTCTTACACATAGTTCTTATGCAAATCAAAAAAAGCATATTAAATATAATGAACGATTAGAATTTCTAGGAGATTCTGTTTTACAACTTGTAATCACAGAATATTTATTTATGAATTATAAGGAGAAATCAGAAGGAGAATTATCAAAGAAGAGAGCTTTAATAGTTTGTGAAAATTCTTTGTTTGAAATAGCCCAAAAATGGAAGCTTGGAGAATATATGCTCATGAGCAAAGGAGAAGAATTAACAGGTGGTAGAGTAAGAGCATCTATTTTAGCAGATTGTGTTGAAGCTATAATTGCAGCGATATATTTAGATCGAGGATTAGAAATTGTTAAAACTTTTATTATTAGTAATTTTAATGGGATAATAGATAGAGCTATGAAAGATGAAATAATATTAGATTATAAAACAAAACTTCAAGAAAAATTACAAGAGCATGGAGATATAGATATTATATATAATCTTGAGAAATTCGAAGGTCCTCCTCATAGAAGAAAATTCTATACTAAGGTTCAAATAGAGGATAAGATTTTGGGTAAAGGTGAAGGATATAGTAAAAAAGAGGCTGAACAAAATGCAGCTAAAGAAGCCATTAAAAAAATGGAGGAAAGATATGAGTAAAAGACATTATATAATACCTATATTTGTACCTCATGAAGGATGTCCTCATAATTGTGTGTTTTGTAATCAAGAAAGTATAACTGGTAATGAGGAAGTAGTAGATGAAAGTTATACAAGAAATGTAATAGAAAATTATTTAAAAACAATAGATAGAGATAATTCTATAATTGAAGTATCCTTTTTTGGAGGCACATTTACTGCTATTCACATAGATAAGCAAAAAAGACTATTAAAAGTTGCAAAAGAATATAAGGATAAAGGATATATAGATTATATAAGATTATCAACTAGACCAGATTATATAGATAATATTATATTAAATAATCTAAAAAAATATGGAGTGGATATAATAGAGCTGGGAATACAGTCTATGGATAAAGAGGTGCTAGAAAAATCCGGAAGGGGTCATTTGGAAGAAGACGTTTATATTGCATCAAAGCTTATAAAAGAATATGGTTTCACTTTAGGGCATCAGATAATGTTAGGACTTCCAGGGGATACTTTTTTAAAAGACATAAAAACTACTGAAGAAGTAATATCTATGAAGCCAGATATATGTAGAATTTATCCAGCTTTAGTAGTAAAAAATACACCCATGGAAATTATGTATAATAATGGCATATATACTCCATATTCTATAAAAGAAGCATTGAATATTTGTAAAATAATTTATTCCATGATGATAGCTAATGGAATACAGGTTATAAGAGTTGGTTTACAACCTACAGAAGAAATAAATGTAGGAAAAGATATAGTAGCAGGACCATTTCATCCTGCATTTAGAGAATTAGTAGAAAGTAGTATATTAAATGATATGATATATGAATTTGTAGTTGAAGAAAATTTAAAGGATTTTTATATACAGATAAATAGTAAGGACATTTCCAAATTATATGCTAATAAAAAAGAATTTTTCTGCGACATTCTAGGAAGATTAAAGACAGATAAAGTTAAAGTTATTCAAAATAATGGTGTTAATCAAGGAGAAATAATAATAGGTACGGATAAAAATTGTAATTGTCTGTCGATATCTAGCTATATTTTAAAAAAGTATAAAGAAGGAAATTTTGATATTTCATAGAATAATATTAATAAATTATTAATTGATGTAATGTTCAATATAAAAAATACAATAATGAAAAGTAAATTTAATGAAGTCATGGGGGAGGAGTTATTTATGGAAATATTAAAAGTATCCGCTCAATCAGAACCAAAATCTGTAGCAGGAGCATTGGCTGCGACTATTAAGGAAAAGTGTAGCGCAGAAATTCAAGCTGTTGGTGCGGGAGCTGTAAACCAGGCTATAAAAGCAATTGCTATTACTAGGGGATTTGTAGCTCCAAATGGAATTGACTTGGTTGTAGTTCCAGCCTTTTCAGAGGTAAATATAGAAGGAGAGGAAAGAACGGCAATTAAATTTATTGTAGAACCTAGATAATTTTAAATAATTTAAAGAGTAAAAACCATGCTGTAGCATGGTTTTTATTTTTAGAATTGATATTTTGGGTTATATAATATAAACTATTATATTGTTAAGTAATTTAAATAAAATATTAAACATAAATTTGGAGGAGATTAAGGTGAAAAAGCAGCAAAGAGAAAAATCTAAAAAAATAATGGCATATGTGATTCTCGTAATCTTTATAGCTAGTTTGATTCCTATGATATTTGGTAGATAGGGAGTTGTAGCATATGAACTTAAAATCAATTGAAATACGAGGTTTTAAATCTTTTGCAAATAAAACTGAATTGACTTTTAAAAATGGAATCACAGCTATTGTAGGACCTAATGGTAGTGGTAAAAGTAATATATCTGATGCTATAAGATGGGTGCTTGGAGAACAAAGCGTTAAGAGCCTAAGAGGCGGAAAAATGGAAGATGTTATATTTGCAGGAACTCAATTTAGAAAAGCTGTAAGTTTGGCTCAAGTTTCCTTAACATTAGACAATAGTAATTCTGAGTTACCTATAGAATACTGTGATGTTACTATCTCCAGAAGAATATATCGTTCTGGAGATAGCGAATATTACATAAATAATACTCAATGCAGATTGAAAGATATTCAAGAGTTATTTATGGATACTGGTATTGGTAAAGAAGGTTATTCTATTATAGGGCAAGGTAAGATAGAAGCTATATTAAGTGGAAAGCCAGAAGAAAGAAGAAGCCTTTTAGAAGAAGCAGCAGGTATAGTAAAATTTAAAAGAAGAAAAGAAGAAGCGGAAAAGAAACTAGAAAGTACTGAATCAAACTTAACCAGAATAATGGATATTCTAAGTACCTATGAAGAAAGGTTGGAACCTTTAAAAATAGAGAGCGAAAAAGCAAATAAATTTGTCCAAATAAATAATGAATTAAAAAATAAAGAAGTAAATTTAACTATTCATTCTATAGAGAATGTAGTAAATAAAATATCTGATGTAAATTCTAAAATGGAAATTTTGAAAAGAGAAATAGAAAATATAGAAAAGAATACTATATGTTATAAAAACGTTCTAAATGATTGGAATAAAAAACTGGAGAATTTAGAAGAAAAGATTTCTGTTGATAAAAAGAATTATTATAATGAAAAAGAACAATTGAATAAAATAATTGGAGATATAAGTATACTTAAAGAGAGAATAAACAATTTTCATAAATACATAAATGATACATTACAATCAATAGATGAAATAAGAAATAAAATAAGTTCCTTAAAAATAATAAAGGATGAGGAAGAAAAAAAATTAAAGGAAGATCAAGTTGTACAAAAGGATTTAAATAGTATCATAATAAATTTTGAAAATGATGTAATTGCTTTTAATTCATCTATAGAAGATAAATTAAATAAAATAAAAAAATACAAGGAAGATCAAATTGAATATTTAAGTAATATTTCTAACGTAAAAAATGAAATAATTATTATTACTAACAATATTGAAGTTTTAAACAAAAAATTAGATGGAATAAAATCTTCATGTGAAAGTTGTATTAATTCAATTAAAATTAATTCTAATACTGCATTAGCTATAGAAGAGGAAATAAAAAAGCTTAATGCAAATGTATTGACATATGAAGATAAAATTAAAAAAAATAAGAAAGAAATAAGCAACATAAATTCTTTATTAGGTACAAAAGATAAGAAACTGAAAGATTTAAATAATTCTAGAAGTAGATTAGAAGCAAATCATAATCTTTTAGTAAATTTAGATAAACATTATGAGGGATATAATAAGTCTGTAAAAACTTTGATGCAGCATATACATAAAGATAAAATAAAAAGAGCATATGGAAATACTTTTGTATTAGGTGAAATTATAGAAGTTAAAAGGGAGTTTGAAACTGCTATAGAAATAGCATTAGGAGGAGCAATTTCAGACATTATAACCTTAGATGAAGGTATTGCAAAAATTTTAATTAATTATCTTAAAGAAAACAATTTAGGAAGAGCTACTTTTCTTCCTCTAAATATAATAAAAGGTAAAAAAATATTTATTAATGAGGATATAAAAAGTATTCCTGGATACATAGGTATTGGTAGTGAATTAATAAGTTATGATACTAAATTTTCTAATGCAATAGAATATGTTTTAGGGAGAACAATTATTTGTAAGGATATGGATACCTCTCTTGTTATAGCTAAAAAAATAGATTACAGTTATAGAATAGTTACTCTTTCAGGAGAAGTGATAAATGCAGGTGGATCCTTAACAGGAGGAAGTGTATTTCGTAGTAAAAATACAAACATAATAGGTAGAAAAAGAGAAATAGAAGAAGTTAAAGAAGAAATGAATAAGGTAAATAGAGAAATAGAAGCTTTATCAAACTCTATAAATTTTGATAGAGAAAATATAAAAAAGTTAGATGAAGAATCTTTGAATCTGAAGGATCAAGTATATTACGAAAATATTGAAACAACAAAGCTACAAGAGAAGCTTTCTTCTATATGTGATGATAACATAAAGTTAAAAAATAGGTTAGAGGTTTGGAATAAAGAAATAGAAAATATAAATGAAGAATTAAATTTAAGCATTGCTCAAAAAGAAGAAAAGATGGAAAATTTAAATACATTACAAGCGGCAGAAGAAGAAAATTCTAAAAATATAGTACATTTAGAAGAACTTTTAGAAAACAGACAAAAACAAATAGCAGCATTAAGGGATAAACTTACATCTAACAAAATTAAAAAAGCGCAGATAGACGAAGTTGTATCAAATAAACTGAAAGATTTAATTAGAATAGATAAGGAAATAGAAGAACTTAATATAAAACATGAAGAAATGATAAATAGCATAGATAAGTGTGAGGAAGAAAAACATAAATGTGAGCAAAGTATTTTAGAAAAAGAAGATAAATGTAAAAGTATCACAAATGTAATAGAGAAGCTAGAAAACAATTTTAAAGAAGGGGAAATACAAATAATAAAAATAAAAGATTCTATTAAGGAGAATAAAGATAAACTTGATGAATGCTATTTGATAAAAAATAAAAAAGATAGTGAATTACATAAAATAGAAATTTATTTTGCTAAAATTCAATCAGAAAAAGAAATTTTGTATAATAAGTTAAATGAAGAACATAACTTAGATTATATAGAAGCTATAAAGTATAAAGAACCTATAGAAAATATAGAAACTTATAAAAATAGTATTTATAAATTAAAATCTCAAATAACTTCACTAGGAGTAGTTAATTTAGGAGCTGTTGAGGAATATAAAGAAGTAAAAGAAAAATATACTTTTATGAACAATCAGAAAGAGGATTTAATAACAGCAAAACAAGAGCTTTTAAAGTTAATAGAAGAAATGACAGATAAAATGAGAGTAGTTTTTAATGAAAACTTTAATAAATTAAAAGTTCTTTTTAATGAAACTTTTAAACAATTATTCAAAGGTGGAAATGCAGATTTAATATTATCTTCTGGAGATGAATTGAATGGGGCTATTGATATTACTGTTCAACCTCCAGGAAAGAAGTTGCAAAATATCAATCTAATGTCTGGAGGAGAAAAAGTTTTATCTGCAATAGCATTACTTTTTGCTATATTAAAAATGAAACCTACTCCTTTCTGTATATTAGATGAAATCGAAGCAGCTCTAGATGACGCTAATGTAATGAGATATGCAGAGTTTTTGAAAGAATTTTCAGGAAATGTTCAATTTATTGTAATAACTCACAGAAAGGGAACTATGGAAGCTAGCGATGTGCTATATGGTGTAACTATGGAGGAAAAAGGGGTTTCAAAAATAATTTCAGTAGATTTAACAAATTAAGGAGTGATATATATGTTTGGAGGTTTTTTTGATAAGCTAAAACAAGGTTTAACGAAAACTAAAGATAATTTTACAGATAAAATAAGTGAAATGCTTAATTTATATGTAAATATTGATGAGGATTTATATGAGGAGTTAGAAGAAATACTAATAACTTCTGATATAGGAGTAGAAACATCATTAGAAATTATTGAAAAATTAAAGGAAAAAATTAAAGAAAAGAAGATAAAGGAGCCAGCAGAAGTAAAGCCATGCCTAAAAGAAGTACTAATTGAGATGTTAGGAGAAGAAAAAGGATCTATAGTTCCAGAGAGCACACCAGAAATAATGTTAATTGTAGGAGTAAATGGGGTAGGAAAGACTACATCCATAGGAAAGATATCATATAAATTAAAGGACGAAGGATATAAGGTGCTTATGGTTGCAGCAGATACATTTAGAGCTGCAGCTATAGATCAGTTAGAAGTTTGGAGCAAAAGAGCTGGAGTTGATTTGGTAAAGCATAAAGAAGGTTCTGATCCAGCAGCAGTTGTTTTCGATGGAATTCAAGCAGCAAAGGCAAGAGGGGTTGATGTGCTTATTTGTGATACTGCTGGTAGACTTCATAACAAGAAAAATTTAATGGATGAGTTAGGGAAAATAAATAGGGTAATTGAAAGAGAATATAGTGAAGCAACAAAACATACTTACTTGGTGTTAGATGCTACTACAGGTCAAAATGCTGTATTACAGGCAAAACAGTTCATGGAAGTATGTAAAGTTGATGGGATTATATTAACAAAGTTAGATGGTACTGCTAAAGGCGGAATTGTTATTTCAATAAAACACAGTTTGAATATCCCGGTTAAACTTATTGGAGTTGGAGAAGGCGTAGAAGATTTGCAAGAGTTTGATCCAAAGGAATTTGTCGAAGCCCTTTTCTAAAAAAATATATAGGTGTTAAGTAAAAATACTTGACACCTATATATATATTTGATATTATATATTTTGTCAGTTAATGAGAAAAGGAGTGAGTGTGTAGAGTGTTCTACAGGTCTCATGGATAAGAAAATAGAAATTTCAATACTTCTAGATTATTATGGGGTACTTTTAACAGATAAACAAAGGACTATAATGAATTTATATTACAATGAAGATTTTTCTTTGTCTGAGATATCTGAACATACTAATACTAGTAGGCAAGCAATATATGATTTAACTAAGAGATGTAATAAATTGTTATTAGAATATGAAAAAAAATTAAAATTAATGCAAAAAAATGATGAATTTATGAAATCTAAAGAGTATATATTAAGTAAAATTAATGATTTAGAACAAATATGTAAAGATGACAAATGTATAAATATAATTTCTGATATAAAGAATAATTTAATTAATAATTTTTAGGAGGATAACTATGGCTTTTGAAGGATTGGCCTCTAAGCTTCAAGAAACTCTTAAAAAGCTTAAAGGAAAAGGTAAGCTTACAGAAAAAGATATTAAAGAAGCAATGAGAGAAGTTAAATTAGCACTTTTAGAAGCTGATGTAAATTATAAGATAGTTAAAGACTTTGTAAAAAGTGTTAGTGAAAAGTGTACTGGCAAAGAAGTTTTAGAAAGTCTTACTCCAGGGCAACAGGTTATTAAAATAGTTAATGAAGAACTTGTTGAATTAATGGGAAACAAGGAAAGTGAAATAAATTTTTCTCAAACTGGCATAACAGTTATTATGCTAGTTGGACTTCAAGGTGCAGGTAAAACAACTATGGCTGGTAAATTAGCTTTACAGCTAAGAAAGAAAAATAAGAAGCCGTTACTTGTAGCCTGTGATATTTATAGACCAGCCGCAATAAAGCAGTTACAGGTAGTTGGAAAACAAATTGAAATTCCAGTGTTTACATTAGGCGATAAAGTGAATCCTGTGGATATTTCTAAAGCGGCTATAAAACATGCTAAGGAAAATAGTAATAATGTAGTGATAATTGATACTGCTGGAAGACTTCATATAGATGAAGAACTAATGGATGAACTTAAAAATGTAAAAGAGAGTGTTAATCCAAATGAAATACTTTTAGTTGTAGATTCAATGACTGGTCAAGATGCTGTAAATGTAGCAGAGAGTTTTAATTCACAACTTGATATTACAGGCGTAGTTTTAACAAAACTAGATGGTGATACTAGAGGTGGAGCAGCTCTTTCTATAAAATCTATGACAGGGAAACCTATAAAGTTTATTGGTGTGGGAGAAAAAATGAGTGATTTTGAAGTGTTCCACCCTGATAGAATGGCTTCAAGGATTCTTGGAATGGGAGATGTGCTTACTCTTATAGAAAAAGCACAGCAAGCTATTGATGAAAAAGAAGCTGAAAAAATAGGCAGCAGAATAATGAATCAGGAATTTAATTTTGAAGACTTTTTAGCAGCTATGCAACAGATGAAAAAACTTGGACCTTTGAATAAGATTATGGAAATGATGCCAGGAATCAATTCAAAAGAACTTAAAGGTGTTGATTTAAGTCAAAGTGAAAAAGAATTAAAAAGGATAGAAGCAATTGTAAGTTCTATGACTATAAAAGAGAGAAGAAACCCAACTCTTGTAAGTGGTTCTCCTTCAAGAAAGAAAAGAATTGCTAATGGATCAGGTACTAATATTCAACAAGTAAACAAAATATTAAAGGATTTTGAAACTATGAAGAAAATGATGAAGCAAATGAAGGGTATGCAGAAGGGGTTCGCAAAGAAAAAAGGTTTATTTGGTAAATTGCCATTTTAACATAAAAACATATTTTTAAAGGAGGTGAAAAACATGGCAGTAAAGATAAGACTAAGAAGAATGGGTGCTAAGAAAGCTCCTTTCTACAGAGTTATTGTAGCAGATTCAAGATCTCCAAGAGATGGAAGATTCATTGATGAAATAGGTTACTACAACCCAACAACAGAACCAGCTACAATTAAAATTAATGAAGAAAAGGCAGTTACTTGGGTAAAGAACGGTGCTCAGCCAACAGATATAGTTAAAAAGCTTTTTGTAAGAACTGGATTAAATGAAAAGCTTTCTAAATAATTTGGGGGTGTAGTACATGAAAGAATTAGTTGAAATCATAGCTAAGTCACTAGTGGATGACCCTGATATGGTTCAAGTAAATGAAATTGCTGGAGAGCAATCAATTATACTTGAACTAAAGGTTGCACCAGAAGACATGGGAAAAGTAATTGGAAAACAGGGAAGAATAGCAAAGGCTATTAGAACTGTTGTAAAAGCAGCAGCCATTAAAGAGAATAAAAGAGTTGTTGTAGAAATAATATAAAAAAAGAGTTAGGTGCTGCCTAGCTCTTTTTTTAAAAAGGAGAATTAATTATGAAGGAATTTTTAAGTATTGGTCAAATTATAAATACCCATGGATTAAAAGGCGAGCTAAAAATATATCCCTTAACTGATGATATAAGAAGATTTAGAAATTTGAAAAGAGTATTTATTAACAATGAAGAAAAAAAAGTAATTTGGTGTAAATTACAAAATGATAAAGTTATTTTAAAAATAGAAGGGATAGACTCTATAGAAGATGCCATAAAATATAGAAATAAATATCTTGAAGTACCAAGAGCAGAAGCTGTCAAATTGCCAGAGGGACGATACTACATAGCTGATTTAATAGGATGTAAAGTATTTGATGAAAATGAAGAAGAAATAGGAACTTTAGTAGATGTGATTCAAACTAAAAGTAATGATGTATATTGTGTAAAAGGAGAAAAAGAAGTACTAGTACCTGTGTTAAAAACTATTGTGGTTAGTATTGATATAGAAGAAGAAAGAATAATTATTAAACCTATAAAAGAATGGCTTGCAGAATAGATATTCTTACACTTTTTCCAGAAATGTTTAATGTATTTAACCACAGTATAATAGGCAGGGCAATAGAAAAGAAAATAATAGATATTAATACAGTACAAATTAGAGACTTTACTTTAGATAAACATAAAAAAGTTGATGACTATCCCTATGGTGGAGGGGCTGGAATGGTAATGGCAGCACAACCTATTGTAGATGCTATATCCTATGCGAAAAATAAAAATAGAGGTAAAGTTATATTTTTAGGTCCTAGAGGAAAAACTTTCAATCAAGAAATGGCCAAAGAATTATCTAAAGAGGAAGAATTAATATTTTTATGTGGACATTATGAAGGAATAGATGAAAGGATTTATAAATATATTGATTTAGAAATATCTTTAGGGGATTTTGTATTAACTGGAGGAGAAATGGCTTGTATACCTATTATAGATAGCATATGCAGACTTATACCGGGAGTATTAGGAAGAAACGAAAGTTTTATGGAAGAGTCCTTTTATGAAGGAGTTTTAGAGTATCCTCAGTATACTAGGCCAGAAGAATTTAGAGGAGATAGGGTACCAGAAGTACTTACATCTGGACATCATGAAAATATAAGAAAGTGGAAAAGGCTACAATCCCTATTGATTACTAAAGAGAAAAGACCTGATTTATTTAACAGGCTAAATTTAACAGAGGAAGATAAAAAAATATTAAATGAATTTTATAAGAAAATGTAAGTTTAATATTGAAAAATATACATACATATGGTAGAATTAACTTCGTGCTAGTACGGGCGGTCCTCTGTCTATGATTTATTAAGGCATGAACGTCTAATTATATATGAGGAGGGAATGCACAAATGTTAGAAGTAATCAGAGCTATAGAAGCAGAACAAATTAGAACAGACTTACCTAAATTTAACGTAGGAGATACTGTTAAAGTTTATGTAAGAATTAAAGAAGGAACTAGAGAAAGAGTTCAGATGTTCGAAGGAACAGTTTTAAAGAGACAAAATGGTGGATTAAGAGAAACATTTACAGTAAGAAGAGTTACTTCAGGAGTAGGTGTTGAAAGAACTTTTCCTGTTAATGCTCCAACAATTGAAAAAATTGAAGTTGCAAGAAGAGGTAAAGTAAGAAGAGCTAAATTATTCTATTTAAGAGATAGAGTAGGTAAAGCTGCAAAAGTTAAGGAATTATTATAATAAGAATGGGGCTTTTATAGTCCCTTTTTTATATTACGGGATGGTGATTATTATGGTAAAACAATTAGTAGAATTGGGAAAGTCAATTCTTATAGCGATTATAGCGGCATTTTTAATAATAACTTTTATATTTGAGACAGTTCAGGTTGACGGTCTTTCAATGTATCCTACCCTTCATAATAAGGATAGGCTTATAGTGGAGAAAGTATCTTACTATTTTAGAAAGCCAGCTCAAGGAGATATTGTAGTAATAAAATATCCAGCAGATCCTAAGGAAAAGTTTATCAAAAGAGTAATTGCTGTAGGTGGAGATAAAGTTAGAGTAGAAAATGATAAAGTATATGTAAATGGAAAACCTTTAGAAGAAAATTATATATTTGAACAAAGAATGCAGGATTTTAATGAAATTACAGTACCAGAGAATACTATATTTGTTATGGGAGACAATAGGAATAATAGTTTAGATAGTCGAGATGAAAGAGTTGGATTTGTAAAATATAACATGGTAGTAGGAAGGGCAGCTTTGAGAATATATCCATTTAACAGTGTAGGAAAAATAAGAGCAGCAGCAAAAAATAATTGATTAAGTTGAGACTTAGGAAAGGATAGATATTATGGCAATAAATTGGTTTCCTGGTCATATGGCAAAGACAAGGAGAGAAATAAAAGAAAATTTAAAGTTAGTAGATGCGGTTATAGAAATTAGAGATGCTAGAATAGTTAAATCTAGTTCTAATCCAGAGATAGAAGAAATTTGTGGTATGAAGCCTAGAATTATTTTATTAAATAAAAGTGATTTAAGTGAAAAAAAGATTACAAATAGTTGGATAAAAGAATTAACTAAAGATAATGTAAAAGTGCTATCAGTTAATTGCTTGAATGGCGAAGGCATAAAAAATATAAAGCCTATGCTAAATGAACTATTAAAGGAAAAACATGAAAGATTGAAAAATAAAGGATTAGTAAAAGTTGTTGATAGAGTTATGGTGGTTGGTATTCCAAATGTAGGTAAATCTTCTTTTATAAATAAAATGGCTAAGAATAATATAGCTAAGATAGGAGATAAACCAGGAGTAACCAAGAGTAAACAGTGGATAAAAACAAAAATGGATATAGAATTAATGGATACACCAGGAATATTATGGCCAAAGTTTGAGGATGAAAAAGTTGGTCTAAATTTAGCTTTTACAGGAGCCATAAAAGATGAAATAATGGATATCGAGACATTAGCTTTAAGACTTATAGAAAAATTACAAAATGATTATTCAGAAAATCTAAAGTCTAGATATAAATTAGAAGAATTAGATGAAAATCCTTTAACTAATATGGACAATATAGGAAGAAAAAGAGGGGCAGTTATAGCTAAAGGAGAAATTGATTATAATAGGGTAGCAATTATGTTACTAGATGAATTTAGAGGAGGAAAATTAGGAAACATATCTCTTGAAAAACCAGAAGATGAATTATAATTTAATATTTAATTCTAAAGGAAAGGTAGCATAAGATAATGAATTTAGAAAGTTTGAAAAATAATGTAGAAATTTCTACCCTTAAGTTTACAGATATAAAAAGCAAGGTTTGTTCTTTAGAAGAAGAATATTGTAGTGAAGTTAAAGAACATTTAATAGAAATAGCAAAATTTTTAAAACAGGATAAAAGAAAAAATGTAAAGAGTTTGAGTAATAGAATTCTGAAATTTATTCAAAAGCATGAAGATGAAATAAACAGAGTTAAAGGAATGTATAACTTTGATAAATCTTTTGGTAAATATACTTATATAGCAGGAGTGGATGAAGTAGGAAGAGGCCCTTTGGCTGGACCAATAGTTGCTGCTTCTGTTATATTAGATTTAAATTATAAAAATTATAATGACTTAATTTTAGGAATAAAAGATTCGAAAAAACTCTCACAAAAATCTAGGGAGGAGTTATCACAAATAATAAAAAGCAAAGCATTGTATTATAATATAGTAGAAATAGATAATGACATAATTGATTCCAAAGGAATAGGTTGGTGTAATAATGAAGTCTTAAAAAGATCCTCTATGGGTTTAGATGTTAAACCACAATTAGTTATTTCCGATGGATACGCAATAAAAGATATAAAATTTAAAAATGAATTTATAATAAAAGGAGATAATAAAAGTGCGTCTATTGCAAGCGCTTCAATTATAGCTAAGGTATATAGGGATAAAAAAATGGAGAAATATGCAGAAATTTATCCTAATTATGGTTTTGAAAAAAACGTAGGCTATGGAACTACAGAACATATTGAAGGAATAAAAAAATATGGGACATGCCCTATACATAGATTAAGTTTTCTAAAAAATATTCTTTAATATTATAGTTGAAAAGCATCTTTTATTAATTTTATATAAAAATCATCATTTTTGTGATTTAAAGTTACTTCAATTACATCAAATCTAAACTTAAACTTATGAAGATTTTTTTTCAATATATATAGTTGAGCGGTTTTGTATATTCTATATTGTTTTATTAGATTAACTGCTTCTCCAGGTGTGCCATATAGACTTCCATACCTGGATTTTACTTCTATAAAACTTATATAATCGCCGTCCTTTCCTATTATATCTATTTCCCCTTGTTTGCACCTAAAATTTTTATCTAGTATAATATACCCATTTTGAATAAGATAACTTTGAGCTAAATTTTCACCTAAAGTTCCTACTTCCTTCTTATAGGAATGCATAAATACTCTCCTTTCATTTTTAATATAAATAACTAATAATGAAGTATATTCACTTTACAATAATTAATATAATAATATGAATTATATAATTATATTATACTATAAATGAGAATATATCAACTAGTGGTAAAATTCGAAAAATTGATAAAATTATTTTTGGAATTTTAAATCCTAAATTTTTATTTAGGATTTTTTGTATTATAAAAATTTTTTTGTCAAGAATTCTAAAAAAGGTGGTGATGTCATTGGCTGTTAAAATTAATACTGCTACATTTACAGGAATAGAAGGAATAATGATAGATGTAGAAGTAGATATTTCTAGAGGATTACCTTGTTTTAACATAGTAGGAATGCCTAATATAGCTGTAAAAGAATCAAAGGAGAGAGTAAGAGCGGCTATAATAAATTCTGGATTTGAATTTCCAGTTGGGAGGATTACCATTAATTTAGCTCCAGCAGATTTAAAGAAAGAAGGCTCTTTATTTGATTTGCCTATAGCTATTGGTATTTTATTAGCTACAAATCAAATTAAAATAGATAATGTAGAAAAATATATATTTATGGGAGAATTATCTTTATTAGGAGAGTTAAGAATGGTAAAAGGGGCATTACCTATAGTAATAGAAGGCATAAAAAATAATATATATAGCTTTATAGTACCACTAGAGAATAAAGATGAATGTTCAATAATCAAGGAAGCAAAAGTATATCCATTAAGTAATTTAAATGAAGTAGTTGGATACTTAAAATATAAAGATTTACTACCCTATAAAAATAAGTATAAATTTAATATTTTAAATAAATATTCTATAGATTTTTCTGATATTTTAAGTCAAGAAAGTGCTAAAAGAGCAGTTGAAGTAGCAGCAGCAGGAAATCATAATATAATTTTATATGGTCCTCCAGGTACAGGGAAGACCATGATTGCTAAAAGAATTCCAACCATATTGCCAGATATAACATATAAAGAGGCTTTAGAATGTACCAAAATTTATAGCGTAGTGGGAGCATTAAAAGAAAAAAAAGGGTTAATAGTAAAGCGTCCTTTTAGGGATCCACATCATACTGCATCTAAAATATCTCTTGTAGGAGGCGGAATTAATTTAAATCCAGGAGAAGTATCTTTAGCTCATAATGGAGTGCTATTTCTAGATGAATTATTAGAATTTAAGAAAGATGTTTTAGAATCATTAAGACAGCCTTTAGAAAATAGAAAAATAAAAATAAGCAAATCTTCAGGAACAGTAGAATACCCATGTAATTTTATGTTAGTAGGGGCTTTAAATCCGTGTCCGTGCTCCAAAATTCCATGTGAATGTTCTGAGTTAGAGAAAAGAAGATATATAAATAAATTATCTGGTCCTCTTTTAGATAGAATAGATATTTTTACACCTCTTTCTAAGTTAGAATATAGAGAAATAAAATCTACTACAAAAGGCGAAAATTCTAAAACTATAAAGAAAAGAATTGATAAGGCTAGAAAAATCCAAAAAGAAAGATTTAAAAGTTATAGTATATTGACTAATGGAGAAATGAATGGGGAAATGATAATGAAATATTGCAAATTAAAAGGGAAGGCTGCATCATTTATGGAAAAAGTTTATGATAAATTTAATTTTAGTACAAGAGTATACACAAGAATATTAAAGGTATCCAGAACTATTGCAGATTTAGAAGAAAAACAGGATATAGAAGAAGTAGACTTAATTGAAGCTCTTCAATATAGGAAATTTTTAGATAATATAGTTTAAGGAGAGATGTTTATGAATTTTTATGACATATGGTTTTCAACAGTTAAGATTTCTAATAAAATAAAGATTAAATTAATAAAAAAATTTAAGACTACTGAGGCCATATGGAAATACTGTAATGGTAAAGAAAATCATTTTTCTAAAATGATGGAAGAAAACAAATTTAAGAGTTCATTGATTAATTCATGGAATAAAGAAAAGATAAATAATATAGGAGAAATATTAATAAAAGAAGGTATTTCTACGATTAATTACTATGATAAACTTTATCCAAAAAAACTTAGAAATTTTGAAGATTCTCCTACTATATTGTTTTATAAAGGAAATATAGAAATGTTGAATAATAATAAATCTGTAGCTATTGTAGGTTCTAGAAATCATAGTTATTATGGAGAAAATGTAACAAGAATATTAGCTAGTAAACTAGGGGAAGAAAATATAAATGTGATTAGTGGTATGGCAAAAGGAATTGATTCTTTTTCACATAAATCATCGCTAGAAAGTGGAGGATACACTTGTGCTGTATTAGGCTGTGGAGTAGATGTTATATATCCAAAAGTAAATAAAAAATTGTATTATGAAATTATAAATAAGGGGTGTATCCTATCAGAGTTTCCTCCTAAAACTCCGCCTTATGCATATAATTTCCCTTTAAGAAACAGAATAATTAGTGGAGTGAGTGATTTAATTGTTATAGTAGAAGCCTCAGAAAAAAGTGGAAGTTTAATAACGGCTTCTTATGCTTTAGAACAGGGGAAAGATATAATGGTAGTACCAGGAACTATATTTTCAAAAACTAGTAAAGGAACTAATAAATTAATAAGGGATGGAGCATATCCGTTGACATCAGTAGAAGATATTTTTAATATATTAAATATTAAGTACTGTTCTAAAGAGGAGAAAACACCCGTTTTTCAAAGGGAAATTGAACATAAGATATATAGTAATATAAAAGATAGACCAATACATATAGATGACATATTGAAAAAGACTAATGTTGACATTAAGCAATTATATGAGGTATTATTTGAATTGCAACTTAAAAATCAAATAACTTGCCTTTCTGGTAATTATTATGTTAGAATTGCAAATAGTGTTTAATATATTATAAATTATAATATTCTAATACTATAAGCAATAAAATTAATAATAAATAGAAAGCAACTTACGTCATATAAAATATTAAATATAATTGAGGACTAGTTGTTAAAATGTAACACATGCTATCAGTATACTAACTTATATTAAAAAAACTATGGGTAGTAATGATGGCAAGTGAAAGATTTAAATTAAATACTATCATATAGGGGGTGTAACCTCTGATACTAGCTATCGGAGTATAAGATGGGACGAAAACTTGTTATTGTAGAATCACCAGCAAAAGCAAAAACTATAGGAAAATATTTGGGAAAAAATTATGTAGTTGAGGCATCTATGGGTCATGTAAGAGATCTTCCTAAAAGTCAATTAGGAGTTGATATAGATAACAATTATACACCAAAATATATTACTATTAGAGGAAAAGGAGAACTCTTAGATAAGATAAAAAAAGAAGCTAAAAAATGTGATGAAGTATATTTAGCTACAGACCCTGATAGAGAAGGAGAAGCTATATCTTGGCATCTTTTAAAGGCATTAAAATTGGATGAAAGTAAAAAGTGTAGAATAGAGTTTAATGAAATAACTAAAAGTGCTATAAAGACAGCTATAAAACAACCAAGAGAAATAAATTTAAATTTAGTTAATGCACAGCAAGCAAGAAGAGTGTTGGACAGATTAGTTGGATATGAAATAAGCCCTATATTATGGAGAAAGGTAAAATGGGGATTAAGTGCAGGAAGAGTGCAATCAGTAGCCTTAAAGATGATATGCGATAGAGAAAGAGAAATAGAAAAATTTATTCCAAAGGAATATTGGACTATAGAATGTAGCTTACATAAAGAACAAAACAAAAATAATTTTATTGTTAAGTTAATTTCTAAACAGGGAAAAAAAGTAGAGATAAATAATGAAGAAGAAAGTAAAGCTATAATTGATGAATTAAATCAAGGGGAATTTTTGGTTAAAAATGTGAAAAAATCACAAAAAACAAAAAATCCATTAGCACCATTTACTACTAGTACATTACAACAAGATGCCTATAAAAAAATAAACTTTTCTACTAAAAGAACCATGTCTATAGCTCAACAGTTATATGAGGGCGTAGATATAAAAGGACATGGTACTATAGGTTTGATAACATACATGAGAACTGATTCTGTAAGAATTTCTAAAGATGCTCAAGAAGCTGCAAGAAATTTTATAATAGAAAAGTTTGGAGAAAAGTATATTCCAAAGGAAGTTAGAGAATTTAAGGGGAAAAAGAATATACAAGATGCCCATGAAGCTATAAGACCTACTAATGTGGAAATAACTCCAGAATTAGCAAAAGAAAATTTAAGTAATGAGCAATATAAATTATATACACTGATATGGAACAGATTTTTGGCTAGTCAAATGGCATCCTCCATTTTAAAGGCTACTTCAATAGAAATATTAAATAAAGAATATTTATTTAAAGCTACAGGATCAACTGTAGATTTTGATGGATTTATGAAAGTATATGAATATGCGACAGATGAAGAAAAGGATTCCATTAAATTACCTATATTGCAAATAGGTGAAAAATTAGATAAAAAATCCATAGATGGCAAACAACACTTTACTCAGCCACCTGCTAGATTTTCAGAAGCGTCTTTAGTTAAGACTCTAGAAGAGAATGGTATTGGTAGACCTAGTACTTATGCTCCAATAATATCAACATTACTCGAAAGAAAATATATAGAGAGAGAAAAGAAAACTTTAAAATCTACAGAGCTAGGTTTTATAGTAAATGACATATTATCGGAGTATTTTAAACCTATTGTAGATGTGGAATTTACTGCAGAAATGGAAGATAAATTGGATAGCGTAGAAGTTGGAAAAGATGATTGGCAAAGAATAGTCCATCAGTTTTTTAATCCATTGAAAGAACTTATAGATAAAGCAGAAAAAGAAGTGGCAAAAGTCACTATAGAAGATAAGGTTACAGATGTAATTTGTGAAAAATGTGGGAAGAATATGGTGATAAAACATGGTAGATTTGGAGATTTCTTAGCCTGCCCTGGTTATCCGGAATGTAAGAATACAAAACCTATTGTTGAAGAGATCGATGCAAATTGTCCGAAATGTGGAGGAAAAATACTTGTAAAGAAGAGTAAAAAAGGGAGAAAGTTTTATGGATGTGGAAACTATCCTAATTGTGATTTTATAAGCTGGTTTGAACCAGTTAATGATAAATGTCCTTTGTGTAATGGTAATATGGTTAAAAAATATAGCAAAGCAAAGGGAAATTACATTGAGTGTACAAACGAAAATTGTAAAAACAGAATATACAAAACGGAAGAGAAAGAATAAATTTATGTAATTATAAAGCTTTAAGTTAAATGAGATTTTAAATAAAGAATTTATTATATTACGCCACTAATAATATGGATCTATTTAGGTTATATTTATTAGTGGCGTAATTCATGTATAAAATAAATTTATATTATAAGAAAATCATATTTTATATATGAATTACTTGATAATTTTCATAAGTATTAATTGTTAAATTATTAAATTATTAAATTTAAAGGGTAAATCTTAATCAATTTGCATAAAGTTGTCGAAAAGCGCCTTTATAATAATAAATTTAGTACAAGATGGTTGAAATTTGTTATATAGTATGGTATTATTATTAAAGCTAAGGTAACAATTCTAAATATTAAAAAAAATCACAATAATTTAACAAAATTTATTATTGAATGTTATAATTTGTGATATAATATAATTAAAAAAAGTGCAGCAATAAATTCTGTATATGACTGCAGTTTAAATAATTTAATAATGGTAATAAAATAGAGGAGGAATTTTAAAAATGTCATCACTTTTAAATAAGACAAGAAGGTTAAATAAAATACTTCAGAAATCAGGAACAGAGCCAGTGGTATTTGACGACATATGTAAATTACTAAGTGAGGTATTAGAGTGTAATGTTTATATTTTAAGTAAAAAAGGAAAAATATTAGGTTATGATCTTTCAACTGGATTTGAATGTGAAATTGTGAAAGAAAAAATAGTTCCAGAAATGAGATTTCCAGAGTTTTATAATAATAAACTTTTAAATATTCATGAAACTTTAGCTAATTTAACTAATAATGGGAAATGTGTTTTCGAAGAAAACTGTGGCTGTGGTATACAAAATAAATTAACTACTATAGTGCCTATAAATGGAAACAGAGAAAGACTTGGAACATTATCATTAGCTAGATTTGATGATCAGTTTACAGATGAAGATCTTGTATTAGCTGAATATAGTGCAACTATTATTGGACTTGAAATACTTAGATCAAAACACGATGAAATAGAAGAAGAAGCAAGAAAAAAAGCTGTAGTACAACTTGCTATTGGAACACTTTCATATTCTGAATTAGAAGCTGTAGAACATATATTTAATGAATTAGATGGAATGGAAGGACTTTTAGTTGCTTCAAAAATAGCAGATAAAGTTGGAATAACAAGATCAGTAATAGTTAATGCTTTAAGAAAATTTGAAAGTGCTGGAGTTATTGAATCTAGATCATTAGGTATGAAGGGAACTCATATAAGAATATTAAATGACAAATTATTAGATGAATTAAAGAAAATAAAATAAAAAACAGGATAATTATTATCCTGTTTTTTATTTTAATAATGTTTTCACTATAAATTATAGTAAAAATATATATTTTTATTATAGATTAGTTTTTTTTGCTATACTTATGTAAAATTTTTAAATTATTATTGAACATAGTGATTTCATATGATATACTACTCTAGGTAACAAAAATACACACATTATCTAATTTATAAACGGTGCCTTAGGGTATTTTATAAATATGAAGATAATGGAGGTAAAAACCAAGGAGGTAAAAATTATGTCAGTTATTTCAATGAAACAATTATTAGAAGCAGGTGTTCATTTCGGACATCAGACAAGAAGATGGAACCCTAAAATGGCTCCATACATTTTTACAGAAAGAAATGGAATCTATATTATAGATTTACAGAAAACTGTAAAGAAAGTTGAAGAAGCATATAACTTCATAAAAGAAGTTGCAGGAGAAGGAAAAGATATCCTTTTTGTTGGAACAAAAAAACAAGCTCAAGAAGCTATTAAAGAAGAAGCTATAAGAAGTAACATGCACTTTGTTAATAACAGATGGTTAGGTGGTATGTTAACAAACTTCTCAACTATAAAGGGAAGAATTAAGAAATTAGAAGAATTAGAGGAAATGGAACAGGATGGAACTTTTGATGTTCTTCCTAAGAAAGAAGTTATAAAGCTTAAGTTAGAAGAAGAAAAATTAGAAAAGAACTTAGGTGGAATAAAGAAAATGGATGCAAATAATGTTGGAGCTTTATTTGTAGTAGATCCAAGAAAAGAAAAAAATGCTATATCAGAAGCTAAAATATTAGGTATACCAGTGGTAGCAATAGTAGATACTAATTGTGATCCAGATGAAGTTGATTATGTAATTCCAGGAAATGACGACGCTATAAGAGCTGTAAAATTAATAACTGCTAAAATAGCTGATGCTGTTATAGAAGCAAGACAAGGTGAACAATTAGCTGAATAATATATTTAAAGGTAGATGAAGGTATCTTCATTTACCTTTAAAAAAATCGTAAAGATAGGGAGGATAAATTATGATTTCTGCACAGATGGTAAAGGATTTAAGAGAAAGAACTGGAGCAGGTATGATGGACTGCAAAAAAGCTTTATCTGAAACTAATGGAGATTTAGATAAGGCTATAGAATTATTAAGAGAAAAGGGATTAGCTGCTGCTGCTAAAAAAGCTGGAAGAGTTGCTGCTGAAGGATTAGTTGAAACTTTTATTTCAGAAGATGAAAAATCAGGTTCTATAGTTGAAGTAAACTGTGAAACTGACTTTGTTGCTGCAAATGATGATTTCAAAACATTAGCTAATAATGTTGCAAAACAGGCAGTAAATACTAAGGCTTCTAATATAGAAGAATTCATAGAAGAAAAATACATAGGTGATGAAAGCATATCAATAAAAGATGCTGTTACGGCTTTAATTGCTAAACTTGGAGAAAACATGTCAGTAAGAAGATTTAGCAATTATTCTGTTGAAAATGGAGTAGTTGAAAGCTATATCCATGGTGGTGGAAGAATTGGTGTACTTGTAAAGCTTGAATGTGAAAAATCAAATGAAGTATTAAAAGAAGTAGCTAAAGATATAGCTATGCAAATTGCTGCTGTAAATCCATTATTCTTAAATAGAGATGAAGTTGATAATGATACTTTAGAAAAAGAAAAGGAAATTTACAGAGTTCAAGCTTTAAATGAAGGAAAACCAGAAAAAATTGTTGATAAGATGGTAGAAGGTAGAATCCAAAAATACTATAAAGAAAACTGCTTAATAGAACAAGTTTGGGTTAAGAATGCTGATTATACTATAACAAAATATCTCCAGGAAAAATCAAAAGAAGTTGGAGCTGAAATAAAGGTTACTGGATTTGTTAGATTCGAAAGAGGAGAAGGAATCGAGAAGAAAGAAGAAGATTTTGCTGAAGAAGTTAAGAAACAAATGCAGCAAGGAAAATAACTAAAAAGAGAGAACACTGCGTGTTCTCTTTTTTTGAAATGAAAATCCGGTGAATTTTAAAATTACTATGTAATTTTTAACAGTTTGGAGGTATAATATATATGAATAATATTAAATATAAAAGAATAATGCTGAAGCTTTCAGGAGAAGCCTTAGCAGGTGAAAAAGGATATGGTATAGACTTTGAAGTAGTTCAAAATATATCTAAACAAATAAAAGAGCTTGTAGATATGGGAGTAGAAATTGGTGCAGTCGTTGGAGGCGGAAACATTTGGAGAGGAAGAAATGGAGACGCTATGGACAGAACTACTGCAGATTATATGGGAATGTTAGCTACTTGTATAAATGCATTAGCACTTCAGGATTCTTTAGAACAGTTAGGGGTTAATACTAGAGTTCAAACAGCTATAGAAATGAAAGAAGTTGCCGAGCCTTTTATAAGAAGACGTGCTATGAGACATTTAGAAAAAGGAAGAGTAGTAATATTTGCAGCAGGAACAGGAAATCCTTATTTTTCAACTGATACTACTGCAGCTTTAAGAGCAGCAGAAATTGAAGCAGATGTGATACTACTTGCCAAGAAAGTTGACGGAGTTTATGATAAAGATCCTCACAAATATTCAGATGCTAAAAAATTTGAAACTTTAAGTTATATACATGTATTAGACAGAGGACTTCAAGTTATGGATTCTACTGCAACCTCATTATGTATGGATAATAATATTCCTATATTAGTGTTTGGATTAGATTCTCCTGAAAATATTAAAAAAGCAGTTATTGGAGAAAAAATAGGAACAATAGTGTGTAAAGAATAAAGGAGGTATTATTAATGATAAAAGATATTATGGCCACAGCTGATGAAAAAATGCAAAAAACTATTAGTGTTTTAAAGAAAGATTTAGCTTCTATGAAAGCTGGAAGAGCTAATCCAGCAATGCTAGATAAAATAGAAGTTGAGTATTATGGATCCGTTACACCTATAAATCAAGTAGCGAGCATTTCTGTACCTGAGTCAAGAGTTCTACAAATTCAGCCTTGGGATAAGACTGCTATAAAAGATATAGAAAAAGCTATTTTAAAATCAGACTTAGGACTAAATCCGTCTAATGATGGTACTATTATTAGATTGGTAATACCAGAATTAACTGAAGAAACAAGAAAAAACATTGTTAAAACTATTAAGAAAACTGGTGAAGAATCTAAAATAGCAATAAGAGCTATAAGAAGAGATTGCAATGATAAATTAAAAAATCTTAAAAAAGAATCAGATATATCAGAAGATGAAATTAAAAAAGCAGAAGATGATATTCAAAAGAAAACAGATAATTTTATAAAAGAAATTGATAAAATTTTGGAAGTAAAAGAAAAAGAAGTTATGGCTATTTAATATTTTTAATTTTAAACCTGCGTTTTCGCAGGTTTTATTAGTAAAGTTAAATTTTAGTTATTACTAAAGGTTAATTTTAGAATGGAGAGGAATATATGTGGAAATTTTTTAATGATAAGAAAAAGAAAGAAGAGAATTGCTTATCATTGGACATGAATAATATTCCAAAACATATTGGAATAATAATGGATGGAAATGGACGATGGGCTAAAGAAAGAAATTTACCTAGAAGTATGGGTCATAAAGCAGGAGTAGAAACTATTAGAGATGTAGTAAAAGAATGTGACAAATTAGGAGTAAAATATTTAACTTTATATGCTTTCTCAACAGAAAATTGGAAGAGACCTAAAGATGAAGTGAATGCTCTTATGAGATTATTAGTTGAGTATTTAAAAAAAGAAGTAGAAGAATTACATGAAAACAATGTAATAGTAAATACTATAGGAGATATTTTAAAGCTTCCACAAATATGTCAAGATGAGCTTCGAAGTGCTTATGAAAAAACAAAAAATAATACAGGACTTCAATTAAATTTAGCTTTAAATTATGGTGGAAGAAATGAAATTGTTAGAGCTATAAAATTACTTTATGAAGATATTAAGAAAGGACAAATTAATGAAGAAGTTATAGATGAAAATATCATATCAAATTATTTATATACTGCAGGAATGCCAGATCCAGATTTGATAATAAGACCAAGCGGAGAACAAAGAATTAGTAACTTTCTTTTATGGCAATCTGCTTACTCAGAATTTTGGTATTCAGATATAAAATGGCCTGATTTTAATAAAGAACACCTTCACAAGGCAATATACGATTTTCAAAACAGAGATAGGAGATATGGAGGAGTGAAATAAGAAAGTTTAGGAGTGGGTAAAGTGAACAACAGATATTTGGGAGCTCTTATATTATCACCTCTTATAATATTTTTATTTGTAGGTGGAATTTTTTTAAAGTACTTAACTTTTGTACTATCATTAATGGGACTTTATGAATTTTATAAAGTTTTAAAAGAAAAAAATATACATGCATTTAGTATAGTTGGATATGTATTGTGTATAATATACTTTTTAACTTTAGGCACAAAGATAAATACGGATTTATTCTTTTATATTGTTATATTAACTACTTTAATAGTATTGAGTATTCCTGTTATAAATATAAAATATACTTTTATTGATGCAGGAACTACTTTACTAGGATTTTTATATGTACCAGTGTTTTTCAGTTTTATAGTTTTAGTAAATAATAAGTCTTATGGAAATTATCTTATTTGGCTTATATTTCTATCTTCTTGGATATGTGATACTTCTGCTTATTATAGTGGTAAGTTTTTTGGTAAAAATAAGCTTTGTCCTAAAGTAAGTCCTAAAAAAACTGTGGAGGGTTCTATAGGAGGATTTATTGGATCTACACTATCTTGTGGGTTATTTGGAGTTTATTTAGTTAATATAGGAGTAAATATTTCATTAATACATTTTTTTATAATAGGAGCATTATGCGGAATATTAGTACAATTTGGAGATTTAGTTGCTTCTTCTATTAAAAGATATGCAGGTGTAAAGGATTATAGTAATCTAATACCAGGGCATGGAGGTGTACTTGATAGATTTGATAGTATACTTTTTTCAGCCGTAGTAGTATTTTATTATTTAACTTTTATAGTAAGAATATAAAAAATAAGTGTATTTTAGCACTTAGAGTATATAGATTATGCTCTAAGTGCTTTTGCATTATATTTTATAATATATAACTATATTTTAGAATATAATACTATATAGCAATTCTAGGGGATATAAATTTGTTTTATGAAAAATATAAAAAGATTATATATTGCTCTATTTCTTTAATAATATTTATAATTTTTACTGTTTTTATAAAAAGATATTTCAAACCATTTTTTGTAATTGTAATATTTTTATTCCTTTCAAGTCCTATATATGATCTATTGAGTAAGTTTGAAATATTTAGCAAGAAAGTAAGAGGATTAATAAGTATATTATTTGTAAATATGATTATATTTATTTTTCTTATATATATTGGCAATTGGTTATATAGCATTAAGGATATAATTATAGATGCTATATTAAAAATAGTATATACTTTAGATAAATTAAGTAGAAATTTAAATTTAAATTTTTCAGGGTTAAATCAGGAATTAGAAAAATATTATTTTAATATTCTAAACAGTGATTTTTTAAGGAAAGGAGCAGTATATACTACAGAAAGTATTTTTAATTATTTTATTGGTAATATAGTTGCTTACTTTATTTTGGTAGATAAATATGTTATATTTAATTGGACTAAAAATTTTATATCACCTAATGGGCTAAGATTCATAAAAGAAAAGATTAAAGATATGGAAGGTATATTGAAAGTAGAAATATTGTTAATATTTGTTACTACTATAGAAACTATATTTGGATTAATGGCTTTAAATATAGAAAATTACATTATGCTAGGAACGCTTTGTGGTATACTTGATTTGTTACCTTATTTAGGAACAATAATAATATTTATACCTTTAATACTGTATAAAGTTTCCATAGGGGACTTTATAATTGCTTTTGGATTGATTTGTCTTTATGTACTTCTTTTTATTAATAGGCAGATTATGGAAGCTAAATTTATGAGTAATAAATTAAAAATTCATCCTATATTTACTATATTATCTTTATATGTTGGATTAAAGGCTTTTGGTATAATAGGAATGATATTTGCACCTTTATATATAATAATTTGTAAAAGTATACTAGAAATGTAATTTCATTAATTTTTTTACAAAGGAGAGGATATGTTGAAGAATATATGCATATTAGGAGGAACTGGTTCTATAGGATCTCAGGCATTAGATGTAATTAGAGATGAGAAAGATAGTTTTTCATTAATAGCTGTTTCTGCTAATAAAAATTGGAAAGGTATTATAAATATTATAAATGAATTTAGTCCTAAATTTGTTGCTCTGATGGATAGTGTAGCTTATGAGAAAGTTAAAGTGTATTGTAATGATAATAATAAAAATACAGAAGTTCTATTTGGATTAGAGGGACTTAATATAATAGCTTCTTTAGAAGAAGTAGATGTGGTATTAACTTCTGTAGTTGGTATGATTGGCTTATATCCAACTTTAAAAGCTATAAAATCAGGAAAAGATATAGCTCTTGCTAATAAAGAAACTTTGGTGGTAGGGGGAGAAATAATCAAGAAGGAAGCTAAGAAAAGTAATATAAATATACTTCCTGTTGATTCGGAGCATGGAGCTATATTTCAATGTTTAAGAGGTAACTCTTATGAAGATGTAAACAAAATATTATTAACAGCTTCTGGCGGCCCTTTTCGGGGTAAAACTTTGCATGAATTAAAAAATGTTACTGTAGAAGATGCGCTTAATCATCCTAGATGGAATATGGGTAAAAAAATATCTATAGATTCAGCCACTCTTATGAATAAAGGATTAGAGGTTATAGAAGCTCATTTCTTGTTTGATGTGGATTATAATAATATTCAGGTAATAGTTCATCCTGAAAGCATAATACATTCAATGGTAGAGTATAAAGATGGAAGTGTTATAGCGCAATTAGGGAGTACAGATATGAAACTTCCTATACAATATGCATTAAATTATCCTAAAAGAAAGGAAGCGGTGGTTGAAAAAATAGATTTTTATGCTATCAAGAATCTAACTTTTGAAAAGCCAGATATAGATACTTTTAAGCCTTTGAAATTAGCCTATGACGCAGGGAAAATAGGTGGATTAATGCCAGCAATTTTAAATGGGGCTAATGAAGCAGCTGTAGAGCTTTTTATAAATAAAAGAATAGACTTTCTTACTATAGGAAATATATTAGAAGAAGCAATGAATAAATTTAGTAATATAAAAAATCCTTCATTGGAAGAAATAATATATATAGATAAAAGAGTAAAGGAATATGTAAACAATACATTTATTTAAGGAGGAATATACGTGAGTATTATGAATATAATTGGTGCTATTTTTGCTTTTAGTTTATTAGTTATTGTACATGAATTTGGTCATTTTGCTTTAGCAAAATTAAATGGTGTTAAAGTAGAAGAATTTTCTATAGGTATGGGGCCTAAATTATTTGGTTTAAAAAAGGGAGAAACTCAATATAATGTAAAGTTATTACCTATAGGTGGATATGTAAGAATGCTTGGAGAAGATGGAGAAGAAACTACAGATGATAGAGCATTTTCAAATAAATCATCTCTTCAGAAATTAAGCATAGTTGCAGCAGGGCCTTTTATGAATTTAATATTAGCAATAGTTCTGTTTGGAGTTATATCTGCAAGTAGAGGTTACTATGCACCTATAGTAGATAGAGTAGAAGCTAATAATCCAGCCCAAATTGCAGGTATCCAAAAAGGCGATGAAATATTAAAAGTGAATAATAAGAAAATATTAACTTGGGAAGATTTTGTAACTGAAGTTTATACTAATGGTAAATCTACTTTAAATATTACTTATAAAAGACAAGGAGAAGTTAAAACTACTAAAGTTACTCCTGTAAAGAATGAAGAAGAAAATAGATATGTTGTTGGAATTTATCCTACAGCTATAACAAATCCAAGTATAGGACAGTCAATTTCATATGGATTTGTTGAAACAAATTCTCTTATAAGTCAGACTTTTGGATTTTTAAAAACTATGTTCAAAGGCAAGGTATCAGTAAATGATTTTGGAGGACCATTAACTATTATAAAGGTATCGGGAAAAGCAGCAGAAGCGGGATTTTTAAGTTTAATGTCTTTTGCAGCTTATTTAAGCGTACAATTAGCTATATTTAATATTATTCCATTTCCAGCTTTGGATGGAGGATGGATTATTCTATTCTTAATTGAAATTATAACTAGAAGAAAAATAGATAGTAATAAAGTTGGTGTTATAAATTATATTGGATTTGCTATATTAATGACTTTAATGGTGCTAGTTACTGTAAAAGATATACTATATCCTGTTAATTTATAGGAGATGATAAGCATGGAAAGGATAAAAACCAAAAAGATTAAGGTTGGAAATTTATATGTAGGAGGAGACTCCCCTATATCTGTTCAATCGATGACTAATACAGATACTAGAAATGTAGATAAAACAGTAGAACAAATAAAGGCTTTAGAGAAAGCTGGCTGTCATATAGTAAGATGTGCAGTGCCAGATGAAGAGGCAGCTAAAGCAATAAAACATATAGTAAGTAGAATAGATGTACCTTTAGTTGCAGATATTCATTTTGATTATAGATTGGCATTACAATCTATAGAAAATGGAGTAGCTGCTCTTAGAATTAATCCTGGTAATATTGGAAATATTAATCGTGTAAGAGAAGTAGCAGAAAGAGCAAAAGAAAAAAATATTCCTATAAGGATTGGAGTAAATTCAGGTTCTTTGGATAAAGAACTCCTAAAAAAATATGGAAAAGTATGCCCAGAAGCTTTAGTAGAAAGTGCTATGCAACATGTAAGGATATTAGAAGAAGTTAATTTTTCAGATATTGTTATATCTATAAAGTCATCTAATGTTATGCAAATGATTGATAGCTATAGATTAATTTCAAAACAAGTAGAGTATCCATTACATCTTGGTGTAACAGAAGCAGGAACTTTATGGAGAGGAACAATAAAATCAAGTATTGGAATAGGAACTCTTTTATCAGAAGGTATTGGAGATACTATAAGAGTATCACTTACAGGAGATCCTATAGAAGAAATAAAAACTGGAAGAGAGATACTAAAAGCTTTAGGGCTTTTAAACGGAGGGGTAGAATTTATATCTTGTCCAACTTGTGGAAGAACACAGATTAATCTTATAGAAATTGCTAAAGAAGTGGAAAAGAGGTTAGAAGGTGTTGAAAAAAATATTAAAGTAGCAGTTATGGGGTGTATTGTCAATGGCCCTGGGGAAGCAAGAGAAGCAGACATAGGAATTGCCGGTGGAAAAGGTGAAGGGCTTATATTTAAAAAAGGAAAAATAGTTAAAAAAGTTAAGGAAGAGAACTTGTTACAAGAATTATTAAAAGAAATAGAAAACATGTAAAGTGAATGTTAATAGATACTCAGTTAAAGATGTTACTTAAAATAAGCTATGAAATATATAAAAGAGGTATAAAATTTTAAAAGTAGATTTATATAAATCAGAAGCTTTTAGAAAATCATGGATGTTCTAAAGCATTGCCGGAAACTAATCAATTATCTTTATTTAATTTATAATAATTAGTTATGCTGTAAATATAATGTTAACTTTTCCTTGAAATAACCTATACGTTATGATACAATGGGAACTAGTAAGATTACCGATAATTATTTTGACGGAGAAGAGTGGGTGAAGGCCCGCTCTTTCTATTTGTATAAAACGCAACTTATGTTGCGTTTTTAAATTAATATCGTATGTAATTTGTAATTTACCACAAAATAATAAATAAGGAGGGATTGCTATGAACAAAGAAAATTTAATCAAAGAACTAAATACTTTAATAGAACCTATAGTTAATAAATTAAATTATGAATTATATCATTTAGAATTTGTTAAGGAAAGTGGAGAAAATTATTTAAGAATATATATAGATACTGAAAAAGGAATAGGGCTTGAAGATTGTGAAAAAGTTAGTAGAACCATTAGTGATATGCTAGATGAAGTTGATCCAATAGAAGAAAGCTATTATTTGGAAGTATCATCTCCTGGAATAGATAGAGAATTATATAATGATAAACATTTAGAGAAAAATTTAAATTCAGAGGTATCAATAAAACTTTCATCCTTACTTAATGGAAATAAAAAATATGAAGGAACACTAAAATACTTTGACAGTGCTTGTATAAAAATTGAGAGCGAAGGAAAAGAAATAGTTATTCCAAGAGAAAAAATTCAAAAAATTAAATTAAAAGTAGAATTTTAAAAGGAGGTTTAGTAAGAAAATGAACGAGGAGTTTGTAGAAGCACTAAGAGAAATAGTTAAAGAAAAAGGAATTTGTGAAGATTTAATATTTAATACTATAGAAGACGCTTTAGTTGCGGCATATAAGAAAAACTATGCAAAACAAGGAGCTACAAATCAAAATGTAATAGTAAATATGAATAGAGAAACTGGAGAAATAAATGTTTATTCTAGAAAAACAGTAGTTGACGAAGTTTTGGATGAATTGAATGATATATCACTTGATGATGCTAAAGAAATAGATCCAAGATATGAACTAGGAGAGGTAGTAAACATTGAAGTAACTCCTAAAAAGTTTGGAAGAGTAGCTGCTCAAGCTGCAAAACAGGTAGTTATTCAAAGAATAAAAGAAGAGGAAAGAAGACTTGTATATAATGAATTCAGTGAAAAAGAATGTGATATAATAACTGGAACAGTTATAAGAAAAGACAAAGCTAATGTATTTGTTGATTTAGGAAAAATTGAAGCTGTACTTGGACCAAATGAACAAATGTTAGGGGAAAGTTATAATTTCAATGAAAAATTAAAATTATATATAGTTGAAGTGAAGAATACTACTAAAGGAGCTCAGGTGGTAGTATCAAGAACTCATCCAGGCTTGGTTAAGAGATTATTTGAATTAGAAGTGCCAGAAATATATAATGGTATTGTAGAAATAAAAAGCATAGCTAGAGAAGCTGGATCTAGAACAAAAATAGCTGTACATTCTAATGAAGATAATGTTGATCCTATGGGAGCATGTGTTGGTCCAAAAGGTATAAGAGTTCAAAATATAGTAAATGAGCTTAAAAATGAAAAAATTGATATAATAAAGTGGAGTAAGCTTCCAGATGAATACATTGCTAATGCATTAAGTCCAGCTAAGGTATTAGATGTTGATGTAGATGAAGATAATAAATCAGCAAAAGTAGTGGTAGAAGATAATCAACTTTCATTAGCTATAGGTAAAGAAGGTCAAAATGTAAGACTTGCAGCAAAGCTTACAGGTTGGAAAATTGACATAAAAAGTTCATCTCAAGTTAATGAATAATCAAGGCTAAAGAAGGAAGGTGGTTATTTTATGAAAGTAAAAAAAATACCTGAAAGAATGTGCACTGGATGTATGGAAATGAGACCTAAAAGAGAGCTTATAAGAGTTGTTAAAAACAAAGAAGGAGAAGTTTCTATAGATTTAACTGGTAAAAAGCCTGGTAGAGGTGCATATATTTGCAAAAGTACAGGTTGTCTTCAAAAAGCCTTTAAAAGTAAAAAATTAGAGAGAAATTTGGAAACCACTATAAGTGAAGAAATCTATAACAAATTGAAGGAAGAGATAGATAGTGAAAAATAAATTTATTTCTTTTCTAGGTATAGTGAAAAAAGCTGGGAAATGTATAGAAGGATACAACAAATGCGAAGAAGCTTTAAGAAAAGACAAATGCTATTTAGTTATTGTATCAAAAGAAGCTTCACAAAATACAAAAGAAAAGTTTAGTAGAATGGCCCTTAACAGAAATATTCCTGTTATTAGTGAGTGCAATGGAGAAGATTTATGTCAAATATTAGGAAGGGATAGAATAAATATAGTTGGAGTATCAGATATGTCCATGGCTGAAAAGTTGCTAGAACTATGGGAAGATAAAAAATAAAATTAGTCTCGGGGGTGAATGTTTTGTCAAAAATTAGAGTATATGAATTAGCAAAGGAATTAGGAATATCCAGCAAAGAACTAATAAATTTATTAAGAGATGAGTTTGGCATAGAAGTAAAAAATCATATGAGTGTTATTGAAGAAGAGGATGCTCAATTAATAAACGAACTATTTTCAGAAGATAATAAAAAAGCTTCTGATATTAGTAATTCAGAAAATGATATAGAAGAAGAATATTCTGAATTGGAAGAAGAAAAGATAAAAACAAAAAAGAAGAATAGAAGAGGTAAAGAGATTTTGAGTGATGAAAAAACAAATGAAAATGTAATAAAAGATACTAAAGAAGAAATTATAATAGAAATGAATGATACTATAACTGTTAAAGAGTTTGCAGATAAGCTAGAAAAACCTTATACAGAAGTAATAAAAGAACTTATATTTATGGGAGTTATGGCAGCGGTAAATCAAGAAATTGACTTTGAAACTGCAGAAAAATTAGGTGAAAAATTAGGTGCTTTAGTAGTATTAAAAGAACAAAATTTAGAATTAGAAGCCATAGAACAAGAAGACGAAGATGATGAAGAAGGAAAGAAAAAAAGACCAGCAGTAGTAACTGTTATGGGGCATGTTGATCATGGTAAAACTTCTTTATTGGATGCTATAAAACAATCAAAAGTTGCAGCTTCTGAAGCAGGTGGTATAACTCAGCATATTGGTGCTTATACTGTAAATATAAATGGAGAAAAAATAACTTTCTTAGATACTCCAGGACATGAAGCTTTTACAGCAATGAGAGCAAGAGGTGCTCAAATAACAGATATAGTTATATTAGTTGTAGCTGCAGATGATGGAATAATGCCTCAAACAGAAGAAGCAATAAATCACTGTAAAGCAGCAAATGTTCCAATAATAGTTGCAATAAATAAAATGGATAGACCAGGTGCTAATCCTGATAGAGTAAAACAGCAGTTATCAGAGAAAGGATTACTTGCAGAAGACTGGGGTGGAGATACAATAACTGTACCAGTGTCTGCACATACAAGGGAAGGATTAGACTCTTTATTAGAAATGGTTCTTTTAACAGCAGAAATGGAAGAACTTAAAGCAAATCCTAATAGAAATGCAAAAGGAACGGTAATAGAAGCAAAGCTTGACAAAGGAAGAGGAGCTGTAGCCTCATTACTTATACAAAATGGTACTTTACATGCTGGTGATTCTATAATAGTTGGTACTACTTATGGAAGAATAAGAGCTATGTTTGATGATAAAGGAAAGAAGATAAAATCAGCAGGACCATCTATACCAGTAGAGATATTAGGACTATCAGAAGTACCAGCAGCAGGAGATAGATTTCATGTTGTTAAAGATGAAAAAACTGCTAGGGATATGGCAGAAAAGAGAAAAGAAAAAGCTAGGAGTGAATATTTACAATCAACTCATAAAGTATCTTTAGAAGATTTATATAATCAGATAAAAGAAGGAAAAATAAAAGAGTTGAACATAATTGTAAAGGCAGATGTTCAAGGTTCTATAGAAGCAGTAAGACAGTCCTTTGAAAAACTTTCAACTGATGAGATAAAAGTTAGAGTTATACATGGAGCTGTAGGAGCAATCACAGAAACAGATGTTACTCTAGCCAATGCATCTAATGCAATTATAATAGGATTCAATGTAAGACCAGATTCTAATGCTATAGCTGCTGCGGATAAAGAAAATGTAGATATTAAAACTTATAGAGTTATATATACTGCTATAGAAGATATAAAATCAGCTATGTTAGGTATGCTTGAGCCTGATTATAAAGAAGTAGTGTTAGGAAGAGTAGAAGTTAGACGAACTTATAAGATTTCCAATGTAGGAACTGTAGCAGGCTGTTATGTTTTAAATGGAAAGATCACAAGAAATTCAAGCGTAAGGATTATAAGAGACGGAATAGTTATAAATGAATCTGAATTATCATCCTTAAAGAGATTTAAAGATGATGCTAAAGAAGTTGCAACAGGTTATGAATGTGGACTTATGGTTGAGAAATTTAATGACCTTAAAGAAGGAGATATAATAGAAGCTTATACTATGGAAGAAATAAAAAAAGATAAGCTATGATTAGGAGTGAATTTATATGGCTAAATATAGATCTGGAAGAATAAACGAAGAAGTAAAAAAAGAAGTATCAAGTATAATTCGTGAAGATATTAAAGATCCAAGAATGAGTGGAATGGTTAGTGTAACCAAAGTAGATGTTACAAAAGATTTAAGATATGCTAAAGTATATGTAAGTATTTTTGGAGATAAACAAGTAAAAAATGATACTTTAAGTGCTTTAAAAAGTTCTAGTGGATTTATAAGAAGAGAAATTGGTCATAGAATAAATCTAAGATATACGCCAGAAATAATAATAGAATTAGATGAAACTATAGAACATGGTATGCACATAGATGCACTACTTGCCGAAATAAAGGAGAGAGAAAGCCATGATAATGAATAAAATATTGGAGGTTATAAAGAAAAGTGAAAATATAGCAATAACTTTCCATACTTCCCCAGATGGAGATTCTATAGGTAGCTCATTAGGACTTTTACAAGGAATTAGAAAACTTGACAAAAAAGCATATATCATATGTAAAGAAAATATTCCAGAAAATTTTAAGTTTTTGCCATGTAGTGAAGAAATAAATGGAGAAAACTCAGAAGTCAAAGATGGAACGGATTGTGTAATTGTTTTAGACTGCGGAAACTATGAAAGAGTAAATGCAAATATAGATTTAGACAATAAAAAATATACTTTTATAAATATAGACCATCATATATCTAATGGATTATATGGAGATTTAAACTTTGTAGATACGAATGCTTCATGTATGGGGGAAATTGTATATCAAATGTTAAGATCACTAGGAGTAAATGTTGACAAAGATATAGCTTCTTGTTTATATACATCAATTTTAACAGATACAGGTTCTTTTAGACATTCAAATGTAACATCTATTACTCATAGTATAGCAGGAGATTTGATAAATACTGGTATTGACTTTAGTGATATACATAGAAAAGTATTTGATAACAAAGAATTCAATAGATTTAAATTATATGGTGTAGTATTTAATAACATGGAATTAATTAATAATAAAATATGTGTAATGAAAATACCACAGGAGATATTTGCAGAATTAAACATAGAGTCAGGTACAGATACTTCAGATGTAGTATCCTTTGGTAATAGCATAAAAACCGTAGAAGTAACAATGTTATTAAAAGAAAAAGATGAAGAAATAAAGTTAAGTTTAAGATCTAAATCAAAAGTAGATGTTAGAAAAATTGCAGAAACTCTTGGTGGTGGAGGACATATAAGAGCAGCAGGAGCTTCTATAAAAGGTAAATCACTAGAAGAAGTAAAAAATATTGTGTTAGAACTAATAAAAAAAGAGTTGATATAAATGAATGGTGTGTTAAATATATATAAACCTTCAGGTATGACTTCTTTCGATGTGGTAAGAAAAATTAAGAAACAATGTAATACAAAGAAGGTTGGCCATACTGGTACATTAGATCCTATGGCGACTGGTGTGCTGCCTATATGTGTAGGTAATGCAACTAAGATAGTAGATTACATTATGAATGAAAATAAAATATATGTTGCTACTATGAAACTTGGCATAATTACTGATACATATGATAGGGAAGGAAGCATATTAGAAGAAAAGTTAGTAGATATAGGTGAAGAAAAAGTTGTAGAGTGTATTAAATCCTTTAAAGGAGAAATAGACCAAATACCTCCTATGTATTCAGCTCTTAAAGTGAATGGTAAAAGACTTTATGAATTAGCTAGAGAAGGAATAGAAATAGAGAGGAAAAGTAGAAAAATCAATATATATTCCATAGAAATATTAGATATAAATGTGCCTTTTGTAACTTTTAAAGTGGAATGTTCAAAAGGCACTTACATAAGAAGTCTTTGTTATGATATTGGACAAAAGCTAGGAGTAGGTGGAACTATGTGGTCTTTAGAAAGAACCAAAACTGGTATTTTCAATATTGAAGATTCTGTTAATATAGAGAATTTAAATAAAGATAATTTTGGACAGCATTTAATTCCTATAGACCAAGCTCTAACTAAATATGATTCATTAAAAATGGATAAAAGATATGAAAAACTTCTTTTAAATGGAGTTACTATAAATAATAAATATATTATTAAAGATATAGAAAAAGATATTATATTTAGAGTATACTTAGAAGATAAATTCATAGGTTTAGGTAGAAGAGAAGAAAAAGGATTTAAAATTTTGAAGTTACTTGTATAGGAGTAATAAATATGGATATAATTGAAGAGGAAAGAAATTATAAACTTCAGTGTAATACTTATGTTGCATTGGGAAGCTTTGATGGATTACATTTGGGACATATGAAGCTAGTAAACAAAGCTATACAGCTTGCTCATAAAAATAATGGAAAAAGTATGATTTATACATTTAAAAACCATCCTTTATCTATTATTAATAAAGAAATTATGCCGAAGCTTTTAATGGATAAAGAAACAAAGATTGATGTTTTACAGAAAAAAGGGTTAGATATATTTAGACTTGTTGATTTTGATAAACAATTCATGAAGCTTTCTCCTGAAGAATTTGTCTTTAATATTGTAAAGAAGTATAATGTAAAAGGTATTATAGTAGGATTTAATTATAGATTTGGATATAAAAATTTAGGAGATGTAGAATTGTTAAAAGAGCTAAGTAGAAAATATGATTTTCAGCTATTTATTGTAAGGCCAGTAAAGTATAAAAATGAAATTGTATCTAGTTCTCATATAAGACATATAATTGGAGATAATGGAGATATAAAAAAAGCAAATAGTATGCTAACTAGACCATTTTCTCTTTCAGGAACAGTTATACATGGAAAGCAATTAGGAAGAATTATAGGATTTCCTACTATAAATCTAGACTATAATAAAGAATTTATTATACCAAGAGGTGGAGTGTATTTTACCATAGTTGAGTATAATAATACTTATTTTAAAGGGGTAACTAATGTAGGATATAATCCTACAGTAAAAGACAAAAAATTAAGTATAGAGACACATATAATTAATTTTGATAAAGAAATATATGATGAAAAAATAAGATTGTATTTTATAGATAGAATAAGAGATGAAAAAAAGTTTAATTCTATTGATGAATTAGGTAAAAGAATAAAAAAAGACAAAGATTATGTAGAAAAGCAAAATTTAGAATTAATTATAAAAAATAATTTACAACTGTAAGGTTCTTTGTTATAATTAAGTTCGTGAACCTTAATCTAAGATTGCTGTGTTGCCGTCGGTATTCTTGGACTAAGGGGATATAACAATCGGAGGTGTATAGAAATGGATAAGGCATTAAAAAATGAAATTTTAACTAAACATGCAAGACATGAAGGAGATACTGGTTCTCCAGAAGTTCAGATTGCACTATTAACAGAAAGAATCAATCATTTAAATGATCATTTAAAAGTTCATAAGAAAGACTTCCATTCAAGAAGAGGTCTTTTAATGATGGTTGGTAAAAGAAGAGGTCTTTTAAATTACTTACAGAAGAAAGATATTGAAAGATACCGTGCAATCATTAAAGAATTAGGTTTAAGAAAGTAATAAAAAAGATACTAGAGCGGCTTTGACCGCTCTATTATTTTGAAATTAGCTTAACTATATGTTTGTATAAAAAAATATAAAAATTAGGATAATAATAATGTATAGTTTGAAGGGAGGTAAATTATGAGTCATATACTTGAAACTACTGTAGCAGGTAGAACACTTAAAGTAGAATGTGGAAAAGTTGGTGCGCTTTCAGATTCAGCAATACTTGTAAGTTATGGAGATACAGTAGTATTAGTAAATGCAAATGCATCTAAGGAACCAAGAGAGGGGATAGACTTTTTTCCGTTAAGTGTTGAATATGAAGAAAGGTTATATTCCGTTGGAAAAATACCAGGAGGATTTATAAAAAGAGAGGGTAAACCTTCAGAAAAAGCAATACTTCATGCAAGAGCAATAGATAGACCATTAAGACCGCTATTTCCGAAAGGATATAGGAATGATGTGCAAATAGTTTGTACAGTTTTATCTGTAGATCAAGATAATCTGCCAGATATTTTAGCTATGAATGGTGCTTCTATGGCATTATGTTTATCTAGTATTCCATTTACAATTCCAGTAGCAACTGTTTCTGTAGGACTAATTGACGGAAAATTCATAGTTAATCCTACAAAAGCTGAAAGAGAGAATACAGAACTAAATCTTACAGTTTGTGCTACTAAAGATAGAGTTATGATGATAGAAGCAGGTGCACAAGAAGTAGATGAGGATATAATGTATAATGCTATAACTTTTGCTTTTGATGAATGCCAAAAAATAGTTCAATTCCAAGAAGAGGCAATGAAAAAATTTGGCAAAGAAAAAGTAGAACCAGTACTATACAAAGTAGATGAAAACATAGAAAAAGAAGTAAAAGATTTCTCATTTGATATGATAAAAGAAGCTATGTACATTACAGATAAAGATGAAAGAAACACTGCTATGGATGTAGTGAAAGAAAAAATAAAAGAAGAATTTGAAGAGAAATATCCAGATAATGTTTCTGATATAGGGGAAGTAGTTTATAAGACACAAAAAGAAATAGTAAGAAATATGATCCTTAAAGAAAACAGAAGACCTGACGGAAGAGGCTTTGAAGAAATAAGAAGTATAAGTTGTGAAGTAGGTTTGCTTCCAAGAACTCATGGAACAGGACTGTTTTCAAGAGGATTAACTCAAGTAATGACAGTAGCAACAATTGGACCATTAGGTGATGTTCAAATATTAGATGGTATTGGAGACGAAGAATTTAAAAGATATATGCACCACTATAATTTCCCATCCTATAGTACTGGAGAAGTAAGACCACTTAGAGGACCAGGTAGAAGAGAAATTGGTCATGGTGCTTTAGCAGAAAAAGCTTTAGAACCATTGATTCCGTCAGAGGATGTATTTCCATATACAATAAGACTTGTATCTGAAGTTTTAAGTTCAAATGGGTCTACATCACAAGCTAGTGTTTGTGGAAGTACTTTAGCATTGCTTGATGCAGGTGTCCCAATTAAAAGACCAGCTGCAGGAATAGCTATGGGACTTGTAACTAGTGAGGATTTATCAGAAGAAGAAGTTTTAACAGATATTCAAGGTATTGAAGACTTCTTTGGAGATATGGATTTCAAAGTAGCAGGAACTTCTGAAGGAATAACTGCTATTCAGGTTGATACTAAAATTCATGGACTATCTAATAACTGTATAAAAACTACTTTAGAAAGAGCAAAAAAGGCACGTTTATTTATATTAGATAAAATAAAAGAATGTATTCCTAAACATAGGGAAGAACTTTCACCATATGCTCCAAGAGTTTATACTATGAGCATTGATCCAGACAAAATAAGAGATGTTATAGGAGCCGGCGGTAAGACTATAAATAAAATTATAGCTGAAACAGGTGTAAAAATTGACATAAAAGAAGATGGAAAAATTTATATCATGTCTAACGATAGTGTTGGAGCTGATAGAGCATTAAAGATAATATATGATTTAACAAAAGAGGTTGAAGTAGGGGAAATCTACTTAGGAAAGGTTACAAGAATAACTAACTTTGGTGCTTTTGTTGAAATATTACCTGGCAAAGAAGGATTAGTTCATATATCTAAACTTGACTTTACAAGAGTAAATAAAGTAGAAGATATAGTATCTATGGGTGATGAAATATTGGTAAAAGTTACAGATATAGATGAACAAGGAAGAATTAATCTTTCAAGAAAAGATGCCATTAAAAAACCAGAAGATAAAGAAGATCAAAATAATAAATGATATTAAATAGAAGGGCTTTGTGCCTTTTTATTTTTTAAATAAGTATTTATTATACTATATGGGAGGAGCATAATGTATAATGTAGTAAAACTAAACAATGGGTTAAAAATAGCTTTAGAAGAAATAGACTATGTTAATTCTGTGAGTGTAGGATTATGGGTTAAAAATGGGTCTAGAAATGAAAACAGGGAAAATAATGGAATATCCCATTTTATAGAGCACATGCTTTTTAAAGGAACCTATAATAGGAATTCAAAAGAAATAGCAGAATGTATCGAGGATGTAGGAGGGCAAATTAATGCTTTTACAGGTAAAGAGGCTACCTGTTACTATGTAAAGATTTTAGATAGTCATTTAGAATTAGCTTTAGATGTTTTATCTGATATGCTATTTAATAGTAAGTTTTCAGATGAAGATATAGAAAAAGAAAAAGGTGTAATAATAGAAGAAATCAATATGAGTGAGGATTCACCAGAAGATGTACTTATGGATGTACATAGTAAAGCTATATGGGGAGAAGAATCGATAGCATTACCTATACTTGGAACTGAAGATACAATAACTTCATTTGATAGACAACATATTATAGATTATGTATATTCTCATTATATACCTGAAAATTGTGTTTTATCAATAGCTGGAAAGTTTAGTATTGATAAAATAGTAAATTTAATAGAAAAATATTTTGGAAATTGGCACATTACACATAAGGAAATAACTAATTATACTAAGCCACAAATATTAGATAATCACTTATTTAAAAAGAAAAGCATAGAGCAATTGCATATGAGCTTAGGATTGTATGGAGTAGAATTAGGTAGTGAAGATGTTTATTCTCTTTTACTTTTAAATAATATTTTAGGAGGAGGGGCATCTTCAATATTATTTCAGAAAATAAGAGAAGAAAAAGGAAGATGTTATTCTATATATTCTTATTTGAGTTCATTTAATAATACAGGTGTGGTTAGTATTTATACAGGATTAAATTCTAAATATGCAATAGAAGTAATTCAGCTAATACAAGATGAACTTATTAAATTTTCAAAATCCAATATTTCCTATGAAAGGATTTTAAAAGGTAAAGAACAATTAAAAGGAAACTATATTTTAGGGTTAGAGAGTACTAGTAGCAGAATGTTCAGTAATGGAAGATCTGTTTTATTCTTAAATAGAATTAATAAACCGGAAGATACAATAAAAAAAATAGATAATATTAATGAAGAAAAAATAAAAAAAGCTATGGATAATACATTTAAAAAAGGAATAATTAATTCTGCTTATGTAGGAGAACAAATTGACTTAAATTTAGTAAAAATATTAATGGAAAAACATACGGTTCCTTTTAACAATTCTAAGACAACACTAATATAATGTATTAGTAATAAATCCTTAATATGTTTCATATTATCTTATGAAATATATTAAGGAGGTATTATAGTGGAAGAGGATATTAAATTATATAGTGATATGGAAAAGTATGAAATAATTAATATTAATGATGGAGATAAATACAACTATTTATCTAATAATGATATTATAATTGATGAAGAGGGCAATTTTAAATTGCTTATATTAACAGACCCTAAAATGAAATTTAGTTTTTTTAGCAAGAATGAATTTATTGAAATTCCTTGGGAGTATGTTAAAAAAATTGGGTCAAGAACTATAATAATAGATGTAGAAGAAAAATTCATGAAAAAAACCCGTGTATAGTTATGGAGGGATAGTATGAAAATTTTAGTTCAAAAATTTGGAGGTACATCTGTATCTACAGCAAAAAGAAGACAAATGGTTATAGAAAAAGTGATTAATGCTAAACAACAAGGATACTCTCCAGTAGTAGTTGTGTCAGCTATGGGACGAAAAGGAGAACCTTATGCAACAGATACTTTACTATCTTTAGTAAATAAAGAACTTAAAGAAAAAAATCCACTTTCTATAGATTTGCTTATGAGCTGTGGAGAAATAATTAGTACTGTAGTAATGACAGGAGAGCTTTTAGAAAAAGGAGTGGAAGCTGTTCCTATGACTGGGGGACAGGCTGGTATAATAACAAATGATAATTATAATAATGCATCAATAGAAAGTTTAGACCCTGATAGAATATTTCATATACTAAATGAAGGTAAAATTCCTGTAGTAGCTGGATTTCAAGGAATAAGTAAGAATGGTTATATAACAACAATAGGCAGAGGCGGAAGTGATGTAACAGCATCTTTACTTGGAGTAGCATTAAAGGCTCATCAAGTAGAAATATATACAGATGTAGATGGTATAATGACAGCGGACCCTAGAATTGTATCTGATGCTTGTTTAATAGAAGAAATAAGCTACAATGAAGTTTTCCAGTTTGCAGATCAAGGAGCTAAAGTTATCCATCCTAGAGCTGTTGAAATAGCTATGAAAGCAAATATACCTTTAGTTATAAAAAATACTTTAAGTAATTGCAAAGGTACTATAATTAATAATTTAGGGGATGTTGATGTTGACAATATAGTAACTGGTATAACTCATATGTCAAATAGAGTTCAAATAAAAGTACAAGAAAATGAAAATAAAGAAAATCTTCATTATAATACATTATTAAATATATTAGCAGATAACTTAATAAGCATAGATTTAATAAATGTATTCCCGGAAGAAAGTATATTTACAATAGATAAAAAGGATTTTGATAAATTTAATAATATAATGAGAAATCTAAATTTAAATTTCTCTCATATAGATAATTGTAGTAAAATTGCTATTATAGGTAGTAGAATAAGAGGTATACCTGGTGTAATGGCAAAAATATTACATTGTTTAAATTTAGAGAAAATTAAGGTGCTTCAAACTGCAGATTCTCATACAACAATCTGGTGTTTAGTAGAAGAACAACATACAGAGAAAGCCATAAATGCATTACACAAAGGATTTAATCTAGGAGAAGTTAAAAAATAATAAATAGTATAATCTTTTTTCTTATGCACAAAATAAAATGAAGTGAAAATAAATGGGATAAATTTGTGCTAGGAGGCAAGATTATGTGTAATGAGAATAAGGGAGATAATAATTTAAAGAATATAAAAGATTTAGGTGTTACGAACATTCCTAAATCAGATGAAAAAATATATGTACTTCCTATTATAGGTCAAATAGAAGGACATATGGCTGGAACACCTCAAACTAAAAGTACTAAATATGAGCATGTAATTCCTCAACTTGTGAATATAGAGATGAATGATTCTGTAGAAGGAATACTTGTAATATTAAATACTGTTGGAGGAGATGTAGAGGCAGGTCTTGCTATAGCTGAAATGATAAAAAGCCTTAGCAAACCTACTGTATCTTTGGTTATAGGTGGAGGACATTCTATAGGAGTTCCTCTTGCAACAGCAGCAGATTATTCATTTATTTCTCCATCTGCTACTATGATAGTCCATCCTATAAGAATGAATGGACTTGTAATAGGAGTACCACAAACTTTTGAATATTTTAATAAGATGCAGGAGAGAATATTAGAATTTATTATTAGAACCTCTAAAATTAAAAGAGAAGAATTACAAAATATGATGATCCAAACAAATGATCTTCTAAATGATATGGGAACAATACTAATAGGAGATCAAGCGGTTGAATGTGGACTTATAGACGAAGTTGGAGGCATAAAGGATGCACTGGCTAAATTAAATAGTCTAATTAAAGATAAAGGGAAAACGACCCAACCATAGGTATATCCTATGGTTAATTTTTGTATAGACAAGCTTTAGAAGGATAATTAAAATAATGTATAGAAATACTAAAAAGGAGGTGACAGTTTATGGGAAGAAAGAAAGCAAAAAGTAATGGTGATAATGATATAAAGGGAATAATTTCAATAACATTTGGAGTATTGATGCTTATAAGTGTATTTTCACCATTAGATTCTGGTATAATAGGTAAAATTATAAAAAAAATACTTATTGCTACCTTTGGATTAGGAGCATTTATTTTCCCATTTCTTATTATTTTCATTGGAGCATGTTTTATAGTGAAAAAAGGTAAAATTAATTTTAATAAAAAGTTTTATGGAATAGTGATTTTATTAGTAAATACTTTATTATGTATTCAAATGGGTGACATAGCTATAAGAGATAGTAACCAAACTATATTTGAAGGTATTAAATCAATATATAATACTGATTCTATATTACATGGTGGTATAATATGTTATTTAATAGATTTACCTTTATATAAACTTTTTGGTAAGCTAGGATCTTTTGTTATTTTTATTGCCCTTTATATAATTTCTTTTATTCTAATTAGTCAAATATCATTATATACTTTAATAGAAAAATATAAATTACAAAGGAATTTAAGATTAAGTAAAAAGGATATAATACAGTATGATGAAATAGATAGTAAAGAATTAGTGGCTTATGATAGTAATGAAAGTGAAGAATCTAAGAGAAATAATAAAATAAAAATTATAGATTTTCTTAAAACTTCAACTTTAGAAAAAGAGGAAGAAATTCCTAATATAGAAGTACAACTTAGTAGCGAGAATACAAAAAACAAAAATATTAAAGAAGAAGAAAAGAGAGATATAAATGAAGAGCTAGAAAAAGAAATTATTAAAGGTACTAGTAATGTAAGTGTTGAATACAAGTTCCCTTCATTAGCATTATTAAATCCAAACATAGGATGTAAATTGAATAAAGAAGACAAAAAAGAATTGCTAAATAATGCAAATAAACTAGAAGAAACTTTATCTAGTTTTGGAGTAGAGGCTAAAGTTATTCAGGTTACTAAAGGACCTTCTGTAACTAGATTTGAACTTCAACCTAATGCTGGAGTAAAGGTAAGTAAAATTGTAAACTTAGCAGATGATATTGCATTAAGTTTAGCAGCTTCTGGAGTAAGAATAGAAGCTCCAATACCTGGAAAGTCCGCTGTAGGTATAGAAGTACCAAACAAGGATCTAACTCCTGTATTTTTAAGAGAAGTATTAGAATCAGATCAATTTTCTAATTTTAATAAAAATATAGCCTTTGCTATAGGAAAAGATATAGGGGGTAATTGTATGGTATGGGATTTAGCTAAAATGCCACATCTTCTTATAGCAGGTGCTACTGGATCAGGAAAAAGTGTTTGTATAAATACTCTTATAATTAGTTTATTATACAAATATTCTCCGGAAAATGTAAAGCTTTTAATGGTAGATCCTAAAGTTGTAGAACTTAATATATATAATGGCATTCCACATCTTTTAATACCTGTAGTAACAGATCCTAAAAAAGCTGCTGGAGCATTAAATTGGGCGGTAAATGAAATGACAAGGAGATATAAACTCTTTGCTGAAAATAATGTAAGAAATGTAGAAAGCTATAATGAATTATATGAAAAAGGAAGAATTGAAGACAAACTTCCTTTAGTAGTTATTATTATTGATGAGCTTGCAGATTTAATGATGGTTTGTCCTAATGATATAGAGGATTATATAGGAAGATTAGCTCAAATGGCAAGAGCAGCTGGCATGCATTTAGTAATTGCTACTCAAAGACCATCTGTAGATGTAATTACAGGAGTAATAAAAGCAAATATTCCTTCTAGAATATCTTTTGCTGTATCTAGTCAAATTGATTCTAGAACAATACTTGATATGTCAGGAGCAGAAAAGTTACTTGGAAAAGGAGATATGCTTTTTTATCCCACTGGGGAAGCAAAGCCAATGAGAATTCAAGGAGCTTTTATTTCAGAAGAAGAAGTAGAAAAAGTAGTAGAATTTATAAAAAGTGAGCAAGGTCAAGTAGAATATGAAAATAGTATAATAGAGGAAATAAATACATCTACTGAAGTAAATGAAGAAGAGAAGGATGAATTATTAGAAGAAGCTATTAAAATAGTAATTCAAATGGATCAAGCTTCAACTTCCCTATTGCAAAGAAGGCTTAGAATTGGGTATAATAGAGCAGCTAGAATTATAGAGCAATTAGAAGAGAGAGGGATAATTTCTGGGAAAGATGGTAGTAAACCAAGACAAGTTCTTATAAATAAGGAAGATGTATAATTTGAGGAGGATTACGTATGAATAAGTTAAAGTTTGGATTAGTAAGTTTAGGGTGTGATAAAAATAGAATAGATTCAGAAATAATGATAGGTAAAATTAGCAAAAATAATACAATAACTAGTGATCCAAGTGAAGCGGATGTAATAATAGTTAATACCTGTGGTTTTATAGAAGATGCAAAACAAGAATCAATAGATACTATCTTAGAAATGACAAAATATAAACAAAGGAATTGTAAGGTTCTTATTGTTACTGGCTGTTTAAGTCAAAGATATGGGAAAGAACTTCAGGAATTACTTCCAGAGGTGGATGTTATGATAGGAGTTAATGACTATGATAAATTAGAAGAAGCGGTAAAAAAGGTTATTGAAGATAAAGAAAAACTTTTTTACTGTAATTACAGTGATAAGGGAGTAAACGAAGGAGAGAGAGTACTAACTACTCTTAATCATTATGCTTATTTAAGAATTGGTGAAGGTTGTGACAATTTTTGCACTTATTGTGTAATACCACGTATAAGAGGTAAATATAGAAGTAGAAAAATAGAAAACATATTAAACGAAGCTAAAACTTTAGCTGAAAATGGAGTTAAGGAAATTATATTAGTAGCACAAGATACTACTAGATATGGAATAGATTTATACGGAAAAAAAATGATTCATAAGCTTCTTGCTGATATTTCTAAAATAAATGGTATAGAATGGATTAGGGTTTTATATTGTTATCCTGAAGAAATGGAAGATGAACTTATAGAAGAAATGGCTTGTAATTCTAAAGTGTGTAAATATTTAGATATGCCTATTCAACATATTAGTAATGATGTATTAAAAACTATGGGAAGAAGAGGGAGAAAGGAACAAATTATACATACTATAAATAAGTTAAGACAAAGAATTCCTAATATTGCTTTAAGAACTTCTATAATAGTTGGATTCCCTGGGGAAAGTGAAAATAATTTTAATGAATTAAAAGATTTTGTTAAAGAAATTAATTTTGAGAAGTTAGGTGTATTTAAATATTCTCAAGAAGAAAATACTCCAGCAGCCATTATGGAAAATCAAATTGAAGATAAAATAAAAGAAATAAGACAAAAAGAATTGATGGAGTTACAACAACGTATATCTAAAAAAATAAATAATTTAAAGGTTGGTAAAATATACGAAGTAATAGTGGATAGCTTTGACGGAGAGTACTATATTGGTAGAAATTATGAAATGGCTCCTGAAATTGATGGTGCAATTTATTTTAAATGTGATAAAATATTAAATATAGGTGAAATAGTTTCAGTGAAAATTGAGAGCTGCTCAGAATATGATTTAATAGGAGTTGTGTATTATGAATCTTGCAAATAAGCTAACAATAATAAGAATTTTCTTAGTACCTATTTTTTTAGTATTTATTGCAGTAAAAGGCATACCCTATGGGAAGGAAGTTGCTACAATTATATTTATTTTAGCTGCCTTAACAGATAAATTAGATGGATACATAGCAAGAAGTAGAAATCAAGTTACTAGATTTGGAAAATTTATGGACCCTTTAGCTGATAAATTACTTGTAACTGCAGCATTAGTATCATTAGTAGAGCTACAAGTAATTTCTACATGGGTAGCTATGATAATTATAGCTAGAGAGTTTGCTGTAACAGGTCTTCGTGCTGTTGCTGCTGCAGAGGGAATTGTTATTGCTGCTAGTGGTTGGGGAAAAGCTAAAACTGTTACTCAAATAATAGCAATAGTAATGTCTTTAATAACTTTAAATATAAGTAATCTAGATAAAACTTCAACTATGATGTTTATACCTTATAGCTATATAAATGTAATAGCAAAAGTAACCATGGCTGCTGCAGTTATAATTACAATAGTTTCAGGGCTAGATTATTTTATTAAAAATAAAGAAGCTATTAACACAGAAAAATAATTAAAATGTTTAAAAATAGTAATTATGTATATAATTCTAGATAAATAAAGTTCCTATTTTAATAGGAACTTTATTTATAGAATTAAACGTTCTATAAGTTGACCGAATATAGAAAGTATTGTATAATATAATAGAACAAATGTTCGAAAAATGAAAGGATGGTGAACCCTTTAGGGAAAATATTATGAATAATGATAAATTAAAAGCTATAGAAGCTGCCATGGGGCAGATTGAAAAACAATTTGGAAAAGGTTCTATAATGAAATTAGGAGAGCACAGTGTATTAAATATAGATGCTATCTCTACAGGTTGTCTAGGAATGGATATTGCATTAGGAATAGGAGGAGTGCCCCGTGGTAGAATTATCGAAATATATGGTCCAGAATCCTCGGGTAAAACAACTGTAGCACTTCATATAGTAGCGGAAGCACAAAAAATGGGAGGATCAGCAGCTTTTGTTGATGCTGAACACGCATTAGATCCAACATATGCAAAGAGATTAGGTGTTGATATTGATGATCTTATTGTATCCCAGCCTGATACTGGAGAGCAGGGGTTAGAGATAGCAGAAGCTCTTGTAAGATCTAATGCTATTGATGTAATAGTAGTAGACTCTGTAGCGGCACTTGTACCTAGAGCAGAAATAGAAGGTGAAATGGGAGATTCTCATGTGGGATTGCAAGCAAGACTTATGTCACAAGCATTAAGGAAGTTGGCAGGGTCTATAAATAAATCAAAATGTGTAGCTATATTTATAAATCAGTTAAGAGAAAAGGTAGGGATTATGTTTGGCAATCCTGAAACTACTCCTGGAGGAAGAGCATTAAAATTTTATTCTAGTGTTAGAATAGATGTACGTAGAATTGATTCAATAAAGCAAGGAGAAGATATATTAGGTAATAGAACTAGAGCTAAAATAACAAAAAATAAAGTAGCACCTCCATTTAAAAATGCTGAATTTGATATAATGTACAATGAAGGTATTTCAAGAACTGGTGATGTATTAGATTTAGGTGTTAAAGAGGAACTTGTTCAAAAGAGTGGAGCTTGGTTCTCATATAAAGACATTAGACTAGGGCAAGGAAGAGAAAATGCTAAACAATTTTTAAAAGAAAATCCAGAGTTACTTATAGAAATAGAAAATTCTATAAGAAAAAAACATAACTTACCAATTATGGTACAAAATGAAGAACCAAAAAATGGAGAGAATAAATCGCAAAAAAAGGATAATGAAAATAAATAATAATAAAGTGGTGCATAATAAAGAAGATATACAACTTGACATAATGATAAAATTAATATAAAATAAATACAAAATCTGGTTTAGCGAAATCATCCATTTGAATAATATGACACCTTTCTATGCTTTTATATTTACTATTAATAGATTTTTGGTAAAAAAAGAGCAAAGGAGGTGTTCATGTGAAACCAATATATTATATAGTAATTACTGCAGTAGTAGCTGCCATAGCAATATATATAGACTTTTATATAAGAAAAAATGTATCGGCAGCTAAAATATCTAATGCAGAAGAAGAAGCACGAAAAATAGTTGATAAAGCTGAAAAAGAAGCTGAGTCTAAGAAAAAAGAAGCTATACTCGAAGCTAAAGAAGAGGTTCATAGATTCAGAAATGACTTCGAAAAGGAGTCAAGAGATAGAAGAAATGAAATTCAACGTTTAGAAAGAAGATTAATTCAAAGAGAAGAGTCACTTGATAAGAAAAGTGATGTGTTAGAAAAAAGAGAAGAAAATTTAACAAAAAAACAACAGGAACTTACTGAGTTAGAGGCAAGTATTCAAGAATTGTATGATAAACAAAGAGATGAATTACAAAGATTATCAGGTTTAACTTCTGAACAGGCTAAGGACATATTATTAGAGGAAGTTAGTAAGGAAATTAAGCATGAAACTGCTGTAATGATTAAAGAGGTTGAAGCTAAAGCTAAAGAAGAAGCCGATAAAAAGGCTAGAGAAATAATTACATACGCCATTCAAAGGTGTGCTGCAGATCATGTTGCAGAAACAACTGTATATGTAGTAAATCTTCCAAATGATGAAATGAAAGGGCGTATAATTGGTAGAGAGGGAAGAAATATTAGAACTCTCGAAACTTTAACTGGTGTAGATTTAATTATTGATGATACTCCAGAAGCAGTTATTCTTTCAGGCTTTGACCCTATAAGAAGAGAAGTAGCTAGAATTGCGTTGGAAAAACTTATAGTAGATGGACGTATACATCCTGCTAGAATTGAAGAAATGGTAGAAAAAGCTAAAAAAGAGGTTGAAAATGACATTAGGGAAGAGGGAGAACAAGCAACTTTCGAAACTGGTGTTCATGGACTTCATTCTGAGTTAGTTAGGTTGTTAGGAAGACTAAAATATAGAACTAGTTATGGACAGAATATTTTGAAACATTCCATAGAAGTTTCATATTTAGCTGGTCTGATGGCTTCCGAATTGGGCATAGATCCTACTTTGGCAAAAAGAGCTGGTTTACTTCACGATATAGGTAAAGCGGTAGATCATGAGGTAGAAGGTCCTCATGCTTTAATTGGCGCAGAGGTAGCTAAAAAATACCATGAATCTGCCATAATAGTAAATGCAATAGCTGCTCATCATGGTGATGTGGAATCGCAATCTCTTGAAGGAATATTGGTGCAGGCTGCTGATGCTATTTCAGCTGCAAGGCCAGGTGCTAGAAGAGAAACTTTAGAAGCATATATCAAGAGGTTAGAGAAATTAGAAGAAATAGCAAATTCATATGAAGGCGTAGAAAAGTCATATGCCATTCAAGCGGGTAGAGAAATTAGAATAATAGTTAAACCAGAAGAAATAGATGATGCTGGGTTAGTTGAAATGTCAAGGAATATTGTAAAGAAAATAGAAAATGAATTAGAATATCCTGGTCAAATCAAAGTTAATCTTATAAGAGAAACTCGAGCAATAGAGTATGCGAAATAATTAAAAAGAGAAAATAAAATCCTTTTAATTTGTAAAATTTATAAATTTTACAAAATTAAAAGGATTTTTTCATTATATGTAGAATATTATTATATAGTACTAATAACAAATAAAGTTAAATTATAGGAGGTTTATTTATGGAAGTATTAAAAGTTTCAGCAAAATCAAGTCCAAATAAAGTTGCAGGAGCATTAGCAGGAGTTTTAAGAGAAAAGGGGGGCGCTGAAATACAAGCAATAGGTGCTGGTGCATTAAATCAAGCAATAAAGTCAGTAGCAATTGCAAGAGGGTTTGTTGCCCCAAGTGGTATTGATTTAGTGTGCATACCAGCATTTACTGACATAGAAATTGATGGTGAAGAAAGAACAGCTATCAAGTTGATTGTACAACCAAGATAGTAAAATAATATTGAAAAAAAGGACTTGAATCACATCAAGTCCTTTTATTTATTTTGATTATATGGTAAATTAGAACTTGTGATAAAATTAAATTTTATTATAAAAAGGTTGACTTTTAAAGAGGAGGAATAATATTGGACTTAAAAGCTTTAATTAAACTTATGCGGCCTAAACAATGGATAAAAAATAGCTTTGTTTTTGCGGCTTTAATATTTTCGGGTAGATTCGTAGAGGTACCATTATTATTAATAAATGTAAAAACATTTATATTATTTTGTATTACTTCTTCTACGGTCTATATATTAAATGATTTAGTTGATATTGAAAAGGATAAAATTCATCCTGAAAAGAAAAACAGACCATTACCTAGTGGGAGAATATCTAAGAATCTAGCTATTATTTTTGATATAATACTTTTAGGTGTTGTAATAGGTGGTTCTATAAATAACTTAAAGTTATTTATTATACTATTTACATATTTATTAATTAATGTACTATATTCATTTAAGTTAAAAAATATAGTTATTATAGATGTTATGATTATTACTTTTGGATTTGTGCTAAGGGTTGAGGCGGGAAGTATTTCTACAAATATTCCAATATCACCTTGGCTTATATTATGCACTACTTTGCTGTCTTTATTTTTAGCTTTAAATAAAAGGAAGAGTGAAATAATAACTTTGGAAAGTAAAGGGGCTAATCATAGAAAAATTTTAAAAGAATATTCTATTGAGTTTATTGATAGTATGCTTACTATTGTTACGCCGTCCATATTGATGGCATATTGCTTATACACATTTAATTCTGTGCAAAATCGTAGTATGATGATAACTATACCTTTTGTTTTATACGGTATATTCAGATATCAATATTTAATGTATAAAAAAAATATAGGTGGAAAACCAGAAGATATATTTACAAAAGATATGCCTTTTTTAATTAATATACTTCTTTGGATTGTAAGTGTTTTAATAATTATTTATTTTAGAATATAGACGGAGGTGCGGTTATGCTTACAAAAATGAATTATAAAGTTAAAAAAAAGAGTTATAAATATTATTCTTTTATAGGGATATTAGGATTAATATTAAGTATAGTATGGTGTAGTAGAGTAAATCCAAAGTTGTTTTCTGATTTTGAATATTATTATAATCTAGCGGTAGATATATCACAAGGAAAACCTTGGGGAGATACATATACTTCAGTAGGTTATCCTATTGTATTAGGACTTTTATTTAAAATATTTGGGGCCAGTACATTGGTAGCTAAAATATTTAACATATCACTTACAGTTATAAGTTATTATTTAGTATATTCTATATTAAATAAGCTAGAAATTGATGAATTAAACAAAAAAGTTATATATACAATTTTTGTGTTATTTCCTATAAATATTTTTTATAATAATTTGGTAGCTACAGAAATTATATTTTCAACTATGCTATTGCTAGTAACAAATATATATTTAAGTGGTGCTAAATATAAGTATGTAATTATAGGAGTATTAGTAGGGCTTAATACAATAATAAAACCATTTTTTATATGTATATTTTTTGCGGTTTTCTTAGTGGATAGTATAACTTCAAAAAGAATTGGACAAGCGATAAAAAATAGTTTTATTGTACTTGTGGTATCAATTGTAGTTATTGTTCCTTGGTGCTATAGAAATACTAAATTAACAGGTGAGTTAACTTTTGTATCTAATAATGGAGGAATAGTTTTATATATAAACAATAATTCACAAAATAATGTAGGAAGATGGATGCCAGCTGAAGATGTAGAAAATTCAATAGTAAAGACAGGAGAATATATAAATGCTAATATGACTAAGAAAAATAAAATGTTATCCAAAGCAGCTAAAGATTGGATAAGGGAAAATCCAAAGCATTTTATAAAATTAGGTTTTTTAAGACTTGTTAATACTTACGGAACGGCAGGGGATTCTTATTATACAACTTATGAAAGTGAATTAAATGATAGCCAAAAAAATATTATGTACTCAATAGCAGATAAGGCTAAAAAAGTGGTATTCTATCCAGGGATTGTGTTTATATTACTTTATAGCATATACATATTAATTAACTTAATAAAAAGAAATACAGAAAATATTGATAAATTCATGCTATATTCTTGTGTAATATTTTATATGTTTACATGTGTTTACTTTATTACAGAAGGACAAGCTAGGTATTCATTTCCGTTAACATTTTTCATGGCTAATTCTATCATTTATTGCATGAGAAAAATTAAGGAGTTGTTTCAATGATAGTACAAATATTAGTATCAGTTTTTCTAGGAGCTTTAGGACAAATATTAGTAAAAGTAGGAGCGGTAAATTTAAATTTAAATTTCTCATCTGGTTATTTGGTTTCCAGTTTAGTTAGTATATTAAAGAATATACCTGTGATGAGTGGTATAATATCCTATGGATTAAGTTTTTTATTATGGATTAAAGTACTAAGTAAAGTAGAATTAAGCTATGCATATCCAATGGTAAGTTTAGGTTATGTACTTGTAATGTTATTTTCATACTTCATATTTAAAGAAAATATAACACCTTTAAGAATATTAGGGATAGCTTTTATAATATTAGGAGTCATTTTAGTTGCAAGAAGCTAAACATACTAAATCGTTAGACGGACTTAAATTCTGTCTAACGATTTTTTATTGTGTGCCCAGCATGGGCAACAACTTGACGGTGAAAGTCCGTTGTTGGGAACCACTAGCTGACGGCAAGGGTGTCCACCGTGAGGTGGAATCTGAAGGAAGCCGAAGGCAAAATCTTGGTCTGAGGAATACAAATTACATATAAGGCTTACTAA
>NZ_JAGGKA010000015.1 GCF_017873215.1 Clostridium tetanomorphum
CAAGGTCCCCAAAATTTATTAACAAAGTTTGTATAAAGCTTAAATAACTCCATTGGCTCTTTTACAAAAGATTGCATAGGTTTAGGTAAATATGGGATAAAGCTATCTTTTACAAAATCCATATATTTATCTTTCCATTTATCATAAACTTTATTGTATTCTTCCATAGTTGGTTTAAAAGATTTTTGTGTTAAATCTTCCCACAATTTATACACATTATAATATACATCAGCACCAACTGACATTTTTTTAAACACTTCATAAGCATTACTGTTATTGAAGGAAGAAAATATTTTATTATTAAATTCCATAATATCTTTAAAAAAATCCATAGTATCTTTTGACTCTTCACTTTTACTATTTTCTTTTTTAGTATCACCTTTAGGTAAAAATGCTTCTTGCCAAACATTCATCATATTTTTTTGAATATTAAAAAATTGTTCCATCATATTATTATCAAAATTCATGTATAAACCCCCCTCTTAATCTTCTCTTAATTTCTTTACTACAGCTTCCCCTGTAACTACTTCAACATTTTCTTCATTAAATACACTAGTTTTTAATGTTATTATTCTTTTATCATCATTTTTACTTATAACTTCTACTACTGCGGTTAATTTATCTCCTAGAAAAACTGGAGCTAAGAATTTCAATGTTTGGGATAGGTACAAGGTATTAATACCTGGCAGTTTTGTTCCTAAAACTGCTGAAATTAAAGAACTGGTTAAAATGCCATGGGCAATTCTTTTCTTAAAAAGACTTTTCTTTGCAAATTCTTCATCCAAATGAATTGGATTTACATCCCCAGATATTTTTGAAAAAGAAACCACGTCTTCATCACAAATAACTTTACTTATTGAGGCTTTATCTCCAATTTTGATTTCTTCATAAATTTTGTTTAAACTTTCAATATTTTTTTCTATAAAAATCCCTCCCTAAAAATTGATGCTATTATAGTGTTTTTAAAACTTCTAGATATTTTTATAATATATTAAAAATACAAAAAGCCAGCACAATCAGTTTTTAACATAGTTAAAAAAACAATTACGCTGGCTTATATCTAGCAAAATAAATAATTATTTTCTATCAATCATACCAGAAATTTATATATATTTTTTATTAACTAAAAACACCAATATACTTATAGCAGAATAACTAATTACACTCTATTAGTCTTATTGGTAATATAATATCTACTTATTATGATAAAATAATACACTATAATAGCTTTCAAGTCAATTTTTCCCTAAATTTAAATTCTAATTTGTTTTAATAATTATATAAATTTTCTTGAGTTTTCTCTATATTTCTAATTATCTCATATTTTTTATAAATGAATTTATCTTTTTATTTAAACTATAAATTCTTATGTTGGATTTTAATTTTGTTATAAATAAATTTTCATCTATAGGTTTATTTATAAAATCATCTGCTCCTGCATTTAAAATACTGGCCAAAGTCTTTGGATTATTTACAACGGTTACAGCTATAATAGTAGCTTTCATATTATTTCTTCTTATATATCTTATAATATTTTTTCCAAATTCATTTTTAAGTAGTATATCTATTAAATATATATCATACTTTTTACCACTATTTATTAATTCCTTTCCTGATCTATAATAATCAAAATTATTTATATCATATTTTTCTAATAGATCTTCTTCAATTGCTGATTCAAAAGAACTATCATCAACTATAGCAATCTTAGCTTCTCTTAATTCCATCATATATTTATCTTCTTCAAAAATAGCATCTATATGTTTTGATATTTCTTCTTTTAGATTTTCCTTTAATATATAATCAGTTATTCCTAGATTAAATAATTTTTTCTTTTTTTCATCAACATTATCTCCAGTAACTACAAATATAGGTATTTCTCCTTTGTTACTTTTATTAAAGTTAGATACAAAATCTTCAATTTTCCCTTCTCGCCCTACTAATGAAGTTATTACAAGATCCACTTCATACTCATAAAGAATTGAATTTGCTTCATTAAAGCTATCTGTCCATATATAATCGTACCCCTTTTCCTCCAATATACCTTTAACCATATTAGAAAAAAATTCACTTGGCTCAATGTGTAATACTGTATACATAATAAATCCTCCTGTGATTTTAGAATAAAAAATATTTAAAATTCATTTTATTTATCGAAATATACCAAAATAAAATAAAGCTATATTAGATAAAAAAATTTAAAATTTTCTTTAAAGTAAGTTAAATTGCTAAAATATAGATAATAATTTACGATAATATATATGTACAAAATATTTAATGAACAATAGGAGTTTTATATATGGAAAAGTTAGATTTAGAAACCCTTATTAATAAAGTTGAAGATATACCTGTGTTTCCTAATAGTGTAAGCAAAATTATTGCTATTACAGAAAATCCTGAATCTACAGCAGATGATATTGAAAGTGAGATATTAAAAGATCAAAGTCTTACTTCAAAAGTACTAAAACTTGCAAATTCCACCTATTATGGTTATGCAAGAAGAATAAGTACTATATCTGAAGCCACAGTTCTTCTTGGTTTTGCAGCTATAAAAAGTATAACTATAGCATCCACTGTAAGTGGACTTCTTATAAAGGAGCTTCCAGGTGGTTACAACTTAGAAAAATATGATTTATGGAATCAATCTCAAAGTTGTGCTATTATCGCTAGATATATTAGCAATAAAATTAAATTTTCAAAACCTGAAGAAGCTTATATAGCAGGACTATTAAGAGACATAGGCAAAACCATACTTAATCACTATGTAGCTGATGAATATCAAAGTATAATAAACAAAGTAGAACTTGAAGGTAAATCATTTTTAGAAGCTGAAATGGAAGTATTAGGGTTCCATCATGGTGAAGTTGGTGCTAAAGTAGCAAAAAACTGGAATTTTCCTAAAAATTTAGTTGAAAGCATACTATATCATCATTCTCCTGAAAAGGCTAATATAAATCCTGAACTTGTTTCTATAATTCATATAGCTGATGCAATAACTATGATGATGGGATTAGGTCTTGGTACAGATGGACTTGCCTATAACTTTTCACAGTTTGCACTAGATACCTTAAATTTACAAAGCTCAGATATAGATCAGATAATATTTGAATGTATGGACTTTTTATCAGATGATGAAAGTTTTAATATAGTAAAAAATTGATGTGAAATTAAAAATTAAGTCCAATACTTTTTATTGGACTTAATTTTTTATCTCATGCTTTACATCCACGTATGTTAATATTAGCATTGTATATTTCTATCTATACTGTAATGCCTTATATTGGACTTTAATTTAGCCATAAATAAATCTTCATTAAGAGGTTTTTGTATATAATCATCTGCTCCTGCATTTAAAACACTAGCTAAAGTTCTAGGATTATTAAGGGACGTTACTGCTATAATAACTGCCTCTTTGTTGCTTCGTCTTATATTTCTTATTATGTCTGTACCTATTTCATTTTTTAAAACTATATCTACAAGATATACATCATATTTACTCTTACTTTCCATAAGTTCTCTTCCAGACTCATAATAGTCAAAATTATATATATCATATTTATTTAAAAGACTTTCTTCAACAGCTGTTTCAAAAATATTATCATCTACAATAGCCATTTCCACTTCTTTTAAAGATTTCATATCCATATGTTCTTCTAAAATGCTATCAATACGCTTACATATTCCACTTTCTATATCACACTTTAATACATAGTCGCTTACCCCTAAATTAATTAAATCTTTCTTCTTTTCGTTAATATTATCTCCTGTTAATACAAAAATAGGTACTTCATCTTTAATGTTCTTGTTTACTTTCTTTAAAAAGTTCTCTATTTGGTCTCCTTTTGCATATTGAGAAGTTACTATTAAATCAACATAGAATCTTTGCAGTATATTGTAAGCCTCATTAAAACTATCAGTACACATGTATTGATAGCCTTTTTCCCTTACTCTATCCTCTACTAAATTACAAAAAAACTCACTTTGTTCAATATGAAGTACTGTACACATATAAATCCCCCTCAATACTATATCTTATAACAATATTTACTATATTATCGATAATATTTCAAAAATATTTATATTCTTACTTTATTTTTAAACTTTAAATTTTTAATAATAACATTAAATCATAAAAAAATAATAAGCCACCAATTTATATGGCAGCTTTTCTAATTAGCTTTATTTAATAACTTTAAGTTGAGCTATATTTTCCATGTTTCTAGCAGTTACTATTTCAACTGTAGCCAAATCTTTTCTCATATTTTCAACAGTTTGAGAAAGATGCATAATTTCATTAGATAATTTATCTTCATTTTGAATTTCAAACAATAAACAAAAAAGATGACATAAATAGTTTTTATTTTATGATGCTTCCCTTTTTTATAAATATGGTAAAAAATTCAATATATTAGTTATATATTCATTTAATATAAAGGAAATTAACACTAAAATAGATAAGAGAGATGAATTAACTAAAGAAGAAATTTTAAGTTTAACTTTTATTCCCTTTATTAATAACAAAGAAGATAAACCCATCGGAACAATCAAAAGTATAAAACTAGCAAAAAATAAAAGATTCTATCACTGTATATACCTGCTTATATTAAGCATTTGTGAATTACTTTCAATAAGTTCAGAATGATATCTATCTTGAAATAAATATCCTATATAATTATATAACTGCATTTTTTATTAAAACACTTTGAATAGTACTATTTATCCTGCCAATTTATTCTCCGTTTTTATTAATATATGTACATGATTATTCATTAAACAGTAACATATTATTTTATATTTATCATATTAATAATATTTAATTTTTATCCAAATAATGTTAAATAATTAATCTTTAAATATATCATTTCTATTATTCCCTATTTTTTCACTTCGCCAGAACATTGTTGCTGCTTACTAAAGCAATAACATAATCCATTTTTCATTTAACATACCTTTTTTCTTAAGATTTTTGAGCAATTTTTTATTAAACTCATTACTATGTTCAAAATTCCTTGAAAATGAATGAAATATATCTATAATATCATCTTCATTGAACTTTTCCTTTTTTATACCCATTATTCCTATTATTATAAATCTTATTATGGATAAGTTTATTATCATTTGAGCTATATTTTCAAAGAAGTTTTTGCCATGCCCTAAAGGAACAAGATTTTGAAATGTATAATTAACTAGATAATTTTCAAAAATATATTCTTTTTCTTTGAAAAACTCATTATAGTATTTATCTTTAATATTTTCAAATTTTACAAATGAATTTTCTATATCATCACTATCTAATTCAAGTCCTTCTATAAGTTCAACAACTAAATTTTTATATTTAATATCTAATAGTATACGTCTAGTGTTTAATTGCATAATCTCTTTTAACATCTCAACTTTAACTTTACTTTCTATTCCAATAGTTTTTATTTTTTCATAAATACTTTGATCACATAAATATCCTTTAAATTTTCTTATTTCATTATCTATATCAAATTTATCTTTATTAAATTTATTATAAAACATAATAAGCAACTTTATTCTACTGTTTAAATCCCATTTCCTATATTGTAAAACTTCTATAGTAAACATTCTTAATTTCCAAAAATATTCACATCCTTCATGATCTTCTATTCTAAATGTTGTAATAGATATATCATTAAAATCTCTTATAGCTTCAAACTCCATAGGTTTACTATTTAAAAGAACTAATTTTGCTACCTCCGGGCAAGAAATTGTTGCAGACATTTCCTTTACATTATCCACTAAATTCTTATGTCTAGGATAAGTTTTACATGTATTACACAAATATTCTTCCCCTAAATTTTTATGTATATAACACAATCCATTTTGTATTAAAGCACATTCAAACCTATCTGTTAATTTCATATTTCCATAAATTCCAGCAATACCAGGATCTCTACTTATATTTTTTAGAATTATATTTCTCAGTTCTTCATCTTTTATATTTTTATATTTTTCAATGATATTATCTTCTACTTGTATTTTCCATCCTCTGCAACAGTGTGAAATACATTTATCAGCAGAACATTTAAAAAACAACATATATTGTGGTATTAAATACATATTATCCACCTACCCTTATATTTATATTTAATTAAATACTACTCAATTAAAATAAAAAGTCGGAGATTTCTCCCCGACCCCTTATTATTACTATTATAGATTCAATAATTATAAAAAGCTTCCACTTCTATCATTCTGGAATTAAAGAACTCCCACAATTTTAGAAGAACACTAAAATTCATTCGCTGATTATCTTAATAACTGAAGAACTCCTTGTGGCTGCTGATTAGCTTGAGCAAGCATTGCTTGAGCAGCTTGGCTAAGGATATTATTCTTTGAGAAGTTCATCATTTCTTTGGCCATATCTACATCTCTAACTCTTGATTCTGACGCTTGTAAATTTTCTGAGGATGTATTTAAGTTATTTATTGTATGTTCTAATCTATTTTGTACAGCTCCAAGTTTTGATCTTTCACTGGATACAGTTTCTATAGCTTTATTAACTGAATCTATTGTTCCTTGAGCTGCATCTCTTGATGAAACATCAGCACCATTTATTGTAAATGATCCTCCATCTACAAGCTTACCTGCTTGGAATCCTAAATCTGCTACTGTTATTTCCTTTCCATTTATAGTTAGCTTAGTTGCATCATAATCTCCTACTAATTTTCCATCTTTTATAACATTAGTGCCTTTTATTTCATACTTTCCTGGTGTTAATTGACCTAAATTATTAGTATCATCTGGAGTTGCTAGTGAATTCTTAACGTCAAATTTGGCACCCTTATTACTTATTGTTACTGTAGCACCATCCACTAAAGCTGCTTTGCCAAGAGTTACAACATCTGTGGCTCCTACACTTATCTTATCTGATGCAAACGTAGCTACAGTATTTCCTTTAGCATCAAGTAAATTGCCACCCTTTAATGTATAAGTACCATCTGCTAATACTGCATTATTTGCATTATTTGTAGTATTACCATCTTCAATTGAATTATTTGATACTAACCCTAAACTACTAGTATTCATCTTATTTATACTTAATTCTAAATCCTGTCCATTATTTGCTCCTATTTGAAACTTACCTTTAAACCCACCATCCAATAATTTTTGAGTATTGAATTCAGTAGTATCAGCTATTCTATCAATTTCTGAAGTTAACTGATTCATTTCATCTTGTATTGCTTTTCTATCTACATTTACATTTGTGTCAGTTGATGATTGAACTGCTAGTTCTCTCATTCTTTGTAAAATTGAATGAGTTTCATTTAAAGCACCTTCTGCTGTTTGAATAAGTGAGATTCCATCTTGTGAATTTCTTGAAGCCTGATCAAGACCTCTAATCTGTCCTCTCATTTTTTCTGATATAGCTAGTCCTGCTGCATCATCTCCAGCTCTGTTTATTCTTAGACCTGAGCTTAACTTTTCCATTGCTTTTCCTGAATTACCTACATTGATTCCCATTTGTCTGTGTGAGTTCATTGCGTTCATATTGTGATTAATTATCATAATAAATTCCTCCTTGATTTTTAAGTGTACTTCCTTGCACACTATTATTATTTATAGTTAAGACTTTACGTCTTACTAACATCTTTAGTTGAGAATTGAGAGTTGGAAGTTTTTTCATTTTCCTAAGACTTTCAAATTCTCTTTGGTGGTTTTAACAATAGATATAAGCATATTATTTAATTCAGTACATTCGTTTATTATTGATTGTGATGCTTTATCATCTATATAATTAGTTTCTTCGAGAAGTTCTAACCAATAATCAGTTTCTGAAGCTTCTTTTAAAGCTATGTTCATTTTCATTAGAAAATCTCGTTTACTGGATGCCTGTACGGCTTCTTTAATATTTGCACCTATACTAGTTCCTGATCTTAATACCTGTTTTGAGATAATATACTTACTTTTCTCCTTACATAAGTGCTTATATAAATTAACTATTCTAATGGCAAACTTAAATGCTTTATTGTAAACCAAACTTTCTTTCAACTTTTAAACCTCCTAAATTCATCAATACATCTAAATACTAGACATACTTAATTGAACTTATTCAGTTAATGCTTAAAAGTGTAATATTGAATTATTAGCTTTTCTGAGCGGAGTGAAGAAAAACATCCTTAACTCTCCATTCTCAACTTTCAACTTTCAATTTCCTAGCTTGCTTAAAAGTTTGATTTTATCCAACAAAAAAGAAGCCAACCCTTCCCACATTTTCAGCCTCCTGCTGAATTAATGAGAACAATTGACTCCTCCTGAGTTTTAAATATAAAATTATTTTAAAAGAACTTGTCTATTTTGTAGACATTAACTGTTCTTCCCAGACTTCACCTCTGGTAATTTTAACATCATGTGGTGCATCTATAGCAAGTCTTAAATCACCTGCATCACTTTTTACTACCTTAACCTTGATGTCATTTCCAATCATTACATATTCTCCCGGCTTCCTGCCTAATACTAACATATTTCTTCCTCCTTGAATCTGAATATAAAATATGGACGATTAATAAACCTATCCCTCATTTGCCTCCTGCAAAGTTAGATAGTTTTATTAATCGTCCATGATATTTAGCTTATTTGATTTCTTGTACTATTAATATCGTAAATCCTATTTACAACTTTAATAGTTTTGTTAAATTTTTTTGATTAATATTTATATACTTATCTTAGATAATAAATTACTATAATAATCTATCCTAGTGATAGTATCGATGGCTTTTCTTCTAACTTTACACTTATCAAAAAATATTATTTTTATACCTTTTGTTATTATATAACTTTATGGTAAATTTATCAATATATAAGAAATTTAGTTTGCGTTTAAGAAAATTATAAACCAACTTAAAAAGCACCAGCAATTTTTCTATTATTGCTGATGCTTATTTAATAGCTTAATTTTTTATACATTTGCTTGTTAAAAATTTAATTAGATTACTATATTTTAAATTGTTTTGATTTCAACCTTAAGTCCATTATTACTATAAGAAAAATTATATAGTTTATTTGCACACGGAAAACCATAACTTATATTTTTATCAAAATCTGTTTCATCATCTTTTATATCATTAAATTCTTTAAATCTTTCTACGGAAAAATCAAACATTTTACGTAAGGATGCATCCATTCCATGTAATGAATTTTTAAATAATTTTCCATCCACATCTTTTTCATTTATTCTTTTATAATAAGTAAAATTATATTTTTTTAATATATTATACATTTTATCTTTTAAATCCATACATGCTATTTTATCCTTTTCTGAGTGGTAACAGCAATACACAGTTTGTGAAGGTGTTCTATGGTCTTCAATTAAAAGATTTCTAATTTGTTTATTAGCATCTGAAAAATAATTTTCTGCTGTTTCATCTAAGGACCATAAGGTATTTGTTGCTATGGGTATTTCATATCGTTTATTATCTACATATTTCACAATTGCTCCTCCTGCTCCTCCAATTAAACCTCCAAAAACTTCTTGTAGTTGTGTAACACAAAAACCACTATTGTCTATTACTAAAGAAAAGGTATTTGGTGCATATTTAGCCATAAGTGAGGCTATATATCCCCCATAAGATGTTCCAAATGCTACAATATTTCTCTTATCAATGTTATGTTTTTTAATTATATCAAATAACACTGTTAAATGATCTATTGCTGGCATAAATCCAAAGGAGGAATATTGGTGATATGTTGACATTTTGATGGCTAATCTTGTATCTAGCGAATATATATTTCTTGATATTAATAATTCAAATAAGTCATCTATTATTTTATTTGGATTCCTTATATCTTTAAAATAGTTTGTTTCTAAGCTATACCACTCACGTATACCATCAATATCAAATGTAAATTGATTTTTTGTTCTTAAATCATTATGATATCTAACTCCAACTGTGATTATATTATATTTATCTGAAATATATGGTCTTAATTTATTTGATTGATACTCTGAATCTGCACTACTACCATATCCTGTAATGCAAAATACTAAACCATAACTTTTGGATTGGTCATATCCCTCTGGATAAGTTATATAGTACTCTAAAACTTCTCTTACTTTTGCATTAATTTCAGGATCATGAGGAGCCTGAATTATTACTTTTCTAGTTATCGCCACTGTAATCTCTCCTTACAAATAAATTGTTCTTCATTTAATTTTATATACAAGAATGCAGCTCTTTTTCTATAGTTCCTTTTATTTTGGCTCCTTTACTTGAATTTATAAATTCTATATCTTTGTTTTCTGTTATAAGTTCTTCTATATTCTTTTTAAATTCTAACATACCAGATGTAGTATTTAGGTATGTACCATCCACCCCTAAAACACTTTTATAGAAAACGCTTTTTTCAACATTTTCTATATCGCCCACATGCAATTTATCATTAACAAAAGCTAAGTCTTGTCCACATAATATAACTTTTTTAGCACCAGCTTTTATAGCTAAATCTATTGTTGGAACCGAAACAGTTTTTCCCGTTTTTACTATTATATTAGATTTATTATACTCACATGGCTTATTAAAAAATATATATTTGGGTCCTTTATAAGCTTTAGTTACCCATCTTGACGCAGTAGATAAAAAACATATAGGAATATCTAAATTTTCGTATCCTTTAATTTGTTCATAAACTATTTCATTAGGATCTAATACCGTAATCATATCTGGTTTTATTTTATTTCTCATTAGTATATCTAAAGCCTTCCCTACTGCAAATATTTTTATATGCTCTCTTTTTTCTTTCATAACTTTTAAATCTTTCTCTAATGAAGGCCCAGCACAAGCAACAACAACAACTTCATTTTTTATATGAAAATTTTTCAAAAATTCATCTATACATTTATAATTATTTTTTATGTTTATTATTTCATTTTCTTTAGCAATATGTGCATATCTTTTTATATTTATTTTAGCTATATAAAAACTTTTAATAACTTCTTTGAATTCTTCATATTCACTAGGAAGGGATTTTAAAAGAGGTTCATATATAAAAATATCCTCCACTAAATAAATCTTTTCTGAAAATCTTTCATAGAATTTTTTATCATTTCCCAATATTAATTCTACTCTTTTATCATTCTCAATCTCTTCTAAAAGTCCTAGTTCCCTACTAATCTTAATTATTTCCATATCTAAATCAAATAAATAAACCTTTGTACTATTAGATATTCTTTTTAATAATTCTTTTACATGGTATCCAAGTCCCACTCCATATACCACTACAACTTTCTTATCTAAATACAATTCTTTATTTGCTTCTATAAATTTGCCCGCCTCTTCTAATGGAAAATACCTACTATATATATACCTTTTATCTACTTTTAAATTATAATTACCATCTTTAGCTTTATGTATTTCTATATTTCTATACATTAATTAATCATCCTTTATATACAAAAATTCTTATCTTGTTTAATTTAAACTATCAGATAGTACTTTATAATTTATTTATTATTTTACATATTTCACTTATTTGTTCATCACTTAATGATACAGAACTTGGTAAATTTATACCCTTTTCTACTAATTCATCTGTTACACTCATGTCTCCACATTTACATTGTTTATATGGAGGCATATTATGTACTGCCATAAAAAACGGTCTTGATTCTATTTTATTTTCAGCTAATTTTTTTATCAACTCATCTCTAGTTATAGGATAATCATCTTCTACTACTATTGAATAAAGCCATTGAACATTTGATGCCCATTCTTTCTCTACAGGTAAAGTTATTCCCTTAATACTTCCTAATAATTTACTATACAACTCAGCATGATCTCTTTTAGCTTTTATATATTTTTCAATATTCTCCAACTGAGCACATCCCATAGCAGCAAGTAAATTAGGCATTCTATAATTATAGCCTATTTCTGGATGATAAAAGGCTTTGTTTTCTGTTGTAACTTTCGTTTGCGTTGATAAAAATTTAGCTCTATAAGCCAATTTTTCATCATTAGCTACAAGCATTCCTCCTGCACCTGTGGTTATAAGTTTATTACCATTAAAACTAAAGCAACCTATATGCCCTATAGTACCTACCGCTTTATCCTTATAATAACTTCCTAAAGCTTCTGTAGCATCTTCAATTACATAAAGCCCATATTTCTCAGCTATTTCCATCAACTTATTCATGTCCACAGGGTGTCCATATATATGAACTGGTATAATAGCTTTTGTTTTTTTGGTTATAAGTTTTTCTATTTTTTCAACATCTATAACAAAAGTATCTCTACACACATCTACAAAAACCGGCTCTGCACCTACGTATTTTATAGTGTTTACTGGGGAAATAAAGGTCAATGATGGAACTATAACCTCATCTCCTTCACCTACTCCTAAAGTTCTTAATGCTAATGAAAGTGCTGCAGTTCCATTCATTGTAACTACTGCTTTATTAACATTTAAAAAGTTTGCGAAGTCATTTTCAAATTTATCAACATAACTGCCAACAGAAGATACCCAATTAGTATCTAAACACTCCTTAATATATTCCCATTCATTGCCACAGATTTCAGGTATACATAATGGTATCATATTATCAGCTCCTTATTTATATCTATAAGTTTTGAATACCTTTTGTTTGTAATTCCATATAGTCATAACACTTTTTACATAATTCTAATTTTTCATAACCACATTCACTTAATATTTTTCTATAACCATCTAATTTATCTGAATTCCATATTTGCTTCAATGATTTTTCATTTACATTACCAATTACCATCTTGTTATCATAATCCCCACAACAAGCGGATACGCTTCCATCCCAATTTATGGATAATTTATCAAACACTTCTGGACAACATTTAGGATGTTGCTTTATTATAGTTTCTTCATTTTTAAGTTCTATAAGTCTTTTTTTGTCTTCATCATTTAAATTGCTTTTTTCTATATCTATATGTTCTAATATAGTTCTACCAACTGTGACTAAATCACAATACTTACTAACTTCCTTTTTAAATGCATGCACTTGATCCTTACTCTCATAAGTTATAGTTGTAGCTATGTGAATATATGGATATTTTTTATCTCCTCTTATCTCATATAATCTTTTGATTTTATTTAATAGCTTTTTAAAGTAATCTGAATTTCTCATTTCTTTATAACTTTTTTCGTCAATACCTTGAAAAGAAAATTTTATGCTATCTAATTCTATGTCTACTAATTGTCCTAGTTGTTCTTCTGTAAGCAACGTACCATTAGTATTAAAATGACATATTATACCTAAATTTTTAGCTTTCTTTATATAATGGATAAAGTTATTATGTAATGTTGGTTCTCCCCATCTTATAAATCTTAGGGGTGTTTTATATACCTTTATTTCTTCTAAAATTTTTTCATATACAACATCACTCATATATCCTGTTTCTCTACACATAATGCCTGTTCCTACTGGGCACATTAAGCATCTATAATTACAATGATTTGTAAGCTCAATATCTATATATCTTGGGAAATTTGGTTGATTCAAATATTTTTCTTTTGGGTCATCTCCATTGCAAATATCATATATCTTCTTAAAAGGGTTTATTCTTTTCAATTTACTACACCTCTATCCATCTAAACATTATATATATCAGTTTTAAAATATTTCATATTATCTTTTATCCACTGTATAGTTTCTTTCAATCCATCATCTAAACTGTATTGCGGCTTCCATTCAGTTAATTGCTTAATTTTCTTATTATCCGCCCACAATCTATTAACTTCACTATTTTCCGGTCTAATTCTTTCATCATCACAAAGTATATTAATGTTTGCTCCAATAATATCCACAATCTTTTTTACTGTATCTCCTATAGAAATTTCATAGTTAGAACCTGTATTTATTACTTCTCCAACTGTTTTATCGCTTTCTGCAATTTTAATAAAAGCTTCCGCTGTATCTTTTACATAATTAAAATCTCTTGTTGGTGTTAAACTTCCAAGCTTTATTTCAGTTTTCCCTGATAGAATTTGTGATATTATAGTTGGTATAACAGCTCTTGCAGATTGCCTTGGACCATATGTATTAAATGGCCTTATAGTTGCCACTGGAAGATTAAAACTTTTATAAAAGCTTTCCGCTATTTTATCTGCACCTATTTTAGATGCAGAATAAGGTGATTGGCCTTGCAGTGGGTGTTTTTCATCTATTGGTACATATAATGCTGTACCATATGTTTCGCTGGTAGAAGTATGTACAATTTTCTCAATTTCATATTCTCTGCAAGCTTCTAAAACATTTGTAGTTCCTTCTACATTAGTTCTAACATAAGCCATAGGTGATACATATGAATATGGGATTGCTATAAGTGCTGCTAAATGAAATACTACCTCTTGTCCTTTAACAATTCTTTTCATTCCATCATATTCTCTAATATCACCAGTTACAACATTAATACTATCTTTCACTTTTTTATCAAAAGTATCTATCCACCCCCAATTATTAAAAGAATTATATTGAACAAGTGCTGTTACATCCGCTCCAATTTCTACAAGTCTTTCGGTTAAATGACTTCCTATAAAGCCTTCTGATCCAGTAACTAATACTTTTTTCCCTTTTAAATTCATATATCTTAGCCTCCTTCTCTTTGAAAAATTTCTAATCTATTTCTTATAACTTTAGCTGGTACTCCTACTGCTACCATATTGTTTTCTACATTATTTATAACAGTAGCTCCAGCCCCTATTATTACATTAGAGCCTATTTTAACACTTTCAATTACTCTACTTCCTAATCCTATATGGGTATCTTTTAAAATTTCAACTCCACCAGCTATTACAGCACCTGGAGATATATGACAATTATCACCTACTTTACAATCATGCTCTACTACACTAGATGTATTAATTATGCAGTTTTTCCCTATAATCGTATCTGAATTTATTATTGCTCCTGGCATAATACAAGTACCTTCGTCAATAGATGTTCTTGGTGAAATCACAGAAGTTATATGCCTTATCACTGGCAACTTAAACCCTATTTCTTTTAAATTTTTGTATATTTTATTTCTTAATCCCAAATTATTTATTGCACCTATACATATAAATGCATATTCAACTCCATGACTATATAATTGTTGCAAAATACTGTCATCTCCAAGTATAGGTATTCCTGCCACATTATCTTTAACTAATTGTTTTTCTGTAACCCCTATTATCTCATATTCATTTCTACTTTTTATAATATCTATAACAACCTTACAATGGCCACCAGCCCCTATAAGAACTATTTTCTTCATTACTATTACCTCTTTAATATGTAAGCTTTTTACTCAATAATATTTTATCTATATTAATAGACTTTAATGCACTTACTATTCTCTTACTAACATTTCCATCACCATATAGATTCTCTATATAATTCAAATTTTCCTTAAACTCTTTATCATATAAAACCCTATTTATAGCCTTTATTATTTCTTCTTTTTCATATCCAACATCAATAATATTATTACTTCTAAGCCTTCCTTTTTGTCTGTCACCTATATTTATAACAGGTATTTTAAAAGTAGGTGCTTCAATTATTCCACTAGATGAGTTACCTATCATAACATGCGCAGACTTTAATAAACTTAAATATCTTTTTTGTCCTAAGCTGTAATATATATATGCATTATTATTATGTTTAACAAAATCATTAATTTTATCTATAATAACTTTACTGCCAAAATCCGCATTAGGATATGTAAATATATATTTTGCATCAAACTCTTTTAGAGAATCAAGTAAATTATTCATTTGACTTTCTATATTTTCTATGTCTAAAGTTACTGGATGATATGTTACTAAAAATACAGGTTTATCAAAAGAAACATTTAACTCTCTTTGCAGTTCATATTTTTCTAAAAGTTTCAATCTTTTTATATTCTCAATCCCAGCTTGGCCCACATTATAAACTCTCCAAGGTTCTTCACCCATTTTAACTATTCTTTCTTTATAATATTCCGCACCAGTGAAGTGTATATGTGCCATCTTAGTTATAGAATGTCTTATTTGCTCATCTACAGCCCCCTCCGTGGATTCTCCACCATTCATATGTGCTATAGATATATTCATCATCATAGCACAAGTTGCCGCTACAAAAGTTTCATATCTATCACCAAGAATAAGTAAAATATCAGGTTTCAACCTATCAAAACACTGAGCCATCTGAACCATTTCAAGTCCCATAGATTTTACTATAGAACTTTTTTTCTCTGAGTTTATAATTATATCTATTTCTTCGTCTATTTGAAATCCATCTCTTTTTATTTGCTCAACAGTATATCCATAATCTTTAACTAAATGATTTCCTGTCACTACAAGTTGAAGCTCTAACTCTACATCATTTTGTATCTCTCTCATAGTCCAATATAACAATCCATAATCTGCTCTTGTTCCTGTTACAACTAAAATTTTTTTCACATGTTTCACCTACTTTATATTACTAAAAGTTATAAATTCCTCTATATTAATATCACAAATAGCAGTTTTTCCTATGACCTGTTCTATAAGCAGAGGACTTATTCCATTTCCTGGTCTCTTAAAAGTAACATTTTCATAGGAAATAGCTTCACCTTTTCTTATTTTTGTACTTGCTACTATACTTTTTCTAGCAACCTTTTTAGTATTTTCTTCACTTTTATTGCATCTTTTTATACCATCACCAAAAGCTTTTTCAATATTTCTAATACTTAATACCATTTTTTTAAGCTCTTCTGGATTTAAAGATGCCTTATGGTCTGGTCCCTCCATATCCTTGTGTAATGTAAAATGTTTTTCTATAACTTGAGCTCCCATAGCTATTGCTGCAATAGGTATTTCTATTCCCACTGTATGATCAGAATATCCTATAGGAAGCTTAAATGCATTTTTTAATGTAATCATGGCATTTAAATTAACATCTTCATAATCTGTAGGATAATTTGATGTACAATGTAATAAGGTTATATTTTTATTACCAGTTTCTTTTATAGCATCAACTGCAATCTCTACTTCAGCTAAGTTAGCCATACCTGTAGATAATATGATGGATTTATTTAGCTTTGCTATATATTTAAGAAAAGGCGTATTAGTTAAATCTCCTGAACTTATCTTATATAATGGAACATCAAGCTTTTTAAGTAAATCTACACTTTCAAAATCAAAGGGTGTTGATATAAACATTATTCCTTTTTCCTCACAATAGCTTTTTAATATAATATGCTCATCAAAAGATAATTCCAATTTTTTAAGCATCTCATATTGACTTCCATCTCCTGTAGTTTTCTTTTGATAATCTGCTTTTACAGCCTCCTTAGTTACCAAGTTTTTTGCTTTAAAACTTTGAAATTTTATTGCATCAGCTCCTGCTTCATAGGCTGCATTTATAAGTTTTTTAGCTATATTTATATCCCCATTATGGTTTACACCCGCTTCTGCTATTATGAAACATTTATTATGATTTATATAATCATATACATTAACCATTTTCCCTCTCCTTGATTAAAAATTGTGCAAATTTAAAATCCATCATATTGTCTATATCTAAAGATGTTTTTTCATCCATTATATATGGAATAGTATTTTCGGTATACCAATTTTTAAAATTCATTAAAATATGCTTTTTAGCAATATATATAGCACCATTTAATCTATATAGTTTAGGTACATCTTGCCTCCTAGCATACAATGTACTTTCTTCTAAAAAATTTGTCATCTTTCCATCTACTATTTTTTTCATCCAGTAGGGACTTACTTCATTTTCACATACACTAACTATTGAATCTGCATCTATTTCTATTAATTTTTCTATAGCTTCATCTATTTGATAAGCCTTTCTAAATGGTGAAGTACATTGTAAACAAACCACATAATCAAATCTATTATTTTTTTTATCAAAATACTCTATACCATGAATTATAGGATAAATTCCAGGTGTTTCATCTTTGGAAAATTCTTCAGGTCGTAAATAAGGTACTTCTGCACCATAAGCTTTACTAACACTAGCAATCTCTTCATCCTCTGTAGATACAATTAATTCATCTATATATTTACTCTTTATTCCTTCTTCTATAGTGTAAGCTATAAGTGGCTTACCATTTAAATCCTTTACATTTTTTCTAGGTATTCCTTTTGAACCTCCTCTTGCTGGAATAATCGCAAGTATCCTTTTATTATTTATCATCCTCTTTCCCTACCTTACCACAACATACTAAATCATATACATCTTCATTAACCTTATTGTAATCTTCAATTTTACCAATATCCATCCAGTACTCTTTTATTTCATAACTTCCAACCTTTAGCCCATTTTTTATACAAATATTAATCAAATCTGTTATTTCAAAGTATGTATCTTGAGGAATATATTTAATTAAATTAGGATTTATACAGTATACACCTCCATTTATTAAATAATCTATAACGGGCTTCTCCTTTACCGAATTTATAAAGTTATTCTCTACATCTAGTACTCCATATGGTATGCGGAATGTATATTTTCTAACTCCTACAGTTATATCAAATTCATTATTCATATGGAAATCCATCATATTTTGTACATTTAAATTAGTAAACACATCACCATTAATTACAAAAAAAGGCTTGTGTAAATAATCTTCTGCCAGCTTTATTCCTCCTGCAGTGCCAAGTCTCTTATTCTCTTTTATATAACTTATTTTTACTCCATAGGCGAAACCATCTTGAAAGTAATTTTCAATTATTTCTGCCTTATAGTTTACAGATATTAATATATTGTTATATCCATATTGCTTAAAATTATTTATTATATGTTGAAGCATAGGGTCTTCACCAACTTTAAGCATTGGTTTAGGTATTTCTCTAGTTAAATCTTTAAGTCTTGTTCCTAAACCTCCAGCCATAATCACTACTGAATTTTGTTTACCATCTGGAAGTAAGATATCTCTTATGCTGATTAAGTCTACTACCCTTCCACCTTCATCTATTATAGGAATATCTTTAATAGCATTTTTTATTAAAATTTCTTTTATTTCATTCTTTGACATATGCATTGTAGCATATATTGGATTATAATTAATTATCTTTTCTACACTATTTTCTAATTTATATCCTTTAATTAAAGCTCTTCTTATATCTCCATCAGTGATAGTTCCAATAAGCTTCTCGTCATTATCTACAACTAATACTATTCCCTCTGATCCTTTGTCAATTACTTGTAAAACACATTTTATAGAGTAATTCTTATTAATTAATAATTGTCTTAGATTAGTTCTCACAAAATATCATTCCTTACCTTATTAATTAAATCTAAAATTATAATAACTATGCTTCACTTTTTATATCTCTATTGCCTTGGATATATCATTCTGAATATTATCTAATCTAGGAATTATTTCATGTTGAAAAAAATCACCTACTAATATATGGTCTTGTTCCTTTAAAGCCTCTGTAACTTCAGTGAACATACTGTTAAATCCATCTATATTTATTTCCTTTTTTTGTACATCTCTAGTTAATAATATTACTTTTACTAACCAATCTATCCCTTCTGTAAAATATGGAATTAATTCTAACGCTTTAACTTCCTCTCCATTGGATATGTAATTATATATTTTCTTTGCTCCCTCTTTTAAATTGTCAATATATCCCTTAGCCGTTTGTAAAGCTTCTACTTTATCATTGTCCATTATATATCCTCCTACTATCACATAATTTACTTATTTAAGCTACTTTCTATATTTTCAATTCCATGTTGAAATACTTTTATTGCTTTTTCTGTAAATTTAACTATATCCATAAGCATCTCTTTATGAACTTCCAAATTAATTTTCAAACTTTTTTCATTAAAACTTTTTTCTTCTATTTTACTAATTTTATACGCTGCCCTATAAATTATAAATTGTAATAATAATTTTATAGTTGGATAAGATAAAATTCTTTTCACAATTTTATTTTCAACATATTCAATTAAATCATAGATTTCATCCAACTGCTTTTGAGTTTTTATACCTATTAATAAAGTTTTCATAGATTGAGAGTTCTTTTCTAAAGCTATTTCTGCTCTCTTTTTAAATAACTCCATCCTCTTTATTTCTAGGGTAGATAATTTAATTATATTTTCAGACGCTTTTTTTATAAATTTTCCACTAATTTCAATAGAGTCAACACATTGCCTTAAACTTGGAATATCTTCTTTACAATATTGTTCAATTGTTTCTTTAAGAGTTTTAATTTCACTTCCTTTAATCAGCGCTCCACCTTCAGTAGCATCTATAATTTTTCTATCCGTAACTCTTAAAGCTTCTTCATAAATTATTAAAAATTTCTGCCAAATGTATGTACTTGGAAGCTTTTCTCCATTTATCCCCTCCACATATACTTCTACCTTTTCTAGATTTACCTGTTCCTTTACTTCTGCTTCTTCTACATGGGATACTCCATTTTCTGAATAAGCTAAATCTTGACCAACCAATATTATTGGATCACAACCTAACTCATGTGCTAATCCAAAAAGCATTTGGGCAACACTTGCACCACACCATACACTTCCTTTGTCTAATATGGCATTATTAAACCAACGTGCATAAGCTTCATCCTTAAAAAAAGATAATATTTTTGTTCTAAAAGTATCTGGTATTCCCTTCTGCACCACAGCAGGAGCAGTAAGTACTACATTATCATCAAACTGCTTATCTTTATAAAAAGCCTCATATGTCTTATACACTCTCTCTACAGAACCCACCGCATCTGGAATTATATTATTCTTTTTTAAACAAGCCATAGATCCATCACAAGCTAATAATAAAGCCTTCCCTTTAGCTTCTTTTAAAAAATGAATATTTTTGTTAAGTGATGGTCCTGATGCAATTATAATGGCTGGCTTATTTTTGTAAACATTACCAAATTCCTTTTTTAAGTCATTTAGTCCAGGATTTCTTATATATCTTGGCATGTTATCAAATCTGTTTTTTACTCCTAACAAAGTATCGTCAACATCATTACCAAGGGCAAAATAATAAGTATCTTTATAATTATTAATATATTTAGCCACTTCATTTGCATACAAATTATAATCCGGATCAAAAACATCAAAGGTTACCCCTTGCATAGAAACTATATTAAAACTATAAAATCTCATTATAGTAGAAATACTTTGAAATAAATTTTTATCTTCCAGCTCACCTACAGCAAAAAAAATCTTATTATTCTTTATAGCCTCAGAATAATCTTTTAGTTTTAACACTTCTATTAAAAGTTTAATATTTCTTTCTACCACTATTATGATAGACTTTTCTCCTATTTTTTTTAGCAATTCATCCACCTGATACCCTAATCCAATACCAATACAAACAATACAATCTCTATTTTTCGAAAAATCTACATGCTCTATCATTTCTTTTCCTTGTTTTGTAGGATTATAATAACTTGTATAATGGATTAAATCACCCTTATGATTTTTATATTTTAATACATATTCATCATTAAAATTTTTATATATATAAAACCCATCATTTTCTTCTGCTTCACTATTACATTCATTAATTTGTTTGGCTAAAGGTTGTTGAACAATCTGCAGTTCTTTTAAATTTTCTATAAAAAAATCCATATTTAGTTTCTCCTTTTAATTCTTATAAATTGATATAATTGAAAATTTCATATTCCATAATATCTAAAATAACCACAGCATCATCTATTTTCATACCCTCCTCAAGTATCTTAAGAGTATTACTAAATTGTAATAAAGTATCTTTATCTTCTAATTCATTTATATATTTCAAAGCTAAACTTGATAGTTGAAATATTAAACTGTAGAATTTTTCTTTATCATTATCCTTTATCAAAGATTTAAGTATATTCATATAATTTTTCACAATAGTACTCCTCCAAATAATATCTATATATTTATTGTCGAATGTTGTAGATATTTCTTGAATATTTTGAAAATATCATAAAAAGCCCAGGAAAATCCTGAGCTTTTTATGATAAGGAAGATTCTTATCTTAATAACTGAAGAACTCCCTGTGGCTGTTGATTAGCCTGTGAAAGCATTGCTTGTGCAGCCTGCTGTAATATATTATTCTTTGAGAAATTCATCATTTCCTTTGCCATGTCTACATCTCTAATTCTTGATTCTGCTGCTTGTAAATTTTCTGATGAAGTATTTAAGTTTGCTATTGTGTGCTCTAATCTATTCTGATATGAACCTAAATTAGCTCTTTCTGTTGATACAGTAGTTATTGCTGTATTAACTTTTGATATAGCACTTTCTGCATTTGCTTGAGAAGTTATTGATATCGCTGAACCAGCAGCAACTCCTACGGAAAGTGCTGCAGCATCCATCTTATTGATACTTAAAGTTATTGTTTGAGATGAATTTGCTCCAACATGGAAATTTAATGTAATACCTGATTTTAATAATTTTTGAGTATTAAATTCAGTTTGGCTAGCTATTCTATTTATTTCTTTTGATAACTGATTCATTTCTTTTTGGATAGCTGCTCTATCTGCTGTAACGTTTGTATCATTAGCTGACTGAACTGCTAATTCTCTCATTCTCTGAAGTATTGAATGAGTTTCATTTAACGCACCTTCAGCTGTTTGAATTAAAGAAATACCATCCTGAGCATTTCTTGAAGCCTGATCAAGACCTCTTATCTGTCCTCTCATTTTTTCAGATATTGCAAGACCTGCTGCGTCATCTCCAGCTCTGTTTATTCTTAAACCTGAGCTTAATTTTTCCATTGCCTTTCCTGCATTTCCTACATTGATTCCCATTTGTCTGTGTGAGTTCATTGCATTCATGTTGTGATTGATTATCATAATAAATTCCTCCTTGAATTCTTCTGGGCATCCATGCCCTATTTTTATTTATAGTTAAGCTCTTTGAGCTTACTAACTTATTTAATTGAGAAGTGAAAGTTTAGAATTGAAAATCATTCTATATTTTTCTAATGGTTTTAATCTGCTTTTATATTACATTTAGTTTATCGTAATAAAATTTTATTACTTTATAGTTTTTTTAATTTTTTTTATTATTTTTCGCCTTTGTATTACATTTATCGACTATAAATTAATAAACTTTATATATTTAAATAATAAAGAAAAATATTTTTCTTTATTATCACTGAATATGTTTAAAATTAATAATTGAAAATGAGTAATCGAGAGCAAAAAGAAAAAAGCATAAAAACTTATACTTTAAATCTAAAAATAATCCCCGATAACTTTATTTTACGTTATCAGGGATTGTAAAATTAAATTTTAATGTAGCACCCTATTTCTAATTTGTTATAATATCTAATATTAATTATAAAATTTAAACTTATATTTTTTTGCTAAATATAGTACTATTAGAATAAAACTTTTTATTATAACTTGTATTAGCATTTCTATTTGTTATTATTTTTCCCATTTCCTCTTTTATCTTAGCTTTTTTTTCAATAATAACTTTTTCTAATTCCTTATCATATTCTATAATATTTAACTCTTTTGCTATATTAACAAACTCATCTTGGGAAAATTCTACACTATCCATATTATCTATTATCTTTTGTCTTTCTTCCATAAGCATATCCACTGAATCAAAATCATCTTCTTTTACTTTATCTATCAATTGAAGAGTAATATCTTTAAAATTTTCTAGATGTTTTTTTATCATGCACATAAGATTTCTCCCTTACTTAACTTAAGCTAAAACTTCTAGCCTCCAAATTGTTGAGCTAACCAAGAGGTTTGAGCATTATATTTGTTCATAACTACTTCCAATCTAGAAAACTTTTTATATAAAGCATTTTCTTTATCCTTTAACTTAGCATTTAAAGTTTTTATTAAATTATCTTTTCTATAAATTTGATCTGGTAATGTATTAGTTCCTGAAGTTCCATAAATACTATAGTCCTCTTGTTTATTAGCATACTGAGTAAGTATAGCACTATTTAAAGTAACTCCTGGGATTCCAACATTATTCTTTAATATAGAATCAAATTTCTGGAAAATTCCAGAATTATCTAAAGAAAATATATCTTTAGCATCTTTTACTTTATTTGTTCTTGATTTTAAGTATCCATATTTTTCCTGATCTTCACCGGTTAATCCAGTATTAAACAGTTCATCAATCTTTGCATTATCATCTGAAGTTAGTTTATAAGTACCTGTAAACAACTGCATTATCTCATCTGGTCTTTCCTTTAACATATTTTTAAATATTTCACCAGTATCATCTGTAAATTTTATTTGTCCAGCTTTAGATACCTTTCCTTCTGTATCTAATCCTATAGATTTCCCGAAACTTACAGAAGCCCCATCTACTTTTGAAAAGAAGGTATTTCTAAGCTCTGAAAGCATGTTTGTAAGATTATCGTCATTTCTTAATATACCCTTTTTAGCTTTTTCCTCCCAAGCCTTTATCTCATCATCCTTCATTTCTTTCTTTTGTGCATCGGTAAGAGGTTTATAGTCATAATTCTTCTTTTCTGTAAGTTTTGTATTTATCTTATCTATTAATGTATTGTATTTATCTATAAAGTTTTTGAATCTGTCAAAAGTTTTATCTACATCTGGAGTTATTGTTATAGTTGACTCCCCTACTGCTGTTAAATTGTAGCCTATTCCATCTATGGTAAAGTTGTTTGTTGTTTTGGTTACCGGTACCCCAGCACCACCTGGTGGAGTTATTATAACATCTGCATTTTGACCTACTATATTTCCCGTTACTCCATCTATATTCTTCCCTTGTAAGTTTAACTTACTTACAAAATTTCCACTAACATCCGATATTTGAAGATTTTTATCCTCACCAGTTACTTTTGTTTTCATAGTAAATGTATGAGTTAATTCACTAAAGGAAACATCTATATCATTTCCTACTAATGAATCCTTTCCATCCCATTTAGTATTTTTTATTTGACTTATTAAATCGCTTATAGTTTGGTTACTTCCCACTGTAATTTCTACTGTTTTGCTATCAGAGGTTATTGTAAATTTACTTCCATCAGTTATGCCTATTTCCGATAATTTAGTAGTTAAAAGCGCTTCTTGTGCTGAAGTTGTTATTAATTTATCACTATTTGCAGTTGCTCCTTCAGCTAATTGATTCACCTTTACACTATAATTTCCCTGTACAGCTCCTACTGTTGCTGTTGCTGTTGCTACTGTAGAGTTTGTACTATTTACTTTAAAATCAGAATAAGCTTTAGATGAAAGTAAACTTTCCTCACTATCTGCTCTAAAATAAGTATTTTGAAGATCCTTTACATCCTTTATAATATCTTTATATATTTCCTGCTTCCACACTATTTGCTGTCTTTGTTGTTTAACCTTGTCTACCTTTTTCTGTTCAGCCAACATCATCTTTTTAATCATACCATCTATATCCATACCTGATGCCATTCCTATAATTCTCATCATATCTCCGCCACCAGTTCCGGATAATCCACTAATTGAATCTGACATTTAAATCACTCCCTCTTCTTTTAAATAGTAAATTATAGAGAATAAATAATAAACTGAGTATTTATTTTCTATTTCTTCTTATTTATCATCTGCTTTTCGAAAGCTTATAAGCTTCATTCCAAGTATCCCTAACATCCTCTATAAGTGGAATTATTTCATCCATTATAGCCACATCTTTTTTTACATTTGCTATCATAAGCCTATTTACAATAAATTCGTATACATCCATAAGTTTTTCTGCCCATTCTCCCCCTTGTGCTACATCTAAAGTTGCCATTAGTTCATAGAATATATTCTGTGTTTTAATTATATTTTCATGGGCTTTTTTTACATCTTTATCTTCAATTGCTTGTCTGGCTATTTTGGAAAATTTAACGGCTCCATCTAAAATCATAAGTAACAGTTGTTCTTTTGATGCAAAATTTACACTATTATTTTTATAAGCACTGTATGCATTTCCTGCAAACATTATTTATACACCTACCTTTTTAAGTCCAAAAATCTTCCACTGGATAAACTTTCTTTGTCATCTTCATAGATAAAAGCCTCTACATCTATTTCATTTATCTTTTCTGCCTCTATAGATATTTTTTTGTTTTTATCAGATTTCTTTTTAGAATATTTTTTTAACTGATTAGAAAAATCTCTGTCTCTCTTATCTTTATTAGTATCCTTGTTAATTTTCACTTCTTGTTTTCTATGGATTAAACCTTCTTTTGTATTATCCTGAATTTTTTGTCTAATTTCAGTATCTATTTTATTAAGTTTAAATTCCATATAACCACCCCTTTATCAGATTACAAAGTAAAAAATTATATCTATCTGTTCTCTCTGCAATCTATAATCTGTATTAAGCTTTTTCATCCATAAACATTCCTGCTAATTCACAAAGCTTGTCTACCATATCAATTATTTTTTTAGGTGGAATTTCCTTTACTACCTTTCTCGTATTACTATCCATTATCTTTATAGTTATACTTCTAAGTTTTCCATATACTTCATATTCTACATAAGTGGCTTTACCTTCTAATAATTTATTTAATTTATCCACAGACTTTCTTACATCTTCTTCTCTTACATTGCCATTGTCATTGTTTGAATTATTTATTGCATTTATAGAAGAATTCAATATATGTTCTCCATTTAAATTTTCTCCCCTAATGCTTCCAGACAATGTACTATCTATTGATCCTTCATTAACGTTAAAGGTTTCCCGTCTTCCTTGACCTACATATTTAACATCCATGCTATCACCTCTTTTAATTATTCCTTTTTAAATTTTTTCAATACAGATAAATCTACATTAGACGCCTTTTTATTTTCTTCCTGTACTTCCTTGTAAAGCTCTTTTCTAAGTATTGTTACATCCTTTGGAGCTGATATAGCTATTTTTACAGAACCATCTTCAATTTTTACTACAGTAATTTCTATATTGTCTCCTATAATTAAGGATTCTCCCTTTTTTCTTCCTATAACTAACATTAAACTTCCTCCCTGAAAATTGGGTATTTAATTTCATATTTATCATTATCTAATATTATTTGTTCCCCAACTTTATCCTTAATATTAATAATTATAGGAGCTTTTAAATTAGTTGTAATATCCTTATAATTACAACTTATAGTTACAGTGTTTAGAACTAAAACATCCTCTTTATCTTTTATATTTAAATTATTTATTTGTTCATCAGATAAAGAAAACTTATAATCCTTATACACTATAAAAGGGGATACTACAGGCAATCCCATACTATTATCCTCTATGGAATGAACTATTTTAAATATATCATTTTCTTCTAATGGAAATACTATAAATTTTTTTAAAGTTTCAAAACCTGGTAATCCTTTTTTAAAAACAATTACATCCTCTTCTTTGTATTCTATCTCTCCATGATACTTTGTATTTAATTTCATAAAAAACCCCTTCTTCATCAGTAGACAATTGTCTACTAAAATAAACTTATATATTATTAGTAATCTATACTCTAACGTAAGTAATCCATAAGAGTTGGTTGAATTATTCTTGCACTGGTTTGAAGTGCTGCCATATAAACTGTTTGTGCTACTGCAAGTTCCATAGTTTTTTTAGTAAAATCTATATCCTCAGTTTTAGATAATATTTCTGTCATATTAAAGTTTTCTTCTGTATTTTTTTCCTCAGCACTTTCCATTCTATTTTGTTTTGCTCCAACTTGAGAACGAAGCTTTAATATGTTATTCATAGCTGTATCTATAGCTAGTAAATCTTTCTCTGATATCTCTTTTACACCAGATGACCCATCTGGTGAATCTAAATGTCTTACTACATTCTCCAATATTTCTTTTAAATTTCTTTCGTTACCTTTTTCATCAGTAAATTTTATTAGTTGTGATGCTGTAACATTATATTCTATAGTAACTCCTTGAGATATTTCTGTTATTAATCCTTCTCCCATAGTTTCAAATTCATAAGTTCCCATAAATTTATTAGTTTTACCTTTTAAATCTTTAATAACTTCTTCTCCCTCTGCTTCTTTTATAAAGGCTTTATTATTATCTAATGAAAAAATTTCTATTGAAGTCTCTCCCCCATTTTTAACTTCACGAGCAATTACTTTTCCTTTTAATTTTTCATTTGAATTTATTGTATTTATAATATCTTCTGTAGTTTTTATGTTTTTAAACTCTAAATTTATTTCCTGTCCATTTACATTAAATGTAGTATTCTTACCATCCCAAGCTTTTAGTTCAGAAATTTTACATGATAAGGGTGATGCATCACTTACTTCATAGTCTTCTTTTCCATTAAAAATTATTTTTGTATTTCCTTCAGCTACAGCTGTAAATTTATATCCGCTTCCATCTATTAAAGCTTCATCTATTTTAAAAGTCAATCCATTTCCCAAATCCCAAGTATCGCCGTTTTTTACTGGACTTATATTTTTTCCATTAGCAGTAAATGTGACATTAGTACCATTAACCTTTACTTCAAAATCTATATTTTCAGTGCCAGAATATTTTCCACCAACAGTAGCCTTTCCTGATAATTTACCTTTATTAGAGCCTTGTTGAACTATTTGTGGCTGAATTTCTGTTACTTTAGGTCCTTTAATTGTAGTAGTAGGTTTTGTAGTTCCTCTAGTTCCTGAAAATAAATACTTACCATCAAAAGCTGAATTTAGAGTTTGAGAAAATTGTCCTATTATCTCATTTATTTCATCCTTTATTTTTTTTCTTTCTGAGGAGCCATAAGCTGCATTTCCTGATGAAATTAGAAGTTCTCTTACCCTTTGAAACTGATTTCCCATTTGATTTAATGCAGTATCTGTTTGATTTAACCAGTTTAAAGTATCTTTTATATTTTCATTATATTGTTTATTTGTGTTTATATCTGTATGAAGCTGCATTGCTCTTGCTACTTTAAAAGGGTCATCAGAAGGCCTTCTAATTTCTTTTCCTGAAGTTAACTGCATATCAAGAGTATTTAATTTTTCTAGATTTGACATCATGTCATTTAAAAAATTATCTGCCATCATAGTATTGGTTATACGCAATGAAAACACTCCTTTTTAAATTATCTCTTTAATCCATTTACCACCACATCTAAAAGTTCATCCACAGTGGATATAACTTTTGAACTTGCAACATAAGCGTGTTGAAATTGAATTAAGTTAGTCATTTCTTCATCTAAGGATACTCCTGATACTGAAGCTCTGCTTTGAGCAAAAGTATTAAGTAAATCTGTTTGATTTTTTACCATTCTTCTTGCTTCTTGCTCTTGTATTCCAAGGGTATCTACTATATCTTTAAAGTAATTATCTATTTTCATACCATCTGTAGTTCCATTTGGTACTTTAATTCCATATTCATTCTCTTTTAGTCCACCACAGAGCTTATTTATAAAATCTTCTCTTTTCATATCGCCAGTTATATTTTGAATTCCCATAAGTACATCTCTTAATCCTGCAATAGCTAGTGCTCTCTTACCATCAGATTCTCCAGCAGGTGGTACATCTAATGTACTTCCCTTTATCAGCATTTTATTATCCATTATTTTTTGGTTTACCGCTATATTAGAAGCATTGATTTCATTTTCTGCTCCATCTTTATTTACAAAGAAAAGTAATGAGTCTTTACTTCCATCCTCAGTTTGTCCATGAACTGCATTTACAGAATATGCTATAGCTTTTGCTAAATTATTTACCTGATCTATATAATTGTCCACGTCTTTTTGTACAGACATGTATCCTTGAAATTCACCTGATGAAGGAGTAAATAAAGCTATATCTTCAAGTCTAACTCCAGATATTTCTCCATCTTTTGCAGTTACCGCCTTTCCATCCTTTTTCAAAAGATTTCCTTCTTTATCTGTCCAAATTACTCTACATTCATCCATATTTCTTTTTTGTTCAGATGTTAACTCTACGTCTTTTATAACTACTCTATTCTTTTCTGTAGTGGTATCTCCATTTTTGTAGTAAACTATATCATATTTTCCTGTAGGCTTTCCTTCAGCATCTTTTGATGGTTGTATATCTTGTATATAAGAAAATCTTCCTACTTCATCTGGATCTAATACTTGTACTAAATTAACTCCCTTTGGAGCTCCCGAAGCTTTATCTTCGCTGGTATTTAATTCTATTGCATCAAAACCTTTTTTATCTATGGTAACACCAAATCTAGTACTTAATTGATCTATTAAAAGATCTCTTCTATCCATCAAGTCATTTGCGTTATTTCCAGCTACACTTATTTGAATTATTTCTTGATTTAGCTGATTCACTTGATTTATCATGTTATTGACATCAAAAACTGTTTGTTTTATGATACTTTGAGCATTATCTTTTACCTTCATCAATTGGCTATAGGTATGATTTAATTCATTAGCTAAACTTTGAGATTGCTCAGCTACCATAGTTCTTGTATTTGAGGTTTCAGGTTGCTTAGCAAATTGTTGCCACGAATCGAAGAATTTACCTAAAAGTGTGGATATACCTGTATCCGTTGGTTCATTAAATACACTTTCTATTTCTCTTAAAAATTTATCTCTTCCTGAATAACATCCTTGTGTTCCCATTTCCACTCTTATTTGATAATCCAAAAATGTGTCTCTAATTCTTGCTATTTGTGAAATTTCAACACCTGTTCCTAACTGTCCAGGCTCTGCCGCATTATTCATAGAAGGAGTACAAAATGGCCTTCTAGTTTGCATTTCTGCTCTCTGTCTTGAGTATCCTGGTGTTTTTGTATTTGCAATATTGTGACCTGTTACATCAATAGCTGTTTGATTAGCAAAAATACTGCTTTTACCTATATTTAAAGTTCCAAATAGACCTGACAAATTTATTACCTCCAAACTTTTCTTTAGCTGATAGCTGACAATTTACAAATGGCAAGTTTGATGAAAAATTTTTTACCATATAAACAATTTTCATAGTCTATATCATAATTTAAGTTTTTCTAATCTTTACTTAGAAAAACTTTCTTAACTGTCAATTTTCAATTATCTGCTCTCAACTATATTCTGTACTTTATAATCTTTTGTCTGTAACCTATAATCTTTACTCTGTGATTTATCTTCTCATTTTTCCATAGGCCCCATAGGTTTTAGGTTGCCTATCAGGATTTAATAATTGAAGCATTCTATTGGTATACCCTAATCCTTGCTTTATAAGTATTTCGTTTGTTTCCTTTTGAACTTTAAGTTCTTCAACTAATCTTCTAATCTTTCTATAGTTATTTTCTAAGGTTTCATCCTTTAACTCTTCTACAATCTTTCCTATAGGCTGTCCTTTTGTTATATTACGTCTTTTCATTTCCCATTTGGCTATTTCTTTATTATTTGCTTCAATTTCTTTTACTACAGCTTCTAGTTTAAACACTTCACTTTTAGCTATATGCTCATGTTGTTTATCTAGACATTCTAGTAATCCTTCAAGAGCTTTTATCTCTTGTAAGATTATTTCATTCAAATCATTAATCAAATAATAATTCACCACCTTTATTTTGCCTTAAAATTCAACTTTCACATAAATTCTATTCTTTATTCTTCATAGCATCAATGATGCTTTGCGCTACAAGCCTTGAATCCCTGTTATAAGTGCCTTTTGATATTTCTCCTCTTATCTTTTCTAATCTTTCTTTAGAATTTATCAATTTATCATCAATAGAATAGGAACTTAAACTTTTACCTAATGAAGATATTTGTATTTGATCACTATTGCTTTCTTTTTTTATATTTTTATTTTCTATTCTCTTTTTACTATCTCCATATAAACTCAGCACCTTATTAGCACTTATTCCATTAACTTTCATTATAATACACTCCTTATACATACTATGTTAAAATGGATTATAATATTTTTATAATATCTTTAATCTCATTTAAAACAAAATTAAACCTTCTACATATTTCCAAATTTATAGGTTATTTATATTATCGAGTTAAAAATTTATTTGTTTATATCTTTCCAGTAAAAAATAACGGCTTTAAAAGCCGTTATTTTCATTCACAAATAAAGTGAGTACATTATTATCCTTTTATTTCCTATGTATTCAATTTAAAGTATTATTACTTGCCAAGAGATTTGATTTTTTCCTCATTGCTTACTATGCTAGTTATTCTTACACCAAAGTTTTCATCTACAACAACTACTTCTCCATAAGCTACTTTTTTCCCATTAACTAATATTTCCACTGGTTCTTCTGCTAATCTATCCAACTCTACAAGAGAGCCTGTACCTAAATTCAATATTTCCTTTATACTTAATTTTGTCCTTCCTAATACTACAGATATTTCTAAAGGAACATCCATTATAAGATCAATATTTTTAGGTAAAGCTTCTGCATGCAACCCTGCCTGTAAAGGTTGAAAAGCTGCTTGCTGAACTTCTATAGGTTTTTCCATCATAGAATTATGACCATAGTTTCCTCCACCATATTGCGGTGGCATGTTATATGGTTGTTGGTTATATTGTGGTTGTTGAATTGGTTCATTATGTTGAACTGTATTTTGTGGCATAGCTTTATTATCATCCCTTTTATTCTCAATAGAATTTCCTTGATTTTGTTCTACTGGTGAAGTTACACCTTGTGCATTTGTAGCTTGAGAAGTATTATCTATTTTTTCCTCTTCTCCCATCATTATCGCTACAATCTTTCTTGCTGTTCCAATAGGCAATATTTGCATTATATTACTATCTACTAAATCTCCAATAGTAAGGCTAAAAGATACTTTAACTATCTTTTCATCTTCACTTATATCATTGGACAAAGGAGAAGTTAAATCATCCCATATTCTTGATTCTGGTGGAGAAATATTTACTTCTCTAGCAAACATAGTAGCCATAGATGTAGCTGCTGAACCTATCATTTGATTCATGGCTTCAGATACAGCACTTTCTTCTATTTCTGATAACGTAGTGGGGTTCTCAACTTTTCCATCTCCACCCATCATAAGATTTGCCACTACTGCTGCATCAGTTATTTTCATGACTAAAAGATTTTCTCCTACAATACCACTAGTGTACTTAACTTCTAGCGCAATATTAGGAACTTCAAATGTATCCTTAAGGTCTTTTAAAGTTGTTACACTAACTATAGGAGTAGTAATATTTACTTGTTGATTTATAATAGTAGACAGAGCAGTAGACGCAGAACCCATGGATATATTTCCTATTTCACCTAATAGGTCCCTTTCCAAATCTGTTATATCTACTTCTCCGGAATCCTCTACAGAAATTGCTGTTTCCCCTTTATCCTCTACATTCTCTACATCCTTATTTTCCACTTCTTGTTCATTATCATTTCCGCCATTTAATAGAGAATCTATTTCTTCCTGCGAAAGAAATCCATTACTCATAATTTTCCACATCCTTATCTATTATATCTAGTATTTCAACACCCATTTTCTTTCCAACTAACCCCGGTCTGCCATAGCAATATAACTCATCTTCTACCATTATCTTAACAGGACTATCCGTAGTTTCCCTTAAAATTAATACGTCTCCTATATATAATCTTAGGAATTCTTCCACAGTAATTTTAGTAGAACCTAAAACTGCACTGATTTCTGTATTTACTATATTGATTCTATCTCTTAATTTACTTCTTGACTCAATTAAAACTTCTTCATTGTTTTCTTGGAACCAGTATTGTACAACTAATTTATCTAAAGTCTTTTCTATACTTAGATAAGGTATACATATATTTATAAACGTATTACTTTTACCCATTTCTACAGAAAAAGTTATTAATGCTACTGGTTCATTAGGTGCTAAGGTTTGATTTAAAGCAGGATTAGTTTCTATTCCTTCTATTTCTGGGTGTACCGGTAAAATATCCTCCCAAGCCAACTTAAGATTTGATATAAGTCCTTGATTAACTTGTTTTATAATGTTTTTATCAATATCTGTAAACTCTCTTATCTTATATTTACCAAATCCACTTCCTCCAAGAAGTACATCCATTATTTCATGAACAAATTGAGGATTAGTCTCAAAAAGAATGGACCCACTTAAAGGAGGCATTTTAAATATAGTTAATATGGTTGGATTTTGGACAGAATGTATAAATTCTTCATAGGTTATCTGTTGAACAGACTCTATTTTAATCTTTACATTATTTCTTACTTGGGCGGTTAAATAATTGGATATAATTCTAGCATAATTATCATGTATAAGTTCTAAAGTCCTTATATGATCCTTGGAAAACTTCTGTGGACTTCTAAAGTCATATGGCTTTACTTTTTGTTTTTCCTCTTCTTTAGGCATTTCATCTGGAGTTATTTCACCAGATGAGAGAGCAGATAGAAGGGCGTCTATTTCGCTCTGTGATAAAACTTCTGCCATATTTCCCCCTCATTTCTTACTAATTTGATAGGAGTCTATCTATATCTATTAATGTTACTACTCTATCTTTAAAATTTATAACTCCTTTTATATAAGCTTTTTTTCTATCTTCATCTAATTTTTCTATAAGTTCTTCTTCTACATCTAATACTTCATCTACTTGGTCAACAGTTATTCCAACCATTTCCTCTTCTATATCTAATATTATTATATTGCTTTGTTCCTTACCTTCTCCATTTACATCTAATAATAGATTTATATCTAAAAGAGATATTATATTTCCTCTAAGATTTATAAGACCTTTAATGTGTGCTGGTGCATTAGGTACTTTTGTTATTTCCATCATGTCATTTATACTCTGAACCTTGGCAGTTTCTACAGCAAATTGTTCATCACTTAATTTAAAAATTACAACTTGCACAATTTCACCCCCTCAAAATCAGTTGACAGTTAACAGAGAACAGTTAACAGTTAAGAAAGAAAATTTTTTACTTAGTAAAAAATTTTCATAAAATACATAATTTAAGTTTTTCTAGGCACAGCCTAGAAAAACTTCCTTATCTGTACTCTGCAATCTATACTCTATCTTTTACTATCCAACTACTTTTTTTATAGCTTCAAGCACTCTATCTGGTTGGAAAGGTTTTACTATAAAGTCCTTTGCTCCAGCTTTAATAGCATCCATTACCATAGTTTGTTGTCCCATAGCTGAACACATTATAATTTTTGCTCCAGGATCCATAGCCTTTATTTCCTTTACAGCCTGTATACCATCCATATCAGGCATAGTAATATCCATAGTAACTACATCTGGTCTTTCTTTTTTATAAAGTTCCACAGCTTTTAATCCATTATTTGCTTCTCCTATAACTTCGAAGCCATTCTTTTCTAAAATATCCTTAATCATCATTCTCATAAAAGCAGCGTCATCAACAATTAATACTTTTGCCATTTTATTCCCTCCAAATTACATTACTCCTAATGAATTTAATATTATTTCTAAAGAACCAGGCATTGGTATATAATAAAAATGCCCACTAATTTCTGAATTATCCTGTAAAAATGCAGTTTCAACGTCAAGTACATATTCATCAAATTGTCCTGACTCGATAAAACTTGTTGAAAGTATTGCTCCAAGCATATCGTAAGCTACTGCTGGTACAGATGGGATTATAGTTAAATTAGTAAATTTAGCTATTGCATTCATATAAGATGCAGAAATTATATTTCCAATTTCTGATATTACTGAATATCCCATTTCACTTACAGTTTCTTCTTTCATTCCTGTCAATACCTCAATTATATTTATAGCTATTTCCTTTTCAAATATAAATAAGATATTTCCTGGAGTATCTCCTAAAACTCTTACGAGTACTCCATATACAATTTCCTCTCCACCTATTCCTGAAAATATTTGGTCAAAAGGCACTACGTTTATAGCAGGTACAGACATATCTATCTTTTTATTTAATAACTGTGATAGAGCTGTAGCTGCATTACCTGCACCTATATTTCCAACTTCCCTTAAAGCATCTATTTGAATAGGGGTTAGGTGCTCATATGACATATGCTATTCCTCCTTAAACTAAAGCAGCAACATCAAGAATTAGTGTAACTAAGCCATCTCCAAGAATGGTTGCTCCTATATATTCTTTCATGCCTTGAAGTGTCTTTCCAAGAGGTTTTATAACTATTTCCTGTTGACCTAATAAAGAATCAACCATGAGCCCTACATTCTTTTCACCAACTTTAACTATAACTATATACTGCTTGGTATTATCAGATTCTTGAAGATTTAATTTTTTATTAAGTCTTACTAGAGGAATTACTGTACCATTGTATATAATAACTTCTTTATTGTTGGTTCTCTTAACTAGAGTTTCTTCAAAATCTATAACTCTATCTATATAACCTAAAGATATTGCCATAGTTTCATTTCCTACTTTTACTAATAGAGCCTGAATAATTTGAAGAGTTAATGGAAGTCTTATTATAAATGAAGATCCTTTATCTTTTTCACTTACTACTTCTACATTTCCTCCCAAGGATGCAATTTTTGTTTTAACTACATCCATTCCTACTCCTCTACCAGATATATCTGTTACTTGCTCATTTGTACTAAAGCCTTGCATAAATATTAAATTTCTTATGTCATTATCTGACATACCTTCAGTGCTTATTCCAATTCTTTCTGCTTTAGCTTTTACCTTATCTACAGGAATTCCACTTCCATCATCTTCTACTTTTATAACAGCTTTTGTTCCTTCCTGATAAGCAATTAATCTTATTTTACCAACAGGGTTTTTTCCTTTTTTAATTCTTTCTTCCTTAGGTTCAACACCATGATCTGCCGCATTTCGTATTAAGTGTATCAATGGTTCCCCTATTTCGTCAATGACAGTTCTATCCAATTCTGTATCCTGTCCTTGAATTATAAGCTCCATTTCCTTGTTAAGTTCTACAGATAAATCTCTTACCATTCTAGGGAATCTATTAAATACTACATCTAAAGGCAACATTCTTATCTTCATAACTAAATCCTGTAAATCAGATGTAGTTCTTGCTACCTGCTCTAAGGTCTCGTTTAACTCTGTAAGTCTATAATTTAAACTTATTTGCTCAAGTCTTGTCCTATGAATAACTAATTCAGAAACCATATTCATGAACTTATCTAATCTTTCTAAATCAACTCTTACAGATTGATGCTGCTTTCTATGGGCAACTTCTTTTTCCCTATTACCATTTTTATTTTCCTTAGGCTTGTTTTCTACCTTTTTGTCTTGCTTTTTAGGAGATTGATCCTTTGAGGCTTCTTCTTTTTGCTGTTCTATTATTTTAGCTTTGACTTCAGCAGCCTTCTTTTCCTCATCCTCAACCTTTTTTGCCCTTTCAGCTTTCACATTTACATTATCGACCATAACTTCATCAACTTCAGAGATATTTATTAAAATATTGTATATTTCTTCTTTATTTTTAGTAGAAAGATAAATTAAATTAATTTCAAAATCAAAATTTTCATTTTCAATATCCTCTGTAGTTGGAATTGACTTTATAATTTCTCCCATATCCTCTAAGTTTTTAAAAATCAGAAATGCTCTAGCAGATTTTAAAAGTGTATTTTCACTTAACACTACTTTTACATGATAAGGACTAAATCCTTTATCTGAAGCCTGTTGAACTACATTGATATCATACTCATTTAAATCCATAGCTTGTATTGTATCTAACTCACCGCTATTTATAATTTCTTTTTCTTCTGGTACATCTGCTTCAGTTTCTTCTACCTCTTCTCCTTCTGATACAGCTTCAAGTTCCTTCATTATGTGTTCTATAGGGACTTCTTCTTCCACACCGTCAGATATATTATTTACCATCTGTTCTAATGTGTCTAAACATTTAAACAATACTGTTACAACTTTTTGAGTTACTTTAAGCTCTCCATCTCTAAACTCTGACAGTACGTCTTCCATTTTATGAGTAAGCTCTGCCATTTGATTGAATCCCATAGTAGCAGCCATTCCTTTAATAGTATGAGCTACTCTAAATATCTCATTAAGTTTATCTACATCATCTGGTTCCTGTTCTAATTGAAGCAGGGATTCATTTAAAATTTGAAGATTATCCATGGATTCTTCCAAAAACATTGACATATATTGTGATGTATCCATACTTACCATTCCCCCTTATATCTTCCTATATATAAATGTGGAAGCCTTATCAAAACCAAAGTCTTTATAGTTGTATATGCTTTCTGTGGCACCTACGAAAAGCAGCGCATCTTTTTTTAAGGATTGGCTAAATTTTTTGTATATCTCATCTTTTACATCCTGATTAAAATATATTACCACATTTCTACAAACTATCAAATCAAAACCTGTGTCATATTTGTCTAAAATTAAATCATGCTTTTTAAAAGTAACCATATTCTTTATTTTATCATCTATTTCATAGAATTCTCCATTTTTTTTGAAATATTTTTGAATATTTTCTTTGGTTACATTTTTTATTTCTGATTCAACATATTGCCCTCTTTTAGCTCTATCCAAAATAGTATTATCTAAATCTGTTGCTATTATAGAATGTTTTCCTGTAGGAGCTATTTCATCTAAAATCATAGCAATAGAATAGGGTTCTGCCCCAATAGAACATGCTGCACTCCAAATTTTCAAATTTTTATTCTTTGGTAAAAGTTCCACTTTTATTTTTTCTTTTAAATCATTAAATATTTCTGGATTTCTAAAAAACTCAGATACATTTATTGTTATAAAGTCTAAAAATTTTTGTTTTTGTTCTTTGTCTTTTTTTAACAGCTGTATATATTCTTCTACAGTTTTTACCCCAACTCTTGACATAAGACTTAATATTCTTCTATGCAATTGATTAGGCTTATAGGCCTTTAGATCTATTCTGAATTCTTTATATACCCATTCTTTAAAATATTCTAAATCCATAGTTACCTCCAACTTTCTTTGACTATCCTTGTTATTTCCTCACCTATTACATGAAGGGGTAAAACCATGTCCACTTTTCCTGTTTCAAAAGTAGCTTTAGGCATTCCATAAATTGTACATGTACTTTTATCTTCTGATATGGTTATTCCACCTTTATCTTTTATTATGTCTGTTCCATCTGCGCCATCTCTACCCATACCTGTAAGCACAACACTTAAAAGTCTATCTTTATATACTTTTGAAGCAGATATAAAAAGCTTATCAACAGCTGGTCTAACTCCCCATATGGATGGTTCAGTATTTAAGTGTATTTTTTTATCCAAACCTATTTCCATATGAAAACCGCCCGGAGCTACATAAGCTACATTCTTCTCTATAACATCTCCTTCTTTTGCTTCTACTACTTTAATATTACTATTGTTGTTTAATCTGTCAGCAAAGGCTTTAGTAAAAGTAGCAGGCATATGCTGTACTATAAAAATTGGTATATTTATATTCTTTGGTAATTTAGTAATTACTGAATATAACGCTTTAGGTCCCCCTGTAGATGCTCCTATAACTACTGCTTCTATTTTATTTGATGAATTCTTTTTTAACTTACTATTAATATTTACATCTTTATTTTCCTTTACAATAAGTTCTTGATTATTAATAGATTCAATAGCATTTTTTCTAATATCTTTTTCTTTACAACCACCTTCACATTTTTCATATGCTAAATTTATCTTTGTTATAAGATCATCCTTTACTTTATTAATATCTAATGATATAGTACCAGAAGGTTTTGGAATAAAGTCAAAAGCTCCATTTTCAAGACATTCCATTGTTAGTTCAGAAGATTTTTTAGTCATACTGCTTAAAACTATTACTGGTACATTAATATTTTTTCTTTTCATTTCTTTTAATGCAGAAATTCCATCCATAATTGGCATTTGTACATCTAAAGTTATTACATCTGGAGTAAATTTCTCTAGTTTGAAAAATAAATCTTGTCCATTTCTTGCAGTACCTATAGCTTCCATATTCATTTCGGAATTTATCATATCTGAAATAATTTTTCTCATTAATGCAGAATCATCTACAACTAAAACTTTTATTTTTTTCAATCATATCAACTCCATTATATTTCTTTTATGCCTATACCTACAGTCTTTATTTGGACTGTACCACTAGCTGTATCGAGAATCATAGTTCTTCCTTTGTTTCCTCCTACGTCTTCTCCTAAAATTGGAATTGAAAGTTCCGATAATACCTTTTTTACTGCAATGCCATTTCTATTACCAATGTCCATTACCATACTTTTATCAGAGAAATTAAACATAGAAGCACCACCTGCAATTTTAGCCTTTAAATTTCTCTTGTTAGCTCCTTTTGCTTCCATTTTCTCTATGAGAATAGGAATACCTAAATCAGCAAATTTCAACGGATTTGTTACATTGCTGAATTGTGTACTATCTGGTAGCATTATATGGAGCAATCCTCCTATATTATTAAATTTATCATATAATGCTATACCTATACATGAACCAAGCCCTACTGTTATTATTTTATCAGGAGATATAGCTACATCTAAATCCGCAATCCCCACTCTATATTCTTTTACTTCCATAATATGCACCTTTCATATATTAATAGTTATTATTTAACATCCTTTAGGTTTGATTAGGAATAAGAGTTTTTTCTTCTTCCGTGAGTATATTTCCCAAATTCAAAAATATTATTATTTTGCTATCTATCTTTATAAGTCCTTTTATATATCTCTTAGATATTCCTGAAACTATTTCTGGTGGTTCTTCTATGTTATCTCCTTTTACATCTCTTACTTCACATACTACATCAACAATAATTCCTATTTTATTTTCCTTATCTTTTGCCACTATTATTTTAGCTTCATTTTTCTTCTCACTTTCTTTAAGTCCAAATCTTTTACATAGGGATATAACAGGCAAAATGCTCCCTTCATAATTTATAACTCCATGGACAAAGCTTGGAGAATCAGGAAGTTTTGTAGGTTCTTCAAATCCTAGTATTCTTTCTACTTCCATAATATCTGTAGCATAATATTCATCATTTATGCTGAATATAAGTACTTTTACTTCTTCATTTGACATAACAATCCTCCTATAACATTAATCTATCAACAACTAATTCACCTTTACTATCCATATAGGCATGAATATCTTTGCTTGGTATTTCAAGTAAAAATTCTTTTTGTCCTATTACAAAAATCGTATTTTGATAAGCTATATCTGCCCATATATGTCCATTTTCTTCAACCACAAGTTTGGTAGCTACTCCTCCTACACTACCTACAACTTTACATTTTATTTCATTTTTAGCCTTTAACTCTCCTCCTCTAGCCATACCTCTAGTTTCCGTAAAATATATTCCTCCATTAGCACATAAGGAAGACACATATTCTCCTTTACCACCTACTATTATATCGCCTGAGCTATTAATTTTTGAATCTTGACAATAATTTATTTTTACATTTATAGGAAGAGATAATTCTCCTTTTAAAATATTTATTTTTTCATCTAAAAGTAATACCATATGCTCTAATTCCTTATAATTTCTTATGTTAACAGGAGCTAACCCTATTAACTTTCCTTTTATTATAGGAATCAAATTTTTTTCGCCATCTTCATCACAATTTATAGTTATTCCTGTAATAATCTTTAAGCATATCTTTGGAAGATTTTTAAATTTGTTTTCTATTAAAATTTTTATTATTTCTCCATCTTTTTTTTCTTGTCCCAATAAATTATATTTTTTAATTTCTTCAGTTGTCTTTATTAAGTTTTGAAGAGATTCTTTTAGATTGGTTAAATTATCTATGTAATTTAACTTACCTACATCTTCTCCTCCCCCTAATATTTCTGACACTATTATGTTTCCATCAATGGTAACGTCACCTTTTCCCTGCACAGAAGCTCTTTCTACATTCTTTTTTATAATTATGGAATTTCCTGAAGCTACTTCCATGCCTTCTTTTACGCTACCATAAATTATTACATCCCCAACAAATTTAATGTTTCCTGTTTTTAAATCCACATCTGATCTTACTTCATGAACTTTATATACATAGAAACTATTATTTTTAAAACAAGGTTTTCCTTCTATTATGGCAACTATAGTATTTTCTCTTAAAGTGCATCCATCAGCTGCTCTTAATTGTATCTTCTTTCCTGGTTTATGTTTTATCACTTTTCCTGTTATATCTTTGCCATCTTTACCTTCACTGCCTTCTTTTTTTATTGCTATTATTTCTCCAACTTTGCAGGATTCAATAGATCCTATACTTTTAAAATCTACTTTCCCCTTTTCGTCTTCTACTAATTTTTTGATAGAATTATCTATAGGAAATTTATATTCTATATATTCATCTTTTCCATCAACAGGCATATCTCCTTTTGCTATAATTACATTCATACAATCTTTTTCTACAAATTTAGTTATATTTTCTTCCATTATACCATAAACGATGCCCATTTTGGATAATTCTTGTTTAACTTCTTCCAAAGTATATTTAGGAGGCATTTTTTGAGCTTTTAACATCTTTTCTAAATATATACTATTACTTTCTTCACTTCTATCCTTTAACACATAAATATTTTCTGGAGTATAGGATATAGTCATATAAGCTTCCATCTTACTATCATTAAAACTTATATCTAAATGTCTAGTAGCAGGTATTTTCTCAAAAATCACTTCTATTTTAGATTCTTCGAAAACTTCTACCTTTCCATTAACCTCATTACCATCTAAAAATACTTTCATATCTTGTCCACATATAATTGTAGCTGGAGTCCCACCTTCTTCATTATTAGTTACTATAATGTTTTCATTTTCTATTTTTACCTTGCCATTTTCTTTACTTGATTTTGCACTATTCTGTTCATCCTGTACAACTTCATCATCTTCTTTTTTTTCACTTTCTACATAATTTTCATCAATATCTATTCCTTTTGAAAAACTTTCATCATCTGATAATTCTGGTGTTTTAACCTCTATAACTACCTTCTTTATAAATAATCCATTTTTTTCTTTAACTATTTCATAATCCAACTCATTTTCATCTATATTAAGAAGCTTACAGGCTTCACCTATACAGTTTTCTAAAGTTGTACCTTTGAATGTAGTTTTCATATATATACCCCCTCTAAATTGATGAAACCTTAACAATCAAAATTCTCAATTTCCCAATTTCCCTCTACCCTTTTTATAATTTATCGTTATTTTACAGATATTCTTTACTTTTGATATTTTTCTAAATTTATATTTATATAATCATTTACTATATTTTTATATTCATTCATTATAGACTTTATTATATGATTTTCTGATGAATTTAAATATATATCCTCTATCCTTTTAACAGGCAATATATCAAAAGGTGTACTAGATATAAACATTCCTTCTATTTTGTCTATATCATTATAATGTAAATTTTCTTCAACTAATTCTATATTTAAATCTTTACATATTTCTAAAACAACACTTCTAGTAGTACCAGGCAAAACTGTTTTTAACGGAGATGTTATTAACTTTTCTCCTTTTAACATAAAAACATTTGACTTGCTTCCTTCAGTTATATATCCGTTTTTATCCACCAATATGGCTTCAAATATGTTTTTACTTTTTATAAACTGATCCAAGTCTTTTCTAAATTCCATATTAAGTACTTTTGCATTAGGGTTTATTCTCTCTTTATGATACAAACATACATATATGCCTTCTTCATATTGTATAGCCTGTGGAAAACTTTTTTCCTCAAAAAAAGCTAATAACTGTTTTTTTTGAAAATTAAGAATAATTTTCGCACTTCCTTCCCCAGCTTTATTCACCTGTATAAGTTTATTTATTCTCCTTTCTATATCTTCATTGGATATCCATAATTGTAGATCTGTAATATTGGCTGAATTATGCAATCTTTCTAAATGTTTTTCCAAAAATAGTGGCACTTTTTCTTTTACTTTTATTACCTCATAAAGACTTTTTCCTGCCAAAAGTTCTTCTTCATTAAAGCTCTTGGTACTTACTACTTCATCATTAAACAAAAAATAATCATTAGTTATTCCCACTTTAACACCCCTTTTTTTAATTAATAATGAATAATTAATAGTTCTTAATTATTAAAGCTATTTCCACTTAAGTATTTTTATTGTTTCATGTTTTTTTCTGTAATTTATCAAACATGGATTTCCTACCAAATTAAATAACGGCAAATCAGATAAAGAATCAGAAAACATATATGAAGCTTTAAAATCTACGTCTATATTTTCTTCTTTTAAAACTTCCATTAGTCTATTTACTTTTTCTTCACCCTTGCAGTTTTTTCCTTCTATTTTTCTACTAAATATTCCATCTTTTAGTTTAAATTTAGTTCCTATAACTTTATCTACCACATCTATATTATACAATTCATTTAAATAAAATTCAGCAGATGCAGATATTAAATATATTTTATATCCTTGTTTTTTAAATTTTTTCATAGTATCAATAGAATCTTTATATAATATTTTGCTTAATCTCTTACTATAAAATTCTTTTACTATATGCTGCATTTCCTCTTCTTTAATTCCATCTATAAAAGATATGAAATTTTCCTTTGCTTTACCAGCATCATATATTTTAAACAAATAAAAAAAAGCAGCCTTAAGACTTCTTGGCACATGTTTTATAAGATAAGGTTTTTTTCTTAACATAAACCTATAAAACTCTATTAATGTTTCCCTTTTAGTTAATGTAAAATCTACATCAAATATAGCAAGTTTTTCTTTAGTCAATTGGAATACCTCCTAGTATTTAATATTTATACACTAATATTATTCATTCATTGAAATTATATCGAAAAAAGAACCGTACATACGCCGGTTCCTTTAAAAATTAGTTTTCTTCTGTATCACTTAAACTTTGATAATAAGCAGATACTTCATCAAATTCTTCGTCACTTGGAATTACAAGTTCGCTATTTTCTTCATCTCCAATAACTTTAAACAAATATACTGAACCATCTTGTGGATTCTGTACTAATACATATTCATTATTCTTATACTCAAATCCATCAACTACTTCACAAGTTACAACGTTGCCATTTTCATCTTCTAAATCTACAACTAATGCACCATGTTCATGATCATGTCCTTCACAATCACATCCGCATCCACAACCTGTATCCTGACAATCGCAATTATTCATTTTTTCTTTATCCATAATATTCATCTGGTTATTAAAAAAACCAGACTTTCACCTCCTTTTCGGTTATGGTATAATTTTAACCTTAAATCCAAAATTTTAAAAGGGTTTTTTGAAAAATATTTTAATATTAACAAATCAGGCTGTCGCACTAAGAATAAATCCTACAATATATTGTGTTAACTTTAAATCTGTAAAACAGTATATTGTATGTAAATTCTTTAATGTGGCAGCCCCATTTAAAAACTATTATCTAAAATGATCTAAAATGATCTCCTAATATTTTTCATTATCCTTTTTACACCTTTTTCTATACTATCTGTTATATCATTAACAGTTCTTCTTATAGAATTTCTTCTCATCATTCTTCTTCTCATAAAAATTGCCTCCTTTCAAGAGAACTTGTTTTAAAAGAAGTTTTATATCTATTTTCCCTAATTTCATAACTTTTAATACTGGAAAATTTTAAATTTTTCTACAGAATGATCTAATTCTTTTATTTTATTTGTTAAAATATCTATATCCCTTATTATTTGTTGTATTGTTCCTAGCTGATTTTCAATAGATGCTGTAACTTCTTCTGTTGCTGAAGCAGTTTGTTCAGATATATCAGTTATATTAGCAGCTATGCTTTCCATAGAATTTTTATCTTCATCTATTTCATTAATTTTAATATATAATTTATCTATTTCATCTATATCTTTCTGTAGATTATCTTCTATATTATTAAAAGATTTTAAAATACTTTCATTTATTTCTTTTCTATAAGTATCTATATTTTTCGACTCTTTTTTTACTTCTGAAAATTTTTCTGCTTCTGTAGACAATTTTTTTATTATATCAGTTATTTTTGCTACACTATTAGCAGATTCTTCTGACAATTTTTTGACTTCTTGTGCCACAACAACAAATCCTTTACCAGCTTCTCCTGCTCTTGCAGCTTCGATAGACGCATTTAATGCTAGCAAATTAGTTTGAGAAGCTATACTAGATATATCTTCTGTCATTTTGTTAATAATCTTTACACTGTGATTGAATTCATCAATAATGCTATAAACAATAGAGGATTGCCTATCCATTTTTTCTTCCATGGATTTCATATTAGATAAATTATTAATATTATTTTGTATCATTTTACTTTTTAATTGAGAATTATCTCTTAGATTTTGAATATTTAAAATAACTTCATCCATTTTTTCATTAAAACCCTTAATAGAGTTATGTTGATTTGCCATATTTGAATTCAACTGCATAGAATCAGAAGCAATTTGTCCAGCTGCCTGAGAAATTTCAGAGGATGTATTACCAAGAGAATTAGTTCTAACATTTAAGTTTTCAGCTTTTTCTTTTGCTACTGTACAAACTTCTTTTATATTTATTATTAAATCCTTCAAGTTTTCTCTCATATTATTAAAACTTTTCCCCAAATTTCCTATTTCATCTCTACTCCTAATATTAATATCTTGTGTTAAATCTCCATTAGCTAAAATTTTTGTATGATTAGTTAGTTCATTAATTGGCTTTAACATATTTGTTACAATTATATATGTAATAGTTATACCTATAGCTAAAGATATTAATAATGATATTATAAAACCACCTATAAGGGACTTTAATTTATTGTTTAATTCTCCAACAGGCTGGACAATGGCAAATATCCAATTTGTACTCTTCAATTTAGAATATGTAAAAAATTTATTTTCTCCATCATAGTCATAAACTTTTTCCATACCTTTTTCATTAGAATCAATTTTTACTGCAAACTCCTTAAATCTACCATTTTCAATATTCAAAAAATTCTTTGTAGATTTTTCGTTAGGATTAAACTCTTCATTTTTATGAGCTATTATATTTTTCTCCTTGTCCAATAAAAAGGCATAACTTTCTTCAGAAATTTTTAATTTTTGCACTGTATCTACTATTGAATCAAAATGTACATCCATAGCTATTACAGCTACCAGTTGATTATCAATATTTAATGGATATGATATAGTACCTACCATTTTATTAAAAGCTGGATCTAAATAAGGATTAGTAAAAATCACCTTTTTCTTATTTATAGCTTCTTTATACCATTCTTTTTCTACGCAACTATAGCTTTTATCGGGAATCCATCCTGCTCCAGATATTAACTTTTTATTAGGGAATCCAATATAAATATCTGATATAATTCCTTTATTTTTATTTAATTCATTCATTAAATATAATTGCAATTTCTTATCATCTTTAATTTTAAAATAATCTATATTTTTGCAAAGATTAATTAGATTATTTCCTTCACTATTTAACCAGTTATCAAATTCTTCTGCATATCTTTTAGAAATTTCAATATTTTTTTGTTTAAACTCTTTAGATAATAAAGAGTAAGATACATAATAATTTACTGCTAAAGATATGGTTAATGATAAAATGCATATAAAAGTTATAAAAATACTCATTTTAGTTTTAATTTTTTTCATTAAATATTAGCACCTCAATTCTCTATAATTTTGTATATTAGAAATTGCAATACAGTTCCATAATAAGTCATTTTCTCATAATTTACAATAGTCTAACAAAATTATGGTATAAAAAAAAGAGACCCTAAGGTCTCTTTTTTTTAATTAGCTAATTTCTTGTAGCTTGCATATCTTTCTTTTGCATCCTCTTCAGTCTTAGCATATAATTGATCTGCTACTTCTGGGAATGCTTTCTTTAATGAAGCGTATCTTACTTCACCCATTAAGAAGTCTTGGAATTTACTCCAATCTGGTTCTTTTGAATCCATAACAAATGGGTTCTTTCCAGCTTCTTTAAGTTCTGGGTTGAATCTGTACATCTGCCAGTATCCTGATTCAACGGCTCTCTTCTGTTCTAATTGGCTACATCCCATACCAACTTTTAATCCTTGGTTGATACATGGAGCGTAAGCAATGATTAATGATGGTCCTTTGTAAGCTTCAGCTTCTTGGATAGCTTTTAATGTCTGATTCTTATCAGCACCCATAGCTATTTGTGCTACATATACATAACCATAGCTCATAGCCATCATTCCAAGATCTTTCTTCTTAGTTCTCTTACCTGAAGCAGCGAACTTAGCTATAGCTGCAGTTGGAGTAGATTTTGAAGACTGTCCACCAGTATTTGAGTAAACTTCTGTATCAAATACGAAGATATTAACATCTTCTCCTGATGCAAGTACGTGGTCAACTCCACCGTATCCGATGTCATAAGCCCAACCGTCTCCACCGAATATCCACTGTGATTGTTTTACTAAGTAATCCTTATGTTCAAACATATCTTTCACAGCTACATTCTTATCTTTTTCAGCTTCTAATAATGGAAGTAAAGCTTCTGTAGCTTTCTTTGATCCTTCTCCATCATTTACATTATCTAACCAAGTCTGTAAAGCAGCCTTTAATTCAGCACTTACTGAATCCATAGCTTCTTTAGCATCTTTTTCTAATCTTTCTCTTATCTGTTTAGTTCCAAGATACATACCTAATCCAAATTCAGCATTATCCTCAAATAATGAGTTAGCCCAAGCTGGACCTTGTCCTTTGTGATTAGTTGTATATGGAGTTGAAGGAGCTGATCCTCCCCAAATTGATGAACATCCAGTTGCATTAGCAACCATCATTCTGTCACCAAATAATTGAGTTATTAACTTAGCGTATGAAGCTTCTCCACAACCAGCACAAGCTCCGTTGAACTCAAGTAATGGTTGTTCGAACTGACTTCCTTTTACGCTCATTTTATTCATTGGATTTTCTTTAGGTGAAACTGTTAAAGCGAATTCCCAGTTTTCTTGTTCTTTTAACTGAGTTCCAGCTGGCTTCATAATTAAAGCTTTTTCTGGAGCTGGACATACGTCAGCACAGTTTCCACATCCTGTACAATCAAGTGGAGTTATTCCCATTGCATATTTTAATCCTTTGAATGTTGCTCCGCCCTTAGCATCAACCATCTTGAAATCTGCTGGTGCTTTAGCAGCTTCTTCTTCATTAAGTAAGAATGGTCTGATTACGGCGTGAGGACATACATATGAACACTGGTTACACTGTATACACTTGTCTGCTTGCCATTCTGGTACGTTAACAGCAATTCCTCTCTTTTCGTAAGCAGCTGTTCCCTGTGGGAATGTACCATCTTCATATCCGTTAAATGCTGATACAGGAAGTTTGTCTCCTTCTTGTCTATTCATAACATCAACGATATTCTTTATGAATTCTGGTTTTTCTTTTTCTACTGCAACAAATCCTTCTTTAGTTGTTTTCCATGATTCTGAAACGTTGATTTCAACGATTGATTCAACACCCTTATCAATAGCAGCGTTATTCATGTTAACAACTTTTTCACCTTTTTTACCGTAGGATTTAACAACAGCATCTTTTAAGTATTTAACAGCATCTTCTACAGGAATAATATTTGCTAGCTTGAAGAATGCAGCCTGCATGATCATGTTGATTCTTCCGCCAAGACCTATTTCCTGAGCAATCTTAACTGCGTTGATTGTGTAGAATTTGATGTTGTTTTCAGCTATGAAATTCTTCATTTCAGCTGGTAATTGAGCTTCTAATTCTTCTGGTGTCCAGATACAGTTAAGTAAGAATGTACCGTTTGGTTTTAATCCAGTAAGAACATTATATTTATGAACGTATGCTTGATTGTGACAAGCAACGAAATCTGCTTTATTTATTAAGTAAGGGCTCTTTATAGCTTTCTTACCAAATCTTAAGTGTGATACTGTTATACCACCAGATTTCTTTGAATCATATGCGAAGTATCCCTGAGCATACATATCAGTGTGGTCTCCGATGATTTTAATAGCACTCTTGTTAGCACCAACAGTACCATCTGATCCAAGACCCCAGAACTTACATGCTGTAGTTCCTTCTGGTGTAGTATCAACATCTTCTCCCATTGGAAGTGACTTAAATGTTACGTCGTCAACTATACCAATTGTGAAGTCATCTTTTGGACATTCCTGTTTTAAGTTTTCATATACAGAAATGATATGTCCTGGTAAAGTATCTTTTGAACCTAATCCATATCTTCCACCAACTATAATTGGTTTCATATCTGGACAGCTATAGAATGCTGACTTAATGTCTAAGTATAAAGGTTCTCCAATACATCCTGGTTCTTTTGTTCTATCTAAAACAGCTATTTTCTTAACAGTTTTAGGCATAGCTTTGAAGAAGTGCTCTAATGAGAATGGTCTGTAAAGATGTACTTTAATTAAACCAACTTTTTCTCCTTGAGCCATTAAGTAATCAATAGTTTCTTCAATACAGTCACATACTGATCCCATAGCTACTACTACTCTTTCAGCATCAGCTGCTCCGTAGTAGTTAAATAATTTATAATCTCTTCCTGTTAACTTATTGATTTCATTCATGTAATTTTCAACAACTTCAGGAACTCTATCATAGAATTTATTACAAGCTTCTTTACCCTGGAAGAATATATCTGGGTTTTCTGCTGTACCTCTTGTTACTGGATGATTTGGATTTAAAGCTTTTGCTCTAAATGCATTAACAGCATCCATATCAACTAATTTAGCTAATTCATCATATTCTAATACTTCTATTTTTTGTACTTCATGTGAAGTTCTGAATCCATCAAAGAAGCTTAAGAATGGAACGCTTGATTTTATAGATGCTAAATGTGCAACAGCTGCTAAATCCATAACTTCCTGAACACTGCTTTCAGCAAGCATAGCAAATCCAGTCTGTCTTGCTGCCATAACGTCTGAATGATCTCCAAATATGTTTAATGCATGTGTTGCAATTGCTCTTGCACTAACATGGAATACTCCTGGAAGAAGTTCTCCAGAGATTTTATACATGTTAGGGATCATAAGTAAAAGACCCTGTGATGCAGTATATGTAGTAGTTAATGCACCTGCCTGTAATGAACCGTGAACTGCTCCAGCGGCTCCAGCTTCTGATTGCATTTCCATAAGTTTAACAGTTTGTCCAAAAATATTTTTTGTACCCTGAGCAGCCCATTCATCAACATGTTCTGCCATTGGGGATGAAGGAGTGATTGGGTAAATAGCTGCTACATCAGTAAATGCATAGGATATATATCCTGCAGCAGTATTACCATCCATAGTCTTCATTCTTCTCATTGAAAATTCCCTTCTTTCTATAGATTTTTGCCTTTAAATATTAAATTTTGAAATATTTAAAAATTTTGTAGAAAATCCACAAAATTAATAACCACTGTTTCTAATATACACCAAAAAAATAAATATGTAAAATATATTTATTTTAATTTAGTTTAAAATACATTTCATACTTAAAGTTTTTTACCTTTTAATATTGTTTTCTCTAGTATTAAAACCTTTGCAAAATCATTATAACATAATTTTTTTTATTGTTGTATACTTTTTTTGTTTTTTTACATAAAGTAACACATACTTTTTATTTAAATTTATATTATAAAAAGGGATAGTTATTTGTTTAAACTATCCCTAATGTTATTTATTTTGCAAGTAATCTTCCTAACTCTTTTGCCTTTTCTATTTGTTTATTATCTGGAGCTTCTTGTACTACTAATTTTCCAACTATTTTAAAATCGTACTCTACCATTTGCTTTTCCCATTCTTCCATAAACTCTCCATTATCCCATCCATAAGAGCCAAATAAAACTAATGGCTTTTTCTGAACTGGTAATTCTTTGAACTTCTTTAAGAAAGGAGCCATTTCTTTTTGTTCAACTTGATTGTTATCCATGGAAGGACTGCCAAAAGCTACAGCATCAGCTTTCATAATTTCGTCCACATCAGCTGCTTGAACATACTTTAATATAACTTCAGCACCTTCTTCTTTAGCTCCCTCTCCTATATTATTAGCTAACACCTCTACATTTCCACCATTACTCCAATATACAATAACTACTTTTTTCATTATCTCATCCCCCTACCTTATATGATTAATTAATATTTATTGATAAGTAATAATATTTATTAATAAATATTCCATATTTGTTATGTATTTATTTTATACTACTTTTCTATTATTTTCAATAGTTTTTTCAATATTTTCAGAATATAACAAAAAAGACGAAAAATCGTCTTTTTATTTGCTACACTCTTCTATAAGTCTTATAATATTATCTACCCCATTTTGTACTGGACTACTATTCATTGCTTTTATATATCTATCTTTGTACTTATAAAGATTTTTTAACTCATTTAAAAGATTTTCACTATTTAATTCTTCTTCTTCTATAACTACACTATAACCACTCTTCTCAAAAGATCTTGCATTTAATATTTGATCTCCTCTACTTGATTTCCTAGAAAGAGGTATTAGCAAATTAGGCTTTTTCAAGGCTAAAAGCTCAAAAATCACATTAGCTCCTGCTCTTGATATAACTATATCTGCTCCATTCATAAAATGGGGTAATTCTTTTTTCACATACTCAAATTGTCTATATCCAGATAAATTCTTAAGATTTTCTTGTAAATTCCCTTTCCCACAAACATGAATTATATTAAACTCTTTTAAAAACTCTGTTAACATATTTCTCACATTATCATTTATAAACCTAGACCCTAAACTTCCTCCTATTATAAGTAATATAGGCTTATCTTCTTTAAATTCACAAATTTTTAATGCTTCTTCTTTACTTCCATTAAATAATTCTTCTCTTATTGGTGTTCCTGTAAGCACACCTTTACTCTTTTTTACATTTTTCAAAGACTCTGGAAAAGTTACACAAACCTTTGTACAAAAAGGGCTAGATAATTTATTAGCAAGCCCGGGAGTAATATCTGATTCATGAGTTATAACAGGTATATTATTTAAGTATGCTCCAATAACTACAGGTACAGAAACAAATCCACCCTTTGAAAAGACTATATTAGGCTTTTCTTTTTTTATAATTTCTTTTGCTTCTGAAACCCCTTTTAATACTTTAAAAGGATCTGTAAAATTTTTTATATCAAAATATCTTCTAAGCTTTCCACTAGAGATCACATGATACTTAATTTTTTCATTCTCAATAATGCTTTTTTCTATTCCATCCTTTGTTCCTATATATTGTATTTCATATCCTAATTCTTTAAGTTTTGGTATTAACGCTAAATTTGGAGTTACATGCCCAGCTGAGCCTCCTCCAGTAAGTATTATTTTCTTTTTTTTCAAAATAATCAACCACCTTTTTTCAGTTGAGAGTTGTTCAATAACATATTCATTTTATATTATTCTTAATTCATTGTCCAATGTGACTTATAATATTGTAATTCTATGTTAATTTGTGTACATACTACAAATTTCACCTTTAATAAACTAATATATTTCTTATAAATATGGTTAATATAATAGTATAAAAGAAAAAGGAGGTAATTAAAATGGCAAGAGGAAATAATAGAACATTAGTACCAGAAGCTAGAGAAGGTCTAAATAGATTTAAAATGGAGGCAGCTAGAGAAGTAGGAGTTAATTTAACAGATGGTTATAACGGAAATCTTACTTCAAGAGAGAATGGTTCCGTTGGAGGACAAATGGTTAAAAAAATGGTAGAACAATATGAAAGAAATATAACTGGTAGATAAAATAATTACTTTAAAATATTAAAGCATATATAGTTTAAGATTAATTTAAATTATATATGCTTTTACATTTACAATGCCTTAAAACTTAAAAATATTATTAATTTATATCAGACATTTCTATACTTATTATATCTCTGAAGGTTTCCCTTAATGTAGTCAGACTAAGCTCAGTACTTTTAACCTTTGAATACCTATCGAATACTACACTAAATTCTGATCCTTCTCCTTGCTTACTTTTTACAAAAATTTTTCCTTCCATAGCTTCTACAAATTTTTTAACAACTGTTAAACCTAGTCCTACTCCTTCTGCTCTCCTTGAAAGGGTACTGTCTATCTGAGAATATCTATTAAAAATAAACTCTTTATCCTTATCAGGTATCCCTACGCCTTCATCTTTAATAGTTAATATGAAATATTCTTCTTTAACGTCTAATAATACATATATATTTTTACTTTCCGGTGTATACTTTATTGCATTAGATAAAAGATTTAATAGTATTCTCTCATATTTTTCTCTATCAATAATTACTTTACATTCTTCTTCATTAGTATCGAATATTATATCTAAGCCTTTTTTTCTTCCGTATAAGTTAACTAAGTTTACTATTCTTTCACTTTCAATTACTAAATCAAATTCTACATTATTGATGCTTAAAAGACCTTCTTCTGCTTTAGATATATCCATAATATTATTTGTTAATTTTAAAAGTCTACTGCAATTTTGTTTTATTCTATCTAATGTTTTATTTATATTAGCCGTTATTTCATCTTTATATATATCATAAGCTAGTTGTAATGAAGAATATATTATTGTTAATGGAGTTCTTAACTCATGAGATATTATAGTAAAAAATTCATCTTTCATTCTACTAATTCTTTCCAGTTCCATACTACGATTTACCTCTTCTGTAACATCTACTCCATGAATATAAATTCTTATCTCTCCATTTTCAGCCTTATAAGGAGTTATTCTCATTTTATAATATTTTTCTCTTTTTCCTGGTTCCTTTAGTGAAAAAGGAGGTAATATTATTTCTTTATTACTTTCTACTGAATATATTAAACTTTTAAAGAAATCATTATTAATATATTTTGAAAAAACTTCACAGACATTTTTTCCTTCAATATCCTCCATATTATATTCTCCATGAAATAAAGAATTTAATATTTGTTGAAATTTATTGTTTAACACTCTATTCTTAAATCCTGGATAATCTAAAACTGCTATAGGAATATCTAAAGTATTCAATACATTTTTTATAAACTCAGATTGATTTTTTGTATATATTTGATTTAATTTCTTATCTGTTATATCCTTTAAAGTTATTATAGTATATATAAGCTCTCCATTACTATTTATTATTGGGTTACTACTAAACTCTATGTACTTAATTTCACCATTTATATTATTTTTAAATTTTAAAATTAAATTTTTCACAGGCAAGTTTTTCTTGCAATAATTATAGTAATAATATTTTAAATTTTTACCATCTTCACTTTCTATATGGTATCTTTTCAATATATTATTATAATCCATAAGTTCCAATTGCTTTAAGCCTATAATTTGTTGGACTGATTTATTGCATAAAGTCACTTTCATATTGCCGTCTATAGCTATAATTCCTTCTGAAATATTATTAATTACATCCTTTAAATGCATCAAATGCTCTTTTTCTCTTCTTCTCAATATCTCAATAATATCACATTTAGTTTTAAGTTCTGTTGATAAATATAAAAATTTCTCCCTTTCATGTCTTTCTTTAAGCATTTTATCATAATATTCAGTTATATCAATAGCAACACATATTCCACCAATTATCTCATATTCATCATATATTGGAAAAGATGTAACTGTTATATATTTATCCAAATCGTTATATTTACATAACATTACCTTATCTATTATGCATTTACCATAATTTATACTTTCATATACGGGAAACTTATGTAAAGTTATTTCATTTCCCGCTGTATCCTCCATAGAAAGTGTTTCTAAATAGTCATATATATTTTTAAAACTTTTAAATTTAAAATTTTTAAAATAATTATTAGATTTTTTATTAATATATTTTATATTACCATTTTTATCAGAAACACATAAGAAATATGGAAAAGATTCTATTATATTAGATTTTATAATATCATCTTTCATATTATTATCTTCATCTAAATTGGTTAAATTTTTTTTCTTTATTTCTTTTATAAATATTTCTATGATATCTTTATTTCTAATTATATTAATATCTCCTAAAGTATCACAATCTAATTTAATATTTCTAATATATTGCTCCTCTGTATTACTTTTATAATTATTTATTACTTCAACTAAACCTTCCGGTAAAGAAAGTTTTGATAATTCTACCCCTATACTATTTAAAGATATATTAAATGATTTAATAAATCTATTATTTACATAGCAAACCTTTAATGGTTCTCCCTTTAAAATCAAAACGGAAAAAGGAAGATTTTCATAAAACCTATACATAAATTGTCCCCCATATATAAAAATGCAAATTTGTATCTTCCCTATATTATATTCCTTTATTTTTTTACAAACAACCCTTTATTATGAATAAATTTGTAAATAAGAAATATAATTACTGGTTATTACTAAATCTATAATCAACTATTTTAATCTGCGACGATACATGACCATTATAATCATTTATACATGGACAAAATATAAAATCCATTTTTATATTATATGGATTGTTTAATATATTTACATAATTTTCTCCATATATTTCTTTAAGTTCTTCTAGAAACTCCTGTCCTCTCCCAAAGCATATTCCATCAATTTTATTCAATCCATTATTAATTTTTAATGCAAACTTCAAAGTGTTTTTATCTTTTCCTAATAAATTTATTCTATTTATTAAAACATTTTTTTCTGCAAATAATGGAGATGAGTTTCCTTTTCCAAAAGGTTCTAAAATCTCTAACCTTTTTACTAAATCTATGCTTACCTGTGCTAAATTAAGTCTTTTGTCTATAGATATTTTAGGTTTCATATCATCTGGTGTAAGTTTGCATTGTTCATTTAAAGCCTTTCTAAGCTTAGGAATATTTTCCTCCTTCAAAGATAAACCTGCTGCCATAGGATGTCCTCCGAATTTATCCAATAGATCTTTAAACTTAAGAAGTTCTTCAAACATATTATATCCATCTATAGATCTTGCGGACCCCTTGGGCATATCTTTTCCCTTTGTAATAACTATAGTTGGTACATTATATTTCTCTTTTATTTTTCCAGCTACTATTCCTGCAATACTTTCATGTATGTCCTCTTTATATATTACAAACACCTTATCATTTTTTAAGGGGGTACTTTCTATTATTTCTTCAATACTTTCTACACTTTTTGTTGTCATTTCCTGCCTTTCCGTATTTAAACTATGTAACTTGCTAGCCAATGTATTTGCTTCTTCTAAGTCTTCTGTTAAAAGTAATTGCACAGAAAGCTTAGCAGTTTCCAATCTCCCAGTAGCATTAATACAAGGCCCTATTATAAATCCTATATGATATGAATTTATACTTTTTTCTTCTATGCCTGTTTCTTTTATCAATGCTTTTAATCCTAAATTATTAGTATTTCTTAATAATCTCAATCCATTTTTAGCTATAATTCTATTTTCATCCACTAAATCCACTACATCACATATAGTGCCTATAGCTGCATATTGAAGCAGCTCATATAATTCATCCTCATCTATGTTCATAACAGAATATAATGCTTGAACAAACTTAAGCGCTATACCTGCTCCGCATAGCATTTTAAAAGGATAATTACAATCTTTTCTTTTAGGGTTTATTATGGCATCTGCACTTGGTAGTATATATTCTCTTTCATTATCATTCTCCTTAAAACTTAACTCATGATGATCTGTTATCACTACTTTCATATTCAATTTCTTAGCTAAATTCACCTGTTCTATAGCGGAAATACCATTATCACAACTAAGAATTACTTCTACACCTTCCCCTTTCAGTGATTTTATTCTTTCACTATTCATACCATATCCCTCACATTCTCTATTAGGAATATGATAAATAAAGTTTGCATTACATCTTTTTAATGCTTTACACAAAATCACTGTACTAGTAACTCCATCAGCATCGTAATCTCCATATATAGCTATTTTTTCTCCTTTTTCTATAGCATCTCTTATTATATCTATAGCAATATCTATATCTTTCATAAGAAAAGGAGAATATAAATCTTTTAATGAAGCTTTAATAAATCTATCTATATCTTGAGGAGTTCTTATTCCTCTATTAATTAATACATTGATTATTATTGGATCTACTCCGGTTCTATGAGCAAGTTCCTTAATATTATCTTTTGTACACTTTATCATCCATCTTGCCTTCACTATTACCACCTCTTTAAAACATTATATAATAATTTACTGTAATTTCGTAGTAATTATAAATAATTATGAATAAAATTCATACCTAAAATAAAGACTAAAAGTATATGTACTTGATATATACTTGGAGGTGATAAAATGCATGTTCATCTAAATAATCAATATGATAAACTGATATATTACTTAATGGTATATCCATGTAAATATGAAATAATTGATCCTGGTAATCCCTATAAAAGCACTATTGATTACCCCCTAATGTATTCACAATATAATAATTTTGTAAATCTACTTATAGAGAATGATGTTAAAATTCAATTTTTAGATTCCGTCAATAGTCCTTCGCAAGTTTTTACAAGAGACATTGGATTTGCTATAAAAGATATGTTGTTTATATCAAAATTGAAAAGCCCTGAAAGAATAAATGAGCCTGAAGCTTTAAGAAGATTTGCTAAAAAACATACTTTTAAAACCTATGAAATGAAAAATAATATAGAAGGGGGAGATATAGTATTACATGATGAAGTTGTATTTGTTGGACTAAGTAGAAGAAGTACCTTAGAAGCTTGTAAAGAACTTCAAATGGTTTTAGATAACTATAATATAGATGTTAAAGTAGTTCCTATTAATTTTGATAATCACAAGCTCCACTTAGATTGTGTTTTTAATAGTATTGATAGAGATACTTGCATAATAACTGATTATGTATACGATAAACACTTAATAGAAAAATATTTTAAAAAGTTATTAAAATTAGAAGGTGATGCTGCTGATAAACTAGGATCAAATTTTGTATGTCTTGGAGATGAAAAAATACTTACTAGTAATAAACAGGTGAAAGAATTGCTATGTGCTAATGGTTTTAATACTATTTATTCAGATTATAGTGAAATAATAAAAGCCGGTGGCAGTTTTACTTGTAGTACTCTACCTATACTTAGAATATGAAAAGATTGCAAAACAACTTTTCAGAGTACAGAGCAAAGATTGCACAGTACAGATAAGAAAACTTTTCTTTCGTTAACATAACACTACAGAAAAACTTTAATTTAAAATTTTTTATAATGCCCACGAAGAAAAATTCTCCTTATCTATACTCTGTGCTCTGTAATCTAAAAAAATGCATAGCACTTTTTTTAAAGTTTGACTTACAACTATACAACCTTTAAAATATTATCAAATTCATATTTTGAAAGGTTGTGTTACTTTGGATAAATTATTGTTTGGTATATCTGGACTTCCTATAGGTGATGAATCCACTAAATTTGTTTATAAAACTGCAATAAAATATTTAAAAGATATTGGTCTTGATGCTATGGAGCTTCCTTTTGTCCGTTCTGTAAATATTACAGATAAAAATAAAGATGAAGTTTTAACTTCAAAATTAGCTAATAACTTTTATCTTTCTGCTCATGGTTCTTATTATATAAATCTTAATGCTTTAGAAATAGAAAAACAGGAAAAATCTTTAGAAAGAATAATTAAGGGAGCTGAAGGTTTGAGAAAAATAGAAGGTAAAAGCTTAATTTTTCATCCTGGTTTCTATTTAAATCGTTCAAAGAAGGAAACCTTTAATAATATTAAAGAAAATCTTTTAAAACTGCCGGATATAGATATAGATTATAGACTTGAAACTACTGGAAAAGGTACTCAATTTGGTTCCTTAGAAGAAATTATATCTCTCTGCAAAAATGTTAAACTTTGTAAACCTTGTATTGATTTTTCCCACCTTCACGCAAGATATAATGGTAATTTAAAAAATTATAATGATTTTTCAAAAATACTTCAGTATATAAAAGATGAGCTAGGTTATGAAGCACTAGAAGATATGCATATACATTTATCAGGTATAAATTATGGTGAAAAAGGTGAAAAAAATCACCTTCCTTTTGAAGAAAGTGACTTCAATTATAAAGATTGTTTAAAAGCTTTTAAAAGCTTCAACATAAAAGGATGTATAATCTGCGAAAGTCCTTTACTAGAAAAAGATGCCTTATTATTAAAACAATATTATCTATCTTTATAATAGTAGTATTAAATAGGTATTTATTAATATACAATACTTATTTAATACTATTCTTTTTTGCAGTTCTATCCTTTAAAAATACTAATACTGTAATTAATAAAACATATATGGAATTAAATCCTACAAAAATAGGCATAATTTTATCTAAAAATTTTCCTGTTTTTGTAGCATTTTCATACAAAAATGATAGTACAATCATCACTGGCAATATTATTATAGTCATGTTTTTTCTCTGTACTTTTTTTATTATTTGATTTAATCCATAAGTAAAAATATAATAATAGTTACAAGCGGTTTTAAACATTATTAAAGTCCAAAAAGCCATAAATATATATCTAAGTGAATTGATTACTGGTACCATAATGCTTTCTGTTAATGTTACTACAGGCCACAAAAATTTAAAACTAGCATCTATTCCAAAAAAAAGTATAGTAGCTAAAGTAAATAATGTATAAATAGTTGTTGTTATAGTAATGCTTACTAATGTATATCTTTTAATTTTTTTGCTATCTTGTAAAAAAGGATATATTATACATATTGATTCTATTCCAGCATAAGCGAAAAAAGTCTTTTCCACAGCTTTAATTATATTGATAATACCACTTCCTAATATAGGCTTCATATTTAGAAAACTTCCATCTTTTATTGAAATCAGTGGCATAAAAAAAATAATAACTGTACCAAAAAAAATCACTTCATTAATTCTAGCTACAGTTTTTCCTCCTCCATATACTGCATAAGCTATTACTAAATATGAAACTATAAGAACTGTCCATCTATTTAAAAATGGAACCATATATATCTCTAAAACATTAGTAATTCCATTACCTACTTCTGTAGCTAAAAGTAAAAAATATATTAAAAATATAATGTTAACTATATTACCCAGTATGTTGCCTAAAAACTTTTGACTTATTATTAATATATTTTCTTTAGGATATTTTTTACTTATATAGCTTGAAAAAAACATTACATAAAGTGGATAAGCTGCTCCTAATATAACTGATATCCATGCATCTTGTTTTGCAATTTTTATTACATCATTGGGTAAACTTAAAACGCCTATACCTATCATAGAACCTATGAGAATAAGTATAAATTGATTTTTCGTTAATATATTATCATCATTGTTATTCATCCAAGTTTCTCCCACATAAAATTTAAATATATGCTAATAGTCTCCTCTTCCTTGACTATCTACTTTAACATTTACTTTAACCTGTATTTTTGAGTTCATAACTTCTTTATTCCAATCAATACCTTTTCCTCTTCCATATTTAGCTGCCGCTACTTTTCCAAGTTCTAACATATCTATATTAGGACTTGATTGTATTTTTTCTATAAAATCCATACATATTTTCTCAACATGTTTTTCCATATCATGCGTAAATTGTTTTAATACCTTTGAATCATTATTTAAATTTTCATATAACTCATTTGATACAATTGGACCTTTCAAATTTAGTTCTATAATAAACCTATAGTTTTCTCCTTCCTTATAGCATTTGACTTTTCTTTTTGATTTAGCATAATAGTTTATATATTTTTCATAGTTTTCTTGAATAGTCAAATTACCTTTAGCGTTGTTCTCTCTCAAAAGATTTAATATTCTGGTGTCCTCTATATTTAGTTTTTTTACCATTTTATCTTTATCAAATATAGCTAACCCAGTTACTTCTATTCCTTTTTTAGTTAATTCTATGTAAGGTAAAACTATATTTCTACCTTCTGAAGATGATTTTATAATACAATCCATAATAGTATAATCTTCTATAAAAAAATTAAATTCCTGTAATCGTTCTACTAAATCTCCTATATATTCGTCTGCAGCACCATATTTCTGAGCTTCGTATTCTAGAATATCCTTTGCTTTTCCTTTGCATACAACTACTTTTGCATTATCGTTTATTTCAGGATTATAAATCAATATATCCATAGAAGTTCCAATCCCATATATTGCCTGTTCTTCACCTACAACTACTACTTTTTCTAATCCTAATATATATTTTTTACTAGCTTTTAATTGCCTTTGATCTCTGGTTTCTCCAATATTTATAGCTTCTCCTTCTAATACTTTGCTATCATTTTGAAATTTACTTTCTGAAAAATAAGTTCTAACTGATATATTATAAATCCCTTCATCTTTATGCATCCTTTGAAAATCAACACCTACAGCATTAGGAATATCTAACTCTTCTACAACAGTTCCTCTTTTTCCCATCAAATTTAATATTATAATTATAAATGAGCTAATAATTATTACTTTCTTTATCTTTTTATTCATTATTATCACCTTTTCCTAAAGCTATTAATATAGCGGTAATGGAAATAAATATAATATTATATAATACATAGAGCGGAAATATTTTTCCTAAAAAATCTCTTCTCATAGTAGGAATACCATATACACCAGATAGCATAACCATTACAGGATACAACATTATTATCCAATATTTTGTATCTATTTTATTAAATGTCTTATTTAATCCATAAGCAAATATATAATAATCTATAGAAATTACTTTAAACATGGTCATTGTCCACATGGATAGAAATATATATCTAAAGCTATTTATTATTGGAATCCTTAAACTATCTGTCACTGTAACTACAGGCCACAAAAATTTTGTACTTGTATCTATTCCCATATATAATATGGTTGATATAGTAAATAAAGTATATACACTACATGCAAAGATTATACTTTTTATTCCCGACTTTTTTATATTTATATAGCTATCTAAAAAAGGATACACTATAAATAATATTTCTATTCCTGAATACGCTGTAGCTGTTCCCTTTACAGCTTTTATAATATTATTAACTCCAGACCCAAGTACTGGTGTTAAATTTGATATATCTCCCTTACTTATACTAAATAGCGGAATTAGATATACTATAAAAGTTGATAAAAACACAACTTCATTTATTCTTCCTATAACTTTAATTCCTCCATAAGCTGCGTAAGCTGTTATCAAGTATACTACAGTGAGCATATTCCATTTATTAAGAAAGGTTACCATATAAATTTTAAGAGTATTAGTCATTCCTGCTGCAACTTGTGTAGCAATTGATAAAAAAAATATTAAAAATATTATGTTAAATAGACTACCAAAAAATTTTCCATAAATTTTCTTATTCAAAATCAATATATCATCTTTAGGATGCTTTTTACTTATGTAAGTTGCTATAAACACCATATATATTGGATAAATTGCTCCTAAAATAATAGATATCCAACCATCCTACTTTGATATCTTTATTACATCCCCTGGTAAATATAACACGGATACTCCTATCATACTTCCTATAAGCATAAAGGTTAATTGACTATGTGTTAAATTATTCTTCATTCCTGTTTCTCCTAAACAAACTTCTAAAATTATTTTGTCTAGTAGTATCTACCTCAGGTATTACTTTTGGTCTTTCATTCATTTTCCATAAAGGTTTCCTAATAAATATATCTTTCATATCACTTTTGTATAATTTAAAATATGGAACCCCATAATTTTCCAAATTACATAAATAAGTAATTATAAAAAACCAACCAACTGCAATGCCAAACATCCCTAAAAAATTTCCTAAAATTAGCATAGGATAGCTTAAAATTCTTATAGATAAAGACATTTCGTAATTTGGAATTAAAAAAGTAGCTACTGTAGAAATGCCCACTACAAGCAATGTTGTGGAACTTACTATTTTTGCTTGAATTGCTGCATCACCTATAATAATACCTCCAACTACACTTAGAGTTTGCCCTATTTTAGCTGGCAATCTAAGCCCTCCTTCTCTTAAAAATTCTACAATCATATTCATGGATAATATGGACATAAAAGGAGTTAATGCTATACCTTTTCTTGACTGAATAAGAGCTTCTAGAAAATTTATAGGAATTAATTCTGCATTAAACTTTATTAAAGTTACATATATAGCTGGTAAAGTTATAATAATAAACACAGCTATATATCTTAATATTCTTTGAAAGGAAACTATTAAAGTTCTTTGATTATAATCTTCTATAGCTTGAAAAAATTCGTAAAACACTACTGGTAATGTTATTACAAAAGATGTACCATCTATAATAATAGCAATTCTCCCTTCTAATAGATTTCCTACTATTACATCCGGTCTTTCTGTATAATAATTTTGTGGGAAAATGCTATAAGGATAGTCCTCTACAAATTGTTCTAATGCTCCGCTGCCTGAAAAACCATCTACATCTATAACACTTAGCCTTTTTCTCACATCTTTTACTATATTTTTATCTGCTATATTATCCAAATACATTATCACTACATCAGTACAACTTCTTTTTCCAATTATCATTCTTTCCTCAACTAAATTATCATCTTTTAATCTTCTTCTAATTAAGCTAATATTAGTTTCTAACTTCTCTACAAATCCTTCTCTAACTCCTCTTACAGAACTTTCATTTATAGGATCCTGTATTGCTCTATAATCTCCACCACTGGTATCAATTATTATAGCCTTTGAATCACCTGGCAACACTAATGCTGTTTTTCCTCTTTTGATATAAAAAACAACTTTATTAATATCTTCTTCTATAAAAACATTACCAACAGCTATATATTTTTTAATAATAGTTTCTTCTAAATTATCTATAATTGTTAAATCTTCTTCTATTTCAAACATCAATGGTTTAAGTATATCTCTATCTATAGTTTGTGTATTAGTCAGTCCATTCATATATAATATAGTTACATGTAAATTTGACTTTTTCCCTATTAATAGTTCTCTTATTATTAATTGATTTTTATAACCAATTAAGTTCTTTATAGATTTAACTTTAGCTTGAACCGAGCTTAAATTATCCTTTCTCATAAATATCTCCCTTGCTAAGAAAACTATATTACTATAGGTTAATTATTTCCTTGGCAAAAATAATTATTCAGAATAAAAAGTATCTTAGCCTTAAGTTTAAATAGAAACTTAAAACTAAGATACTTTTATAATAGTTTTTTTAATTTTTTAATTACATGCGGATCTTCCATAGCTGATGACATAATAGCTATACCTTTTACCCCTGCTTTCATAACTTCCTGAATATTACTTTCTTTTATTCCTCCAATAGCTATTGTGGGAATACTTACTTTGGCTACTATTTCTTTTAAAAATTCTATTCCTCTACCTTTTAATCCTTCTTTACATTTAGTTTCATATATATGTCCTGCTATAATATAATCTGCTCCATAATTTTCTGCCTCTAGTGCTTCATAAGTACTATGTATAGAAACACCTAATTTTATATTTTTATCTTTATATTTATTCTCTTTAATAGCAGGAATTCCACAATGATATCCCCAACACTGTAAATCCTGTGATACTTGCTGGTTCCCATTGATTATTAAAGGAACTTTATACTTATCCGTAATAATTTTTATTTTTTCTCCTAAAGAATAAAGTTCTTCATAATTTAAATCTTTTTCTCTCAAACTCAAAGCATCTGCCCCATAATACAAACATTTTTCAATTGTATATAAAAAATTATTCTCTTTACATAACTTTCTATTAGTTACTACATATATAATAGAAATCACCTCATTTAAGTAATTTATGTGTTAATTTCACCTTGAATTTTATTTGATGTAAATTTATCTATTATTGATTTATCTTCCATATTTAATTTTTCTTCTTTATTCTTCACCTAAAATTATTCTTAAAGCTAAATTAGCTTGATGATTTGCCGCTATTCCAACTCTTGGCGCCATTAATCCCATACCTATAGCTGCCTCACTTTTCTCATCTCCTACTATATAGAAATTATCATTTATTTTTCTTGTTACAATTGTATTATTTTCAAAGTACCCTGCTACTCCAGAAGCAGCTATAATCTTTTTATTTTTCATTTTTGTAAGTACTGTATTAGTAAGTGCTGCTTTACATTTAGGGTTATCAACTGCCTCAATTATCAAATCTACATCTTTAAATATGTCTACCGTATTAGTTTCATCAATATATTCATCCTTTGTTATAACTTGTACATATGGATTACATTGTGCTATTATTTCTTTTAATGCCTGTGTCTTTTTCATTCCAATATGTTTTATAAAATAATGCTGCCTGTTTAAATTACTTGGTTCAACTACATCATAGTCAACTAAAAGGAGTTTGCCCACTCCAATTCTTCCAAGGGCTATCGCAATATTTGAACCTAGTCCTCCTAATCCAGCTATTCCAATAAAAGAAGTTTTTATTTTTTCATGTACTCCAGGAGTGTGTCTTGCTAAAAGTTGTGCTTCCATGTCCTGTCTTGACGGTATTTCACCTCTTTTTATAAAAACAATTTTATCATTTTCTTTTATTTTTATATCTTCCTTAACTATAAAACTGTTGTATATTATTATATCTGCATCTTTCTTCACCTTATTTTTTAAAGAATACAGAGTTATATTATCTTCCACCTCTATTTTTTTCTCATTTATGAATATGTTCATTTTACCCTCCTCCCAAAAATCTAATTATTTCTGTTCTTGAATTTAAAGAAAATTTTTCACCTATAAATTTTATACCTTTTTCAAAAAATGTATTAATATGTAATGAATTTCTCAAAAAATTTAGAGGACTGTTCTTTATAAAATATAAGTTTAAAGAATCTGTCCTCAATTTTATATCAACTTTTTAACTAAATTTCACTTGATTGAATAAAAATTTGTTTTATATTTTTAGAAGCCTTTTTTATATCTTGTTTAGCTAATATAGCTGAGATAACTGCTATTCCTTGTATTCCTTTATTTTTAAGCTCTGATACATTGTTTTCACTTATCCCTCCTATAGCAACTATTGGAATATTTACTTTGTTTCTTATGTTTTTTAGTTCTTCCAAAGATACATTTTTAGCATCTTTTTTAGTTGTAGTTCCAAATATTGCTCCTACCCCCAAATAATCTGCTCCTTGTCTTTCTGCCTCTATAGCTTCTTCTAATGTTCTTGCTGATACTCCTAATAACTTTTCTTTTCCAATTAGCTTTCTTACTATTTTAGCTTCCATATCACTTTGCCCTACATGTACTCCCTCAGCATCTATTGCAAGAGCTATATCTGCTCTATCATTTATGATTAAAGGTACATTATATTTATCTGTTATTTTCTTTATTTTTACTGCTGTTTCATAAAATTCTCTAGTATCTATATCTTTTTCCCTTAATTGCACTAAAGTAACGCCGCCTAAAATGGCCTCTTCTACTGCTATTTCTAGACTTCTATTATTTAAAAGTTCCCTATCTGTTACAAGATAAAGAGTATAATCTATTTTATTTTTTGAAACTTTTTTATAATTCTCCATAATATATTTTCCCTCTTTCCTTATATGCTTCATAATTTAGTGTATATATATTGTCCATTAAAGCACTTTTAAATGATCCCGTTCCTAATTCTTTAGTTTTTTCCCAAGCTAATTCTCCTGCAATTCCCATAGAAGCTATACCCGCTGTTGCTGCTATTAAGTAATTACTTTCTCCTCCGCAAAAACTTCCTATTAAAGATGAGCACATACATCCTGTGCCTGTTACTTTAGATAAAATTTTATGTCCATTAGCAATATAATAGCTTTTATTTTCAAAACTTACACAATCAACTTCTCCAGTAATAGCAATTACAGAATCTAATTTTTTTGAAAGCTGCTGTGAAATTTCTTTTTTCTCTTCCATTTTCAAACAATTATCTCCAACTTCAGAAGTATCTACTCCCTTGGTTACAACCTTTATACCTGCAATATTTTTGATTTCAGATAGATTTCCTCTAATTACTGAAAAATGAACTTCTTCAATTAATTCTTTTGCCACCTCTGTCCTATAACTTGTAGCTCCTACTCCCACAGGATCTAATATTACAGGTATATTTAGCTTATTTGCTCTCTTGCCTGCTAAAAGCATTGACTTTACTGTTCTACTATTTAATGTTCCTATATTAATTACTAAAGAAGATGCAATGGATACCATTTCTTCTACTTCTCTTTCATCATCTGCCATTACTGGTGATCCCCCAATGGCTAAAACAATATTTGCACAATCGTTTACTGTTACATAATTTGTTATATGATGTATAAGAGGATTTTTTTCTTTAACTTTTAATAAACTGTTATTTATACTTTCATATATTTCCATATTTACTACCTCCAAAACTTTTCTTAAAAGCAGAGATGACAGAATATCAATTATTTATTATTCAACTATTATTCCGGCATTTTTATACAGTGTATAAAAATGATTTGTAGGTCCTACTCCTTTTCCTATATCTAAAGAATTTTCTATAGCTACTGTAATATATTTTTTAGATAATTTAATTGCTTCCTCTATAGAATATCCAAGAGCAAGATTTGATGCTATGGATGAAGATAAAGTACATCCTGTGCCATGAGTATTCTTGGTATTTATTCTTTCACTCTTAAAATAGTACATTTTATTTCCATCAAATAAAATATCTATTGCCTCATTTTTTAAATGACCACCTTTCATAAGCACATACTTAGCTCCAATTTTGCATATAAATTTAGCTACCTTTTCCATATCTTCACTATTTTCTATTTTCTTTATGTATAATCTTTCTTCCTCCGGTAATATTTCGTTATAAGTTTTTACAATCTCTTCTGCCTCTGGAAGATTAGGTGTTACTACTGTAGATAAAGGCAAAAGTTTTGTAACTAAGGCCATTTTTGACTCTGGTTTTAAAAGGTCAAATCCACTTTTAGATATCATAACTGGATCCAACACTAAATTTTTGGGATTATACTGTTTTATCTTTTTACAAATAATATCAATAGTGTCTATTTTAGATACCATGCCTATCTTTACAGCATCTACTTCAATATCTGTAAAAATTGCATCTATTTGAGCAGCAATTATATCTTTATCTATATCTTGAACTGCAAAAACTCCCTGAGTATTCTGAGCAGTAATAGCAGTTATAACACTCATACCAAAAACTCCATGAGCAGACATAGTTTTTAAATCTGCTTGAATCCCTGCTCCTCCTGAACTATCTGAACCTGCAATAGTTAATACTTTTTTCATAATAAAACCCCTTTCTTTTTAATTCTTCACTACTCCAGTTGTTACTATTTTTCTATGTAATGCTTTTAATATAATATAACCAATAATACTTCCTCCAATAGTGCTTATTGAAAAAGGTACTACAAAAAATAAAGCTGCAACTTTCTTACCTAAAATTAACTTTGCTATTGGAAATGCTAATAAAGCACCAATTATTCCTGTTCCTAAAACTTCCCCTATAACTGCATACATGAGTTTCTGACCTTTTTTATAAAAAATTCCTGCAATAAGAGCTCCTATCATACTACCTGGAAAAGCTAATAAGGAGCCCGTACCTAGTATATTTCTCAAAAGTGATATACTAAATGCAATAGCTACCCCATGATAAGGTCCTAATAATACTGCTGATAAAACATTTAGACTATGTTGAACGGGAAAACATTTAGACACTCCTACAGGTATATAAATTAAATTACCTGTAAAAACTCCAATAGCTATTAACAGAGCTGAAAAGGTAATTCTTTTTGTTTTCATTGACATCCTCCTTTTTTCAACTATAATATATAAATTTTTGCTAATATATTAACCTGATGAAAAATGTTAGAATAAACTATTGAAAGGAAAATAAAAAAGCACAAACCACCGCGAAGTTTGTACTTATAGTTTCAAAAAATCATAAAACCATCTTCCTACGCTGGCATTATCCAGATCAGGTTAAAGGGTCTAAGAATTTAGTCCTTACTCTCAGCTAGCAACACTAGCTCCCCTGTGATTATAACTTCTATTCAATTATTTTACAACATCATAATACTACAATATACTGGAAAGGTCAATAGTTATATCTTACATATTATTTTAAATAATTTCGTTTATTTTAAGTGTTAATTAAATTATACTATTATTGATTAATTTTTCAAAATAACATAAACTACATATTATCATTTTTAGATTAGGAGGAGTTATTATGAAAATAGGATATGCTTGTATACCAATGACTATAGATGCTACAACTACTAGGAGATTTATTTTAAAAAATTTTTCTTTTGACAAATTTTATGATTGTGTTAAATTAAATCTACAAGATTTAAATACAATTCTTAAATATAATTTAGATAATAATATATTCATGTTTAGAATATCATCAGATATAATTCCTTTCGGAAGTCATAGTATAAATAATTTAAATTGGACAAAAATTTTCAAAGAAGATCTAGATAATATAGGAAATTTTATAAAAAGTAATAATATAAGAGTTTCCATGCATCCTGGTCAATATACCGTACTTAATTCTCCTACAGAAGATGTAATGAAAAAAAGTATAAAAGACATCGAATATCACTGTTTATTCCTAGATTCATTAGGCGTTGACTATTCAAATAAAATAATTTTACATATTGGAGGAGCTTATAATGATAAGTTGTCATCACTTAAAAGATTTAAAGAAAACTTTAAAAAGCTTTCAAATTCAGCTCAAAAAAGATTAGTATTAGAAAACGACGAGAGAAATTTTAATATATATGATGTACTAGATATCTGTGATATTTTAAATATTCCTGCTGTATTTGATAATCTCCATCACAAATTTAATCCAGGAAAATCTGAAGATATCTACTCTATACTAGAAAGAGTTTGTAAAACTTGGTGTGAATATGATGGTTCTATGAAACTGCATTACTCTGATAGTGATGAAACTAAAAAAGCTGGTGCTCATTCAAAACATATCAATATCGAAAACTTTTTAAATTATTATAAAAAAGTTGAAAGTTTTAATCCAGATATTATGTTAGAAGTAAAAGATAAAGATATATCCGCTATTGAATGTGTAAATTCTTTGGATTTCCCTAAGCCTTCTACTAAATTTGAACAATGGGCAAAATATAAATACACAGTAATGGAAAAAGATTATTCTCTATATAAGGCGTGTAGTACTTTAATAAGTTCAGAGAAAAGTATGGTGGATTTTTATAAACTTATAGATAAAGTTTTATTGCTTCCCTATAATGAAAGAAATTTTAAAAATACTCTTCTTCATACTTGGGGTTATGTAAAGAATAAGGCCACTATAAAAGAAAAAAATCAATTCATGGAATCATTTAATTCATTTGAAAATCCTGAAAAAACTAAAAATATATTAAAAAAATTGGCTCAAAAATATAATGTATCCTATTTGATTAATTCTTACTATTTCTTAATATAGACATTAAATAACTTATAGTTTGTTTAAAAATCACTTAAAAGGAATACTATTTCGAAACATACATATACTAACTTTAGTTTATACAGGAGATATGTTTTATGAAAGAATATCTTACAAACAAACAAATATCTTTTTTTATTTTTGGAGCAGTAGTAGGCTATGGAATAGTTCGTCTTCCAAAAGAAGCAGCTGAATGCGCATCTACAGCTGGTTGGATTTCAATATTATTTATAACTATAATAAATATGTTATTAACTTATATAATTACATTTTTAAACTCTACCTTTGAAAATTATACCTTTGATGAATACAGTGAAAAATTGGTAGGGAAATTTATAACTAATATTTTTATTATTTTATATATTATATATTCTTTCTTATATTCTTCTATAGCTGTTAGAAATACTGCAGAAATAATAAAAAGCTCTATATTACTTAAAACCCCAATATGGTGCACATGTTTACTTTTAATTTTAATATGTTATTATGCAGCTTCAAAAGGTCTTCGGGTTTTAGGGAGGATATGTGAACTATATGGTATATTTATTATTTTTGCTGCTTTTATAATGAGTATTATTGTTTTTAGTGAAGGGAGCTTATTGAACATTCAACCCATATTAGGATTTGATAATATATTCACATATATAAAATCTTCCTCTAAACTAATAATATCTTTTTTAGGCGTAGAATTTTTAATGATAGTTCCTTTTAAAAAAGAAAAAAATAAAAATATATTTAAGTATACTTTGCCTATGATTCTTATTATAGGTATATTCTATATAATAATATTTGAAATTTCTCTATCTATAATAGGAGCAGAAGATTTAGTCCATTATGAAGATGCTCTAATTGCTACAGCCAAAAGATTAGATGTAAAATATTTAGAGTTTTTTAGAAAATTAGATGGTATTGTTATCATTATATGGCTAATGGCCGTATTTACTACTATATTTATTTTTGCATATGCTACTATATTTTTTATAAAAAAACTATTTAATACTAATAAAAATACTCTTATATCATTAATAGTTATATCATACATTTTTTCTATTTTACCTGAGAGCATTTATGATATAAAAAAAATACTTATATATATAAGCTATATAGGTTTCTTTTGTTCCTTTATAATACCTACTGCATTATTTATAATTACAAAGGTGAAAAAATATGATAAAAGCTTTAAATAAAACATTTATAATTTTATTAATATTATCTATTCCTTTTACCTTAACTGGCTGCTGGGATTATTTAGATATAGAACAAAGAAATATAATAATATCAGTAGGTATAGATAAATCATATAATAAATTAGAATTTTCTAGTGAAATAGCCAGTTTCGTGTCCTCTATGTCACAAAGAAGTGATAGAGCTGAATTAGGAACTATACACACTGATATTTCTTATGCTGATACCTTTGAAGAAATTAGATTGAATGGTGATAGAAAAAGACCTTATCCTACTTTTTTAGGTGCTACTAGAACGGTTGTTTTTGGTAGAAATTATGCAGAATACGGAATTAGCTCTTATCTAAATAGAATTAATATGCTACCTGATTATAGAAAAACAATTTTACCAGTTGTTAGCAGAGAATCTCCTAAAGAATTATTTAAAATTAACATTCCAAATGACTTATCAGTAGGGTTTTTAATTGAACACATGATTAGTACCCTTGATGAAGCTGGTGAAGCTCTATACCCCACAGTAGGCCAGATAATTTCATATATTTCTATTGGAGAAGTAGGATATTTTCTTCCCTATATTGGTATAAGCAATGGGGAAATAAAGTTCTTGGGATATGCCGCTATGAATAAAAATTCCCAATTACTTGGGATACTTTCAGATAATAATGCCAAGGGAGTATTATATATTTGGTCAAAAAAGCCCATGTTACCAGAGGTAATTACAAATGATAAAAATTCTTTAGTGTCCTTTAGTACTGTAGATTTTAAACGCAATATAAAAACAAATTATGTAAATGATAAAGTTATTATAAATTTCAATTTTGAGTTGAAGGAAAACATTCAATATCAATATGAATTGTCTTCTATAAAAAAAGAAGACTTAAAAAAATTTGAACTCATTATTAGCAATAGAATAAAATCCTATGTTTCAAATGTAGTAAAAGTAGCACAAGAAGACTATAAATGTGATATCTTTCAACTATCTAGATATTTTAGAGCTCAAAATCCTAAAATATATAATCAAATAAAATGGTCAGAAAAATTTCCTGAAGCTGAAATAAATGTAAATGTAAATACAAATATTATAAATAAAAACCAATATGATCCAAATGTTAATAGTAAATAATATTAGTTAAGGTGATTGCTATGCTAGAAAATAATCCAACCTTAAAAATAATAGAATCTATATCTTCTAATAAAGATTTAGGAGTAATTATAAGGAAACTTTCTCTTTTGGATAGAGATCTGTATATATTATATGTGCAAGAAATAACAGATAGAAATTCTTTATCCAGTAATATTATTAAACCTATATTAGAAAATAAAAATTCTTCAAATTTAGATATAAAAAATATAGCAAATTCAATAATCTATGTAGATAATATATTTATAGATAATGACGAAAATATTATACTAGATTATATACTAAAAGGTAACTCTATAGTTTTATCTACCAATGAAAAACAATATATTGTGGCTAACACCATTAAAATTGAAAAGAGAAATGTGGAAAAACCCGAGTTACAATCTGCTATAAAAGGTCCTAGAGATGCATTTACTGAAAATTTTGAAGGTAATTTATCTTTAATTCGTTATAGAATAAAGGATCCCAATTTAATGGTACATAAAACTACTGTAGGAATCAGAAGTAAAACATCCATTGCTGTAATCTATATAAAAGATGTAGCGGACAATACCATAGTAAATGAAGTAATAAATAGAATAAATTCAATAAGTATAGATGGCGTAATGGAGTCTGGATATATTCAAAAATTACTTACTAAAAATAACTCTACTCTTTTCCCACAAACTGGGATAAGTGAAAGATCCGAATCTGCTTGTCATAATATTTTAAATGGAAAAATATGTATTATAGTTGAAGGTGGAAATTTGCCTATAGTTCTTCCTCAAACCTTTTGGGATTTTATTGATACTGGTGATGACCATTATAAAAACACCTATTTCGCAGCATTTATAAAAATCCTTAGATCTATTTCTTTATTTATGTCTATAACTTTATCTGCTTTATACATTGCTGTGGTTAGTTTTCACCCTGATATTTTACCACCACAATATATATTAACTCTAGCAAAATCAAGAGGTACTGTTCCAGCAAATTCTTTTTTAGAGGCATTTATTATGGAAACAATAGCTGAAATACTAAAAGAAGCCAGTTTAAGACTTCCTTCACAAATTGCTTCTACTATTGGTATTGTAGGAACTATAGTTATAGGTCAGGCATCAATTACCGCTGGGTTAGTAAGTCCTCTTATGCTAATTATTGTATCTTTGTCTACTATGACATCTTTTATTGTACCAGACTATACTATTACAAACTCTTTAAGAGTTTTAAAATTTATGTTAATCTTTATAACTGCTAGCTTTGGTTTATTGGGACTGATTATTGGTATTACTTTTATAATAATTAACTTAGTTTCTACTACAAGCTTTGGAGTTCCCTACACTTCACCTTTTATACCTTTAAACTTTAAAGATATAAAAAATTATTTCTTAAGTGACATTAAATCAATAAATAAGAGGCCTCATTATGCTAGTATGAAAAATAGAAAAAGAAAATAGTACTGTGCCATTAATTTATAAAAATAACACAGTACTATTTCTTATTTTATCACTTCTATACTTGGTAAATTTAATACTTTATTTATAACTTTATGTATTGTTTCTTCATTCACAATATCTATATTCTCTACTTCTGCATAAACTTTTTTGTAATCTTTATACATAAGTTCATAACAGGTTAAATCTTTGGCTAATTGTATTGACTTCTCAAGACGTAGTTCTTTTTTCAATTTAATACTTTTATCAGCTTTATATATTCTTTCTTCATTAAAATAATTTTTTATATTTTTTATATTATCTATACATTTATTTATTATATTAATAGCTTTTTCCCAATTTTCCTTAGATGTACCTAATGAAATAACAAATAATTTTATGCCTCTTTCTTCTTTTATATAACTAGATATATCATAAGCTAAGGCATTTTTTGTTCTTATAGTTTCATACAAAATGCTGCTAGTTCCTTCTCCAAAATAAAAGTTAAATATTCTTAAAGCCTTCATCTCTTCTTCATTTAAATCATGGATAGTAAAGCAATACTGAATTTTTGCACCTTGATTTCCTTGTCCATCTTTAACAAATATTCCTGCATTATTATTTTCATATAACTGTAAACTATCATCATTTTTTAAGTATTCTAAAAAATTTTCTTCTCTATTATTTGAAAAATAACTTTCTACTATATCCTTAACTGTTGAAAGCTCTAAGGAAGTAACTACGGATATAACCATATTATCTAATCTATAGTACTTTTTGTAAAATCTTTTTAAATCTTCTAATGTTATGGTCTTTATACTTTTTTCTGTTCCTATTATTAAATTTTTTATTCTTCTTTTATTAAAAGCATTATAAAAAAGCTCATCTTCACAATATTGCTGTAAATCATCTTTCCATTCTTTTAATTCTTCAAGAATTATATTCATTTCCTCTTGAAAACCCTGTTTAGGAAAAACAGGATTTAAAACTATATCTGAAAATAGTCCTAATCCTTTATTAAAATCTTCTGAAAGAGTAGTTCCATAATATATTGCATAAGGATAATTAGTCATTGCATTTTGAAATCCAAAAAGCTCATCACAAAGTTTATTTATTTCTTTTTCGCTTCTATTTTTTGTCTCTTTAAAAACCATATGTTCTACAGCATGAGCAGTTCCTAAAGGAAAGCTTTCTTCCTCCAAAGCCCCTGCATTAACCCCTATACAAAATGAAGTTATATTTCCTTCTATTTTTTTATATATAAGTTTTGTCCCATTTTTTAATTGTATACTATTCATGTACTCACCTACATTGTTTACATTATTTAAAAAGCATTGCTCTCTTTAATTGCTGTATTTCTTTTGTTGTAATAAAATTCTCTAAAATTTTAAATACAAATTCAAAAACTGTAGCAGGACCTCTACTAGTTATAATATTATCTTCTTGAACTACTGGATCTTCTAAATAATTACTATTTTTAAATTCCTCTTCAAATGATGGATAAGAAGTAACATGCTTTCCAGTAATTATACTAGCTTCTTGTAAAACTATAGGTGCTGCACAAATTGCTGCTATTATCTTTCCTTCTTCATTAAATTTTCTAAGTATCTCTATGACCCTATAATCTTCTTTTAAATTTTCAGCTCCTGGCATTCCTCCTGGTAATATTATTCCATCATAACTATCAACTTTTATACAATCTATATTTACATCAGATTTTACCTGAATATTATGAGCTCCTTTTATTAATTCTTCTTCCCCTGTTCCACAGATATGACATACTAGTCCAGTTCTTCTTAATACATCCACTACAGTTAAAGCTTCTATTTCTTCAAATCCTTCTGCTAAAAACAAAATTAATCTTTTCATATAAAACCCTCCATCCGTCATTTTCACTATCGTAATTTATATATTTAAACTAATTATGAAACATCCAAATAAAATTGTCAATTGCAAAGCACAGAATATTTGTAATTTTATGATTATATGGAATATCATACTATATTTCATATTCACTTTAATTTCCTTTTTAATTTTATATCTTTATGGTATAATATCTAAGTAAAATACTCTCATTGCTAAGGGGTGATTTCAAATGAATCAAATAGGATACGTTAAAGAAGTAAAAGGAACTAAAGCCTATGTAATGTTTAAAAGAATGTCTGAATGTGGTGACAAATGCGCAAGTTGTTCTGGCCATTGTGAAGCTCCACCTTTAATACTTGATATGGATAATACATTATTGGCAGAAACTGGTGATACTGTAGAAGTTATTATGGAAGATAATACTTTCTTTAAATTCACATTCTTTGCCTATGTAGTACCATTAATATTAATGCTTCTTGGTATTTCCATAGGTTATATATTAACTTACAATGAGTTAACATCTGCTTTTACTGGACTAGCTTTCTTAGGTGTGTCTTATGGAATATTAAGAATAGTAAATAATAATCATAAAAAAAATAAAAAAGAAACTGTTTCTATGGTAAGAATAGTACCTAATGAAGAACTTGCAAGATTAGGACTTTAATTCACATACTAAAGTACAGATTACAAATGAATTAAACTCTTTACTAAATAAAAAATTTGAAGGCTGATGACAAAAGCATTGTCATCAGCCTTATTTTATTATCTATACTCTATTATTTATCTTCTGAACTATTAACCCATCCCATTGATCTCTTAATAGCTTCATGCCAGCCATCTACTAGCTTTTCTCTATTTTCTTCTGCCATTGAAGCTTCAAAAGTCTTAGATATTGCCCAGTTTTGAACTACATCATTTCTATCCTTCCAATATCCAACTGCAATACCTGCAAGATATGCAGCTCCAAGAGCTGTAGTTTCTATAACTTCTGGTCTTTGTACTGGAACACTTAAAATATCTGATTGGAATTGCATTAAGAAATTATTAGCACATGCTCCACCATCAACCTTTAATTCTTTAAGCTCAATGCCAGAATCTTCTTCCATAGCTTTAAGTACATCATAAGTCTGATATGCCAATGATTCTAATGCAGCTCTAACAAAATGTTCTTTCTTAGCGCCTCTTGTAAGTCCAACTATAGTTCCTCTTGCATATGGATCCCAGTATGGAGCTCCAAGTCCTACAAATGCAGGAACTAAATATACACCATTAGTATCTTCCACTTCTATAGCATATTTCTCGGATTCTGGGGCATTTTTAATCATTCTTAATTCGTCTCTTAGCCATTGTATAACTGCTCCTCCAATAAATATACTTCCTTCAAGGGCATATTCAACTTTTCCATCGATACCAACTGCTATAGTAGTTAGTAGTCCATTTTTCGATTCAACAGCTTTTGTACCAGTATTCATAAGTAGGAAACAACCTGTTCCATAAGTATTTTTTGCTGTACCTTCCTTAAAACAAGTCTGTCCAAACAATGCAGCCTGTTGATCTCCAGCATCTCCTGCTATTGGAATTGGTGATCCAAATAAAGCAGGTGAAGTCTCTCCATATACAAAACTTGAAGGTTTAACTTCTGGAAGCATTGATTTTGGAATATCTAACATATTCAATAATTCATCATCCCATTTTAGTTCATGTATATTAAATATCATTGTTCTTGAAGCATTTGTATAGTCTGTTACATGTACTTTTCCCTTAGTAAGATTCCAGATTAACCATGTATCTACATTACCAAATAAAAGATTTCCCTTTTCAGCTTCTTCCCTAGCTCCTGGAACATTGTCTAATATCCATTTAATCTTTGTTCCTGAGAAATAAGCATCAACTACAAGACCTGTTTTGCTTTTAATAGTTTCTGTATAACCTTTTTCTTTTAATTCATCACAGAATGAAGCAGTTCTTCTACACTGCCATACTATAGCATTGTATACTGGAATTCCTGTTCTCTTATCCCAAACTATGGTAGTTTCTCTCTGATTAGTAATACCTATACCTGCAATATCCTTAGCTTCTATATTTGCCTTTGCCATAGCTTCAGCAGCTACACTAAATTGAGTAGCCCATATCTCCATTGGATCATGTTCAACCCAGCCACCTTTTGGATATATCTGTTTAAATTCTTTCTGTGCTACACTAACTATAAGTCCTCTTTCATTAAAAAGTATACATCTTGAACTAGTTGTTCCTTGATCTAAAGCCATAACATACTTTGCCATAATAATTCCCCCCAATTTTTATTTTTTATTAAACCCGTAAAAATTTGTCCTTACCAATTATATGTAGTACAAAAACATAAAAGAACAAATAACTTTAAAGGTTTACAAATTTATATATATAAAAAGAACCATACTTAAGAAAGCTCATTTTCTGTGAGCATTTCTAAAATATGGCTCTCTTATTCTCCGCCTTATATTTAATTATATTCTAATTACAATTATATTACAACTTCAATTTTTTATCAATATTTTCTATAAATTCCATAAATCTATAGAAGTAGTTGATATAGCTATAGCTCCTGCTGCCAATGAATCCATTACATCTTTCTTTGTTTTTATAAGTCCACCAGCAATTATAGGAACATTAATTTGTTTTTCCATATTGTGTATTATCTTGCTGGCAACCCCTGGCATAACTTCCACTGCATTTGGTCCTGTTTCATGTATATTTTTTATACCAGTTTTTAAGAATAATGAGTCTATTATAAAAACCCTCTGTATAGTATAAAATCCTAATTGTTTAGCATATTTTATATTACTACTCTTAGTTGTAATTATCCCTGCCGGATTAGCATGTTCCTTAATATACTCAATACCAGCCGGATCACCTTTAAGGCCTTCTATCATATCTAAATGAACAAAAGCAATTTTATTTGCTTGTTTAAGTTTATGACATATTTTAGATATACTCATTATGTTTCCATAAAGAACAAATACTATTAAAGCTTTACTGTTTATTACATTTTCTAAATCCCTATTATTTCTTAATGCTGCTATGACAGGATTTTCAATAAGTATCTCTTTTATATTCATATTGTAACTCCTTTATCCCTTTTTTCCTAATTTCATTTCTTCTACAATTGCTTTAACCTCAGCTAAAGTTTTTTCCATACTTATTTCTACAGCTCCAGTTATAGCTCCTTCTACTAATGCGGTATCCACAATTTCTACTTTTTTTCTGTCCTCTGGTAAAAAATCCAATGCCATTTCTGCATTCATTAAGGCACTTCCTAAGTCAAACAATATTATGACACCATCTTCTGAATAAACTTTGTCAATAGCTGATAAAATAATATCTATATCTGTACCAATTCTTCTATCTTTTGTTCCACCAGCAATAGCTATTGGAACTTCTGATGCCATCTGGAGTGCTAGTTCTTTTACTCCTTCTGCTATTTTATAGCTATGGGACACGATCACCATACCTACCATAGTAATCCTCCTTCCTTTGTTATTAACATTAATATATTAATTATTTTTATTGTTACAAACATAATTATATACTTCATTTAATATTAAATAACTGGAGGTAGCTCCTGGATCTTGATGACCTATACTTCTTTCTCCTAAATAACTTGCTCTTCCCTTTTTAGCTATAATCTCCTTAGTGTACTCTACTCCTTTAAACGCTTCATTTCTCATATTCTCTAATATGATTTTCTTATTTAAGCCTTTACTTTTCCCTTGTTTTAAAGCGTCCAATGCTGGCTCTAAAGCATCTAACATAGTTTTGTCTCCTCTTTGTGCCTTTCCTCTCATTTTTATTCCTTCTACAGCATCTTGAAGCATATTTATAAAATCGTTTAAATTTACTTCTTGTTTATTTCCAGCTATAGCTGCTTTCATAAAAGCTGTACCATAAAGAGGTCCTGAAGCCCCTCCTACATTTGAAACTAAAATCATTCCTGTATTCTTTAACACGTCTGAAACTGTATTTAATTTAGCTGTAATTAATTTCTCTTTAACTGCTTTAAAACCTTTATTCATATTTATACCATGGTCCCCGTCTCCAATTGCAGAATCTAATTCTGTCAAAAATACTTTATTCCCTTCCACAACATTGGCTATATTATTAATTAATTCCACTACTTGTGAAACATTAAGTGCCATAAAAAGCCTCCTTATATATCAAATTAAAAGATGAGAATTGAGAGCGGAGAGAGCTATAAACTACTCTCCATTCTTCATCATTTTTATAAGATATATAAAACTCTCAAATCTCAGCTTCTAAAACTTTTCATCATTATTGATTATTAGCTACACTACTTTAAATGCTAAGGTATTAGCTTGTGAATCCAATAAAACTTTTAATTCTTCATCCAATTTTAGTATAGTAATTGAGCAACCTGCCATCTCAAGAGATGTCATAAATTCTCCAACAAAAGTTTTGTACACCTTTACACCATTATCTTTAAGAATTCTATTAACTTTTTTATTTACTATATATAATTCCATCAATGGTGTTGCCCCAAGTCCATTTACCATTACTGCAATTTCATCATTTTTATTGATTTCTACATCTTGTAATATTTTCTTTAATAAAATTTCTACTACTTCATCTGATGTTTTTAATTCTTCTCTATGAGTTCCTGGTTCTCCATGGATACCCATTCCTATTTCCATTTCTTTTTCACCTAAAGTGAAAGTAGGTTTCCCAGCTGCTGGTACTATACAAGGAGTAAGCGCCATTCCCATACTTCTTGTGTTTGCAATAACTTTTTCAGCTACTGCTTTAACTTCTTCTAATGAAGCACCTTTTTCAGCTTTAGCTCCTGCTATTTTGTGAACAAAAATAGTTCCTGCTATACCACGTCTTCCTGTAGTATAAGTACTATTTTCAACAGCCACATCATCGTTTACAATTACACTTTCAACCTTAATTCCGTCAACCTCTGCCATATCCTTTGCCATTTCAAAATTCATTACGTCTCCACTGTAATTCTTTATTATTAATAATACGCCTTTTCCTCCATCCACAGCTTTTATTGCTTCATATACTTGATCTGGAGTTGGAGATGTAAATACTTCTCCTGCCACTGCCGCAGTAAGCATTCCTTGACCTACATATCCTCCATGTGATGGCTCATGCCCACTTCCACCACCACTTACTAATGCTACTTTATCTTTTATAGGAGCATCTTTTCTAACAATTATATTTCCCTGTTCTAATTTTTTAATATACTGAGGATGCGCAGCCACCATACCTTGTATCATATCTTCAACTACACGCTCTGGATTATTTATAAGTTTTTTCATACTTTTCCCCCTTTGGCTTAAAACCTTGTAACCCTACCAAAAATAACTTTAGTTTAATATATATTATATAACATTAAAACAGAGCTTGAAATAGAAATGCTGCAATTAGACCACCTACTATTGGTCCTAATACTGGTATCCATGAATATCCCCAGTCTGAATCTCTCTTGCCCTCTATTGGTAAAAATGTATGGGCAATTCTTGGTGCTAAGTCTCTTGCTGGATTAATAGCATACCCTGTAGGTCCACCTAATGAAAGACCTATAACAAATATTAGTAGTCCAACATACATAGTTCCAACTCCATCAGCAGTCTTTTGAGCTCCTAATCCAAGTATACCAAATACAAGCATAAATGTTCCAATAACCTCTGAAATAAAGTTTGCTCCTGTATTTCTTATAGCTGGTGCTGTACAAAATACTCCAAGCTTAGCATTTGCATCTTCTGTTTCTTTCCAATGAGGTAAATACATTAAATATACTAAAACCGCACCTAATATTCCGCCTATCATCTGAGCAATTATATAACTTAATACCTGATTTGCTGGGAATTTACCGATAGCTGCTAAAGCTATAGTAAGCGCTGGATTAAAATGTGATCCACTTATACTACCAAACATAAATGCAGGTACTGCAACTGCAATAGCCCAAGCCGTAGTAATAACAATCCAACCACTATTCTGTGCTTTACTTTTGTTTAAGCTAACTCCGGCAACGACACCATCACCTAATAAAATCAGTAACATAGTTCCTATTAGTTCACCCATAAAACTTGACATAAATACTACCCCCCGTAATTTTCTTTAGGATATAATAACCGGTTATAAATCCTATAGCTATAAATAGCAATTACTATGCCAATTATTCACATTTGTGAATAATTTTTGTAATCATTGTTGTATAAATAGATTATAAAAATTTTCTCTTGATTTTTACCCTTTGTATTTTTTCCCCACTTGGTGATAATTACCTAATATGATTGCATTTTTGATACTTTTTACCAATTTGTTCTTTTATATCAATATTGCTATAGAATTATAATCTATTTTTTCCCCAAGATATATTCTTTTCAATACCATATTGCCTAGCTTTAGATGCAACTGTTTTATGACTTAATCCTAAAGCTTTTCCTGCAGCATTATAACTTCCATACTTTTCAAGAGCTGTTTTTATTATTTTCTTTTCATAAACTTTTAATGGAAATATTGTATCTTTGCTATTTAATTTTAATATTTCCAATAGAGTATCATCCTCTAGACTTTTTTCAGGTACTGCCGTAGAATATCCCTCTGTTTGAAGCATATAATGTGGTATATCTGAAACACTTATGTAATTTCCTTCTACGAGAGTTGATATTCTCTCCATAATATTTTCAAGTTCTCTTACATTACCGGGCCACTTATAACTCATAAATACTTTCATAACATCTTCATTTATTTTTGTTATGTTTTTATGCATTTTTAAATTCATCTTTTTTAAAAAATAATTAACTAAAAGTGGTATATCTTCTTTTCTATCTCTTAAAGGAGGCAAGTTTATTGGAATAACGTTTAATCTATAATATAAATCTTCTCTAAATTCACCTTTTGCCACCATCTCTTCAAGATTTCTATTAGTAGCCACAATAATTCTAGCATCTGTTTTTAATGTTTCCTCTCCTCCAATTCTTTGGAATTCTCTTTCTTGCAATACCCTAAGTAGCTTTACCTGCATGCTCTTTTCTAAATCTCCTATTTCATCAAGAAATATACTTCCTCCTTGAGCTAACTCAAATTTTCCAAGTTTTCTTCTTACAGCTCCCGTAAAAGCCCCTCGTTCATGACCAAATAATTCACTTTCCAATAAAGTAGAAGGAATAGCTGCACAATTAACTTTTATAAATTCTCCCCCAGCTCTTTCACTTCCTCTATGTATTCCTTCTGCTATTAATTCTTTTCCAGTACCACTTTCTCCATATATTAATACTGTAGAAAGCCCTCTAGCAGCTTTTAATCCTATATTCAAAGCATTTTTTACTAATTTACTCTCCCCTATAAATTTAATAAAAGGATTTTTATTAACCTTACTTATATTAAAATATTGATATTTTATATTCTCATCTGTGTTATTCACTTCTGCATTTTTTACTAGTGCTTTACTTGTACAATTTAAAAAAATCTCTTTAATATTTTCTCCTAATAATCTTTCTGCATTAGCCTCTAATAAATTAGCATATAGATTATTTACATAAATAATTTTTCCACAATTATCTACTATGCAAATACCCTTTTCCTCTACTTCTTTTGATGCCTTAGTTTGTATTACTTGACTGCTTTCCTTCACAATTTCACCCCCTTTATACCATTTATTACTTTTATTATATCATAATTCTAAAATCCACAAATCAAGCCTTATAATGTTATATTTTTAAGTGCATACTAATTCTGAATATTTTTAATTCTCTGCATTTGTAAAAAAGACTTATATATTTTTTAAATATGTTATATAATTCTTTAACGTAATATAAAAGTTTCAAATATGATAATATGATAATAATATTCTTCAAATTACAATGAAGTTAAGGGGGTAATGTGATGGACATTAATTTAATTGGTGTTCCAATTTTCTATGGTTCAGACATAGAAGGTGTACAATTTGGTCCTAAAAAACTTAGAGAAAAAAATATTTATGGTATTTTAAGCAAATATCATAAAGTTTATGATTTAGGTGATTTATACGTTCCTATGGAAAACGATACAAATAAATTTTCCTATCATCCTAAAATGAAATATTTAAAGCCTATAATTGAAGTTAATACTAACCTGGCACAACAGGTATACGCCTCCTTAAGTTCTGGAAGCTTTCCTCTAATATTAGGTGGTGACCATTCCCTAGGTTTAGGAAGTATTTCTGGAATGAGCAAGTATTATAAAAATTTTGCAGTTATCTGGGTTGATGCCCATGGAGATATAAATTCTTACCTTACTACTCCTACTGGCAATGTTCATGGTATGCCACTTGCAGCTGCTATGGGGATAGGTTATGAGGATTTAACTAACCTTTACTTCCATGGAACAAAAGTAAAGACTGAAAATGTGTTCATTATAGGTGCTAGAGATTTAGATGAAGGCGAGTGTAAGCTTATAGAAGAAAAGAATCTTAATGTTTATTCTACAGAAAGAGTACAGGAACATGGCATAACTTCTGTAATTAAGGATGTGCTTAAAAAAATTAAAGAGTTAAATATTAAAGCTATTCATTTAAGTTTTGATATAGATTGCATAGATTCAAGTTTCGTCCCTGGAACAGGTACCCCAGTTAAAAATGGTATGACTGTTGGCGAAGCTAAAACTCTTCTAAAAACTTTAGGAGAAAGCAAATTAATAAAATCCATGGATTTTGTGGAGTTAAATCCTAAACTGGATAAAAATGATACAACAGCGGACTTATGTATGGATATATTAGATTGGACATTTAGATATATAAAGTAAAAAGTTAGGCTATACAGAATAAATATTTATTTTGTATAGCCTAACGCTTTTTAACTTTCAATATGTACAGTATTTACTTCGTCTTCCATAACTACTAATATTATATTATTTCCTCTACCTGCTCTATTTTGGACTTTTATGTTTTCTAAAGAAATATTTTCTTCATTTTCTTTTTTAGATTTAACAACTATGCTTTTATATTCTTGTCTATTTATAAAAGCACAAACCACTTCATCATCTTCCTTAAGACTTATTCCTGTAACCCCAGACGCTATTTTCCCCATAGGATTAACTGAGCTTTTATCAAACCTTATACACATACCTCTACTTGTAATTATTACTATATCATCTTCCCTATCTTGTTTAGAGAAATCTACAGCTATTAATTCATCTTTATCGTTTTTAAACTTATAGCCTAAAGTAGTAAAGTAGTTCCCTTTAAATTCACTTAGCATAGTTCTTTTTACTAAACCTTTTTTAGTAAAGAAATATACATCTAATTCCTCATCTTCATTAAAAGATAACACATTTAAAATTTTATTTTTAATAGAAGTACTTTCTATTAGTTCTATTATATTTATGCTTTTATCTCCTATATTTTGTAACATATAGGCAGGAATCAAAATTACATTACCATCACTTAAAAATATTAGTAATTTGTGATAAGTACTTGTTTTTACTATGTAATCGTAACTCTTAACCCTATCACTTATTCGCTTAACTTTTCCATTCTTCATTATTCCTAAATTAAAGTATCTAATTTCTTCTTCTCCAACAAACTCTGCATTTTGGACAAAGTCTTTATTGCTTAAATTAAACAATGAATTCGGTAAAATGTTTCTATCTGCTGATTCAACAGAAGGTTCTTTTATAGTAAATTCTAATCCTTTATTAGTTTTTATCTTTATAAATTCTTTTTCTCTGTTATTAGGTAATAACTCTATTTTGATTAATCTTTCATCATCTTTCAGTTTCAAAGCCATAATCTTTGTATAACTTGTATTATACTTATCTAAAGAAGTTTTCTTTATTCCTCCCGATGAAGTTAAAAAAATAAATTCCTTTGTATTTACAAAATCGTCTATAGAATAAACTTCTATAATTTTTTCTTCTTCTAAGTTAAATCCTTTAATAAATTCATCTACTCGTTCCCCTTTTTCTTTCCATCTCATTTCTGGAACCGCTATAACTTTTGTTTGATACATATTTCCTTTATCAGTAAAAAACACTAATGTGTCCTTTGTGTTTGAATTAATTAAAAATCTATTAAAATCTCCCTCTCTATATTCAATATCTTCTATATTAGTATTTGAGCGATTATAAGATTTTAATGGTACTCTTTTCATAAACCCTTCATTAGATAAAGTTATTACTACATCTTCCTGAACAATAAGCTCTTCTATATCAATTTTTGCTTTTTCATCATCCTCTATTATACTGGTCTTTCTGCTATCATCATATTTACTCTTTATTTCTAGCAGTTCTTCTTTTATTACTTTTAACAATTCCTTTTCACTAGAAAGAATTTTGTTGAGTCTTTTTATCTGTTTCTCCAATTCTTTATATTCTTTTTCAAAAGCTTTTATTTCAAGGCCTGTTAGTTTATAAAGCATCAACTCTAATATTGCGTCTGATTGTATATCTGTAAATCCAAATTTTGTAACTATATTTTCTTTGGCTTCCTTCTTAGACTTAGACCCTCTTATAGTATGTATAATTTCATCCATAATGCCTATAGCTTTAATAAAACCTTCCACTATATGAAATCTTCTCTCTGCAATTTCCAATTCCTTTTTTGTTCTCCTAGTGACTACATCTTTTTGATGATTTACATAATTATATATTATATTCTTAAGCCCTAAGGTTTCTGGTTTTCCATTAGCTATAGCTACCATATTAAAAGATAAATTACATTGAAGATCTGTTTTTTTATATAAATATTTAAGTAATTTATCTGCAGTTTCTTTATCCGCAGATTTCTTCAGTTCTATAACAGATCTAACCCCTGTTCTATCAGATTCATCTCTTATATCACTTATAGCTTCTAATGCTTTAGAATGTTTCTTATCTCCAGTCATATCAGATATATTCTGCAAAAGTTTTGCCTTATTTCTCCTATAAGGGAACTCATAAATCACTATACCTAATCTTCCATTTTCTAAATTCTCTATTTTAGTCTTTGCCCTTAAAGTAACCTTTCCAACTCCAGTTTCATAAGCTGCCAATAAAGATTTTTTTCCTATCAACAATCCTCCTGTAGGAAGATCTGGACCTTTTATATATTCCATAAGTCCTCGGGTATCTATATCTTTGTTTTCAATATATGCTAAAGTAGCATCTATAACTTCGCCTAAATTATGTGGAGGTATATTTGTCGCCAGCCCTACCGCTATACCAAAAGCTCCATTCACTAATATGTTAGGATATCTTGCTGGTAAAACTTCTGGTTCTTTATCTGAAGAAGAGTAATTATCTACCATGTTAACTACACCTTTGTCAATATCCTTTATCATTTCCAGGGCAATAGGAGTAAGTCTTGCTTCCGTATAACGCATTGCTGCTGCACTATCTCCATCTTGACTTCCCCAGTTTCCATGACCATCTATAAGCGGCTTTCTAGTAGTAAAACTTTGTGCTAGTATTACCATAGCATCATATACTGACGTATCTCCATGAGGATGATATTTACCTAAAATATCTCCTACAATTCTAGCTGATTTATAATAAGGTTTATCTGGAAAAGCTGAAAGCTTATATGCACCATAAATAATTCTTCTATGTACGGGTTTCAATCCATCTCTAACATCTGGTAATGCCCTATCCTTAGCTACCTCCACTGCATAAGGAAGATAATTTTCAGGCATAGCTTCTTCTATTGGTATTTCTAATATATTTTTATCCTTTGGAACATCTAATTTTTTAGCCATCAATTTTACCTCCAAGCAAAAAGTAATAGGCTGAAAATACATTCAGCTTAAAACTCAGCGTATTTATACATGTAATTCTTTCTTGGCTCAACCACATCTCCCATAAGTAGTGATACCATCTTTTCAGCCTTTGCTGCATCGTCTATAGTTATTCTTTGAAGTGTTCTAGTTTCTGGATTTAATGTAGTTTCCCAAAGCTGATCTGGATTCATCTCTCCTAATCCTTTGTATCTTTGAATTAAACAGCCTTTTCCTATTTCCTTCTTTACTTTTTCTAATTCTTCATCACTATAAGCGTATTTTACTGACTCTTTACCCTTTACTTGTTTATAAACTTTATAAAGTGGTGGAAGAGCTATATATAAATGGCCATTAGTAATTAATGGTTTCATATATCTATATATATATGTCATCCATAGTGTTCTAATATGATATCCATCTACATCTGCATCGGACATAATTATTATCTTATTATACTTTAAATCTTCCTCTTTATAATTATCAAGAACACCAGTCCCTATAGCTGTATTAAATATTTTAAGTTCTTCACTGCTTAATACATTTTCAAGTTTTTGTTTTTCTGTATTCATTATTTTACCCTTTGAAGGCATTATGGTTTGAAATCTTCTATCCCTTGCTTGTTTTGCGGAACCTCCTGCTGAATCCCCTTCAACTACTATAAACTCAGCTATTGAACAATCTTTTAATGAACAAACTGCTATCTTTCCTGCTAAAGGTGCAGTTCCTTTCCCTATTTTTTTCTTTTCTGCTTCATTTATCTTTTTTATTTTTTCTCTTCTTGCTGCTGCATCTAATGCATTATTGATTATTAAGGAAGCAGTTTCTTTATTATCTTCAATCCATTCGAAAAGCTTAGTATATGCTAAATCATTCATCATAGTATATGCTTCACTATTTCCTAACTTTGTTTTAGTCTGTCCTTCAAAAATAGGATTAGTTAATTTTATTCTTATTATAGCTGTCATTCCTTCTCTTAAATCATCACCTTCAAATTCTTTATCTTTTTCTTTTATAAGGTTAAGCTTTTTAGCCCATTCCTTAAAGGCTCTAGTCATGCCTGTCTTAAATCCAGTTTCATGAGTTCCTGATTCAGTAGTTGGAATATTATTTACATAACTTGCTATATACTCTGTAGAAGAGTCTGTAAATTGAATACAAATCTCTCCATACATGTTAATTCCATTAACTTCTCTTTCTCCTTCAAATAATATTGCGGGATTGTGAAGAATTGTTTTGCTTTCATTTAAATAATCTATAAAATCCAGAAGTCCTCTTTCTGAATGATATATCTTTTCTAAAGTTTCCTCTCCTCTATTATCTACAATTTTTAAAATTATACCTTTATTTTGAAATGCTAACTCTTGAAGTCTTTCATCTATAATATCAAATTTAAAATCTACTGTTGAAAAAACCTCTTTATCAGGCATAAAAGTAACTTTAGATCCTGTTTCTTTTGTATTCCCTATAACCTTCAAATCACTTACAGGTGTTCCAGGCATTTTTTTCTTTAAAGCTTTATCATAAGCATATTCAAATCTTTGTTTAAATATCTTACCGTCCTGTTTCACCTCCACTTCTAACCACTCTGAAAGAGCATTAACTACCGAAGCCCCTACTCCATGAAGTCCACCAGAAGTTTTATAAATAGAATTGTTAAACTTCCCTCCAGTATGTAGTTCTGTAAAAACCATCTCTACTCCTGATTTCTTTTTTATAGGATGTATACCTGTTGGTATACCCCTTCCATTATCCTCTATAGTAATACTTTTATCTTTATTTAAAATTATGGTAGCACTGTTTCCATAACCATTTGAGATTTCATCTATAGCATTGTCTAATATTTCCCATATGCAATGATGAAGTCCCTTTCCTCCAGTTGAGCCTATATACATACCTGGTCTTATACGCACAGGTTCTAATTTTTCTAAAGAGGTAAGGGCCGTTACATCATATAAAGAGCTATTATCTTTTTCATTTCCCATATAAATCCTCCTAAAATTAATATTACAAATTAAAATTATATCAAATATTTTTTATAAAAACAAACGTTCTCATATTTAAAGTTTTCATAATGGTTTCATTTTTCCCTAAGTCAGCATATAAATTTATTAGGACTATAAATATATTATAAGAGGAGGGATTTTTCATGACCAGCATAGTAGTTCAATATGTGCTTATCGTATTTCTAGTAGTAGGCATAGGTTATCTCCTCTATCTTCTTAAAGATAAGGGTATCCAAATAAAAGATGATTATTTTGGAATAACTCTTTCATTATTAAACACCTTAAGTGAAGATGAAGCTACTCCAGAAAACACAAAAAAAATATTAAGATGTATTTCTAAAGCCGTTAACTATATAGAAGTAAATTATAAAAATGCACCTAATGATATAAAAGAAGCAAAAGCATTTGAAATGGCTAAAGAATTAATAATATCTTTAAATCTTAATAGTTCTATCTCAGACGAATCTATAAGGTATTTGATTAGACTTTCAGCTGCTTTTTTACCACCAAAGAATGAAGAATAAATTATAAAAGGATTTTTGCATAGCAAAAATCCTTTTATAAACTACTTATACTCTTGTGAATTTGCTTTTTTAAATACATAAGTAGATGCAGCTGTTGCAAATATAATTATAATTAGTGGAATAATAAATTTTACTGAACAAGGATTTAATATATTTTGTCCCATAACAGAATAACATAAGGTTTCAGGTATTACTCCTAAGAGTGAAGCTAATATAAAATCTCTATATGTCATCTTAGTTAACCCACAAGTGTAACTTAATGGGTCATATGGTAGTACTGGTGGAAGTCTCAATAGAAACAATATTTTAAATCCATTTTTCTCCAAATTTGAATTCAATTTTAAAGCTCTCCCCTTAAGAATTTTATCTATAGCAGATTTACCTAGAAATCTAGAAAGATAAAAAGCCAATGTTCCGGACAAGAAAAATCCTATCATATTTAAAGTAAATCCTTTAAAAGGACCAAATAATATACCTCCAACTATAGAAAACATAGCTGCTGGCATAAATAACATGATAGGTTTTAGTCCACAAATAATTAAAAAACTTATACCTGCAAATTTACCATAATTTCTTATATAGTGAACCAATGTATTTATATTTAACTTTCTTATATTTATATTAAACTTCATTAAAATACCAATTACTAAAAAAGCCAATAGAATTACGGTAAATAATTTAAAAATGCTTTTTTTATTCATAAATAGCTCCTTTCAAATAGAGAATTTCTAAACTTTAACATTAAAGTTTTTGATTCTCATAAAGCTTCAGTAATTAAGCCATAACTTTAATTTTCCGTAATACTAAGAACTTTATATTCTTAAATATTACGAATTTTAACAAGAAATAACTATCCACTCATATAGATTTTATCATATTATTGATTAATAACAACAATATTTCTTAAGAATTAAGAAAAAATTTAGTTTCCATAATTAACCACAAGATAAAATAAAATCCACAGCTTTGCACTGTGGTTTTTATGTTGTTAAATTCCATATATAATATTAGCTTCTATTATGCTTAAAAACATATATCTATTGAAAAACATCTTTTATAGACTTAAGCTCTTCATCATCTTTCATATATTCTATAAAATCAGGATTTAATTTTACAGCTGTTCTTATGTCTTCAATTGCTTCTTTTATTAAATTCTGATGTACATAAAAACACCCTCTATTATAATATAAATATGACTCATAAGGATTATTTGATATACCTTCACTTATAGTAGAAATAGCTTTATCATATTGACCTAGTTCTTTATAAAGTACAGCTAAATTTAGAAAACTATATCCATGCTTTTTATTCTCTCTTATAGACATACTATAATACTTTATAGCTTTATTATATTCACAAAGTTTTTTTAGTATTACTCCCATATTGAAAAGAGCCATATAATGATTGGGCATAATCTCCAAAGCTTTTTCCATTTCCTTTAAAGCTAACTTATTTTTGTCTAATTCTTCGTATATACATCCTAAATTAATATGGGTCCAAAAATCCATAGGCTGTATTTCTGCCGCTTCTTTATAATATTTAATAGCTTTTTCTTTTTCTCCAATTTCATCATACACATTAGCAATAAAAAAATATGCTTTATGATAAAAAGGATTTATATTTATAGCTTTTTCATAGTACTCTATAGCTTTTTTATAATCTCCTAAATCATCATATAAAATAGCTAATCCATAATAAGCCCTTTCCTCCTCATCTATATTTAACACTTCTAAATATTTTTCACGTGCCATATAAAAATTTCCCATTTCATCATAAATAAGTGCTAAATCTAAAAGTAATTCTATATTCTTTTTTCCTTCTTTTAATTTATATGCTTTATTATAAAATTGTAAAGCTTTTATTAATTGAGCTTTCTTTTTAAAGTTTCTTGCAATATTTATATAGTTTTCTATCATGTAATTATTACTCATATCACCTATTCTCCAATTAACAAATTTCCATATTCATTATTATACAATATAGTTTAATATTATATAGACTACATTTGCAAATTTTAATATATATATTTCATAAAATCAATATTTCCACTAGTTCTTCCATACTAAGTGTATTATATAAAAATCAATACGCAGAAATAATTGATTATTCAAATGATGGTTTATGGTTTAAAATAAAAATAAACGGAGTAGAGGGCTGGTCTTCTGGTAAATACTTAAACTATATATATTAATAACTAATTCAAAAAGCTTTAAGGAAAATATAAATTTTATTATATTTTCCTTAGTCTGTTTTTAAAAAATAAGAGTACCTTGTAAAGAAATTATTATTTCTACAAGGTACTCTTATAGTTAGTAAACTCTATCATAAAATAGCAATTTCAGCTGCTATTTACTGGATACTATTTTTAAGAAATTCTCTTATTTCATGAGAAGTTCCTAATTCCATAACTTTTGGTACTAGTGTTTTGCAATCTTCATATTTCAAACTTCTTATTTTACTTCTAGCTTTAAGTACAGAAGATGCACTCATACTAAACTCATCAAGTCCCATTCCCAAAAGCAATGGAATTAAATTAATGTTTCCAGCCATTTCTCCGCACATACCAACATATTTTCCTTCTTTATGGCCATTATCTATTACAGTTTTTATAAGTCTTAACACTGCTGGATTGAAAAAGTCATATAAATAAGATACCTTTTCGTTCATTCTATCCACTGCGATAGTATACTGAATAAGGTCATTAGTTCCTATACTGAAAAAATCTACTTCTTTAGCTAAAGCATCTGAAATAACTGCTGCTGAAGGAATTTCTATCATTATACCTACTTCTACTTCTTCATTAAAAGCTATACCTTCATTTTTTAATTCAGTTTTACATTGTTCTAATACAGCTTTCCCTTCCCTTAACTCTTGAAGGCTTGATATCATAGGAAACATTATCTTTAACTTTCCATAATGTGAAGCTCTAAGTAAAGCTCTTAACTGAGTCTTAAATATATCTTTTCTATCTAAACATAGTCTTATGGCTCTATATCCTAAGAAAGGATTTAATTCTTCTTGAATAGGAAGATAAGAAAGTTTTTTATCTCCCCCTATATCTAAAGTTCTTATTATAACAGGATTGCCTTTTAGTTTCTGTAAAACTTCTTTATAAGCTATAAATTGTTCTTCCTCACTTGGCAATTCTTGTTTTGACATATACAAAAATTCTGTTCTAAAAAGACCAACTCCTTCAGCTCCATTATTTATAGCATTCTCTGCATCTTCTACTGAACCAATGTTTGCAGCAATTTCTACTTTTCTATTGTCAATAGTAACTGACTCTAACTCTTTATATTGAAGAAGATTTTTTCTAATTTCTTCCTCATCTTCCATTTTACTTTTATAATCATTTAAAGTTTCTTCATTAGGATTTACAATTAGGACTCCTTTAGCTCCATCTAATATTAATAAATCATTTTCTTTTACTGTGCTTATTTCTTTTCCTATACCTAATACTGCCGGAATACCAATAGAGCGTGCAATTATAGCTGAATGTGAAGTAACCCCTCCTATTTCTGTAGCAAATCCTAATACTTTTTCTTTATCTATCTGTGCTGTATCTGAAGGAGTTAAATCCTTAGCAATAATAATACATTCTTCCTCTATATCCCCTATAGATACATTTTCTGCTCCCATTAATATATTTATTAATCTATTGCTTACATCCTTTATATCAGCTGCTCTTTCCCTCATATAATCATCATCTAGCTGTTCAAAAATCAAAGCTAATTCTTCTGATGTAGTTTTTACTGCATACTCTGAATTCACTTTCTCATTAAGAATTTTTGAAGATATAGTTCCTACAAATTCTGGATCATCTAACATAAGTAAATGAGCTTCAAATATTTTTGATTTTTCTTCTCCTAGCTTCTCTTTAGTCTTAACTATAGTTTTTTCTAACTGTTGTTTTCCTTTTTCTACTGCTAATTTAAATCTTTCATTTTCATCCTGTACATTGTCTACTTTTTTTGATAATATTTCAGAATTATTCTCTTTTAATATCAATGCCTTTCCTATAGCTATGCCTGATGAAGCACTTATTCCCTCTAACAAATTTATATCCCCCTTTATTAATTAATTTTATTTTCTATTAAATCTATTAAAGATTCTACTGCTTCTTTCTCATCTTCTCCGGATGCTTTTATAACAATTTCATCTCCTTTCACACATCCCATAGACATAATTCCTACAATACTTTTAGCATTATAGTTATTATTATTTTTAATTATAAATACTTCTGATTTAAACTTTGAAGCTTCCTTTACTATTTCCATAGCTGGTCTTGCATGTATTCCTGTTTCATTTTTTATTACTATATTCTTCTCTATCATATGAAAATCCTCCCTTTATTCTTTTATATTTATTTTGCATACTATGCTATTTTCATCTACTTCTCCATAATTAAAATCTATATTATCTATTATTTCTTTATTAGTTATAACCATAGGACTTAATGTGGACTTAGCTTTTTCATTTATTAAATTTAAATCAAATGAAATTAATTTATCTCCTGGCTTAACTTTATCTCCACTCTTTACAAAAGATTCAAAGCCTTCTCCTTTCATCCCTACAGTGTCAATGCCTATATGAAGCAATATTTCAAGTCCTTCCTTTGATTTCATAACAATTGCATGTTTTGTAGGAAACACTTGAAGTATCTCCCCTTCTACTGGTGAATATAATATTCCATCCTTAGATTCAAATCCTATTCCTTCTCCCATCATATTTGAGGCAAATACCTCATCTGGAATATCATCTACCTTAAAACATTTCCCTACGAAAGGTGATCTTATCTCCACTGCATTTTTATCCTCTTTATTCTTCTTAAAAAAATTAAACATATTCTTGCTCCTTTCAAACTTTCTTATCTACATTAATTTTTTAATTTCATCTTTAAGCATTTCAGCTTCAGTTCCAAACACTACTTGTATATTTCCTCCACCTGCATCCATAGTTCCTGCTGCTCCTAAAGATTTTAATCTACTTTTGTCTACTTTAGATGTATCATTTACAGTTAGTCTTAGTCTTGTAATACAAGCGTCTATAGCATCTATATTTTCACTGCCTCCTAATGCTTCTAGAACTTTAGCTGCCTTGGAAGTCTTATCTAAATTTTCAATTTTATCTTTATTTTCAGATTCTATTTCTTCTTCTCTACCTGGAGTTTTATAATTAAATATCTTAATTCCATAGTAAAATACTATAAAATATAATAGTGCAATTATAGGTCCTACTATTAAAAATAGTTTCCATCCATTCTGTGAATTAGTTATACCTAAAACATAATCTATTAAACTGGCTGAAAAACTATAACCTAATCTAATTTCTAAAGCCTTAGTAAGTAACCCTGATATAAAAGCTCCTAGCACATGAAAGATATATAAAAGTGGCGCTACAAATATAAATGAAAATTCTATTGGTTCTGTGATCCCTGTAAGTATTGATGTTACTGCTGCTGTAAGCATCATACCTGCTATAGCTTTTCTTTTCTCTTTTTTAGATCTCAAATACATAGCTAATGTAGCCGCTGGAAGTCCAAATAACATTATAGGAAATTCACTTGCCATAAAATATCCCGCAGTAGGGTCTCCTGCAAAATATCTTGCTGCCTCACCTTTTAATACTGTTCCTGTAGCTGGGTCTAAAAATCTACCAAATTCATATAAAAATGGTGGATAAAAAACATGATGAAGTCCTACTGGAATTAAAGCTCTTTTTCCTGCTGCATATATTCCTGGTCCTAAAGCTGAACCTGTAGCAAAAGTTGCAAAAGTATTTATACCTGATTGAATTGGTGGCCATATAAATGCGAAAACTATTCCTATTAATATTGAAGCTGCTGCTGTAACAATAGGTACAAGTCTTTTCCCTGCAAAGAATCCTAAATATGGTGGAAGTTTTGTTTCATGAAATTTTTCATACATCTGTGCTGAAAGAACTCCTATTATAATACCTCCAAAAACCCCCATATCAATATTTTCTATTCCTTTTGCTTGTATATTTTGAATGTTACCCATAACCTTTAATACACTAGTCAATACTCCATATCCTACTGCAGAAGCCAGACCAGCTACACCTACATTGCCCGTGAAGCCTATTGCCACTCCTATAGCAAATATTAAAGATAAATTTACGAAAACCGCTAATCCTCCATTATAGATAATTTGACCTACTATATCTATAAATCCTTCACCTTGCATAAACCATCTTCCTAAAGCAACTAAAATTCCTGCTGCTGGAAGAACTGATACCGGCGTCATAACAGCTTTTCCTACTCTTTGCAAAGTTTTAAAAGTCTTATTTGCCATTTAATACTCCTCCTTCTTTATTTTGATTTAAACAACTTTGTTTTAAATTAATTCTTTTATATTAGTTTTATATTAGTTTTATATTAAATCTTAAAATTTATCCCTAGTCGCCTTGCTCCCCCTCCTTTTTTAATCTTAAATTAATGATATTGTATATATAAATAAAAAAGCATGAGCCTATAAAATGCCCTTAAAGCATTTTATAAGGCTCATGCCTGATTTTCTCAGTAACACGCCAAATATTTATTCAACTTTTTTCTAATAATCTATGTATGTGAACTGCAATATATCCTACTTCATCTTCTGGAACCTTTTTATTTAATTTTTTAGATATAAAATCACATACTTCTCTTGAAAATTCAAATTCCTTTTTTAGCTGCTTTTTAACGGAAGGTAAAAACATATTTTCTAGATTTTTACCTTGCTCAATTCTATATATAGCATATCTTAAATGAGATATAAGTCTAGAGTATTCTAAAGATTTTTCATTTAAAGTTATATTAAGTCTTTTGCTTATATAATCTACTACTTCCTTTACAATTCTAGTCCATTTTAAGCTATCAGATACATCTGTATTTACTCTAGCAGAATATATATGAAGAGTAATAAAACCTACTTCACTTTCTGGAAGCTCTATACCTAGCTTATCTTTTACTAGCTTTATAGTTTGCTCTGCAATAGAGTACTCTATTGGATATAATGTTCTTATTTCATAAAGAAATGGATTTACTATATCTATTCCTTCTTTTATTCTTTTTATAGCAAAATTTATATGATCTGCTAAAGCTACATGTATATGAGAGTTAAGTTCTTCTCCCAACTTTTCTGATGCTAAGGCAATTATTTCTTCTGTTAAAGCTAAAACCTCTTCATCTATATTCTTTAAGACGTTTTCATAATTGTGCTTTTCTTTGTCATTAATTTGTATAAATTTATGTTCTATGTTTTGACCTTCAGATATTATATCTCCTTTTTTCTTTCCAAAACCTATACCTTTTCCTAAAAGCACAAAATAATTATCATCTTTTTGTGTAACTACTACATTGTTACTTAACATTTTAATTACTACATATTCTTTAGTCATTTTTCTCACCTAAATTATAAAATATTTACTTCTTACTTTCAACACTAATATTATTCCATTATTCAATATTATATAGTCTTTTTACATATTTTCTTCTTTTTTTAAACTTTCAGATAATTTTCATCATATTTATTAATTTATTACTTATAATTATAACTTATCTACAAATATTTTCAATAATTTATATAAATTTAATTATTTTTCCTCATATAATTTTTCTAGATATTAATGATTATTTAAATCTAACATTAGTTTATCTTATAAAAATATTCTTCTTTAAATTAGTTTATTATTTATAATATACTATTTATACTTCTCAGCTTTATCTTTATCATATATAATTTTATTATAAAACAATATATATGTATTTTCTTCAATTTTATTAAAATCTATTAACCTTTTTTTATAATTATATTCTTTCTTTTAAAACAAATTTATATTTTTTATGATAAAATAATGTAGTGCTTACTTTATTATCACTTAGGGGATGGAATTATGCCAAAGATAGATATGTTAAGTATAAAAACTGCTATTTCTGTATTTTTATGTGTTGTATTGTTTAAGTTTTTACATAGGCCTTATCCTTTTTATGCTTGTATCGCTGCAATTAGCTGTATGAGGGATACCTCTTGTAATTCCTATTCTGCAGGAAAAAGCAGGGTAATTGGCACTTGTATCGGCGCTGCCATAGGATTGATGTTTTTTATTTTTCTTAAACCTACTGCAATATATTGTGGTATTGGTATTGTAATAGTTATATATTTATGTAATCTTTTTAAAAAAAATAGTTCTATTGTAATTAGTTGTATTGTTTTTATAGCTATAATGACAAATCTTAAAGGTATGCCTTCTGATACCTATGCAATTAATAGAATAATAGATACTACAATAGGCGTTATAATCGCTGTATTAGTAAATAAATTTTTTGAGATTAAATATATTAAAAATCTAAAAAACTATGGTAATTCACTATGGTCCTAGTAAATTACCATAGTTTTTTATCTAATTTAATATGGAATAATATTACTATAATAAACCCTGTATAAATGTTCAAACTAATAGTAGTATATAAAAAGTCAACCCCACTTTATCTGTACTCTGAATTTAATATAAAGGAATGATACTATGAAAAAATCCAGGGTTTGGTTCATAACTATTTTTATTCTATTAATTGCTATTATATCGTATCCAGTTACACAATATTATTATACAAAAAGTTGGGAAAATAAAATATATCCCTTAACATTTATTAATGGTATTGATGTATCTGGCAAAGAAAAAAATGAAGCTATACAAATATTGAAAAGCAATTTAAAAGAAACAAAAGATGGTTCTATTTTAATCAAAACTGAAAAAAGAAATTATACTTTACAGCTATCTAAAACTAATCCTCAATATGACATAGAAGGTTCAGTAAACAAAGCCTTATTATACGGTAAAGATTTAAGTTTCTTTAAAAAAGCCAGTGAAATAAAAAATCCGAAGAAAAAAGATTTATATATTAATATTAAATATGATAAAAACTACATTGAAAAATTCATAGCTAATATAGAAAAAGACATTAATAAAGTTCCTATAAATGCCTCAATTAAAACTACATCTCCGGGTAAATTACATATTACAAGAGATGTAGAAGGAATTAGACTAGATAAGAAAAACCTGATGGATAATATTATTGCTAAAATTAACCCTACTTCTAATAATAATGAAATAATAGCTAAAACCGAAAGTTATAGTGGTAATATTACTGAAAAAAAATTAAAAGAAATTAATTCTATAATATCTTCTTTCTCTACAGACTTTAGTGCTTCTCCTGAAGGGAGGATAACCAATATTGAAATTGCTACTAATGCTTTAAATGGGATACTTCTTTTACCTGGAGATATCTTTAGTTTTAACAAAATTATAGGAAATACAACTGCAGAAAAAGGCTATAGAGAAGCTCCTATAGTTATTAATAATAAATTAGAACAAGGACTAGGTGGTGGACTATGTCAAGTATCTACTACTTTATATAACGCAGTAACAATGGCTAATATTAAACCTTTAGAGAGAACAAATCACTCTATACCTCCTGCTTATATAGAACCTGGTTTCGATGCTACTGTATCTTATAAAGAAATAGATTATAAATTTAAAAATACTTTAACTTATCCCATATATATAGAAGGTTATACTGCTAATGGAAAACTTATATTTAATATTCATTCCAACTCCTCTCTTAATAAAATTGAATATAAGTTAATCAATGATATATATGAAAAAATAGAACCTAAAACTATATATGAAGAAGATGCTACTCTACCCTTAGGATCCAATAAAAAAACCCAATCCTCTAAACCTGGTTATAAAGTAAAAGTTTATTTAATTGGGTATGAGAATAAAAAAGAAATATCAAGGCATCTTATTTCTAACGATATTTATAAGCCAGTAGATGAAATAATAAAAAAAGGCACTAAAAAATAGATTCAAAAACTGTTAATATTAATATATGGATTTATTACTATTAAATTGATGGGGGTAAATATTTATGAATAAAAATATAAAAATAGGTCTAATAGGATATAGCTCTGGAGGTAGAATATACAATGCTCCTATAATTCAGAGTGTTTCTGGATTGGAAATAATCAAAATATTTGAAAGAAAAGATGAAAATATAAAACTTGCAAATAAAAATTTTCCTAATGCACTGGTAGTTTCAGATTTAGAACAAATCTTTAAGGATGATAATATAGATTTGGTGGTCATTGCTGTACCCACACATCTACATTATAAATTAGCTTACGAAGCATTAAATAATAATAAAAACGTAGTGGTTGAAAAACCTTTTACTGTCACTTCTAAAGAAGCTGACTCTTTAATTAAATTTGCTAAAGAAAAAAACAAATTATTGACTGTTCACCATAATAGAAGATGGGATAGTGATTTCAGAACTATAAAAAGGGTTATAGAAAACAATATTATAGGAAATTTAGTGCAATATGAAGCTCATTTTGACAGATTTAAAAATGAAATTAAAGAAGACCATTGGAAAGAACAAGATATTCCTGGGTCTGGAATGGTATATGATTTAGGATCGCATTTAATTGATGGGGCTCAGTATCTTTTTGGGCTTCCTAAAGAGATAAGTGCTGATATTAGAATAGAAAGGCAAGGTGGCAAAGCACCAGATTCCTTTCAAATAATACTTTATTATACTAACTTTAAAGTCATATTAAAATCTAGCATGTTAGTAAGAGGTGAAGTTCCTCATTATATGATATTTGGTGATAAAGGTTCTTTTATAAAATATGGTATGGATCCTCAAGAAAATTTATTAAGAGTTGGCAAATCCCCTTTACAATGTTCAAGTTGGGGAAAAGAAAATGAAGAATTGTGGGGTACTATAGATTCTCAAATTAACGGAATACATATAGTAGGTAAAATAGAAAGTGAACTTGGAGATTATAGAAGCTTTTATCACAATGTGTATAAGGTTCTTATAGGAGAAGAAGATTTGGAAGTTACTCCTATGCAAGCTAGAAACACTATAAGGATTATAGAGTTGGCTATGGAAAGTAGTAGAAGAAAATGTACTATATCTTTTAATTTATAGGGATTATAAATATCCCTATAAATTATGCTACAACTTCTTTAACCAAAACTTTCTGAGCCATTCCCTTACCTAAAACTAAACGGCTCTCACCTATTTTTAATATCATAGGTCCAACATCGTTTTTCATTACTTGAAGTAAAGCTCCTTTTCTTATACCCATTTCCATAAGTTTTTTACAAATTAATTCTTCACTAGCTATATTTTCTACCGTTCCACATTTTCCTTCATTTAAGAAATTTAAAGGCATATTACTAGTTCCCATATATATACTCCTTTCATAAACTGTATACAAGTAAACGATAATGATTTTCAGTATCATTTTACTATAGTTTTCTTATTCTGTAAAGAAAAAAGTAATTATTAATTGAAATTTTTTCAATTAATAATTACTTTTTATAATATATATGTTCAGATTAATTTATACTTTTAACTTTTTTCGTTACTATAACATTTACTCCTGTGTCAGCAAAATTTTCTATAACTACTTCTCCTATATTAACTGGTGCTTTAACTTTTAATCTTCTTATAGCTTGTACACATTCAAATATCTTATCTTTAGGTATATCCTTTTCTGTCTTTACAGATACCATATCTACTTCACCGTTTTCTACCTTAATAGAGGATGTTACTATTCTTGTAGGATTGGTACATTCCTTTTCTGCATAAATCTTTCCTCTAGCACATACATTACCCTGAACTTTTTTAACTTCCATACCATTTAATTCTACTTGAAGATTACATCCCATAGGACAGCCAATACATACTAATTCTCTAACATTCATAAAACTCTCTCCTTCCATAGTAAATTCAAAACCCTAAATTTATATTACTATTGCTCTATCTTTATAGTTATATTTTCACAGTTACTATTGTTTTTAAACATATCCTGTGTAAGCTTTAACGTTTCCATTTCTCCAGGGGCTAAAACTCTTTTTTTCTTATGAACTACTCTTTCATTATCAAAGTACACAGAAATATAACTGTCTTTATATACATTTCTAACTCTAAATCTCACCAGAATTCCTTCTTCTGTATTATCTAAATGAACTACTTTAGGAACAGTATATCCTACTCCCTCTCTAGCAGATAAGTTTATTACTTTTCCTTGAACAGTTTTACCCTTTATATAATCTGCTGCGTTTTTGCCAGCATTATAGCTTTCTTCTGTAACAAAATCTACTAAGTCATGTACATGAAGTACGTTTCCACAAGCAAATATTCCTTCTATATTTGTTCCCATTGTTTCATCAACTTCTGGCCCACCAGTTACACCAAGCTTTACTCCTGCTTGTCTAGAAAGTTCATTTTCTGGCAATAAACCTACAGATAATAAAAGTGTATCACAAGCTATATATTCTTCTGTACCTTTTATAGGTTTTAAATTATTGTCAACTTTTGATACAGTAACTCCTGTAACTCTATCTCTTCCTTCAATCTTTGTAATAGTATGAGAAAGCTTTAAAGGAATATCAAAGTCATCTAAACATTGAACTATATTTCTTTTAAGTCCCCCTGAATATGGCATAAGCTCAACCACTGCTTTAACTTTTGCTCCTTCAAAAGTCATTCTTCTTGCCATTATAAGTCCTATATCTCCTGACCCCAATATTACAACTTCTTTTCCTGGCATTTCACCTTCTATATTTACAAATTTCTGAGCTGTTCCAGCAGTGTATATTCCTGCGCATCTACTTCCTGGTATATTTATAGCACCTCTTGGTCTTTCCCTACATCCCATAGAAAGTACTATAGCTTTAGCTCGTATTTCTAATATTCCATCTTCATCATTTACTGCAGTTATTATTTTTTCCTCACTTAAATTTATTACCATAGTATTTAGTTTATATGGTATTTTCATCTCTTGTACTTTATCTATGAATCTTTGAGCATATTCAGGCCCTGTAAGCTCTTCTTTAAATGTATGAAGTCCAAAACCATTGTGTATACATTGGTTAAGTATTCCTCCAAGACTCTTATCTCTTTCAAGTATCAATATGCTATCTATTCCTTCCTCTTTAGCCTTTATTGCTGCTGCAAGTCCTGCTGGACCTCCTCCTATTATAACAATATCATACTCTTGCATAATCGCGCCCTCCAATATTTTTATTATTCATTATCTATAAGAAAATTGGATTTATTTCCGAACTTAGTAACTTGTTTTCGTTTTATATTTAATTCGTCTGATAATATATCCACAGCCTTATTCATACAAAAACCACTTTGACATCTTCCCATTCCTGCCCTAGTTCTTCTCTTTATTCCGTCTAAAGTTTTTGCTCCTAAAGGCCTTCTAATAGCCTCTCTTATTTCTCCTTCTGTAACAGTTTCACATCTGCAAACTATTCTTCCATAGGCTGGATTTTTCTTTATAAGCTCTCTCCTTTGTTCATTATCTAACTCTCTAAACTTAGGTATAGATTTTCTTATTGGATTAAAATTATCTTTCTTTTCAGCTTTCATTTTCTTAACCACTATATCTGCTATATACTCTCCTATAGCTGGTGCACTTGTAAGTCCTGGTGACTCAATTCCTATAGCGTTTATAAAATTTTTAGCATCCTCTACTTCTCCAACTATAAAATCTCCATTAACTTCATGTGCTCTAAGTCCTGCAAAAGAAGTTATCACTTGTCTTGTTGGTATTTCTTTAATTGTAAGCTTAGCCTTATCAAATATTGTAGCTAATCCTTCCATTGTAGTTTCTACATTAGCTTTATCATCTATGTCTATAGATGTTGGTCCCATAAGTAAATTGCCATCTACAGTAGGGGTTACAAGTACACCTTTTCCCATTTTAGTTGGTAGTTGAAATAATGTTCTTTTAATCATATTTCCAACAGCTTTATCAAAAAGTAAATACTCTCCTTTTCTTGCTATTATTTCGTATTTCTTATCACTCACCATATTATTTATTTTATCTCCAAACAAACCTGCTGCATTTATTAATATTTTAGTTTCTATATTGCCTTGATTAGTATTTATAACATAACAATCTTCTTTTTTCTCTATTTCTCGTACTTCCGTTTCAAATTTAAACTCTACACCATTCATATTTGCATTTTCTGCAAGAGCAATGGTAAGTTCATATGGACATACAATTCCTCCCGTTGGCAGAGTCAAAGCTGCAACAACTTTATCTGATAAATTTTCTTCTAACTTTAAAGCTTCTTGTCTATTTAATATTTGCATAGTATCTGGAACACCATTTTTTATTCCTCTTTGTCTTAATTCTTCTAATTCGCCTAAATCCTTTTCATCAAAACACAATACTAATGATTCATTCCTTTTAAAAGGAAAATCTAATTCTTTCTGTAACTGATCAAAAAGCTCATTTCCTCTAACATTCATTTTAGCTTTCAATGTTCCTGGAATAGGGTCTTCTCCTGCATGAACTATTCCACTATTAGCTTTGCTTGTACCACAAGCCACATCAATTTCTTTTTCTATTACACATACATCTAGCTTATATTTGGATAATTCTCTAGCCACTGCACATCCAGTAACACCAGCACCAATTATTGTAACATCAAACATATTATTCCTCCTTTACTATAACAAAAAATGAGAGCTAAATTTAAAAGAAATTCCTATTTCTTTTAAATTGGGGCTCTCATATTCTCCGCCACAAATATTTAATTAATTATCTTTATAATTATGATATCATAGTATGCTTTACTTTTCAACAATATTATAATTTATCTATACCCATTAGGATTATTTTTGTGCCATTTCCAAGCACTAGCTATTATTTTCTCTAAAGAATTATATTTAGGCTGCCATCCTAATTCTTTCATAGCTTTTTCTGATGAAGCTATAAGAATTGCTGGATCTCCTGCTCTTCTTTCTCCTATTTCAGCATGTATTGGTTTTTCTGTAACTTTTCTTGCCACCTCTATTACTTCTTTTACTGAAAATCCCTCTCCATTGCCCAAATTATATATTCCACTGCAGTTCTCATATCTAAGCTTCTTTAATGCTAATATATGAGCTTCTGCTAGATCCATAACATGTATATAATCTCTTATACAACTTCCATCCTTGGTATTATAATCTTCACCATATATCATTATTTTTTCTCTTTTACCTAAAGCAACTTGAAGCACTATAGGAATTAAATGAGTTTCTGGAGAATGATCTTCACCAATTTTGCCACTTTCATGAGCTCCAGCCACATTAAAATATCTTAACACAATATACTTTATACCATAAGCTACTTCTGCCCACTTTAACATTTTTTCCACTGCTAACTTAGTTTCTCCATAAGCATTAGTAGGTTTTGTTTTATTTTCTTCTTTAATTGGAATACTATTTGGTTCTCCATAAGTAGCAGCTGTAGAAGAAAATACTATTTTCTTTACATTATGTCTATTCATTGCCTCCAATAAATTCAATGTACCATAAACATTATTGTTATAGTATTTAAAAGGATTTTCCATACTTTCTCCTACCAAAGAAAACGCTGCAAAATGTATAACTGCCTCAATATTATTTTCCAAAAATACCTTATCTAAAAATTTACTATCTCTTAAATCTCCTTCATAGAAAGTTCCGCCAATTATTGATTGTTTATGTCCAGTAGATAAATTATCCAAAATAATTACTTCTTCTTTATCTTTAAGCAGTGCAGCTACATTATGACTTCCAATGTATCCTGCTCCTCCACATACTAAAATAGCCATTTTCATTACTCCTTTTTAACTTATTTAATTTCTCTAGCACTATATCCAATTTCCATTACATATATACTAGGTTCATATTTTACTCTCTTTTTATAATTCTTACTAACTTCTAATATAAACTTTTCTACAGACTTCTTTTTGACTAGACTTACAGTACATCCTCCAAATCCTGCTCCAGTCATTCTAGATCCTAACACTCCATCTACTTTTAAAGCTTCTTCCACTAAAACATCTAACTCATACCCAGTAACTTCATAATCGTTTTTTAAAGATATATGTGAACTTATCATAAGTTGTCCAAATCTAATTAAATCTTTTTTTTCTAATGCTTTAACTGCCTCTAATACCCTATTATTTTCACTTATTACATGTCTCGCTCTTTTAATTAAAACTTTTTCTGGAATTATACTGCTATACTCATTAAATTCTTCTATAGTTATATCTCCAAGGCTTTTTTTACATAATTCTTTTTGTAAATATTTAAGTGCTCTTTCACATTCCTGTCTTCTTTCATTATATTTAGAATCAGCTAAATCTCTTCTTTTATTACTATTAGATATTATAATTTTATAGTCTTCTAAATTTAGATTCACATATCTATATTCTAAAGTATCACATTTTAATAATATAGCTTTTCCTCTTTTTCCCATACCTACAGCAAATTGGTCCATTATGCCACAATTAACTCTAACGAATTCATTTTCCGCTCTTTGTGAAATCTTAACTAAATCTATCATACTTATATTTAAATTATACAATTCATTTATAGCAATTGCCATAGCTATTTCAATGGAAGCAGAAGATGAAAGTCCTGCTCCATTAGGTATATTGCCTTTAAACATTACTTCAAATCCTGAAAAACTATATCCTAATTTGCATAATATATTAAGTATTCCTTTAGGGTAATTAGCCCAGCCATGATTACAGTCATAAGTAATATTATGATTATTTATTTCTATCTTTAACGGAAAATTCATAGATGTAAAAAATATCTTATTATCTTTTCTTTTTCTTATAGCTGCATAGGTTCCCATATCTAAAGAACAAGGAAAAACATATCCTCCATTATAATCAGTATGTTCTCCTATTAAATTTACTCTGCCTGGAGCATAAAACAGTCTAATTTCTTCCCCATCTTCTCCGTAAATGCTTTTAAAATAACTTATCAATTCTTCCACGATAATCCCCCTCTCTATTGAGCTGTTTTAAAACCTAAACTATTTATAAACCTAAGAAAAGCTAATTTCCCATTTTCATCATCCTTAAAAACCGCTGCATCTTTTAATACTTGTAAAAATTTATTTCCAATCTCATATTTTAAATATTTTTCACTTTCTTCCTTTGAGCACTTAACTCCATATTTATTTATTAATTCTTCAATCCATGCTTTATGTTTATATAATTCAGTTTCATTTGTAAATAATACATTATTATAAACTATTTTCTCTTGTAAAATGTACCCTATAGTCTCCAATTCCTTTTTTAATCTTCCTGGTAATATAGCAAGTCCCATAACTTCTATAAGTCCAATATTTTCTTTTTTTATGTTGTGTAATTCTCTATGGGGATGGAAAATCCCTTCCGGATATTTTTTTGTAGTCCTATTATTTCTTAAAACCAAATTAAACTGAAATTCTTCTTTCTCAGTTTTTCTAAGAATAGGAGTTATAGTATTATGTGCTATTTTTTCGTCACTCTTGTTGCTATATGATAAGATATCTACTGTTTCATCATTATAATTTCTCCAAAAGTTAAATATATTAATAACTAAATCTATTAATATATTCTTATCACTGCTAGTTAATTGTATTACAGACATTGGCCACTTAAGAATTCCAGCCTTAATATTAGGATATTTATCATTTACAAGTTTTATATCTATCTTAGCCCTATCAATAGGGAATAAATGATTTCCTCCTTGAAAATGCTCATGATTTAAAATGGATCCTCCTACTATAGGTAATTCTGCATTAGATCCTATGAAATAATGAGGAATTTGTTCAACAAATTCTATTAATCTTTTAAAAGTTTTTTTGGTAATACTCATAGGCTCATGTTCTTCTTTAAATAATATGCAATGCTCATTATAATAAACATAGGGTGAATATTGGAGATACCAATTTTCTTTTCCTAATTTTATAGGTATTACTCTATGATTTTGTCTAGCAGGACGCTTTAGATCCCCACAAAACCCCACATTTTCTAAACATAACAAACATTTAGGATAATTTAAAGAAGGTATAGATTTAACTAAAGCTATTTCTTTTGGGTCTTTTTCAGGTTTAGATAAGTTTATTGTAATTTCTAATTCTCCATACTCAGTAGAATTCCTCCAATAAATATTTCTTCTAATCCTATCCATTCTAATATAATTTGAATTTTGGGACAAATTATAAAAATATTTTGTAGCTTCCCTTGGTCCACTACTGTTATATATACTATTAAATTTTTTAACCACTTCTGATTCCCTTGGCATTAAAATTCCCATTATTTTAGCATCTAATAAATCTCTATAAGTTATACTATTATTAGGAATAATTTTATATTCAAGGGCATAATCTAATATATTATTTAAAATTTCGCTTAAATTCTTAGGCTGTCCCTTATCTATATCTCCTTTATAAGGTTCTTTTATATTAAACAAATTCATTAATTCATTACGACAAGGAACTATATCTAATTCTTCTATCAATTCATTTTTCTTTGCAAAGTAAAGAAGACGCTCTAATTCTCTTTCTATACATACATTTATCACAAATATCCCCCCTTAGAAAACCTTTTCTATATAAATATAATTTTATTCTTAATAAAAATTATCTCTATTAACCTTTCATCTTAAACTTCCTCTTTTCTTGCTCTTTTACAACTGTCTCGCATAATAAGTTTAGTATTTAATATGATTCTATCCACTTTTTTTGACTGTGTATTTATAATATTAAGCAACATTTCTGCAGCATATTTACCCAATTGATACATATTCTGATCTACTGTAGTAATCTTAGGCTGCGATAACCTGGATATTATAATATTATCAAAACCTACTATTGAAACATACTCTGGTACATCTAACCCCTTTTTCTTACAAGCATTTAGTGTACCTAAAGCCATTATGTCATTACAGGCAAAAAAGGCTGTTGGACAAGTTTTTAAATTTAACAAATCTTCTATATATTTCATAGTAGTATCTACTGTATCATAACTATTTCCATATCCTATATTTATAATTTCTTGGTGCTGATCATACCCATATTTTTTTAATATATCTTTATAAACTTTTTCTTTTAAATCATATGAATAGCTTTTCTCTCCTCTAATAAAAGCTATTTTTTTATGACCTAAAGAAATAAGATATTCCATAGCTTCAATGGCACCTGTCTCTTCATTATTTAAGACAAAATTACAATTTATATTTTTATTATATCCATTTATACAAACTAAAGGTACCTGCCTTGAGATTTCTTCAAAAAAACCATTTTTCATATTGAAGGTTTGGGGATCTATTATAATTATTCCATCCACAACTCTTCCTAATAGAGATTTAACATACCTTACTTCTTCTTTTTCGCTATTATCTGTATCACATAAATAAATGTTATAGCCTTGTTTTTTTAATACATTATCAATTCCTTTAACTACCGTTGGGAAAAATAAATTTGTAGTACTTGGAACTATAATTCCTACTGTATCAGTTTTCTGATTTATAAGTCCCCTTGCCAATACATTTGGATTAAACTTCAATTTTTCAATTGCCTCTTCTACTTTTTTACGAGTTTCTTTTTTTACTGGATAATTATTATTTATAACTCTTGAAACAGTGGTTATTGAAACTCCAGCTTCTTTTGCTACATCTTCAATAGTAATCTTCATATAATCCTCCATAGAAAACCTTTTCTCAATTTTATTATATAGCTACTCATATATGATTTCAATGTTATCCCCATTAATAAATATATTTATTAATATATATTTTAATTATACTAAGAAATTTTACTTAAATAACATATAAGGAAAGATTTTAATTAAAATTCCTTCCTTATGTTATAAAAGTAAAATTATTTTTAAATTTATTAAATATTATATTTAGATGCCTCATCCTTAAGTTTTAAAGATAATTTAGATAAATTATCTGCTAATTCATTTATTGAATTAAACATATGAAGCTGTTCTTCCATAGAATTAAATATATCTTTTGAGTTTGTTACATTATTGTCTGCTGCAGAAGCAATAATATTTATAGTTTCTCTTGTTTCTTTACAGTTTTCTGTTAACACATTTGTAGAATTCCATATATTATTTATGTTACATGTTACTACCTCAGACACTTTAGATATTTCATCAAATAATTCTACAACTTCTAATATAGCTTTGTTCTGTTCAATTATTACTTCTTTAACTTCATCTATATCATAAACTGTATTTGCTATGGAAGATTGAATATATATAATTAAATCCTTTATTTCCTTAGTAGATAGAGCTGATTGTTCAGCTAACTTTCTAACTTCTTCTGCTACTACAGCAAATCCTTTTCCATATTCTCCTGCTCTTGCAGCTTCAATAGATGCATTTAATGCTAACAAATTAGTTTGCTCAGAAATACTTTCTATAACTTCAACTATTCCTTCAATTTCTCTAGACTTTGATTGCAGTATTGTTATTGATTCTACGGCTTTATTAGTAATATTTTCTGTTTGTTCTATTTTATTCTCCTCATTTGCTAATAAACATTTTCCAGAATTAACTTTATCAATAGCTTCACTTGTAAGGGTTTTACTATATTCTGTATCTTTTAAGATTTTTTCTAAGCTTGTATATAACTCTTCCACTAAATCATTGCCTTTTTCTGTCCATTTTTTTTGTTCTTCAGAAGCAACTGAAAACTCTTTAGATGTTAAGGTTATTTTTTCTCCAACAGATACTATTTCATTTATCAAACTATTATTTTCTTCTGAGAGTTTCTTTGCTGTAAAACTTAAATCTTTTATATTTATAATTAACTTTTTTAAACTATCCATAGTCATATTTAAATTATTTAACATCTTATTATTCTTTAACTTCTCTTCATCTGTTAATTTATAGCTAAAATCTCCTTTTTGTATACTATCTGTAAAGTTATTTACTATCATTAAAGGTCTTATAAATTTTTTTATATTCTTAGTAACAGATGCAGCTCCAATTATTAACCCTGAAGCTAAATAAAAAACTATGTTAAGCATAAATTTAAAATCTTTCAGTCCCAATGCATAAGATGTGATCACTCCCATAATAAATGTAGATGGGATAATAATAGACATAGTTGTTATTACATATTTTTTTACTTTTTCATTTTCTAAACTTGTTTTTTCCCTTGTATTTTCCATTTACATCTCCTCTTCATATTAAATTTTCAACTATAGAATCATTAGACGTATATTAAGTACATTTAAACATTTCTCAATTTAATTATTCGGTTATAATTTAAATTTATTTAGTAATTTTTAGTAATATCTAATATAAAAATAGACTGCTAATATATAAAATTGTTAGCAGTCTATTTTTATATTAATTTTTTAGAATAATTTAATAACAATTTTTTAAAGCTCTTGAGTAATCAATCCTTCTTCTCCTCTTAAAGCTTTATTAATATAGTATATACCAGTAACTGCAGATATTAAATCAGATATTGGATAGGATAAGCTAGCTCCCATTATACCTTTAGCTAAAGGCATCATTATTAAAAGAACTGGTATAAAAATTATTATTTGTCTATATATGGATAGCACAAAAGAACTTTTTGCCTCTCCCATAGCCTGATAATAATATATTGCTACAAAATATACTCCTACACAAGGAAATACTGAAATTACTATTCTAAAATATCTTACAGTATCCCATAAAAGTTCTTTATCTCTCATAAAAATTCCCAATATATTAGGAGCAAATATAAAGTTAACTAGCCACATTATAACTGAAGAAATAGTTACCCACTTAATTGTTTTTGTCACAACCTCTTTTACCTTATCATAATTTTCTTGTCCATAATTATATGCAGCGATAGGTTGCATTGCAGAACTAATTCCTATAACTGTTATAAATAAGAACATAGATATCTTTGTTATAATCCCAAAAATAATAACTGCTTCTTCTCCTGTATATATAAGCAATACATTGTTTAATATAAATATCACTATAGCATCAGATACTTCTATAATAAAAGTTGAAAATCCAACAGCAACTATAGACCCTGCTATATTGAAATTAAATTTTAATTTCATTTTTATATTAAATCTTAAAATAATGTCTTTAAATTTATAGTAGGCATAAATGAAAGAAATTATTTGAGATGCAAGGGTGGCCACTGCCGCTCCCTTAATGCCAAAGGAAAGTATTATAACCAAAATATAGTCTATAATTATATTAAGTATTGCTCCTAAAGATGTGGCCTTTAATGTTATTTTTGTATCTCCCAAGGCAGTCATTATATAACAAAACACTACAGTCAGACATTGAAATAATCCGCCAAATATTATTATTGAAATATAATCTCTGGCATATGGAAAAATGTTCCGACTAGCTCCTAAATTTTTAATTATACTATTCTTAAATATAAATATCACAAATGGCAATATAGTCATTAATAATATTATTATAACCACTGAATTTATGATTGTAGATTTAATGCTATCATAATCCTTTTCTCCTAAACTTCTTGCAACAGAAGTATATGCTCCTACAGCTATCATTAAACCTACAGCTATCATTAACCTTTGTATTGGGAATGCAACGGTTAGTGCTCCTATACCGGTTCCACCAATAACTCTTCCTACAAATATAGTATCTACCATATTATAGAGTTCTGATACCAATAAGGAGATTATAGCAGGTACTGCAAACTTAAAAAGAAGTTTACTAGTACTTTTTTCAGAGTAAATCTTAGTATTGTCGCTCATATCTACACTCTCCACTTCACTTTTTAAAGTTATTTATAAATTTAAATTATCTATTTTTAGTATACATAATTTTAAAAAAGTATTCATTCACTAATGAAACGAGTATTAAGTATAATATTAAGTATTTAATGTTATTGATAAATTTACCAAAAAATAAAAAACACCCTAATTAAAGGTGTTTTTGTACTTTTTGCATTTCTATAAATACTGCACCATAGCCTTCTAATTTTAAAAATAAATTATAAATAGGAGTTCTTTTTGCATAAAACAAATTTAACTTTGGAAAAGAAACTCTCCTTAATATTTCAATTTCTTCTTCCTTAACAGATATAGGTTTACCCATTGACTTCCAATAATCATAGCAGGATCCTACTTTTTCATTGATTTCATATTTAATAATTCTGTAATCCTGTGACAACCCTCCTAAATTTATAGAAAACTTTTTATCTAAAATGCTTTTTATTCCTTTTCCTTTATATAAATTCTCTAAAGAAATTAATTCATTTAATCCATCATTATATGAATAAATAAGAATTTGTATATCTTCTTCTTTTCCAGTTATGATATACCCTTCTCCTTTTGTTATAATCTTATCTCCAAGTTTAGACAATAAATAATATGCATAATAATGAGGCTTTTTAATCCCTTGTTTATTTATAAGACCTCTTCCTCCATAAAAAAGTTCATTATCTATATTGTGATTTATAGGAAATTCATCAAATAATACTGGAATACCAATATCTATTTCTTCATTTAAAAATCCATTAATTATGTAAGGGATCATATAAGATGAATCATATATAGAATTTATATTAACACTTGTCAAATTCTCCTGTAAAACTTCTATATCAAAATTATTATTAATAGTTTCTATTAATAAATTATTAAAATCAGTATCTTCTTTATTAATCATAAACTTCCACTTTTTAACTTCAGTTTCTCCAAAAATATTAATAAAAAATGATATAAAACTTTCTATAATTTTTTTTATAAACTCTATATTATTAAAATCATCTTCTATGTAAATTATAGGTTTTATATTTAATCTTATAATACTCTTTATAACTTGTTCTACTTGATTCCATGAAAAAAAATTAGTCTCTCGTATAGTATAAATTTCCATATCATAAGAAAATACTTCTCTTAAAACTCCATAATTAAATTCTATTTCATTTTGAGTTTCCTCGATTAGTTTTATCTGATTTTTTCTTAAGATATTCTTAGCTATACCTAAATTAATTATATTATGCCAAGTTTTTTCCAGTTCTTCTTCCCCTTCATAAGAATCTAAAATTATCTTAGAAATCTTACCCTCATAATTATATCTAGAATAGTCCTCAATATAATAAAAAACTTCTTCTAAAGCTTCTTTTATAGGATAATTAATGAACTTTTTCATTTGCAAATACTTTTCTTCATCAATTTTATATTTTTTCCTATACTGCATAGGGGTGCATTTATAATGCTTCTTGAAATGTTTATTAAAATATCTAGTATGTGAAAACCCTAATTCCTCAGAAATCTCCGAAATGGTCTTATCTGTATCTAACAAGAGTTTTATAGCTTCCTCTACTCTAGTTAAGTTTACAAAATCATTAAAACTATATCCTACTGTATTTTTCATTCCATAAGACAAATAGTGAGAACTTAAATATTCTCTTCTTGCTATATCTTGGAGACTTATTTTATTATTGTAATTTGAATATATATATTTTATTATTCTATCATATCTTTCGAATTGCTCTTCATTTTCTTTTAAACTTTCTTCATCATATATTAGATAATGAAAATTATTTATAAGATGATATAAAATTTCCACCAATGTATCCTCTATAGCATCTTCATAATCTTCACTCTTTTGAGCAGCTTCACAAAGTAAAATGCTCAAAAAAGTCCTTAATTTTTCGTACTTTTCACTTTTCTGAACATCTTTTCCTGTAGATTCTGTATAAAAAAACATATTTTCTATATTATAATATTTATCAAAAAAAGAATTGTCTATTTGAAAAATAAGAACTCTATTATTTTTATCTAATGCCTGTATACTATGTGCTTCATCATAATTTATTATTTCTATTTCTTCTGTATTAACTATATGGGTTTCTGTTTCAATAACTATCTTGATACTACCTTTTAAAACATAAATTATCTCCATAGAGTCATGCCAATGAATTGGATATCCTATTATATTTTGATATGAAACTTTTATAGGCAAGCTATCCATATACTCTACAAATTCTCTTCTCATATTTAATTCCTCCGCCTATTATATACTTAATATTATACCATATAGAAAAATGAAATAAACTACACATGTGAATACACTATACAACAAAAATCCCCTACCAAAATTGGAGGCCACTGAAAAAGCTATGCTTTTTCTCTTGATATCGAATTAAGCAGATAAATGAGCACGAAGTATTCTATAATTTCTAAGAATACTTCGTGC
>NZ_JAGGKA010000016.1 GCF_017873215.1 Clostridium tetanomorphum
ATTAATTTTACCATAAGTCTTTCACTCTTCCGAGTGGGAGATTTATTTTTTTATGCAAAAAAAACTGTCACACTAATTTTATAGTGCGACAGCCCCTTTTTTGTATTTAAGAATTTTAAAAAATAGATAATAAATTGTAATATTACTTAATTATTTTTTAAAGATTAAATAATAAGATAATTGTTATAGTATGATATAATGAAAAATATATGGTTTTTAATAAGGAGGAAAGCTATGACAGTAACAGTAGAGGAACTTGTACAAGATTTAAAATTGGAAGTTATAAATAAAGGGGAAGATAATACAGAAATAACTGTTAGTGATATAAATAGACCAGGACTTCAATTTTCAGGATTTTATAGTTATTTTGCTAATGAAAGAGTACAGTTAATAGGAAAGGCTGAATGGAGTTTTTTAGATGTAATGCAGCGTGAGATAAGAAAAAAAAGATTGAAAAAATTTTTTGAGTTTGAAACTCCATGTATAATAATTACTAGAAAATTAGAACCGCATACGGAGTTTATAGAAAATGCAAAAAAATATAATAGATGGGTTCTAAGGACAGAAAATATATCTACTAGATTTATTAGCAAACTTACTAGTTATTTAGATGAAAGATTAGCGCCTGAAACTAGACTTCATGGGGTATTAGTAGATGTATATGGTATAGGAATTCTAATTACAGGAGAAAGTGGCATAGGGAAAAGTGAAACTGCTTTAGAACTTATAAAAAGAGGACATAGATTAGTAGCAGATGATGCAGTGGATATAAAGGAAATAGATGGGAGACTTACAGGGAGGTCACCATATATCACTTCTGGTATGATGGAAGTTAGAGGTATGGGTATAATAGATGTACCTGCGTTGTATGGATTAAGTTCTGTATTAGATACAAAGACTATAGGTTTAATAATACATTTAGAGCAGTGGAAGGAAGAACAAAATTATGACAGACTAGGCATAGACGGAGAAACTATGAACATTTTAAATGTTTTAGTAAGAAGGATAACCTTGCCAATAAGGCCTGGAAGAAATATTGCAGTTATTATAGAGACTGCGGCTGTAAATTATAGGTACAATCTTAATTCAGAAATAACTTCTGTAGATATTATAAATAGAAGAATGGATGAGGAGGCGAATAGGAGGGAAAGAAATGGAAGATAAAAAAACTATAAGAAAAGAAATACTTAAAATAAGAGATAGTCTTTCTATAGATGAGAGAGAAAAATATAATAAGGATATATTTAATAAAGTTATTATTAATAGTTATTATAAAAAAGCAAAGTGTATTTTTATATTTGTAAGTTATAAAACAGAAGTAGATACACATAAAATTATTAAAAAAGCTATTGATGATGGTAAAATTGTATGCATTCCTAAAGTAGTTTCTAAATCAGAAGGAATGTATGCAGCACAAATTGAAAAATTTAATGATCTGGAACCAGGAAAATATGGTATACTAGAGCCCAAAAAGCATTGTAAAAAAATAAATGAAGAACAAATAGATTTAATATTAACTCCAGGAGCAGTATTTGATAATAAAGGTGGTAGAATTGGCTATGGAGGAGGATTTTACGATAGATTTTTAGTAAAAACTAAAAAGAGTGCACCTAAAATAGCTTTGGCTTATAATGTTCAAATAATAAATAAGGTGCCTATGGATGAATTAGATGTTAGAATTGATGGCATAATATCTAATGGGTGATATTTTGGATGAAGGTATATGATATTTTGAATAATTTTCATGAGATTAAGAACAAAATAGAATTAAATAAAGGATATAATTGGATTTGGTGTTATGTAGATGAGTTAAGTGACATTGCTAATGAATTTTCAATAAGCAATGAACATGTGGATGATTGTAGAGATTTTGATAAGGAAACAAAGATAGAGTTTGTAAAAGGATATATTTTTATAATATTTAATGTTTTAGATTATTATGATAAAGGTGTACATTCTAGAGAACTTTATATTTTTTTAGATAAAAACAACATTATAACTTCTTTTAAAGAAGATTTAGATATATTAAAAGATCTATTAAGTGACGTAAGTAAAACTAAAAATTGTTTTATGCTTAAAGATAGCCCTAACCCATCAATTTTACTTTATTATATTTTAGATAGAATAATAGTAAAAAATTATAAGGTTATATCAGAACTTGAAGCTGAAGCAGATAAAATAGAGATAGCTATATTAAAAAATCCAAAACATGAGCAATTAGATGATTTAATAATTCTAAGAAGACAAGTGTATAAAGTAAGGAAATACTTAAATCCATTAAGGTATATAGGGGATAGTTTGATAAGTAATGATAACTTTATAATAGAGGATTCATATATTGATAATTTTAAAAGTTTAAACAATAAGATAGATAAATTAATGATGTCTTTAGAAAGTTTAGTAGGAGATTTAGCCTTAGTTAGAGAAACTTTTGAATCGGAAATAGCAAATAAAAATAATGAACTGATGAAAATATTTACTATAATTGCAACAATATTTTTGCCTCTAAATTTAATAACAAGTATGTGCGGAATGAATATGAAACATGTGCCATTTAAACAGTTAGAATATGGATATTATTATGTTGTATTTGTAATGATTACAATTTCAATCTGTTTAATATGGCTATTTAAAAGAAAAAAATGGTTATAAGCTTAATATATTCTATATAAAATATATTTTTTATGATAAAATATATATAATAAATACTGGATATGGAGGTGAATATGCTCTAAAGAAATTAGAGCATTAAATATGACTGAAGAAAATAAGAGTTTAACTAAAAAGTATGAATATGCATGGGAGAAATATTCTAAGGAAGATTTAGATAAAGTTTTTTCTTTCTCTGAAGGATATAAAGAATTTATGTCAAAATGCAAAACAGAAAGAGAATGTGTTAGTGAATTTATAATATTAGCAGAGAAAAATGGATATAAAAATATAGAAGAGCTTATTAAGAGTGGACATAAACTAAAAGCTGGAGATAAAGTATATGCTAACAATAAAGGAAAAACTTTAGCATTGTTTTTAATAGGAAAAGAGTCTTTAGAAAATGGAATGAAAATATTAGGGGCACATGTGGATTCACCAAGATTAGATTTAAAGCAAAATCCGCTTTATGAAGATTCAGATTTAGCTTTATTTGAAACTCACTATTATGGTGGTATAAAAAAATATCAATGGGTAACATTACCACTTTCTATTCATGGAGTTGTAATTAAAAAAGATGGTACAGTTATAAATGTAGTTATAGGTGAAGAAGAAAAAGATCCTGTTATAGGAATTTCAGATCTTTTAGTTCATTTAGCTGGAGAACAAATGGACAAAAAATTAGCTAAAGGAATAGAAGGAGAAGATTTAAACATACTAATAGGAAGTATTCCTATAAAAGATAAAGATGCAAAGAATAGAGTAAAATTAAATATATTAAGACTTTTAAATGAAAAGTATAATATAGAAGAAGAAGATTTTGTATCTGCAGAATTGGAAGTAGTTCCAGCGGGAAAAGCTAGAGACTATGGATTAGATAGAAGTATGGTAATGGCATATGGACAAGATGATAGAGTTTGCTCTTACACTTCTTTTGAAGCTATGATGAAAATGGAAGCTGCAGATAGAACTTGTGTAACTTTATTAGTAGATAAAGAGGAAGTAGGAAGCGTTGGGGCTACAGGCATGCATTCAAGATTTTTTGAAAACACAGTAGCAGAAATATTAAACCTTTATGGGGAATATAGTGATTTAAAGGTAAGAAGAGCTCTTTCAAATTCAAAGATGTTATCTTCTGATGTTAGTGCAGCTTTTGATCCTAATTATCCTTCAGTAATGGAAAAGAGAAATACTGCATATTTTGGCAAGGGAATAGTATTTAATAAATATACTGGTTCTAGAGGAAAGTCAGGATGTAATGATGCAAATGCTGAATTTATAGCTGAAATAAGAAATATAATGGAAAAGCATAATGTTTCATGGCAAACTTCAGAACTTGGAAAGGTAGACCAAGGTGGTGGAGGAACTATAGCTTACATTTTAGCTAAATATGGAATGGAAGTTATTGATTGCGGAGTTGCATTACATAATATGCATGCTCCTTGGGAAGTAGCAAGTAAAGCTGATATATATGAAACTATGAGAGCATACCATGCTTTTTTAATGGAAGCGTAGAAAAAAGAGCCATAACTTAGATAGCAATAAGTAAGCTAAGTTGTGGCTTATTTCTCTTTATTTTATTAAGAATCACTTGATTTTGAAACAATATAATTACACAAGTTAAACAGATTATAAGAAGAAGGAATCTTGCTCATATCTATATAATCCATTTCGTAATATCCATCCCAAGGATGAATGGATATGTACTTTTCATTATATATATTTATTACAAACTTTTCTTTTTTAAAAGTTAATAGCATTTTGTATGGAGGTTTATCCGGTAAATCTTTAGGAACAGAAATAAAATATTTTGTATCTAGGGAGCTTATAAAGTTTTTTATAATATTGAAATTATCACTACTTAAATCTATTCCTTTGTAAAAGTTTGTGTCTACAATGTTGCATTTATAATTTTGTTCTGTATAAATAGTTTTAGCCAGCATATTAGTATAATAAAAATTATTTTTTTTAGCCTTTTTTATGGATATGTTACTGCAAGAGCTAAAGATAAATGACACAATTATCAAAGATATAATAATGAAGTAATTTTTTTTATTCAATTTAATCACCCTATCAATATTTATATTTGAAGAATATGCATATAATATAAATATTATTCATTAAATCATATTATGTATTAAGGAGAATAATGATTATTGAATATGTTTATAATAAATGATATAATACCCATGTACCGGGTAAGGGTATTGTTATACGTAAACTGTACATAGATAGGAGTGATATTATGGCAAAGGATTTAGATGCAAAAAAGGATATTTTAAATAGACTAAAAAGAATTGAAGGGCAAGTAAAAGGAATAGAAAAGATGGTAGATAATGAATCTACCTGTAAAGAAATACTAATTCAAGTAGCTGCAATTAGAGCAGCTATAAATAAAGTAGGAACTTTGGTTTTAGAGAATTATGCAAAAGGATGTTTTAGAGAAGGACAAAATAGTGTGGGAGAAGAAAAAATAGATGATTTAGTAAGTACATTGACCATGTTTATAAAATGAGCAAGAAGTTTGCTCATTTTATGTAAAACTTAAAATTACTTAATTTTCTTCTTGTAAGTTATAAGTTTTGTAACAGAAGATACAAGAGCTAAAGCTAAAGCTATAGCACCAGCGATTATAAGAGTATTTAAGCCTAAACTTAATGATTTATTTATATTGCCATTGATTGATTCTAGCATAGTATAGTACATACCTCCACCAGGAACCAAAGGAATAATTGCACAAACTATAAATGTAGTGACAGGAGTTTTCAAGACTCTAGCCATTATTTCACAAAATATTGCTATAACAATAGCTGCATTAAAAAAAGATAAAGTATTAGATAGGTTATTTTCTAAAGATATTAAATAAGTAAACCAACCTAAACATCCACCAAGAGCTGCAAAAATTAAATTTTTACCTTTTATGTTAAAAATAATACCAAAACAAAAGGTTGCTATGAAGGCGTATAAAGAGTAAAGGATTACATTCCAATTCATATAGAAACCCCTCCAAAATATTTAATCCACAAACTAAAAACAATACCACTCCCAACAGCAATAGCAATAGCTATCAAGAAGGCCTCAGCAGCCCTAGAAGTACCAGCTACTAAATCACCAGCAACAGAATCTCTTATTGCATTTGTTATTACAAGGCCTGGTACTAGAAGCATTAAAGAACCAATTACTATTTTATCTGTATTATCCCCAAAACCAATAGATGTACTTAGAAGAGCTATAAAAGAAGCAGTAGCACCTCCAATAGCATTTATAAAAAAAGTATTTGTTTCTATTTTGCTTAAGATTATAGAGAGAATCTGTATAACAAAACCGATGAATAGTGAAACGAAGAAATCATTGAAATTACCTCCAAATAATAAAGTGAAAAAACCTGCTGCTATAGAGGATGCAATGATTAAAGTTTTATTACTATATTTATTCATATTAGTATTTATATCATTTAAAGCTTTATCTACAAAATCTAAGGTTAAATCTTCAGAGCAAATTCTTCTAGATAGATCATTGACCTTAGAGATTTTGTCTAAGTCTATAGTTCTATATGTTATTCTTATAACTTTTGATATGGTATTTCCATTAGTGTCAGTAACTGAAATGATTATTCCGGTGGGTGTGGCAAAGCTGTCTGAGTTTTTTATTCCATAGGAACTACAAATTCTTGTAACAGTTTCTTCTACTCTATATGTTTCTGCTCCACTTTTAAGCATAATTTCTCCAGCGAAGGCTGATATATGAAGTATTCTATTAGTATCCATAATATATCTCCATTTCGAATTTTTGTATATAAGAATAGATATAATTACTATTGTATTATAACATATTTTTATGGTGTAATATAATTAATATATAAATTATTAGCTAATATATTGATTAATAATAAAAACTTATAAAGCTTGAAAATCTTGAAGATATAAAAAACTTTACTGTTGAACAGGGATGGATTACGAATAAAAAAGGTATTATACAAGTATTAATAAAAGAGAGGGCTATATATAGGCGATGATGCAGTAATATATGGAAAAAAACAAATAGAAAATTGAAATATTGTTTAAAATATATTTCAATTTAAAGATAATATTTTACATTAAAATAATTCTTAAAATATATATTTTAGAAGAATATTTCTATAAATAATGTAACAAAAAAACTTATAATAATTGCAAAATAAAAATCTTACGACAATAGTCAAAATTATCGGAATTACCCAATAATTTGCATGGTTGCATGAATAAAAAAATATATGCAAATTAATATAAATATAGAGGATTTTATACATTATTGTAGAATAATAAAATCTTTGATAGCATATACTTTGTGTTCCAGGGGTTAAATTTTAAAAATATTTAAAAACTCTTGACATGGTTCGCAGAACAATTTAATATTGAAGTTGGGCGTTATTATAAATCGACGGAATTGCTTATTAGTAATTTAATTCGATAAACTAATAGATTGGAGGGTCTTTATGGAATTATTAACATTTAAAAACGGAGTACATCCTCCTCATGGTAAACACTATACTGAGAACAAGCCAATCGAAGAGTATTTACCAAAAGGAGATATAGTTATTCCAATGTCACAGCATATTGGTGCACCAGCTGAACCAATAGTTAAAAAAGGAGATAGGGTTTTAGTTGGACAAAAAATAGGTGAAGCTAAAGGCTTTGTTTCAGCTAATATTCATGCTAGTGTATCTGGTACAGTAAAAAATGTGGCTCCAGTTACATTATTTAATGGTGTTAAATCTACAGCTGTTATCATAGAAAACGATGGACAGTATGAAGAAATTGAAACAGAAAAAAGAGATTACACAAAATTATCAAATGAAGAAATTATAAACATCATTAAAGAAGCAGGAATAGTAGGTATGGGTGGTGCTACATTCCCAACTCATGTAAAACTTGCTCCACCACCAGATAAAAATATAGATTCAATTGTTGTAAATGCAGCAGAATGTGAACCATATTTAACATGTGACCACAGAATGATGCTTGAAAAGACTAATGAAATAGTTGAGGGATTAAAAATAGTTTTAAAATTATTCCCTAAAGCTACAGGATATATTGGTATAGAAGATAACAAAATGAATGCTATTAAAGCTATGCAAGAAGCTGTTAAAAATATAGCAAACATTGAAGTTAAAGCTGTTAAAACTAAGTATCCACAAGGAGCAGAAAAACAGTTAATTTATGCTATCACTAAAAGAGAAGTTCCATCAGGTGGTCTTCCAGCTGATGCAGGATGTATCGTTCAAAACGTAGATACAATTTATGAAATATATAATGCAGTTGTAAATGGTAAACCTTTAACATCAAGAGTTGTTACTGTTACTGGGGATGCTATAAAGGAACCAAAGAATTTAAGATTTAAAATAGGAACTTCTGTAAGAGAATTAGTAGAAGCAGCAGGTGGATTTGCAGAAGAACCTTTAAAAGTTATATCAGGTGGTCCTATGATGGGTATGGCAATGTATTCATTAGATGTGCCATCAACTAAAGGAACATCAGGAGTACTTTGTTTAACTAAAAAAGTAGCTGAAATTGAAGAAGAATCAAATTGTATAAACTGCGGAAAATGTGTACAAGTCTGTCCAATGAATTTAATGCCAACAAAACTTGCTACAGCATCAGCAGTATCAAATCTTGATATGTTCAATGAATTCAGTGGAAGAGACTGTATTGAATGTGGATGTTGTTCATTTGTATGTCCAGCAAGACGTCACTTGTTACAAAGAATTCGTTCAGGAAAAAAAGCAGTTTCTAAGAAGAAATAAAAATGTAAGAAATTAATGAAGAGGTGAATTTAAATGTCTGAAACAACAATGTATACCGTATCCTCATCTCCACATATACGTGCAAAAGATACAACTCAGTCAATAATGAGAGATGTTGTAATTGCATTATTACCAGCTACTATTGCAGGTGTTTACTTCTTTAAGTTACAAGGACTTTTAGTAATATTAGCATCCGTATTATCTTGTGTAGTTGCTGAATATATTTGGCAAAAGGCTTCAAAGAAAAAGGTTACTGTTGGAGATTATAGTGCTGTAGTAACAGGATTACTTTTAGCTTTTAACGTACCAGCGTCCATTCCACTTTGGATACCAGTTGTAGGTGGTTTTTTCGCAATAATAGTTGTTAAACAATTTTTCGGTGGATTAGGACAAAATATAGTAAACCCAGCATTAGCTGCCAGAGCATTTTTACTTGCATCTTGGCCAGTACAAATGACTAGTTGGACATTGGATGGTGTTACAACAGCTACACCACTTGCTATATTAAAAGGTAATGAAGCAACAGGAGCAGCAGCTCCAGATTTAATGAGTGTATTTATTGGACATGTTGGAGGATGTATAGGTGAAACTTCAGCTTTAGCTCTTTTAATAGGCGGAGCTTACTTATTTTATAAGCATATAATTGATTGGAGAATTCCAGTATCATTTATAGGAACTACATTTATATTTACTGCAATAGCAGGAAGAGGATCAAGTCCAGTTTATGAATTATTTGCAGGTGGTTTAATGTTAGGTGCTATATTTATGGCTACTGATTATGCTACATCACCAATAACTCCACTTGGAAGAATTATATTTGGAGTAGGTTGTGGAGTAATTACTTCTCTTATTCGTATATTTGGAGGATATCCAGAAGGAGTATCTTACTCAATACTTGTTATGAACCTATTTGTTCCACTTATTGAAAGATGGACAGCTCCAAAAATATTTGGGAAGGTGAAGTAAAATGAAGAAAGTAAGCAGTTTTAAATTAGGAATGGTTCTACTGTTAATAGCTGCTGTATGTGGTTTAATACTTGGTGGAGTTAACCAAGTAACAGCAGAACCTATAGCAATTCAAAATAAGAAAACTTTAGATGAAGCAAATAAAGCAATATTACCGGAAGCATCAGAATTTGCAGAAAAAACTGATATAAAAGGTGAAGGGATTGTTTTAGGTGTTACTGAAGGTAAATCAGGATCAGATTTAAAAGGATATACAATAAAAGTTGCCCCAAAAGGATATGCAGGAGCTATTGAAATGATGGTAGGGGTATCAACAGAAGGAAAAGTTACTGGTATTAAGATATTAAATCATGCAGAAACTCCAGGTCTTGGAGCAAATGCTACTGACCCAAAATTTTCAGGTCAATATGCAAATAAGCCAGCAAAAGAATTAAAAGTTGTAAAAGGAGCAGCATCAGGAGAAGATGAAATTGTAGCTATAACTGGTGCAACAATAACTTCTAAAGCAGTAACATTAGGGGTTAATGAAGCTATTAAATTCTATGACACTAAATTGAAAGGAGGAAAATAATAATGGGAGTAGTTTCCGAAAGATTATATAATGGTATAGTAAAAGAAAATGCTACTTTTGTACAGGTCCTTGGAATGTGTCCTACATTAGCGGTTACTACTAGTGCTATTAATGGTATTGGTATGGGACTTTCCGCTACTGTGGTATTAATAGGATCAAATGTTGTAATATCATTACTTAAAAAGGTAATTCCAGATGAAATTCGTATACCAGCATATATAACTGTTATTGCGACACTTGTTACAGTGTTACAGTTTTTATTACAAGCTTATCTTCCAGATTTAAATAAATCACTAGGTATATTTATACCACTTATAGTTGTTAACTGTATAATTCTTGGTAGAGCAGAGGCTTATGCTAACAAGAATAGTGTAGGAGCATCCTTCTTTGACGGTTTAGGAATGGGATTAGGATTTACTGTTTCATTAGCAGCATTAGGTATAATCAGAGAATTCTTAGGAACTGGTAAGGTGTTTGGAGCGCAAATTACACCAGATGCTTTTCAACCTGCATTAATTATGATTCTTGCACCAGGTGGATTCTTCACACTAGGTATCTTAATGGCTATATTAAATCAGAGAAAATTAAAGAAAGCTAAAGCTAAATAGTTTAAGATGCCTTAGTTTAAAAGGAAAGGTGGACAAATAGAAAAATGAGTATTTTTACTATATTTATAAGTGCCTTATTGGTTAATAACTTCGTTTTATCTAGATTCTTAGGTATATGTCCATTCCTAGGTGTTTCAAAAAAAGTTGAAACAGCAACAGGAATGGGAGCTGCAGTTACATTTGTTATGGCGCTAGCAGCAATAATGACTTTCTTAGTTGAAAGATTCATACTTATACCATTAAATATTCAATATTTATCAACATTAGCATTTATACTTGTTATTGCATCATTAGTTCAGTTTGTTGAAATGGTTATAAAGAAGGTAAGTCCTGATCTTTATAAAGCATTAGGTATCTATCTTCCACTTATAACTACAAATTGTGCTGTTCTTGGTATGGCAGTTATCAACAGTAATGAAAAATACAATTTAATTCAAAGTATTATAAACTCTGTTGGTGCAGCACTTGGATTTACACTTGCACTTGTTTTACTTGCAGGTATAAGAGAAAAAATGGAAACAAATGAATATATTCCTGAAGCATTAAAAGGCTTACCAATAACATTGGTAACAGCAGGATTAATGGCTATAGCTTTCTTAGGCTTCCAGGGCTTAATTTAAGGAGGTGTCACTATGGAAGGTTTATTATTCCCTGTACTAAGTCTAGGTGGACTTGGTGTAGTATTTGGTCTTCTTTTAGGATATGCGTCTAAGAAATTCGCAGTTGAAGTAGATGAAAGAGTACCAATGGTTAGGGCCGCATTACCAGGTGCTAACTGTGGTGGATGTGGATTCGCAGGATGTGACGCTTATGCTGATGCAGTAGTTAATGCTGGAGCAAAGCCAAATGGATGTCCAGTTGGTGGAGCAGCATGTGCAGCAAAAATTGCTGAAATTATGGGTGTAGTAGTTGACTCATCAGAACCTAAAAAGGCATATGTAAAATGTCAAGGTACTTGTGATAAGGCTAAAGAAAAATATGAATATTATGGAGCTATGACTTGTGTAGATGCAGCTAATATTCCAGGAGCAGGTTCAAAAACTTGTGGATTTGGATGTTTAGGATTAGGAAGCTGTGTACAAGTCTGTGCTTTTGATGCTATTCATGTTGAAAATGGTATAGCAGTAGTAGATGAAGAAGCATGTACTGGTTGTGGAGCCTGTGTAAGTATTTGTCCAAAATCAGTTATAGAATTAACTCCTATGTCAAAGAAAGTACGTATTTCATGTAACTCACATGATAAAGGAATAGAAGTTAAAAATGCTTGTTCTGTAGGATGTCTTTCTTGTGGTTTATGTGTAAGAAATTGCCCAAGTGAGGCTATAACTATGGTTAATAATTTACCAGTAATAGATTACGATAAATGTACTCAGTGTGGTGTCTGTGTTGGTAAATGTCCTACAAAGGCTATTGTTAATTTGAACACAAATGTTAGTAAAGAAGCTTCTAATAACTAATATAAAAAACATGGTTTTAATTACAAAACCATGTTTTTTATTAAATAAGCCTGAGGAAATAATTCTTCAGGCTTATTTAGTTAATCTAATGTTTTTAAATTTTTAAATAAAGGAACTTTTTCTATATGTTTATAAAGATAATTAGTTCCCACACCTATAAAATATCCTGTTATTATAGAAGCTATCATAAGAACAGGTAAATAAAGATAAATTCTAAAATCTTGTATTACTAGTGCAGCCACTAATAATTGACCAATATTATGAAAGATAGCGCCACATACACTTATACTCCAAAGACTTAGATTATGACTAAACTTTTTATATAGTAAAATCATGACTAAATTACTTAATAATCCTCCTGCTATACTATATAGAAAAGAAGACATAGTTCCACCTAAGAAGGATCCTAAAGTTGTTCTCAAGAGCATTATAAGTAATGCTTCTTTAGAACCTAACATTATAAGAGCAAATAAAGAAATTGAATTTGCAAGACCTAATTTTATACCAGGAACACCAGATACTAATACAGGAAGCTGAGCTTCTACTATATATATAATTAATGCTATACTTACTAATAAACTTAAAAATACTAGTTTCTTAGTTTTTTTCATTTGATCACCTGCAATTCTATTGTTTACGTTTAAAAAGTAGTTGCATCTATTTCACTATTAGCTTTAGAGCCATCAATGGTAATTATAAGTTTATTCGGAAGACAAACTATGGTATCACCGGGTTCAGAAATTGGACCAGTTTTTATACAAACTTTATCTGGACAATCGGCATCTATTATGCTAATTTTATTTTTTTCTATTAGTATTTTATTAAAATGATTATCTTTTGTTTTTATAGTTATTTCTTGTGAATTAGTAACTTTTGATAGATCTATTTTTTTAAATATTTTTCCATCCTGTTTGATTACTGCAATTTTCTCATTAGATTTTATGGCATTTTTATAAAGGAATTTTCCTAAAAACCCCAAAGATATTATAACTACAATAACAATAAAAACTATTTTATCTCCTTTTTTCATAAATATACTCCTCATTTGATAGTTTAAATGAATCCTTTAATCCAGAGGTTGTATAGATTTTTTTGTCTTTAGCTATAAATATAGCATCTACTCCTTTTAAGGATTCTATAAGTTTCATACCTTTGTCTAAACCAAGAACAAAGGTACTAGTAGATAAAGCATCACCATCTATAGATTTATCAGAGATAATTGTAGTTGAAATTAAACCTTTATCTGCAGGATAACCAGTCTTAGTATCTAATATGTGATGATATCTTTTACCGCCTTTTTCAAAAAATCTTTCATAGTTACCAGAACTAACTATGGATTTATGAGATGTTTTTATTATACCAAAGTACTCTCCTCTAAGTTTTAATGGATCTTGGATACCTATATTCCATAGAGTACCATCTGTTTTGTTTCCAACAGTAACTATGTTTCCACCTAAATTTATAAAGGCAGTGTTTATTCCTTCTTTTTCTAGTATTTCTTTTACTATATCTGCAGTATATCCTTTTGCTATACCACCTAAATCAATGGATTCATTTTCTTTTTTTAATTTTACAGATTTAGTTTTTTCATCTAATAATATATCTTTATAATTTATTAAAGCTACTTTTTCTTTTATTTCTTTTGGAGAAGGTATTCTAGCTTTGTCTGTACCTATACCCCATATATTAACTAAGGGTCCTACAGTTATATCAAAGGCACCTTCTGAAAGATTGGCATATTCTATAGCTTTTTTTATTACAAGGAAAGTATCATTACTAACTTTTACAAAGGATTTTCCTGCATTTTTGTTAATTAATGATACTTCGCTGTTAGGTTTACTAGGAGACATTTTATCATCAATATTAGAAATTGCATTCATGGCTTTATTTGTAGCTTCTTCAGCGTTGTTACCATAAACTTTTAATTTAACAATAGTTCCTAATAGATAATTTTCTTTAGTAACAGAAGGCTGCTCCTTTTTTTTACAAGAAGTAAAAAATAATGAAGATATAAATATTGTAATTATTAATAGTAATGCATATTTTTTTTTCATTTGTTTCCCACCTTGATATAATATTTTGCTTGTTTAAATCTATTATAAATTAGATATTTTCAAACATAATAATTATAACATAAATATGACTTTAACTGAAAATTAATATCAATAATATTAAGTTATTTAATTAAATCTTTCTTTAGTATATTTATAGAATAATCTATTTCTTTTTTATAATTATTTTTCATATCTTCTAATAGTGAAGAAGAATTCATTTTTTCACCTGTAGCTATATTATAAAAAGAATCTGATGAAGAAATATAAAGTATATTTTTATCTATGAAAGAACCAGTACTAAATAATACCTTATTTGAAGAAGAACCTAAAATATCTTTACCAAACATATAGGGATTTTTTAAATTAAATAGGTTAGCAATAGTAGGATATATATCCATTTGGCCTACATAGTTATTATTGGTACCTTTATATTCATCTTTAGGAAAGTGTATTAAAAGAGGAACCTTTTGATACATAAAATAAGTAAATTCATTGGGATTTTTAATATTATCTAATTTATAAGCTTCATTTATGTAATTGTAGGGAACTCCATTATGATCTCCATAAATTACTACTATTGATCTATCCATTAATCCACTATCACTTAGTTTTTCTAAAAATTCTCCTAATTGCTCATCCGCATAATGTATGGAAGAAAGATAATCGCCAAGGAAAGTATCTTTAAGATCTCCTTTATTAAAAGTATTGTGGGGATTTTTAAAAGGATAATGACTACTTAAAGTAATTAAAAATGAGTAAAAGGGTTCTTTAAATTTAATTATTTCTTCGAAACTTTGGTTAAAGAAAGATTTATCACTTAATCCCATACCAATCTCTTCATCTATGTTAAAGCTGTGAAGTCCGAAAAATTTTTTAAATTGGATGGACTTATACATAACAGCTCTATTCCAAAAGCCTTCAGTATTGCCATGAAATACAGAAGTATAGTAACCCTTATTACCTAGAAGTTTAGGTAAGGAATTAAAATTGTTATTTGCATATCTATAGTAAGGTGTACCAGAGGATAATGGATATAGTGAATTATTAACTATGAATTCACTATCTGATGTATTACCTTCCATAACCTGATAAAAACAATTATTATAATATAAGCTTTTATTTATAAATTTATTTAAGTTAGGGGTTATATCTTTACCTTCAATTTTTTTGTTTATAACAAAGTTTTGAAGAGATTCAAATTGAACAACTATCAAATTTTTTTCATTGCCTTTATCAGTAAATGAGTTTACTGAATTATCAATATTTTTATTATTTATAAAATCTTTAATCTCAGATTCACTATAATTTTTAGCCAATGTATCTTTTTTATTCCTTATAAAGTAATTATAACCATCTATTAAGTGAAAATTTATTCCATTTAAAATTCTACCTACATAAATTTTATTAGACATATTTTTTAATAATCCAGGTTGTTCTATATTCAAATCCCTTATATAAGATTTAGTAGGTTGTACACTTAAAAACAAACATATAATAAATAGAAAAATTCTTTTTAATAAGTTAAGTTGTTTATATTGAGATTTATAATATTTAATCAAAAATGGAAAAAGTACTATTATATCTATTAGTAATAATAGATTATGTTTAGTTAATCCATAGTTTAATAAATTATTAGAAATAGTTTCTACAAAAAAGCCATTTTTTATAGAAATAAAGGATACTAAATCTCCTATGGTTAAAAAATATATAATATCTCCTATGTAAAGCAATGAAATAAGTATGTCCATTAAATATAAATATATAGCTCTTAAATTTCTCTTTATTAAAAATCCAATAGAAATTATCATTAGTAATGAAAATAATATAGGATTTAAAATGCTCTTATAGTTAAAATATGTAGGAGATATAACTTTCTGAAAATAAAGAGATTTGGGTATAAGTATAAGTAGAAATAGTATAATATCTAGAAAGTCATATAAATAACCACAAATTTTAGTTACATATTTTTTAACATATAACATGGCTGCCTCCTTAAAAGTATAATTTTAAAATAACAACAAAACTAACATAACATAATAAACCTTTAATAACAATAAAATATCTTTTAATTTTTTATTACTAAAACAAAAAAATTAGTAGTTTTTAAAAATTAACTACCCAAAAGAGTTATAGTATGTTATAATTAATACGAATAAAACAATAAAAGTTAAAAATATTGTTCGTAATGAGGGGGATAAAAAGCATTATGATTAATAAAATATTTAGAATCTATGTGGAAAAGAAAAAGGAACTGGATATAGAGGGAGATGAAATATTAAAGGACATAAGGTTAACTTTAGGAATAAATACTATAAATAATATAAGGGTATTAAATAGATACGATATTCAGGGAATAGATAGAGAAGAGTTAAACAAATCTAAAGGAATAATATTTTCTGAACCAGTAGTAGACTATGTGTACGAAGAAGAATTACCTTTAGAGGGCAAAGAAAGAGTATTTGCAGTAGAATATTTACCAGGACAGTATGACCAAAGGGCAGATTCTGCGATTCAATGTGTTCAAATACTTACACAAAGTGCATCTGTTAATATAAAAACCGCGAAAGTTTACCTTTTAAAGGGTAATATAACTGAAGAAGAATTTGAAAAAATAAAATCATATTGTATAAATAGTGTAGATTCAAAAGAAGCTAGTCTAGAAAAACCTATCTCATTAGATTTAAATTTGGAAGCACCAAAAGATATAAAAACCATAAATAATTTCATTAATTTTACTGAAGATGAACTAAAGGAATTTTTAGATAGTGAAGGATTGGCTCTTTCATTAAATGATTTAAAATTTTGTCAACAATATTTTATAAAAGAAAATAGAGATCCTTCTATTACTGAAATTAAAGTAATTGACACTTATTGGTCTGATCATTGCAGACACACAACTTTTAATACAGTAATTGAAGAAGTTAATATAGAGAATAAAGAAGAAAATACACCTTTAAAAGAAAGCTATGAAAATTATTTAAGCATCAGAAAAGATTTATATAATGGAAGAGACAAAAAACTCTCACTTATGGACATAGCTACTATTGCTATGAAAAAGTTATCTAAGGAAGGGAAGTTAGAAGATTTAGATAAAAGTGAGGAAATAAATGCATGCAGTATTGCAGTAGATATAGAAGTAGATGGGAAATTAGAAGAATGGCTAGTTATGTTTAAAAACGAAACTCATAACCATCCTACAGAAATAGAACCTTTTGGAGGAGCAGCTACTTGTCTAGGAGGAGCTATAAGAGATCCACTATCAGGAAGGGCATATGTATATCAGGCTATGAGAGTTACAGGAAGCGGAGATCCAAGAAAAAGTATTGAAGAAACTTTAGAAGGAAAATTACCTCAGAAAAAAATCACTTTATCAGCTGCTAAAGGATATAGCTCTTATGGTAACCAAATTGGATTAGCTACGGGGCACGTATCAGAGGTTTATCATGAGGGTTTTGTGGCAAAAAGAATGGAAGTAGGGGCAGTTATAGGAGCAGTAAAGAAAGAAAATGTAATAAGAGAAACTCCAATGCCAGAAGATTGCATTATTTTATTAGGAGGAAAAACAGGAAGAGATGGTTGCGGAGGGGCTACGGGTTCTTCAAAAGAACATGATGAAAAGTCTATAGAAGAATGTAGTTCAGAAGTTCAAAAGGGAAATGCTCCAACAGAGAGAAAAATACAAAGATTTTTTAGAAATGAAGAAGTAATTAAAATGATTAAAAGATGTAATGACTTTGGTGCTGGTGGAGTATCTGTAGCTGTTGGAGAAATTGCTGATGGATTAAACATAAATTTAGATTTAGTTCCTAAAAAATATGAGGGACTAGATGGAACAGAGCTTGCTATATCTGAATCTCAGGAAAGAATGGCTATAGCAATTAGTGCTGATAATGTAGAAAAATTTATAAAACTTGCTCATGAGGAAAATTTAGAGGCTACAAAAATTGGAGAAGTAACAGAAGAAAAAAGACTTAGAATGTACTGGAGAGAAAATTTAATTGTAGATTTAGATAGAGAATTTTTAAATTCCAGTGGAGCAACAAGCTATACAAATATAATGGTAAAAGCTCCAGAAGAAAAAGAAAACTTCTTTAATAACTATAATAAGGATTATGAAACTTATGAAAGTGCTTTTATAAATACTTTAGATAAGTTAAATGTATGTAGTCAAAAAGGATTAGTAGAAAGATTTGATTCATCTATTGGAGCTGGAACCGTGATAATGCCTTTTGGAGGAAAATATTCCTTAACGCCTTCTCAAAGTATGGTAGCTAAAATTCCTATGTTAGAAGGCGAAACTAATGCTGCCACTATAATGAGTTATGGATATAATCCTTATATTGGAGAGTGGAGTCCATTTCATGGAGGATTGTATGCAGTAATTGAAGCCGTAGCTAAAATAGTAGCGGCAGGTGGAGATTATAGCAAGATAAGATTAAGTTGTCAGGAATACTTTGAAAAGCTTGGTGAAAATCCAGAAAAATGGGGCAAGCCTTTTGCAGCACTATTAGGAGCATTAAAAGTTCAGACTGCTTTAGATATACCGGCTATAGGTGGAAAAGACAGTATGTCAGGAAGCTTTAAAGAATTACATGTACCACCAACACTAATAGCTTTTGGAGTAAACGTGGTAAATGTAGACAATGTAATCTCACCAGAATTTAAAGGTGCAGGGCATAAAGTGGTATTAATCACTCTACCAATAGATAAGTATCATATGCCAAATTTTGAAACATTAAAGAAAAACTATGAAAGAATTAATTCTCTTGTAAACACAGGAAAAATAATTTCAGCTTATGCAGTAGGAGAAGGTGGAGTAGTAGAGGCTGTAAGTAAAATGGCTTTTGGTAATAAAATAGGAGTAAAATTTGAGAAAGATTCTTGGATAAATATAGAGAATTTACTTTCACCAAAGTATGGTTCTATAGTGGTAGAATTTAAAAATGAAGCAAATATAGAAGAAGAGTTAAAGGATATTTCTTATAAATTATTAGGAGAAACTATACAAAAGTCTTATTTCTTATTAGAAGATGAGAAAATAGAATTATATAAGTTAATCGAAGCTTGGCAATCTCCTTTAGAAAGCGTGTTTAAAACTAAAACAGAAAATATAGATATGAACATTGAAAACATTATATACAATAGTGAAGTAAAGAAGATTTCAATATTAAAGAATATTAAACCAGAAGTATTTATACCTGTATTCCCAGGAACTAACTGTGAGTACGATACAAGCAGGGCATTTAAGAAGGCTGAAGCAAAATCAAACATAGTAGTATTTAAAAATAATAGTATAGTGGATATAGAAGATTCTATAGAAGCTATGGTAAAGGCTATAAATTCATGTAATATATTAATGATTCCTGGAGGATTTAGTGCTGGAGATGAACCAGATGGATCAGGAAAGTTTATTGCAACTGTATTTAGAAATGAAAGAATTAAAGAGGCTACTATGAATCTTTTGAATAAAAGAGATGGATTAGCTTTAGGTATATGTAATGGCTTCCAAGCATTAATTAAGTTAGGACTTGTACCTTATGGGGAAATAAGAGAAATAACTGAGGGGTCTCCAACATTAACTTACAATAAAATTGGAAGACACGTATCCTCTATGGTTAGAACAAAGATAGCTTCAAATAAATCTCCTTGGTTCAGCAATGTAAAGGTAGGGGACATTTTTACAGTACCTGTATCCCATGGAGAGGGAAGATTTGTAGCTTGTGAAGAGGAAATAAAAAGACTTATAGCAAATGGACAAATAGCTACTCAATATGTAGATTTTAATGGAAATGCTACTTATGATATTAATTTTAATCCTAATGGCTCCTACTATGCAGTGGAAGGAATAACAAGCCCAGATGGAAGAGTGTTAGGAAAAATGGCACACTCAGAGAGAATAGGTAAAAGAGTTAGTATTAATGTATATGGTGAAATGGATATGAAAATTTTCAAATCTGGAGTGGAATATTTTAAATAGAGTGAATTGCACTTTATTTAAGAGCACGGACAACGGAAAAATTAAAGGGGGCTGCCGCATTAAGGAATTTACATACAATATACTGTTTTGCAAGTTTAAAGTTAACACAATATATTGTAGGATTTATTCTTAGTGCGACAGCCATCTTTTTTATACTTTTGATATATAGTTAGTAAAATATTTTATTTTAAATTTTAATATTGACAAACTCTGACCACAGATGTAAACTCAGTATATAACCACAAATGTAGTCGGAGGTGTGTTTCTTGAGTAAATATAATATAAGTGAGTCAGAATGGAAGGTAATGACATGTCTATGGAAGGAGCCAAACTTAACTTTAAAACAGATTTCACAAAATCTTAAAGATACGAAATGGAGTTATAGTACTATAAGAACTTTGGTAACAAGGCTTATGGAAAAAGGAGCAATCGATGCAGATAAATCATCATCTTCAAATTTTAAATATTTCCCTATTGTACAGGAGAAAGAATGTAAGGTACAGGAGACAAAAAATTTTCTTACAAGAGTTTTTAATGGTTCGGTGTCAATGATGATTTCAACTCTTGCCAAACAAGAAGAGCTTTCGCCAAAAGAAGTTGCAGAGCTTAAAGAAATTATAGAAAGCATGGATGGAGGCGAGTAATTGAAATGAATTATTTTATAAATATAACTATTACAACCTCTATAACAGCATTTATTATATTGACAGTAAAAAAAACGCTTAAAAGCAAAATTTCTCCTAATTGGCAATTCCTTGTCTGGATTGTACTTGCTATGAGACTTTTAATTCCAGTTTTTCCCGAGAGTCATATAAGTATTTTTAATGCTGTGCCACAGGTTGAAAATATAGAAATCTCTCAAAGGGTTATGGAAAATATTTCTCATGAAAGTAAAAGTTTTGTTACAGGAAATATTATTTTAGGAGAAAGACATAAGGAGTTTATTTTAAGTGAAGCCTTAGTGAATAATATATTTTTTATTTGGGCAATTGGTGCCATAATTATGTTATTGATTATGATAATAACATATTATTTATTTCATAAAAAAACAACAAAACTCCCAATATTAAAAGATTCAGATATTGTTCTTATACTAGATAAATGCAAGAAATCAGTAGGGATAAATAAGAATGTGATTGCAAGATTAGGTGGAGAAACTCCTATGTTAAAAGGAATAGTAAAACCAGAAATTTTATTACCACAAGGATACACAAAAGAAGAACTTAGCAGTGTGTTTACCCATGAACTTGTACATCTTAAGAATAAGGATGTTTTGTGGAATATTGTGGCTACATTACTACTGTGTGCTTACTGGTACAATCCTCTTATATGGTATTGTGTTTCTGAATTTAGAAGAGATATGGAAATTTTATGTGACTATAGAGTATTACAAATTAATAATAAGAAGAAAGAATATGCTAATATACTTCTTAAAACTGCTTTAAAAAAGAATAAGTTTATTTTAGGGACTACGTCATTGCAAAATGGAAAAAAGGATGTAACAAGAAGAATTAAATATATTGCTTACTTTAAAAAGCCAAAGGCAATATGGAGTATTGTTGCAATTGCTATTGTAATTTTAATTACGGCAATTTGTCTTACCAATCCAGTGATGAAATCTTACACAAAAATTAACAAACTAAATTCTGAAAAATTATATATATATAAGACTCAATATGTAGGAGATGCAAGTAAAATTGGTAATCTTACAGATAATCTACATTATTCGAAGTATAAAAATGGATTTTCTCTACAGACAGACTCAAAACCTTATGGGATAACCATAAATTATAATATTAAGCCTGAAGTATTGTCACAAAACAGTATTAGTAAAACAAATAATATGTTAGAAAATGCAGCGGTAATATTTTGTCTTGTAAATAATGTTGATGAAGTTAAATTTAAATTTGATGATGGAGAAAATGGTAACAGTTTTTCATTTAAAAGAGAAGTTTTTAATAATGTATTTAAAAAAGATATAAGAGAATATTCTTCATCATTAAAAGTATTTCAAGATCAATTTATACCTATGGTAAAAAATCAAAATTGGAGCGGAATAAAAGTACTTAAAGATAATTAAATTATAAAACTTTCGGGGCTTTTTAAAGGAATCTGCTGCAATATTATAGCAAACTCACACAGATAAAAAGCTCCGGCAAGTATTAAATAGATGAATTTTCTACAATAAATCTTAGGACTTCTTTAGATAAAAGTAGAATATCTTCTTTTTTAAAATTTGAAAAATCATGACTACTATTTTGCAGAGTTACTAATTTTGCAGAAGCTTTTTTTTCCTTACATTTGTTATAGAGATCAATAGCATTTTTATAAGGAACTAAAGTATCATTTTTACTATAAACCATTAAAGTTTTTGGAATTTCTTTATTAATATAGTTTATAGGACTATATTTAGAAGCAACTTCTTTTATATTAGGAATAGACTTTAAGATATTATTAATATCCCAATTAGCTTTTGAGAAATCTAAAGTGTTTAAATCTGTAGGTCCTAAAAAATCAATGATATATTTTACTTTTGAAGGATAAGCTTCTAAAGTTTTATCATCCGTGAATTTACCATCATCTGTATAGGATGCAAGTAAAGATAAGTGAGCTCCTGCTGAAATACCTAAAATACCAATTTCCTTTGTATTAAAATTATATGTATCTTTATTTTTGTAAATCCATCTTATTGAATCTTTGACATCACAAACAAGTTTATCAAAATTAACCCCAGGTTTCATAAGTTCATATTCAATACTTATTATGGTAAAACCCTCTTCTCGAAAAGTATCTAATATAGGTGAAAGAGCTGAGGGAATTTCCTTATTTCCATAAGCCCAGGATCCACCATGAACATATAAAATTACTGGAGAACCCTTAGAAAGCTGCTTTTTTGATTTATATATATCTAGAGTTAGTGGAACATTGTTAGTGTTTTTATAAATAATGTCTTTTAAGTTAGCAGTATTCATACTATTTGAATCATCAATAGATATATCAGAAGGTATATTTCTTTGCATATTAATATATTTTTTACCTATACTCATATAAAGCTTGATTTTTCCTCTGTATACAAAAATAAAGAAACATAGGAAAATAAGAGCTAATATCAAAAACATTTTAATAAGTTTTAAAAAATTTTTCATTATAATGACTCCTTAGATAATTATTCATACATAATTGTACAATAAGAATAAGGCATTAGTAAAATAGTTTTCAATAAAGTTAAGAAAATCATAGCAGAAAATATGAAAAAAGTATAATAGGGTAGATTTTTTTGTAGAATAAGATATATAATAGAAATGCTAACCATAATACAAGGAGTGAATTAAATGAGCAACAGTATTAAACATAGTATAAAGAACTATCAAAAAATTATTCTAGAAAAATATCAAACAGGGATTATAGAAGAAAATTATAAAGAAAGAATATTAAAAGAGATAGAAGGCAGAGAAGCCTTACAAAACTATTTTAATGAGTATATTGAAAAAAATAAGGAAGCTTTAGATTTAGAATGGGGATGTTTAATGTTCTTATTTATAAAGGCTTCACAGGAGAAAAATGTAACGGATGTAGAAGAGTATTCTAAGAAATTAAATAAATATGAGGATAATTATTATATTGAATATATATTAGGGGACATTAGCTTAATGTATTATGGAGATATTTTTCAGGCAAAGGATAGATTCTCAAAGGCATTAACTATAAAAAATAATGATTCTAACTGTTATTATAACTTAGGATTTATATATAGTTTACTAGGAGTGTTTGAAAAATCTTTAGAATATTATAATAAAGCTATCTACTACAGTGATAATTCAGTTAATCCTAAAGATTTAAAAGTTACCGCTCTTCATAATGTTGCAGTTCATTATATAACTGTTAAAGAAGATTATGAAAGAGCAGAGGAAATACTTGAAGGAATATTAAAAGAGTATCCAGATTATGATAAAGCAAGAGCAACTTTAACAAATCTAAAAGGAGATGCATAATATGACAAATGATAAAAAAGAAAGTAATGTATGGCTGCCAAATCAATTATCTGCAGTGAAATTATTTTTAATTCAAATAGAATGTTCCATAAATGAAGTTTATGAAAAATTAGATAATAAGACACTTTATGAGCATACAATAATAAATAAAGATTATTCAGGTATAATAGAAATTATTCCAGAATTTAAAAACTCTCCTATATTTGATGAATATAAGAAGATGTTACCTTTAGATGATAAAGTGGAGTTTTTGTATCAATCTGTTTATAAAAGAACAGGTGGAGTACTAAATTTATTTCATAGTGAAATAAAAGAAAGTATGGATACTAATCTAAAGGAATTAATTAATAAAAATGAAGACAAGAACAAAGCTATAGATCTATGGAAAAATATGAAATCAGAATTATGGAGTTCACTTTCTCCAAAGCTAGTGTGGGCTGGCGGTGGAAGAGTGGAAAAAGAACTTCTACTTGAATTTTGCAATAGACTTACTAAAATAATGGGAGATAAAAGATTTTATAGTCAAGGAAGTGCATTAATTAAAGCTATAGAATTTTTAAGAGCATGGCAGTTAGCTTACAATCCAATTTGTAATGGAAGACCAATGGATGCTATTATAAAAGAAAGAGAAGAAATATATGAAAGAAAAATAAAATTTTTAAAGGAAATGAATATAGAATGTGATTTTTAATGTCTAATTCATCCCCAAAATTTAATTTGAAATTTTGGGGATTAGCTATAGTATAAACTTTAGCTTACGTCATAAAAATAATAAATTTTAAATGGCGTTAGCAATAAAATAAATTTTTAAGGGGGCAAAGAAACATGAAAGCTATAATAACTGTAATAGGAAAGGATAAGGTAGGTATAATCGCTGGTGTTAGTAATGAACTATCAAAAAGAGAGGTTAATATTTTAGACATTAGCCAGACAATTCTTCAAGATTATTTCACTATGATAATGTTAGTGGATTTAGAAAAATCTAATATACCTTTTAATGAATTAAAGGAATGCCTGGATAAAAAAGGAGAACAATTAGGGGTTTCAATAAAAGTACAGCATGAAGATATATTTAATTCTATGCATCGTATATAAAGAGGAGGGGCACAAATGATTAATTCTTATGATATATTAGAAACTATCAGAATGATAGAAAAAGAAAAGCTAGATATCCGTACCATTACTATGGGAATTTCACTTTTAGATTGTATTAACTCAGATGGAAAAGTAGCAAGAAATAAGATATACGATAAAATAACAAGATATGCGGAAAATTTAGTTAAAGTTGGAGAAGACATAGAAAGAGAATGTGGAATACCAATAATACATAAAAGAATTTCTGTAACTCCAATGTCACTTGTGGCAGGAGCATCAGGGGATAAAGACTATGTAGAATTTGCAAAAATTTTAGATAAAGCTGCAGATACTGTAGGAGTAAACTTTATTGGTGGATTTTCTGCTTTAGTTCATAAGGGATATACTAATGGAGATAAAATTTTAATTCAATCTATACCAGAAGCACTTAGTATAACAGAAAAAGTTTGTTCTTCTGTAAATATAGGATCTAGTAAAGTTGGTATAAATATGGATGCAGTTAAAGAAATGGGTAGTATAATTAAGAAAACTGCAGAGCTAACTAAGGATAAAGATGGAATAGGAAGTGCTAAACTAGTAGTTTTCGCTAACGCAGTAGAAGATAATCCATTTATGGCAGGAGCTTTTCATGGTGTAGGAGAAGGAGAATGCGTTATAAATGTAGGAGTAAGTGGTCCCGGAGTAGTTAAAGCTGCTTTGGAAAATATAAAAGAAGAAAGTTTTGATATAGTAGCAGAAACTATAAAGAAAACAGCTTTTAAGATTACAAGAATGGGTCAGCTAGTTGCAAGAGAAGCGTCAAAAAGACTTAATGTTCCTTTTGGAATAGTAGATTTATCTTTAGCACCTACACCTTTTGTGGGAGACAGTGTAGCACATATCTTAGAAGAGATGGGTATAGAAAGTTGTGGAGCACCAGGAACCACAGCAGCATTAGCTCTTTTAAATGATGCAGTTAAAAAAGGAGGAGTTATGGCTTGTAGTCATGTAGGAGGACTTAGTGGAGCTTTTATACCTGTTAGTGAGGATATAGGAATGATAAATGCAGTAGAAAGAGGCTCTTTAAATATAGAAAAATTAGAAGCTATGACTTGTGTATGTTCTGTAGGACTTGACATGATAGCAATCCCAGGAGATACTTCTGAAGATACTATTTCAGCTATAATAGCAGATGAAGCGGCTATAGGGGTTATAAATAATAAAACTACAGCAGTAAGAATTATTCCTGTACCAGGAAAAACTATAGGGGATTCAGTAGAATTTGGAGGGCTTTTAGGAAAAGCTCCAATTATGTCTGTAAGCAAATTCTCTAGTGCTAAATTTGTAAAAAGAGGCGGAAGGATACCAGCACCTATACATAGTTTTAAAAACTAAGGAGTGAGCATTTATGAAAGAATCTATGGTATATAGTGGATGGTTAAAATTATACAAAAGAGAATTGAATGGGAGAAGCTATGAAATAGTAAAAAACCATAGTGCAGTTTCAGCTATTGTTATCAATGAATTTGATGAAATATTATTAGTAAAACAATTTAGACCCTCTATCATGAAAGAAACTTTAGAAATACCAGCAGGACTTTTAGATATAGAGGGAGAAGAAATAGAAGAATGTCTTATTAGAGAGATTAAAGAGGAAACCGCTTTAGATATAAAAAAAGAGGAATTGAGAAAGGTTATTTCTTATAAACCTATTTTAGGATTTAGTAGTAGTAGTATGCACTTATTTGAAGTAAGAATAAGTAAAGACAGTTTTGATTCAGAAAAAATTAAAGATGTAGATGTGACAGAAGGAGTTTGGATTCCTTTTAAAGAATTCGAAGGCATGGTATTAGAAGAAAAAATAGAAGATGATAAGACTATAATGGCCTACTTTTATTTAAAAAATAAAATAGCAACACATTAATAATGGAAGGTTTATTATTTACTTTATAGAAACATTAATTAATAATATATAGTCTATTAAAAGTTTTAAATAATATTAAAAAAAGAAGAGTTAAGGAAAATAGTAAGTTTCTTAACTCTTCTTTTGTATCTAGATATAATTATTTATTGTACTCAGATATATTTGTAAAATCAACTTTAAAAGTTTCATTTTCTTTCATTAGCATATGACCAGAGGAATAAGGTTTTCCACCTAAAGTTATATAAACTTTATCTACATTATAGTAATCACCTAAAGTATTAGTAATACTTTTTAAAGTAGCTAATTCAGAAGCAGAACCAAAGTTCATTTCTTTAACATAATTATCTGAAAGATCAATATTTACTGTATTAGTTTTAGCATCAAGAAATATTTTATTTATTTTTATATTATCAGACATAATAAGTTTACTCATATTTTTATCTGGCACTTCTTTGAAATTCTTTTCTAAAACTGTCTTTAAATCATCATTTGTATTAAAATTTAACGTTCTTTTTAAGGATACAATTTTATCCTCTACAATATTTGGATAATAAAATTTAACAGTTTGTGTTACAGGAGTATTTTCTTGAATGCTCTCAAGTTCTGTTATAACTTCTAGACCTTTTCCATTGAATACAGTTTTTACTAAACCTTTATCTACAGCATAATAATCAAAGATTTTATCTTCATTACTTTCTGTAGTAACTTCTAGAGCTTTAAACTTTCCATAAGGAGTTTCTATTTCTTTTTCTGTATCTGATATATATCTTTTATTTCCATTAGGAAGATTCCAAGAAGTTCCTTTAACTAAAGGTTCTTTTAACAAAACTTCGTATTCCTTATTTTCAGTATTAATTATATTGTCTCTATAATAGAATTCACTTTTTGAAGTTATAAGTCTTAATTCCCCATCTTTAATTTCTAGTACCTGGGCAGAAGTAGTTCCTGGATTAACAACCCTTAATTGAATTCTATTGTCACTTATATAGTCAGTGTACACAGATCTTTCTGCGAATTCATTTCCTGTTCCTTTGTATTTTAATCTTACATTTTCTTTAAATGGATAGTAATTTTTTATTTCCATTTTAGAAACATCCTTATTAGATGCAGGATTTTCTATTTTAGTATTATTATCTTTTTCAACAGTATTAGGTTTATTGCAGGAAGTTAATAAAACAAAAGGTAAAAGAAGTATTAGTATAAATTTTTTCATATATATCCCTCCTATTATGATTGTATAATAATTATACGAAAAATTATTATTATAAGTCTAGTATTACTTTTAATTATACTAAAATAGGAACAAGTTAGTCATTCCTATTTAAAAAATAATAAATTAAAAAATGATGGAGTAGAACTAAGTCTACTCTCATTTTAACTTTTAATTATATGAACTATTTATTATTTAATATTTCTTTTAGAATACTTATTACATAGTCTATATGTTCTTTTGTAATCCAATAATTTGTTACAAATCTTAATTCACCGTTTTCTACACCATTGATTTTTATTCCTTTTTTATAGAAAAATTCTACTAAATTGTCCATATCATAATTTGTATCATCTATGTTAAAGAATACCATATTAATATGAATATCGTCAAGATTTATGTTTATTCCAGGTAATTTAGATAATTCTCTGCCTAAGTATAATGCATTTTCATGGTCTTTTTTTAAATAGTCAGGCATTTCTTTTAAAGCTATTAATCCTGCAGCAGCTAGAATGCCAGCTTGCCTTAATCCTCCTCCCATAAGTTTTCTTTTTTTTCTAGCCTTAATTATAAAGTCTTTATTTCCAGCTAATATTGAACCTACAGGAGCACAAAGACCTTTTGATAAACAAAACATTACAGAGTGGGAATATTTTGTAATTTCTTTAGGATCTACTTTAAGATAAGTAGATGCATTAAAAAGTCTTGCACCATCTAAATGTATAGGTATATTATTTTTTACACCTATATTATATATTTCTTCCATAGTATTTAAAGGTATTACTCTTCCGTTAGAGTGAGCATTTTCTACACATATAAGACCTGTTTCAGGAAAATGTATATCAGTACCTCGTATTTTTTTTTTATATCATTAGGATCTAATTTCCCTTTGTTACTTTTAATGGTTCTTAATTGAACACCGGCAATTACAGCAGGAGCACCTACTTCATGAGCCACAATATGACAATCATCGCCTAAAATAACTTCTTGTCCTCGAATACAATGGGTAAATAAAGAAAGTTGATTTCCAAATGTGCCACTTGGAACAAATAATGCAGATTCTTTTCCAACCAATTGTGCAGCGTAATCTTCCAATTCATTTATAGTTGGATCATCACCATAAACGTCATCACCTACTACAGCTTCATACATAGCTTTTCTCATTTTTTCTGTAGGCTTTGTTACAGTATCACTTCGCAAATCAATAAAATTCATTATACTATATCCCCCTTAGTTTAAAAGTATACTCTTATTATAGTGTAAAATTAACTAATAATAAATGTAATTATGAAAATATTACTAAATTAATAAATAATTGAAATCAGTACTTTGTTCTAAAACTCTTTTAAAATTAATATAAATACTATAAAAATATAAGGTAAAACTGCATCAATTTTAATGGAGGTATATATGAATTTTAGAGAGTTAATTGAAAAAGATAGAGAAAAAAGAAAAGGAGAAAGGTTTCAAGGAACTCTTATGGATTATTTGGACATTTTAAAGAAAAATCCTGAGGCTTGTAAATTAGCTCATAAAAGATTATATGATATTATCATGAAAGATGGGGTAGAAATAATATCCCCAGAAGAAAATATAAGAGTAAAAAAGGTGTATGGTAACGAAACTATAAAAAGTTATAATTTTTTTAACAAAGATTTTTTTGGTATCGATAAAACTTTAATGAAGTTGGTTAATTATTTTTATTCTGCATCTATGAAAGGAGAAGAAGCAAGACAGGTATTATATTTAGTGGGACCTGTAGGATCAGGAAAATCATCCATTGTAGAAACTTTAAAGAAAGCTTTAGAAAATACAGAACCAGTTTATTCATTAAAGGGATGCCCAATGAGAGAAGATCCACTTCATCTTATACCTAAGCATTTAAGAAAAGAATTTGAAAAGGAGCTAGGTATAGAAATAGAAGGAGACTTATGCCCAGTATGCAGATACAAATTAAAAGAAGAATATAATGGGGAATATGAAAAATTTCCAGTTGAATTAGTTGATTTTTCTATAAGATCAAGAAAGGGAATAGGAGTAGTTCCACCTGTAGATCCTAATAATCAAGATACATCAGTGCTCATAGGATCAGTAGACATATCTAAGATGGACTTATATTCTGAAGATGATCCAAGAATTTTTGCATTAAATGGAGCTTTTAATGTAGGGAATAGAGGATTAGTAGAATTTATAGAAGTATTCAAAAATGATGTTGAATATCTTCATACAATTATTACTGCAACTCAAGAAAAGTCAATTCCTTCCCCAGGAAAAGGCTCTATGATTTATTTTGATGGTGTTATAGTAGCTCACTCTAATGAAGCTGAATGGAATAAATTTAAATCAGATCATACTAATGAAGCTATACTAGATAGAATAGTAAAAGTAGAAGTGCCTTATTGTCTTGAATTGAGTGAAGAAAAGAAGATATATGAAAAGATTCTTAAAAAGAGTAATTTTAAGGCTCATATAGCTCCTCATACTATTGATGTTGCTTCAATGTTTGCAATACTTACAAGGCTTACTTCTTCAAATAAAGTAGACTTATTAACAAAGCTTAAAATATATAATGGAGAAGAAATAGTAGAAAAAGGAACAACTAAAAAGATTGATATTTCCGAATTAAGAGAAGAAGCGGGACTAAGTGAAGGAATGTCAGGAATTTCCACAAGATTTATAGTTAAGGCCATTGATAATGCTATTTCTGAATCGAAATCTAATTGTATAAATCCATTAAGTGTTATGGAGAGCATGATAAAATCTGTAAAAGACTTAGATATTTCTGATGAAGACAGAAAAAAATATTTAGCTTTTTTACAGGATACAGTAAGAAAGGAATACAATAAAGTATTAGAAAAAGAAATAACAAAAGCTTTTATACAGAGCTTCAGGGAACAAGCTGAGAGCTTATTTAATAATTATTTAGATCATGCAGAAGCTTTTGTTAACAAAACAAAAATAAAGGATAAAGCAACAGGAGAAGAATTGGAGCCAGATGAAAAATTTATGAGGTCTATAGAAGAACAAATTGGAATTTCTGACTCATCAGCTAAAGGATTTAGAGCAGATGTAACTTCTTATATGTTTTATTTAGTAAGAAAAGGTGGAAAAATAAATTATACTTCTTATGAACCATTAAAAGAAGCTATAGAGAAAAAATTAACTTATTCTGTGAGAGAAATGTCAAGAATAATAACTAAATCTAGAGTACGAGATAAGGAACAAAGAGAAAAGTATAATACTATGGTAGATGAAATGAAGAGGAATGGGTATTGTAGTGAATGTTGTGATGTAATCTTAAAGTATGCAGCTAATAATCTATGGAAGGATTGATTCTATGGCAATATTTAGAGAATTTAATCCTATTCCTCATGACAGATCTGCAGAAGATAGAAGGAGACATCAGAAATTAGTTCAGGATTCTATAAAAAAAAATTTGGTTGATATATTATCCGAAGAAAGCTTAATAGGTCAGACTAAAAATAAAAAAATTAAGATTCCAATAAGAGGAATTAAAGAATATCAATTTATATATGGCAAAAATGTTCCTGGAGTTGGAAGCGGAGATGGTACAGAAGGAAGAGGAGATAAAATAGGAACAGAAAAAGGACAGGGAGAAAAGGGGAACAAGGGAGCAGGTAATGAAGAGGGAGAAGATATTTTTGAAACAGAAATAACTATTGAAGATATATTTGAATATATATTTGATGATTTAGAACTCCCTAATTTAAAGAAAAAGAAGTTTTCAGAAATATTAAAAGAAGGATCTAAGAAAAAAAGTGGGTACCAAAAAAATGGTATACCACCAAGGCTTGCTAAAAAGAGGACAGTAGTAGAAAAATTAAAAAGAAAACAGGGAATGAAAAGAGTACTAATAGAAAGAGAAAAAGAATTAAATGGAAATGTGAAAGAGGTAGAAATAGGGAGATTTCCTTTTAAAAAAGATGATCTAAGATATTACAGAGTAAAGCCTAAAAAGAAGAAAGAATATAACGCTGTAGTTATTTGTATTATGGATACTTCAGCTTCAATGGATCAAAATAAAAAATATTTAGCAAGATCCTTGTTTTTTATGATATACAGTTTTATAAAAATGAAGTATGAAAGTGCAGAATTAGTTTTTATATCTCATTCTACTACAGCTAAATTAGTAACAGAGGAAGAATTTTTCCATAAAGTAGAGTCAGGAGGAACTTATATATCTAGTGGATATAAAATGGCTTTAGATATAATAAAAGAAAAATTTAATCCAGAAAATTATAATATATATGCATTTCATGCTAGTGATGGTGACAACTGGAGTGAAGATAATGAGAGAGCTGTAAAGGCTGCCAATGAATTAAGTGATATTTGTAATCTTTTTGGTTATGCAGAAATAATGACCTATGGATATGTAAGCAGCATAAGAAAAAGATATGATAAAGATGTTAAAAAGGAAAATTTTATAGCTGTAACTATGCAAAAAAAGGAAGATTTATGGAATGCTTTAAGAGAATTATTAAAAGCTGAAATTAAAATAAACAGTTAATTTGAAAGAGAGGTGATACCTCATTGAGCTATAATATGAAAGAGTTACAATATTGGAATGATAAAATTGAATATATAACTAAAAATCTAGGATTAGATTACTATCCACAAGAGTTTGAAATAATTGACTATAATGATATGATATCTTATGAAGTATATTTAGGAATGCCATCAAGATATCCACATTGGAGTTTTGGTAAAGCATATGATAGATTAAGAACCCTTTATGGGTATAATTTAACAGGATTACCTTATGAGATGGTTATAAATTCTAATCCCTGTATAGCTTATTTAATGAAGGATAATACTCTGTTATTGCAAATATTGACTATAGCCCATGTATATGGACATAATGACTTTTTCAAAAATAATAGGCTATTTTCTAAAGGAACAGATGCTGAATATACTATAGAAATGTTTAAAAATGGAGCAGAAAGAATCAGGGAATATATAAATGATCCTAGCATAGGATATGAAGAAGTAGAAAAAATTTTGGATGCAGCTCATGCTATTAAACTTCAATGCGATAGAAATATTGGAGTGAAAAAACTAAATAATGCAGAGATAAAAAGTAGGATTATAGAGGATTATAAAAAATATGAGCAAAATGATATATTGAAACCTAGAGAGAAAAAAGAGCTAGGGAATATAGAGAAAATACCATTAGAACCTGAAGAGGATATATTAGGATTTATAATAGAATATGGAGATCTATATAACTGGCAAAGGGATATTTTGGAAATAGTAAGAAGAGAAACAAAATACTTTTTACCTCAAATAGAAACGAAAATAATGAATGAAGGTTGGGCAAGTTATTGGCACTACAATATTTTAAAAAAATTAGATCTTCCACAAGAATTGTATTTAGAATTTTTAAAAAGACATAATGATGTAATAACTCCCCTAGAAGGAAGAATAAATCCTTATTATATGGGATTTAAAATATTTACAGATTTAGAAGAAAAGTATGGAAAAGAAAAGATATTTGAAGTTAGAGAAATTGAAAGAGATGAATCCTTTATAAGAAGATATTTAAGTGAAAAATTATGTGAAGAAATGAATCTTTTTCAATATGGCAAACATGATAAAGATTATGTCATTGAAGAAGTATCTGATGAACAGGGATATAAGAAAATAAAAAATGCTCTATGTGCATCCTGTGGTATGGGAAATATCCCTTATATAGCTATTAATGATATGAGTGAATATAATAAAACTTTAATTTTAGATCATAAATTTGATGGAAGAGAATTAGATTTAAACTATGCTGTGGAAGTTTTAAAATATATAGTTCAGCTATGGAAACACAAAATTATATTAAAAACCTATGTAGATGATAGAGAAATAAGCGTTATTTGTGATAGTGATAAGCAGATAACTTATGTTTAATAGTAAGCAGTTAAAAATAAAGAATTAAGATGATATGTTTATAAATTAGAGAAATTATGTAAAATTCAAAGAGACAGTAGATAGATTTGTTTTTACACTCTCATCTACTGTCTCTCATTTTATAACATTTTTAAATTTTTCATACTTATATCAAGAGATTTAACAGAATGGGTAATCATACCTGAAGATATATAATCTACTCCAGTTTTAGCAATATTTCTTATTGTACTTAAAGTTACGTTACCAGAAGCTTCTATTAAAGCTCTACCATTTATTATTTCTACTGCCTTTTTCATTGTTTCTATATCCATATTATCAAGCATTATTATATCTGCTTTATTTTCTAATGCTTCATAGACCTGAGCTATATTTTCAACTTCAACTTCTATTTTTTTTATGAAAGACACATTGTTTTTTACCATGGTAATTGCATTTTTTATTCCACCGGCAGCAGCTATATGATTATCTTTTATAAGTACTCCATCGGATAAATTTAATCTATGATTAAAAGCGCCTCCTAATTTAACTGCATATTTTTCAATAATCCTTAGATTTGGAGTTGTTTTTCTCGTATCTAAAAGTTTTACTTTTGTACCTTCTAATTCTTTTACAAAACTTCTAGTGATAGTTGTAATACCACTCATTCTTTGAAGTAAGTTAAGAGCTATTCTTTCTCCTGTAAGTACATTTCTAGTATTACCTTTAATTATGCCAATAACTTGTGAATTTTTAACTATATCTCCATCTTCTGTATAAAACTGTATATTTACATCTCCTAAAAGGGTAAATACTCGTCTAAATACTTCCAATCCGGAAATAAATCCATCTTCTTTTACAATTAAGTCTACATAACAAGTGCTATTTTTCTTTATAATAGAATTGGTAGTTATGTCATCATATAATGAATCTTCTTTAAGTGCGCTTAATAGTATTTCATCAACAAGTAACCAGTTCATTTTTTATATCACCTCTAACTTTTATAAATTTATTTAAAGCTAATCTTTCATTTAGATGAGAAAGTTTTATCCCTTCTTCATAAGATATTTCTCTGTTTATATAGTTAACAAAAGTATTATTAATGTTATTATTTATAAAATTAGCAGCTTCTTTTGAAAATACTAAAGCTTCTAAAAGGGAGTTGCTTGCTAATCTGTTAGTTCCATGAACTCCAGTACAGCTAGTTTCACCACAGGCAAACAAATTTTTTATAGAAGTTCTTGAAAAATGATCTACTTTTATTCCTCCCATGAAATAATGCTGAACTGGAGTTACAGGTATTTTTTCTTTTGTTATATCTATATTTCTCTTTTTACATTCACTATATATGGTTGGAAATCTTTTTATGACAAAATCTTTAGGCATATGAGTTATGTATAAATATACATAACTAGAATTTGTTTTTTTCTGTTCCTTTAATATAGCTTTCGATACTACATCCCTTGGAAGAAGTTCATTTACAAATCTTTCGCCATTAATATTTACTAATTTAGCGCCTTCGCCTCTAAGAGATTCGGAAATTAAAAATTTCTTTTTTTCTGAATTATCTTCATATAAACCTGTAGGATGAAATTGAATATAGTTTAAGTCCTTTAATTCAATATTATTTTTTAAGGCTATACCTATACCGTTACCAGTTAAAGTTCTTTGATTAGTGGAATTTTTAAATAAACCACCTATACCTCCAGTTGCTAGTATTGTATACTTGGCTTGAATATTTAATATATTATTCTGCTGAATTGCAATTCCACCGTAACATGTATTGTCTTCTTTTATTAAATCTACAAGACAAGTATTTTCATATATTTTTATGTTTTTTTTATTAATAAGGTGATTTAATAAGGATTTAAAAACTCTCTTTCCAGTTTCATCAGCACAATGAACAATTCTATTTATACTGTGAGCTCCTTCTCTTGTATAATCGAGTTTACCATTTAGAGTATCAAATTCTACACCTAATCTAATAAGTTCTTTAATATTGCTTATTGATTTAGAGGCAAGAAACTCTACTGCTTTTATATTATTTTTATTGTTACCTGCTTTTAAAGTATCTTTAATAAATAAGTTTATATCATCTTTATTTTTAGCTGTAGAGATTCCACCTTGAGCAAGATAGGAATTACACTCTTCTACTTTTGATTTAGTAATCATCACTATATTTAGATTTTTATTTAAATTTAAAGCACTGTATATTCCGGCGATTCCAGTACCTACTATTAAAACATCTGCAGTAATATTCATTTTATTACCTCCCAAGAATATGCATATTTTCAAGAGATTTATATGCTGATTTTCTTATATGTTCATCAATAAATACTTCATTTTTAAAGTATTTTAAACAATTATATACATCATCAAGAGATGTAAGTTTCATACTATTACATGTCATATGTAAAGAATAAAATTCCTTATGAGGATTTTCATTTTTTAACTTATATAAAATACCATCTTCTGTTACGATAAGATATTTTTTTGAACTATCAGAAGAGGAAAATTTTATTATTTCTCCTGTACTTCCTATGAAGTCTCCTAAATCACGTACTTCCTTTGTACATTCTGGATGTACTAATACTTTAATGTCTTGTCCATATTCTTCTTTTGCTGATAGAATATCTTTTTTATTTATTTTGTTATGCACATTACAGAAACCATCCCATAATATAATTTTCTTTTCCGGTATTTGTTCTTGAATATAGCTTCCTAAATTTTTATCAGGTACGAATATTATTTCATTACTATCAATATTTTTAACTATATTAAGAGCACTTGAAGAAGTACAGCATACATCTGAAACTGCTTTAACTTCTGTAGATGAATTTATATAGCAAACTACATTAGCCTTTGGAAAGTTTTTCTTTAGTTTTTTAACACGTTCTGAGTCTGCCATGAAAACCATGTTGCATAGGGAATCAGGGTTGGGAAGAAAAACTCTTTTATTTGGTGAAAGTATCTTGGCACTTTCAGCCATAAATTTAACGCCACAAAAAATAATATTTTCTTCACTGCACTTTTTACATATTTCACTTAAAAAGTAAGAATCCCCAATATAATCTGCAATATCTTGAATATCTGGATTTTGATAATAATGGGATAGTATAAGTACATTCCTTTCTTTTTTCAGTTTTAATATATCTTCTTTTAAATTCATAAAGAACACCTCTTTAAATTAAAGTATACAGGTATATATTCATATGTATATACACCTGTACGAATAATATATCACTACTCTTTATTTTTATCAATAAATTTATTAAAAAAAGGATTACCGTAAATGTTAGGTAATCCTTCTATACTTTGTGATTTATTTGTTAGGTAAGTTTATTTTCTAATCTGTCCATTTCCATAAACAATATATTTAGTTGTAGTAAGTTGTTCAAGTCCCATAGGACCTCTCGCATGAAGTTTTTGAGTACTTATGCCTATTTCTGCACCAAAACCATATTCAAAGCCATCAGTAAATCTGGTTGAAGCATTCACATATACTGCAGCTGCATCTACTTCATTTAAAAATCTTTGAGAATTAGAATAGTTTTCTGTAATTATAGCTTCAGAGTGTTTTGTGCTGTGTTTGTATATATGGTCTAGTGCTTCATCTATAGAAGATACAACCTTAACTGCTAATATTAAATCTAAATATTCAGTATCCCAATCTTCTTCTACTGCATCAACTATTTTGTTTAAAATATTTTTATCATCTATTTTTTGTTCAAGTATGCTTTTAGATTTATTACAAACTCTTAATTCAACTCCCAAATCTGTTAAGGATTTTGCTACCATAGGGAGAAAGTCATTTGCTATATTTTCATGTATAAGTAAAGATTCAGTAGCATTGCATACAGCAGGTCTTTGTACTTTACCATTTATTACAATAGATTCACCCACAGTTAGGTCAGCGCTTTCATCAATAAAAATATGACAGTTTCCCACACCAGTTTCTATTACAGGTACTGTAGCATTTTTTACTACGGTTTGAATAAGTCCTTTTCCACCTCTAGGAATTAATACATCTATATATTCATTTAATTTTAGCATTATATTTACAGCTTCTCTGTCAGTAGTTTCAATAAGTTGAATTGCTCCTTCAGGAAGATTACATTGTTTGCAGGCATTACTTAATATATCAGCTATAACTTTATTAGTGTTTATAGCTTCAGAACCACCTCTAAGAAGCACTGCATTACCAGATTTTAAGCAAAGTGCTGCAGCATCAACAGTAACATTAGGTCTTGCTTCATAAATTATACCTATAACTCCTAAAGGTACTCTTTTTTCACCTATGGTTATACCATTTGGCCTTTTTCGCATTTTTACAATTTCTCCAATAGGATCTGGTAATTCAGCTACCTGTTTTAAGCCTTCACTCATATCTAAAATTCTTTTTTCATTTATTAGAAGTCTATCTAGCATTGCTTTACTTAGGCCTTTTTCTTCACCATGTTTTATATCTATAGAATTAGCTTTTATTATAGATTCTATATTATCTTCTAAAGATTTTGCCATAGTTAGTAAAACTTTATTTTTACAGTTAGTATCGAGAGTAGACAACACTCTTGCGGCATTTTTAGCTCTCTGTCCTTTTTTTATTAAATATTCTTCTAAATTATCCATAAGTATGTCCTCCTATAATTATTTATTTGAATTAAACCATGTACCTACTTCTTTTCCCTCTAGTATATCTCTTAAAACTTCTGCATTATCTCCATTTACAATTACCATTGAAATTTTAGATGAGGTAGCAATTTTGGCAGCATTTATCTTTGTAGCCATACCTCCTGTGCCAAGATTGGAGCCAACACCACCGGCACAAGCTTCTATTTTTTCAGTAATTTCATCTACAAAACTAATAAGTTTTGCATTTTGATTTTTTCTTGGATCTGAGTCATATAAACCATCTATATCGGACATAAGTATCAATAAATCAGCTTTTACTAATTTAGCTACCAAAGCAGATAATGTATCGTTATCGCCTACTTTTATTTCATCCACTACCACAGCATCGTTCTCATTTATTATTGGAATAACCCTTTTATCTAAAAGAGAAGTGAAGGTATTATAGGCGTTATCACGTCTAGTTTCATCTGTCATATCTTCTTTTGTAAGCAGTATTTGACCTACAGTCTTGCCATACTCAGAAAATATTTTTTCATACATATGTAGTAAAATACCTTGCCCTACAGCAGCAGCAGCTTGCTTTTCAGGAATACTTTGAGGCTTTTCTTTAAGACCAAGTTTTCCCATGCCAGCTCCTATAGCACCAGAACTTACTAAAATAATTCCATAACCTTTATTGTGTAGATCTGATAATTGACGAACCAAATGTTCAATATGGGAAAGATTTAATAAACCATTATTATAAGTAAGAGTAGAGGAGCCTACTTTTACAACTATATTTTTTACTTTTTCTAACTGATGAATTCTTTCCTTTGCTAAAGAACTATTCATAATTACCGCCCCTTTAAATTTTTTTAATATAATTATCTCATAAATCAGTGAAATTTCAAATTTAATATAAATAATATAATTTGTAATTAACTCAGATTTATTTTATTATAACCTATTTTTATTATATATAAATACGTTAAGAGTTTTTTATTAATATATATTAGAATAATATGTTATAATTTAAAAAGTAAGTTAAAGTACAACTATTTATATGGAGGAAACAAGGACTAACATGAGTTATAAAATAAAATTTATAGAAGCAAAAGGCACACCTTATGAAAGAGGAAAAATTACAGGAATAGAAATGAAAAAAGCTATTAGAGATTATACAGTAAAGTATGAGAAATTTTTAAAAGACAAAGATTTTATGAAAAAGATAAATAAAGTAAAGGGAATTGTTGAAGAAATTTTTCCAGAATATCTACAAGAAGTTTATGGAAGAGCAGAAGGTGCTTTGGTTAATAAGGATTTATATTTTTTAACTTTATGTGCTGAGATATTGGATGAAGGAGTAGGATGTACTTCTTTAGTTTATAAAAGAGAAGATGGTACCTTTATTTTAGCTCATAACGAAGACGACTGTTATAAGCCAGGAAATGCAGCTATAACAAAATGTACTAGTGGAAATCAATGGTTTGTAACTTATGATTATTCCAATATGCCTTTTGGAAATGCCTTTAGTTATAATAGTCATGGAATAGTTAAAACCATAAATTATTGTTATAGTAAAGATGTTAATATAGAAGGAATACCTAGATACTTTATTCAAAGATATATTAGTGAAGCAACATCTTTAGACGATTTTATAAGAAGATGTAGTATAGAAAATAGGGGGTCGGGTTTTCATGCCACAGCTATAGATATAAATAATAACCTATGTATATCTATAGAAGTAACTTCAAAACACATTAGTGTAAAGGAGATAAATAGTTTATATATACATACAAATCATTATATTCATAATGATATAAATAATGGAAAAGTAAATACTCAAGAGGGAAGTACTTCAATTTTTAGATTAGAAACAGGAAAAAAATTGTTAGAAGAAATTATTAAAATAAAAGAAGATAAAGTAGGTATATCTGATTTTTTAGAAATTCTAAATTATAGAGGAGAGAATTATTTTAATTCAATTTTGGGTTTAAAAGGAGATCCTAATTTTACATGTTCTAGATTTGCTATAGATACAAAAAATAAGGACAAGGTATGGTTAGAGTTTTTTTATGATCATGAAGGGTTTTACAAAGATTACAATATATTTAGAAGTTGTTAAATTTGGTAAAATTATTTCGATTTAAAGTATATGATATAATTATGAATGAGAGTAAGTGGGAGAGAAAGTAATGAAAAATGATATTATAAATCAAGTAATTGTATTGTGTTTAATTATGCTCGTAGGACTTTATGGAAGAAAAAAAGAATTTATAAAAGAAGATACTATAAAAAGTCTTACAGATATTTTAATGAATATAACACTCCCTTGTCTCATACTATCATCCTTTAATATGGATTTTTCAAAGGAATTATTTTATAAAGTAAAATTAGTTATTATATATTCTTTGCTTATACATATAGTTCTAGCTTTTTTAAGTAAAATATTTTTTATAAAATTCAAAGGAGATAAGGGAATAATACTAAGATTTGTAGCTATTTTTTCAAATTTTGGATTTATGGGTTATCCTATAGTAGAAGGTATATATGGTAAAATAGGAGTGTTTTATGCAGCCATATTTGGAATACCTTTTAATATAATACTTCTAACTTATGGAGTAATTATGTTTAATAAAGAAGAAAAAAATAATTTGAAAATAGCAGATATAGTTATGCAACCGGGGATATTGTTTGTAGTAATAGGATTATTAATTTTTATGTTTAATATTAAGCTACCTATATATATCAATAATACTTTAAATATTATAGGAGCTATGACTACACCATTATCCATGATGATTGTAGGAGCAAGTTTTTTAGGAGCATCTATTTACACTATAATAAAGGATATAAATCTTTATTACATATCCATAATAAGATTAATGGTTATACCATTTTTAATATATTTTTTGTTAACAGCTATAAATGCAGATACATATTTATTAAAGTTATGTGTTATTTTAGAAGCCATGCCTGCTGCAGCTATGACTACAGTATTTGCAGAAAAGTATAATAGTGATACAATATTTTCAGCTAAATGTATTTTTGTGACTACAGTATTATCTATTTTTACTATACCTGTAGTAATAACATTATTATAATTAATATTAAGGAGGGTATTGATGTTCGATTGTCATATACATGCAGATTTTTCAACAGATTGTCCTATGACTCTAAAGGAAGCTATTAAAGCTTCTGAACAAAATAATATAGGTATTATAATAACAGAGCATTTAGATTTAAATTTTATGATACCAGGTGAGTTTATATTTGATATAGAAGAATATTTTAAAGAATATAAAAAGTATAGAAGTGATAAGCTGCTTTTAGGGATAGAAATGGGAATGAGACCTGACTGTGTAGAAGAAAACATAAAAATATGTGAAGATTATCCTTTTGATTTTGTTTTAGGCTCTATTCATGTGGTGAAAAATGAAGATGAATACTATGATATATATGGAGAAAGCTTTTATGAAGAAAGAACTAAAGAAGAAGTATATAAAAATTATCTTAAGTATATGCTTAATTGTGTAAAAGAACATTATTATATAGATTCACTATCACATATAGATTATATATGTAGATATGCTCCATATAATGATAGTCATATCTATTATGAACAGTATAATGAAATATTAGATGAAATATTTAAAATACTAATTTCTAGGGATAAAGCTATTGAGATAAACACAAGAAGGTTTAAAGATGGAGAAGCAATAAAAAATCTTATACCTATATACAAAAGGTTTAATGAATTGGGTGGAAAAATAGTTACTTTAGGATCAGATGCTCATAGACCTGAAAATATAGGAAGCGATTTTAACTTAGGGAAACAGTTTGCCGAAGAATGTGGTCTGAAGCTTGTTTATTTTAAAGAAAGAAAACCGGTTATTGTAGATAATAAATAGTAAAGAATAAATTATATATATTTGGAGGGATTAATTATGAATTTTTTTTGATAACATGGAAAATGCCATGGAAATAATAAAAAGTAAGGGAGCATTTTTAACTGTAAAAAATGAAAACAAAATAAATACAATGACTATAGGTTGGGCAAATATAGGATATCAGTGGAAAAAACCAATTTTAGCTGTAATGGTTAGAAAGTCTAGATATACCTTTGAAATGATAGAAAGATCTTCAACTTTCACTGTAAGTATACCTGTAAATAAAGATATGAAAAAGGAAGTAGCTATTTGTGGCTCAAAATCAGGAAGAGACATAGACAAATTTAAGGAATGTAATCTAAAAGTAGCAAGTGGAAGAAAAGTTGAAACACCTATTATAGAAAATTGTGATTTACACTATGAGTGTAAAATAGTATATAAAGAAGCTATGAATCCAGAATTTTTAAGTGAGGAGATAAAAGAAAATTGCTATAAGAATGGAGATTATCACACTATTTATTATGGAGAAATAGTGGATTGCTATTTAAAATAATTATGAAAGAAAGGTTTTCTTATGGGTTTTTTTAGAAAGGTAAATAGTTTAAATAGCATTGTTTTTAGTAAAATAAAAGAAAATGTGCAACGAGGCTATTTAAATAGTAAGGCAAAAAGGATTGAGAAAGAAATAATTAGTCTAGAAAAAAAAGAAGTCTTACAATTAAAGAATAAAAAAGAAAATATTCAATTAAAGATTGAAGAAGTAAAAAATAAGGAAAAAATAAAAAGGAAAACTTCTATAGAGAAATTAAAGAAAGAGCTAGAATATTCTAATAAAAAAAGAAAAGAAGAAAATAAAGATTTAAATTTTGTAGGTAGATTAAGAAAAGAATTTAAAGGTATTCCTATAGTGACTCTAGTAGACGATATAGCAGAAGGGGCAGCAGGAATAGAAAAGGTTCAAACCATGGTTCAAAATAATCTAAAAGATCCATATGGATTTTTGATATTGGCTCAGAGTATCAACTATTATAAAAAAGCATTTTTAATTATGAATTTAGCTAAATCTCCTATAGATCCTATAGGAACTGCTATGGATATAAGTAGCGAATTTGGTGGAGAGTATATTGAAGAATCTTTTGACAAAGATAAATGGACATACAAAAGGGCTTTGTTAAAGAGCATTAATTTAGGCTTAAAGAGTGGAGTAAAAGATGAAAAAAATTTGGTTTGCATTGGGAGAAGCGCACAGCTTTTAAGTATGTATGCTAAAGATCCTTTGGAAAAGGAAAATTTTGGAATGATGGGTAAAAAGTATTTGGAGGAAGCATTAAAGGTAACTTCGCCTGAATGTAAAGATGAAATCTTATTTTATTTAGGACGAATAGAAAGAAAAAAGGTAAGGGCATTTAAATATTCTCTAAATAATAATATTTCTAAAGCAGTTTTTAAAGGAACTATAAATGCTTTAAAGAATCAAAGTAAAAAGGTCTTAGATACAAGTGAGAGAATCATGGATAAAACATTAGAAAACCTTTTGAAGAATAGTTAGAAAGGACTTTAAAGGGCAATGAATATACAACCTTTAGCAGAAAGAATAAGACCATTAGAAATAAATGATGTAGTTGGTCAAAGACATTTATTAGGTGAAAATAAAATACTTAATAGAATTATAAACTCTAGGAAGATAACTAATATGATTTTTTATGGCCCACCAGGTACGGGAAAAACTACCGTAGCTAGTATAATAGCTAAGAAAGCAAATAAGACTTTTTATAAATTAAATGCTACAAATGCATCTTTAAATGATGTGAAGGAAATAATAGGGGAATTAGATGGGCTAATAGGAGTAAAAGGAGTACTTTTGTATTTAGATGAAATCCAAAATTTTAATAAGAAACAACAACAGTCTCTGTTAGAGTTTATGGAAAATGGAAAGATAACTCTCATAGCTAGTACAACAGAAAACCCATATCATTATGTGTATAAAGCTATATTAAGTAGATCCACAATTTTTGAATTTAAATCTTTGAATAAGCAAGATATTATATTTGGAATAAAGAGAGCTATAAACATTTTAAAAAAAGAAATGGAATATAAAAATATACAATTTACAGAAGAAGCAATTGAGTATATTGCAGATGTAAGTGGAGGAGATTTAAGAAAAGCATTAAACTCAGTGGAATTGGCAGTATATTCTACTATATCTAGTGAGGATGGAACAATAGGTGTAGATTTGGAAGTCGCTAAAGAATGTACTCAAATTAAAATATTAAATTATGACAAGTTTGGAGACAGTCATTATGATATTTTAAGCGCTTTTCAAAAGTCTATAAGGGGTAGTGATGTAAATGCTTCTATTCATTATTTAGCTAGACTTATAGAAGCAGGAGATTTACCTTCTATATGTAGAAGACTTTTAGTTATATCCTGTGAGGACATAGGGCTTGCCTATCCTAATGCTATTTCTATAGTGAAAAGTTGTATAGATTCAGCCATGCAACTTGGACTGCCAGAAGGTAGAATTCCCTTAGCTCAGGCAGTAATTCTTCTAGCCACTTCTCCTAAGTCAAATTCAACAATAGAGGCTATAGATAAAGCTTTAGGGGATATAAGAAATAAGGATGTTGGAGACATACCATCTTATCTTAAAGATGCTCATTATAATGGAGCAGAAAGTTTGGGAAGAGGTATAGGGTATAAGTATCCTCATAATTATAAAAATCATTATGTGAATCAACAATATCTTCCAGATAATATTAAAAATTCAGCTTACTATAAACCAGGAAAAAATAAAATGGAGGAAAAGATGCTGGCATATATGAAATTTTTAAGAGCATCGAAAGAGCCTTAGTTATACATAACTGTTTAAAGGAGCATTGTTATTTGAATTAAAGTTTGAAAGAAATTATGGACTAAATATAAAATTACATAAAGATTTTACCTTTTGGAGATATTATAAAAAAGATGCTTACAAGTAAGTTCTTCAAAAGGTAAAATTTTTTATTTTTATAGTTGACAAGATTACTCTGATTTGCTATTATAAATTTGAAAGTTTAGTAAAACAGTCTACTTTCATTGAACACTAGAGAGGTGGTTAAATGAAGTTATCAACTAAAGGAAGATACGGAGTTAGAGCTATGGTAGATTTAGCAATAAATTATGGTAGCGAACCGGTTTCTATTAAAAGTATAGCTGAAAGACAAAATATATCAGAGTATTATTTAGAGCAATTATTTTCTTCTCTTAGAAAAGCTGATTTAATAAAAAGTATAAGAGGTGCACAGGGAGGATACATACTAACTAGAGAACCTAGAGATATAAGTATAGCTGAAATTATGGAAGTTTTGGAAGGTCCTCTAGATTTATCCGAATGTGTTTTAGAGGGTAGTTGTAGTAATATGGATTCATGTTCAACTAGGCTATTATGGGTAAAAATAAAAGAGAGTGTAGAGCAAGTAACAAAGTCAACAACCTTACAGGATTTAGTTGATGATTATGATAAATTAAGGGCTTCAACACGAAAGGAGTAAATTTAAATGGATAGAAAATATGTTTATATGGATTATTCAGCAACCACATATACTAAACCAGAAGTATTACAGGAGATGATTCCTTATTTTACAGAGAAATTTGCTAATCCTTCATCAAAGTTTTATTCTATATCAGAGGAACCAAGAGTTGCAATTGATAAAGCTAGAGAAAGAGTAGCTAAAGCTATAAATGCTAAAAAAGATGAAATATATTTTACTGGTGGTGGCTCAGAAGCAGATAACTGGGCTATTAAAGGTATAGCATCTGCTCACAAAAATAAAGGCAATCATATAATTACTACAGCTATAGAACACCATGCGGTACTTCATACATGCAAATTTTTAGAGAAGAATGGTTTTGAAGTAACTTACTTACCAGTAGATGAAAATGGATTAATTAAAATAGAAGATTTGAAGAATGCAATAAAGGATACAACTATATTAGTTTCAATTATGTTTGCTAATAACGAAGTAGCTTCAATTCAGCCAATAAAAGAAATAGGTGCTGTCTGTAGGGAACGAAAAATATTATTCCATACAGATGCGGTTCAAGCAATAGGTCATATAGCAATAGATGTAGAAGATATGAACATAGATTTGCTTTCTATGGCAGGTCATAAATTTTATGGACCTAAAGGTATTGGAGCTTTATATATAAGAAAAGGAATAAGAATAGATAATCTTATTCATGGTGGAGGACAGGAAAAAGGAAAGAGAGCAAGTACAGAAAATGTGCCAAGCATTGTAGGTATGGGAAAAGCTATAGAAATTGCGGTGTCTGAATTAAATGAAGAAGCTGCAAGACTTAAAGCATTAAGAGATAAATTAATAAATGGAGTAATGGAAAGAATACCATATACTAAAATTAATGGACCTGTTGGTCAAAATAGACTTCCGGGTAGCGCAAACTTTAGTTTTATAGGAATAGAAGGAGAAGCGTTACTTTTATCCTTAGACTTTGAGGGAGTATGTGCATCTACAGGAAGTGCTTGTGCATCAGGTTCTTTAGATCCATCACATGTGCTTTTAGCTATGGGATTGCCTCATGAACTTGCTCATGGTTCTTTAAGATTGTCTTTAGGAGCTGGAAGTACAGAAGAGGATGTAGATTATGTATTAAATGTATTACCAGAAATAGTTCAAAGATTAAGAAATATGTCACCACTATGGGAAGATTTTTTAAAGAAGGAGGATAAGTAGTTATGATATACAGCGAAAAAGTAATGGATCATTTTAAAAATCCAAGAAATGTTGGAGAAATTCAAGATGCAAATGGAATAGGAGAAGTAGGAAATCCACAGTGTGGAGATATAATGAAAATTTACCTAAAGGTTGAAGATAATATAATAAAGGATGTAAAATTTAAAACTTTTGGATGTGGTTCAGCTATAGCTTCCTCAAGTATGGCTACAGAACTTATAAAAGGTAAAACTGTAGAAGAAGCATGGGACTTAACTAATAAAGCGGTAGCTGAAGCATTAGATGGACTTCCACCAGTAAAAATGCACTGTTCAGTACTCGCAGAAGAAGCTATACACAAAGCAATAAACAACTATAGAGAATCTGCAGGTTTAGAACCTTGGGAAATGAAAACTCATTCGGAACATATTCATGAGGAAGTACATGGAGAATAGTATTTATAGAAAAAATATAATGGAATAAAGAATAAATATAGAAATTCGTCTATGGCGGATTTCTACGTTTTTTATAGGAATTATATTGATAGTTTTGAAAAATTATGAGAAGATTTATTTAGTTGAGAATTGAAAGTGGAGAAAAATTATACTTACCCATTATGTATTCTTTAAAAAAGGATTGGTGAAAAGATTTATGACAAAAAAAGTTGTGGTTGGAATGAGTGGCGGAGTAGATAGTTCCGTTACAGCATATTTATTGAAGAAACAGGGATATAAAGTTATAGGAATGACTATGAAAGTTTTCCCAGGAAATAAATGTAATGGACAAAAAAGTGAATCAGATTTAATAGTAGAAAATGCAAAAAAAGTATGTGATAAATTAGAGATACCTTTTGTAGAAATAAATTTAATTAAAGAATTTGATGAAAAGGTTGTAGCGCCATTTATCAATGATTATATAGAGGGAAGAACACCTAACCCTTGTGTTTTTTGTAATAAACATATAAAATTTGATGCTTTTTTAAATAAAGCTATAGAACTAGGAGCAGATTATATAGCTACTGGTCATTATTGTAAAATTAAAAAAAACGGAGATAGATATTTAATATATAAAGCAGAAGATGATAATAAAGATCAAACTTATATGCTATATAATATAAAGCAACATCAATTAAAACATGTTCTTATGCCTTGTGGAGAGTACACAAAGGAAAGAATAAGGGAAATTGCAAAAGAAATAGGTCTTCATGTACATAACAAAAAAGACAGTGAGGAAATATGTTTTATTCCCGATAATAATCATGGAAATTATATAATAAATCATTATCCTAAGAAAATATTTCCAGGAAATTTTGTGGACAAGAATGGAAAAATTTTAGGAAGGCATAAAGGAATAATTTATTATACTATAGGGCAAAGAAAAGGGTTAGGAATTGCTTTAGGAAAACCTATATTTGTTACTGATATTATTCCAGAGAGAAATGAAGTAGTATTAGGAGAAGAAGAGGAAATATTTAAAAATGAACTTACAGCTAGAGATGTAAATTTTATTCTTTTTGATAAATTAAAAAATAAAATGAGAGTTACAGCAAAGATTAGATATTCTTCAAAAACCTCTTTGGCTACCATTGAACCTTTGGAAAATGGGAAAGTTAAAGTAATATTCGATGAGAAGCAAAGAGCTATAACTAAAGGACAATCTGTAGTGTTTTACATTGAAAATTTACTTCTTGGTGGAGGAATTATAGAAGCTGTAAATTAATTTAAAACTTAATATATTTAGAGCATAAATAATAAAGAATAAATAGAGAAATTTTCCCTATTTATTCTTTATTATTTTTTGTATATTTTTTATAATATTATGTTAAGCATATTTTTTATACTAAAGGAAAAAATATAAAATGAATTTATAATTTGGAGTGAATAGGATGTATAGAAAAAAAGATTTTCTTTTTATGAAAGTAAGTAGTATAAAGGGTAAAAGCATTGGTTTTATAAAGGATATTATAGTAGATTTTCATATAGGAGGAGTACTTGGATTTTCTATAACATCTTATATGATATTTGGTCCATCTTTATATGTATTAAAAGAAAATATTTTATCTTTTAATGAAAGCATGATAGTAGATAAATGGAATAAAGGTAATTATCTTCAGTTTTCCGATATAGTTTATACAAATGTAATAGATTTACATGGAAACATAATTGGTATGGCTGATGATATAATTTTTGATGAAAAAACTTTCTTAATAAATGGAATAGTTGTATCAACGGGATATCTAACTAATTTTATTCATGGCAAAAAGATTATTTTAATAAAGGATATAATTCTAGGAAAAGATTCAATACTATATTATGGAAATAAGGATAAGATAATTCTCTCAAATATACCCAGTAACTTATTCAAATTGAGTAGGGAATATGAAGAACTTCCTAAAAAAGAATAAAAAATATATCCTTATTTCTATGATTGTTTCCATATTATGTATAATGTTGTTTAGGTTGAAAATAATAAGAGAAATAACACATTTGTTATTTTTATCATTTATATTAGCATATGTTTTGAAACCAATAAATGAGAAATTAATTCATTTAGGTTTTAATAGATGTTTTTCATCAGTATTACTTATATGTATAATTATTGTCTTATTTATAGTAGGAGTTACTTTTCTTATACCAACTTTATTTAGAGAAAGCTCAAATATTGGTGATGCTTTACATAAAATTGAATTTTTTATAAATAATTTTTATGAAAGGATTAAGCCATTAAGTAATAATAAATTTTTTTACAATTTACTTCAAAATGCTTATGGTAGAATTAATGTAACTTTAGACAATGCTTTTAATACTGCATTTGAAAGAATACTTTTATTAGGAGAAAATTTTATATCTTTTGCCATTGTGCCTATAATAGCATACTATTTTCTTTCAGATGGAAAGGATATAAGTAATAGACTGCTTACTATTTTCCCTGTAAAAAGTAGAAATATGATTAGAATAGTTGCTAAAGATATTGATAAAATACTGGGAAGATATATAGCTACTCAAGTAATTTTATGCATAATTGTGGGAATATTCACTTTCATAGTACTTTTAATATTAAGAGTAGATTTCCCTCTAATACTTTCACTATTAAATGGATTCTTTAATATAATTCCATACTTTGGCCCTGTATTTGGAGCTATACCTAGTATTGTAGTAGCATTTTTAAAATCTCCCAGTGTTGCCTTTTGGACTGCTTTGTGGCTATATTTTATTCAACAAGTAGAAGGAAACATTATATCCCCTAAATTCATTGCAGATAATATAAGTATGCATCCTTTAATAGTAATACTATTGCTAATAATTGGAGGCAAAATTTGGGGATTTTTTGGTATGATATTAGCAATACCTGTAGGAGTAATAATTAAAGTAGTATATGAAGACTTAAATTATTATATTTTTTAATAGTATATGTAGTGGGAAAAATTTATATTGATTCCTACTACATATATATTTTATAAAAAAGTAAAAACTTTTATATAAATAATAATTTAACTAATTAAATTATATCAAATTGTAATTTATGTCCCTAATCAATTTATTTTTTATACCATAGCTATCATTTGCAATACTCTGTACCTATATGGCTGGGGGCATTGAAACTCTTGAGATTTACACCTCTTATACTGTGCACAGTGGATGATACGTTTCTAAATAAGCAGTTATGGTTCAATCATTTATTCTAGGATATACATTATTGGTGTATTTGTTCAATTTTCACTAATGTTCGGTGATCTTTAGAAAAGAAAATTTAATGTATTTATATAAAATCTATTGCATAATTATAAAATATATCTTATAATTATAAACATATTTTTCGATATATGGCTGGTATGAAACGAAAATAAATATATTAATAAAAATAAATATGTATATTTATGCATAAATGAATATTTAAATATTAATTTTTAAGGGGGCATTTTTATGAAAAAAGCAATTAAATTTTTTATCACAATGTTAATTTTAGGAAGTGTGCTAGGGGGATGTGCTTCTAAAAAAGAAGATTTAAATTTACTTCAAAGTGTAAAGAAAAATAAGAAAATAGTCATTGGCATAGAAGAAGGATATCCACCTATGGAATTTAGAGATGAAAATAAAGATCTAGTAGGATTTGATGTGGATTTTGGCAAAGAGTTAGGAAAAAGATTGGGGGTGACTCCAGAATTTTCAATAGTAGATTTTAATGGATTGATAATGGCTCTCAATTCTAAAAAATTTGATATAGCTATTGCAAGCATTAGTATTACAGATAAAAGGAAGGAATCTATAGACTTTTCTAAGCCTTATATAGTAGGAGGACAAATTATAGCTGTTAAAAAAGGAAATAAAAGTATTAATGAAGTGAAAGACTTGCAAGGAAAAGTATTAGCTTGCCAGCTTGGAACTACAGGAGATAATGTAGCTGCTAATATGAAGGGGATAAAGTCATTGAAAAAATATGACAAAATAACGGAAGCATTTCATGAACTATCTGCTAACAGAGTAGATGCTGTAATTATGGATGCACAGGTTGGAGCTTATTATATGGGAAAGAAAAAAGGAGAATATGAAATTTTAGATGGCATTATTAGTAAAGAACCTATGGGTATTGGTTACAGAAAAGAAGATAAAGAATTAAGAGAAGAGATAGATAAAATAATTGATGATATGGAAAAGGATGGAACGTTATCAAAGCTTTCTATGAAGTGGTTTGGATATGATGCTTATAAAGAAAAATTAAGTTAAGAAGAATAGTTATGTAAGGGGGATAAAAATGATTAATTTAAAGAATAGAAATTGTTTAACATTAAAAGATTTTTCATTAGAGGAAATAGAGCATTTACTAGATTTAGCACAAAAATTGAAAAAGCAGAAGAAAGAGGGTAATGAAGATAAATTACTAACTGGAAAAAATATAGCTTTAATTTTTGAAAAGGAATCTTTAAGAACTAGATGTTCTTTTGAAGTTGCAGCCTATGATCAGGGAGCTAATATTACTTATATAAATTCTAATGGATCACATATGGGAAAAAAGGAATCTATAAAAGATACAGGTAGAATTTTAGGAAGAATGTTTGATGGTATTGAATATAGAGGTTACTCTCAAAAAGCAGTGGAAATTTTAGCAGAGTTTTCAAAAGTGCCTGTGTGGAATGGGCTTACAGATGAAGATCATCCAACTCAAGTATTAGCAGACTTTTTAACTTTAAGGGAAACCATTAATAAATCTTTAAGTTCTATAAAATTTGTTTATATAGGTGATGGAAGAAATAATGTAGCAAATGCTCTTATGATAGGAGCTAGTAAGGTAGGAATGAATTTTAAAATAATTTCACCTAGAGAGTTATTTCCAAAACAAAGTTTAATAGAAGAATGTATAAAAGAAGCCGAAAAACAGGGCGGTAAAATAACCATTACAGAAAATATAGAAGAAATTAAAGGAGCAGATGTAATCTATACAGATGTATGGGTATCTATGGGAGAAGAAGAAAGAATATGGGAGAAAAGAATAGAAAAACTTTTACCTTATCAAGTAAATATGAAATTATTAAAAATAAGTGATAATGAAAATGTAAAATTTATGCATTGTCTTCCTGCATATCATAATTTAGAAACAGAAATTGGGGGAAAAATATATGATAAATTTGGACTTAAGTCTTTAGAAGTTACGGAAGAAGTATTTGAAAGTAAATATTCTTTAGTATTTGAACAAGGAGAAAATAGATTACACACTATTAAAGCTGTTATGGTAGCTACACTGATGTAACTTTTAAGAAAGAGGGTATAAAAATGAACGGATTACTTTATTTAGAAGATGGAACGGTATATATAGGAGAAGGTATAGGAAAAAAAGGCACCTCTATTGGGGAACTAGTTTTTAATACTTCTATGACAGGTTATGGAGAGATACTTACAGACCCATCTTATGCTGGGCAAATAATAAGCATGTGTTATCCGCTTATGGGAAATTATGGTGTTAATAATATTTATAACGAATCCTCTAAAGTATATGCTAAAGGACTTATAGTAAAATCTATTTGCCATGTTCCTTCAAACCATTTAAGTGAGAAAAATTTAGATGAATTCTTAAAGGAAAAGGGGGTAGTCGGAATATCTGGAGTAGATACCAGAAGTATAACTAAGAAAATACGTGAATTAGGAGCAATGAAATGTATCATATCCAATGAAAATTTACCTCTTTATAAGATAAAAGAAAAAATGAAATCTATATCGAATAAGGACTTAGTTAAAGAAGTAAGCATAAATTGTGTAAGACACATAAAGGGAGAAGAATTAAAAGTAGCAATATTAGATTTTGGTATAAAAAAGAGTATAATAAAAAACTTGGTAGAAAGAAAATGTGATATTACTATGTTTCCATATAATTCTTCCTATGAAGAAATTATGAGCATTAATCCTAATGGCATTCTATTAAGTAATGGACCAGGAGATCCAAAAGAATTAAAGGAAAGTATAGAAGTGGTGAAAAAATTTATAGGTAAAATACCTATATTTGGTATATGTTTAGGACATCAAATATTGACTTTATCTTTAGGTGGAGATACTTATAAAATGAAATTTGGACATAGAGGTGGCAATCATGGAGTTTATAACATTGAAAAAGATAAAGCTTATATAACATCACAAAATCATGGATATGCAGTAAAGAAAGAAAGCTTAGATAACTTAGATTTAATTATTACCCATGTAAATTTAAATGATGACACTGTTGAAGGAATAAAACATAAGAAATTTCCTATTTTTTCTGTACAATTTCATCCAGAAGGAGCTCCAGGACCTACAGATACTTCTTATTTATTTGACGAATTTATTAATAACATGCTAGGAGATGATACAAATGCCATTGAATAAAGATATAAATAAAGTTTTAATAATAGGTTCTGGACCTATAATAATTGGGCAAGCGGCTGAATTTGATTATTCAGGAACTCAAGCTTGTGAAGCTATTAAGGAAGAAGGAATAGAAACAATACTTGTAAATAGTAATCCGGCTACTATTATGACAGATGAACATATAGCTGATAAAACTTATATAGAACCTTTAACAGTTGACTGTTTAGAAAATATTTTGAAAAAAGAAAGGCCTTATGGAATTCTAGCAGGGTTTGGAGGACAAACAGCTTTAAACATTGCTATGGAATTAAAAAGTTTAGGAATATTAGACAAATATGGAGTAAAGCTTTTAGGAATAAAGGAGGAAGCTATAAAGAAAGCGGAGGATAGAGAAGAATTTAAAAATCTTATGAAAGAAATAGGGGAGCCTATTCCTGTAAGTACAATTGCTAACAATTTGGAACAGTGTAAGAGATTTGTAGAGAAAGAGGGTTTTCCTGTTATTATAAGACCAGCGTTTACTTTAGGTGGCACTGGAGGGGGAATTGTATCTAATTATGATGAGCTTACAAAAGGATGCAAAAAAGGATTAGAGGAAAGTCCTATAGGGCAAATTCTTTTAGAACAAAGTGTAGGTGGATGGAAGGAAATAGAATATGAAGTTATAAGAGATGGTAAAGATAATTCTATGGTGGTTTGTAATATGGAAAATATAGATCCTGTAAGTATTCATACAGGAGATAGCATAGTTGTAGCTCCATCTCAGACATTAAGTAATGAAGAATATCAAATGTTAAGGAATGCATCCCTAAAGATTATTAAAAGTTTAAAAATTGAAGGAGGGTGTAATGTTCAGTTTGCTCTCCATCCTAAAGAAAATAGATATATAGTTATAGAAGTAAATCCTAGAGTTAGTAGGTCAAGTTCTTTAGCGTCAAAAGCAGCAGGTTATCCTATTGCAAAGATTGCGGCAAAAATTGCATTGGGATATAGTCTAAATGAATTAAAAAACTATGTAACAGGAAATTCTAGTGCATTTTTTGAACCAGCTCTAGATTATTGTGTAGTTAAAATACCAAAGTGGCCTTTTGATAAGTTCAGAAGTGCTAATAGAACTTTAGGAACTCAGATGAAAGCTACAGGAGAAGTTATGGCTATTGATAGATGCTTTGAAAGTGCTCTGTTAAAGGGAGTTATAAGTTTAGAAGGAGAGATTATAGGATTAAGTCTGCCGAGTTTATCTATTATTTCAGAGGAAGAAATAATAGATAAAATTAAGCTTTCTGATGATGAAAGATTATTTGCTATAGCTGAAGGAATTAGAAAAGGATTAAAAATAGAAGAAATTCATGAAATTACAAAAATAGATAAATGGTTTTTAAATAAAATAGAAAATATTATTAATATGGAAAAACAGCTTATAAATAATGTTCCAAATATAAATTTAATTCATAAAGCAGAAACTATGGGATTTACAGATGAATATATATGTAAATTAATAGGTATAGATAGAGAAAATTTAGAGAAAATTAAAAGTGTAAATAATATAAAGCCTGTATATAAGATGGTGGATACCTGTAGCGGAGAGTTTTTATCAAATACACCTTATTATTATTCATGCTATGATAATGAAAGTGATAATATAATAACTAAAAATAAGAAAATATTAGTTATAGGATCAGGGCCTATAAGAATAGGACAAGGTATAGAGTTTGATTATTGCTGTGTTCATGGAGTATGGGCGATTAAAAGAGAAGGATATGAAGCTATAATAATCAATAATAATCCAGAAACAGTTAGTACAGATTTTGATGTGGCAGATAAACTTTATTTTGATCCTTTATATATAGATGATGTGATGAATGTAATAAGAGAAGAAAATGTTGAAGGAGTAATTGTTCAATTCGGAGGGCAAACTGCTATAAATTTATGTAAAAAGCTAAAGTCAAAGGGGATAAATATATTAGGAACCTGTTTTGATTCCATAGATTTAGCAGAGGATAGAGATAAGTTTAGAAGCTTTTTAAATAAATTAGAAATTAACACTCCAATAGGAGCAGCAGTAACAAATTTAGATGAAGTGGATAATTTAATACAAAGTATAGGATTCCCTCTAATTGTAAGGCCATCCTATGTAATAGGTGGAAGAGCTATGCAAGTATTTTATCATAAAGAAAATTTGTATAAATATTTAAAAGAAGAGGTGAATTTATCCAAAGAGCATCCTGTTCTTATAGATAAATATATAAAAGCAATTGAAATAGAAGTTGATGGAATATGTGATGGAGAAAATGTTTTAATACCTGGAATTATGGAGCATGTAGAAAAAACAGGAGTACATTCAGGAGATAGTATAAGTATATATCCACCTATAAGCTTAGATAATAATGTTTTAGAGAAGATTGAATATTATACTTGGAGAATATCAAAAGCTTTAGATATTAAGGGACTTATAAATATACAGTATGCTTATGATGGTAAGGAAATTTATGTAATTGAAGTTAATCCTAGAGCATCTAGAACAGTTCCTATATTGAGCAAAATAACGGGAATACCTATGGTAGATTTAGCTGTAGAGATAATGCTTGGAAAAACCTTAAAAGAATTAAATTATCCTATAGGAATTTATAGAAATGAAAAATTTTATGCAGTAAAAATGCCTATATTTTCCACAAAGAAATTAGCAGGAGTGGATATTGCTTTAGGACCAGAAATGAAGTCTACAGGAGAAGTACTAGGAATAGATTTTGATTTAAATGTGGCTATTTACAAAGCCTTTAAGGCTTCAGGAACTGATATTATAAGTTGTGGAAATATGTATGTATCATTGAATAATAAGGATAAAGAAGAAGGAGTTAATATAATTAAAGAATATGAGAAATTAGGATTTAATATATTTGCATCTTATAAAACTTATGAATATTTAAATTATAATAAAATAAAATGCAAATTAATAGATATACAAGAAGCCATAAATGATATGAAAAACAAGGCATTTAATTTAATAATAAATACTGCAAGTGTTGGAAATAATAAAAACACAAAAGGATTTAAATTAAGAAGAAAAGCCATAGAAAATAATATAAGTATTTTTACTTCTTTAGATACGGCAAAAGCTTATATTAGAGCAATACAGGTTAAAAGAGAAGAAAAAAGTATTAATTGTAGCACCTTAATGGAATATAGAAAGTAATTAATAAAAGGTTAAATATTGACATAAATCTTTTTTTAAATTATAATTTTTATCAAAATGAATATTTTAGTGATGAAAAAAAGGAGTAAATACAGGATTATCATTTAGAGAGGAAGTGGTGGGTGCAAACTTCTTGGTAATGGTATTGAAGCTGTTTTGGAGCTAAGTAATATAGAAGAGGTATAAGTTTACAACTTATATAATTAGGGTGGTACCGCGGAGAAGCTTTCGTCCCTTATAGGGAATAAGGCTTCTTTTTGATTTTAAAAACATTTTGCATAGTTATATCGGGAAAATTTCCCAAACTATCAATTTAAAATAATAGACTAAAAAATGGAGGAGATACATATGAAAGAAATGGGCTTAAATGAAATTAGAGAAGCTTATTTAAAATTTTTCGAAAGCAAGGAACATCTAAGATTAGGAAGTTTTCCACTAGTGCCTAAGAATGATAACAGTTTGCTACTAATAAATGCAGGTATGGCACCACTTAAACCTTATTTTACTGGAGTTCAAACTCCACCAAAAAAAAGAATTACTACTTGTCAAAAATGTATAAGAACTGGTGATATTGAAAATGTAGGTAAGACCTCAAGACATGGTACCTTTTTTGAAATGTTGGGGAACTTTTCTTTTGGAGATTATTTTAAAAATGAAATTATTCCATGGGCTTGGGAATTTGTAACAGATATATTAAAGCTTCCAAAGGATAAATTATATGTAACTATTTATTTAGATGATGATGAAGCTTATGAAATATGGACTAAATCTACAGACATTGATCCAGCTAGAATATTTAGATTAGGAAAAGAAGATAATTTTTGGGAAATAGGACAGGGACCTTGTGGACCATGTTCTGAAATACATTTTGATAGAGGAGCAGGAAAAATAACTACTTTAGAGGAATTTGTAAAAGCAGGCGATGAAGATAAAGTAGTTGAATTTTGGAATCTTGTATTTACACAATTTGATAAAGATGAAGATGGAAATTATAATAGACTTGCCCATCCTAATATAGATACAGGAATGGGACTTGAAAGAATGGCTACTATAATGCAAGGAAAACAAAGTATATTTGAAGTAGATACTATAAGAGCTATTTTAGATGAAATAAGCAAGGTATCAGGTGTAGAATATGGTAAGAATAAAATAAGCGATATATCTTTAAGAGTAATAACTGATCATGTAAGAAGTGTAACTTTTATGATTTCTGATGGAATATTACCTTCAAATGAAGGAAGAGGATATGTTCTAAGAAGATTGCTTAGAAGAGCGGCAAGACATGGAAGATTATTGGGTATAAAAAATACTTTCCTTTATAATATTTGTGACGTAGTAATTAAGAATTCTTCTGAAGCTTACCCAGAATTAAAAGAAAAAGAAGAGTATATAAAGAAAGTTATAAAACTAGAAGAAGAAAGATTTGCTGAAACTATAGATGGTGGAATTCAAATTTTAAATGAATATATACATGATTTAGAAAAAGAAGGAAAAAAGGTTCTTCAGGGAGATAAAGCTTTTAAATTATATGATACTTATGGTTTTCCATTAGAGTTAACTCAAGAAATATTAGAAGAAAAAAATATAGAAGTAGATATAAAAGCTTTTAATAAAGAAATGGAAGAGCAGAGACGAAGAGCTAGAGCAGCTCGTGGAGAATCAAACTATATGGGAGCAGAAGATACTGTATTAAATAAGCTTCCAAAGGAACTAGAAACTATATTTGTAGGATATGATTCATTAAAAGAAGATTCAAAGGTTAGTTTAATAGTAAATGGTGAAGAATTTGTTGATTATTTAAATTCAGGAGAAGAAGGCGTAGTTGTAGTAGAGAAAACTCCATTTTATGCAGAAATGGGAGGACAAATAGGAGATACTGGGATAATAGTTGGCAAAGATGGAAAAGCTCAGGTTACTGGATGTAAAAAGAATATAGCTGGAAAAGTGCTTCATTTTGTAAAAGTTATAGAAGGAAAGATATTAAAAGATGAAACTGTTACTCTAGAAGTAGAAGCATTAAGAAGAAATAAAATAAGAAAAAATCATACTGCAACTCATATGTTACATACAGCATTAAAAACAGTTTTAGGAGAACATGTGGCACAATCAGGATCTTTTGTAGATGATGAAAGACTAAGATTTGATTTTAGTCATTTCCAAGGATTGACTAAAGAAGAATTAAAAGAAGTTGAAAGATTAGTAAATGAAAAAATAATGGAAGTATGTAATGTAGAGACAAAAGTAATGGATATAGAAGAAGCAAAGAAAAGTGGAGCTACAGCATTATTTGATGATAAGTATACAGAAGAAGTTAGAGTTGTATGTATAGGTGACTTTAGTAAGGAACTTTGTGGAGGAACTCATGTTAAAAATTCTGGAGAAATAGGATTATTTAAAATAATATCAGAATCTGGGGTAGCAGCAGGAATAAGAAGAATTGAGGCAGTAACTGGAGTAAATGCTATAAATTATATAGAAGAAAAAGAAAATATATTAAATAATGTAGCAGATGTTTTAAGATGTGGAGAAAAGGATATAATAAATAAAGTAAACTCACAAATAGTTGAGATGAAAAATAAAGATAAAGAAATAAATGAGTTAAAAGCTAAACTTGCTAGTGGTGCAGAAGATGAGCTGCTAAACAATATAAAAGAAGTAAATGGGGTTAAATTGGTAACAGGAGCATTAAAAGATATAGATGGAAATGCATTAAGAGATTTAGCAGATAAACTTCGCGATAAAATAGGAGAAGGCTTAGTTGTACTTGGAAGTGTTAATGAAGGAAAAGTTCAATTTGTGGCTATGGCTTCAAAGGAAGCAGTATCAAAAGGAGCACATTGTGGTAAAATTATAAAAGAAGTTGCAACAATCGCTGGAGGTGGCGGCGGTGGAAGACCAGATATGGCTCAAGCAGGAGGAAAACTTCCAGAAAAATTAGAAGAAGCTATGGGAAAAGTTGAGTCTATAATGGCAACTTTAGTAAAGTAGTGTACAATTCATAAAATATGTTTTATAATATAACTAAAGGTAACATTTATATAGCATTTAAATTTTAAGAAAAATTATTAATATTATATATAAATTTAACTAGAAAGTTTAAAAAAAGGAAAAGTATGAGAGTTATAGTGGTCCCTTAACTCTCAACTGTAATCTATATAATATGGAACAGTGGGGTGAAGAAATAATGGGGAATGATAATACTATACAATTTGATGTATTGAAGAGTAAAAAGGATTTAACTAAGGAAATTCTTACTCAAGTTTATGACTCCTTAAAAGAAAAAGGATATAATCCTGTTAATCAAATGGTAGGATATTTAATTTCAGGAGATCCTACATATATTACAAATTTTAATGGAGCAAGAGCTTTAGTTAGAAAATTAGAGAGAGATGAGATTTTAGAAGAAGTAATAAAAAACTATTTAGGGATAAAGTAAAAAAATGCCCTTAAGGGCATTTTTACTTTTAAATTGAGCATAATAAAAGGAGAAGATAATGAGAATATTAGGACTAGATATAGGAGATAGGACTATTGGGGTTGCTTTAAGTGACCCGTTGGGATTAACAGCTCAAGGAATAACTACTATAAGAAGAAAAGGTATAGAAAATGATTTAGAAGAATTAAAAAATATATGTGCTCAATATGGAGTGGAAAAAATAGTTGCAGGATTACCTAAAAATATGAATGGTACTATGGGACCACAAAGCGAAAAAGTTTTGGAGTTTTGTGATATTTTAAAAGAGAGAATTCCCTTAGAAATAATAATGTGGGATGAAAGACTTACTACTGTGGCTGCACATAAAGCTATGCTTGAAGCAGATTTATCTCGTTCGAAGCGTAAAAAGATAGTAGATAAAATTGCAGCTACATATATATTGCAAGGGTATTTAGATAGTATTTATTAAAGAGGTGATAAAATATGGAAAATGATATTACGTCCATTGTATTAACAGATGAAGATGGTGAAGAAATAGAATTTAATGTGGTTACTAAGATGGATATAGAAGATAAAGAATATGTAATAGTAACACCAAAACATGAAGACACAGATGAGGCAATAGCCTTAAGAATAGATAAAGATGAAGATGGAAATGATGTATTGGTTACAGTAGATGATGATCAGGAGTTTGCCATTGTTACTGAGGCATATGAAACTTTATTTGCTGAAGAAGATAGCGAATTAAACTAAGTATATAATGTAAAAGCTATGTTACCTATACATAGCTTTTATTATTTTTATTATTAATGATTATCAATTGACAATATTTTGATGTTACAGTTATAATTAGGTGTATCAATTTTAATATTATATGAAATGAGGTATCCGTATGGGAAAGCTTTCTTATGAAGAAATAGAAAAATTAAAAGATTCTTTAAAAGAAAAAGGATATAAACTTACTCCTCAAAGAAGAGCAATTGTAGATATAATCATTAAGAATCAAGGAAGTCATTTAACTACAGAAGAACTATATAATTTGGTAAAAAAGGAATGCCCGGAAATAGGGTTAGCAACAGTTTATAGAACAGTGCTTTTACTGGAAGAGATGGGCATAATAACAAAATTAGATTTAAACGATGGATGTAGTAGATATGAATTAGTTCATCAAGATGAAAATCATCAGCATCATCATCTTATATGTACTGAATGCGGCAAGGTTATAGAAGTAGAAGGGGACTTACTTGATGTATTAGAAAATAATATAGAAACAAAATATAAATTTAAAATTAAAGATCATAGTGTAAAGTTTTATGGAATATGCAGTGAATGCTCTAACGAGTTAAAATAATAGATGCCTAAAGTAAAAGAATAAAAAAGGAGGGGAGAAATTGAGAAAAGAAAGGGACAAAATAAAAGTTATTCCACTAGGTGGAATAAACGAAATCGGAAAGAACCTAACAGTTATTGAATATAAAAATGATATTATAGTCATTGATTGTGGGCTAAAATTTCCTGATGAAGAAATGCTGGGAATTGATGTAGTAATACCAGATATTAATTATTTAATAAAAAATAGAGAAAGAGTAAAAGGAATATTTCTAACACATGGTCATGAGGACCATATAGGAGCGCTTCCGTATGTGTTAAAAGAATTGAATGTACCAGTTTACGGTACTAAACTTACCTTAGGTATTCTTCAAACTAAGTTGAAAGAGCATAATTTACTGAGTTCTGTAGAATTAAATTGTATAAAATCTAGAGACATTATAAAACTAGATAATACATCAGTAGAATTCATAAGAACTAGCCACAGTATAGCAGACTCAGTAGCTATCGCAATACACACTCCAATGGGAGTAGTGCTTCATACCGGCGATTTTAAAATCGATTATACTCCAATAGATGGTTGTGTAGCGGATTTAGCTAGATTTGCAGAACTTGGCAAGAGAGGCGTCATACTAATGCTGGCTGATAGTACAAATGTAGAAAGAGAAGGATACACTATGTCAGAAAGTACTGTGGGAGAAGCTTTTGAGGAAATTTTTGCTATAGCAACAGGAAGAATAATTGTAGCCACTTTTGCATCCCACATACATAGAATACAGCAGATAATAAGTGCAGCAGAAAAGTATGGGAGAAAAGTTGCTTTCTCAGGAAGAAGTATGGAGAATATTGTAGAAGTTGCAAAGGAATTGGGATATATCGATGCCAAAAATGAAATGTTTATAGATATTGACCTAATAAATAAATACCCTGAGAATAAAATAGTTATAATAACAACAGGAAGCCAGGGGGAACCTATGTCAGCTTTATCTAGAATGGCTACTTCTGAACATAAAAAAGTAAGTATTGTGCCAGGAGATACGGTTATAATTTCAGCTACTCCAATTCCAGGAAATGAAAAATTAATATCAAGAGTTATAAATCAATTGTTTAAAAAGGGTGCTGAAGTTATTTATGAGGCTCTAGCTGACATTCATGTATCCGGTCATGCTTGTAAGGAAGAGCTTAAATTAATGCACACTCTTGTTAAACCAAGATTTTTTATTCCAGTACATGGGGAATATAGACATTTGAAACAACATGGAGAATTGGCTGTAAAACTAGGATTGCCTTCTAAGAATGTAATAATTGCTGACAATGGAGATGTAATAGAAGTAAACAGAGATTTCATTAGAAAAAATGGAGTAGTTACATCAGGTCAAGTATTTGTAGATGGTTTGGGTGTAGGAGATGTTGGTAATATTGTATTAAGAGATAGAAAGCATCTTTCTCAAGATGGAATACTAACAGTAGTTGTTACTATTGAAAAAGAATCTGGTACTGTTATAGCAGGACCAGATATAATTTCTAGAGGTTTTGTATATGTAAGAGAATCAGAGGATTTAATGGAAGAAGCAAGAAACATAGTAAGAGACGCTCTTAAAGAATGTGAAGAAAAACATATAACTGAATGGGCGGCCATAAAGTCAAATATTAAAGATTGTTTAAGAATGTTCTTATATGAAAGAACAAAGAGAAAGCCTATGATACTTCCTATTATTATGGAGATTTAGAATATTAGTGAAGAATTAAGAGTAAATAAATATTCATTCTTAATTCTTCATTGAAATAAAGAAGTTTTTTCATGAATCTATATGATAAAGCACATGAATTAGGTAAAGCTTTAAAGGAATCAGAAGAGGTTATTCAATTAAATAATGTTAGCAAAAAAATTAATAAAAATGATTTAAATAAAAAAATGTTGAATGATTTCAGAAAATTGCAGTATGAAGCTTATTCTGAACAAGTTACTAATGGTAAATTATCCAAGAAAATGGAAGGAAAATTGAAGAATTTAAGTTCAATTATTTCTATGAATCCTGAGATAAATGCTTATTTTCAAGTGGAAATGAGATTTCGAGTGATTTGGGAAGATATAATTAAGATTTTGAATGAAGCTATAGATATTGATTTAACTTTCGGAATAGGTAAATAATTTTACATAAGTTGACTTTTTACGATGGTAATATTAGAATGAATATAATAGCTTGAATTGGGTACTGCTAGGTATCCAATTTTTTTGAGAAAAATTTCAATATTGGGGGAAATAAAATGAATTTATTTACAAGAAATGATATAAGAAATATAGCAATAATAGCTCACGTTGACCATGGTAAGACAACATTAGTAGATGCTATGCTTAAACAAAGCCATGTATTTAGAGAAAATGAAAGAGTACAGGAAAGAGTTATGGATTCAAATGATTTAGAAAAAGAAAGAGGAATAACTATTCTTTCTAAAAATACTTCAGTTATGCATAATGGAGTAAGAATTAATATAGTTGATACTCCAGGTCATGCTGATTTTGGTGGAGAAGTAGAACGTGTTTTAAAAATGGTAGATAGTGTTTTACTTGTAGTAGACTCCTATGAAGGACCAATGCCACAGACAAAATTTGTTTTGAAGAAGGCTTTAGAATTAGATTTAAAACCAATAGTAGTTATAAATAAGATAGATAAACCTGATGCTAGAGCAGAAGAAGTTTTAGATGAAGTATTTGATTTATTTGTAGAATTAGGTGCTTCAGATGAACAGCTAGATTTCCCAATTGCTTATTGTTCAGCAAAACAGGGTATAGCTAAAAGAGAAATTGAAGAAGAAAGTACTAACATGGATCCTTTATTTGATGTTATAATAAAAAATGTAAAAGCACCGGAAGGATATATTGATCAACCTCTTCAAATGTTAGTTACAACTATAGATTCTAATGAATATGTAGGAAGAATAGCTATAGGTAAAATAGAAAGAGGAACTATTAAAAAGAATCAGCAAGTAGCTCTTATAAGAAAAGATGGAAAAGTAGAAAATGTTAAAGTAAGTAGCTTATACATTTATAACGGACTAAAAAGAGAAGAAACAGAAGAAGCAAAGCTTGGAGACATAGTAGCTGTAGCAGGTATTTCAGACATAAATATAGGAGAAACTTTAGCAGACAGCAGTAATCCAGAAGCGCTTCCATTTGTAGACATAGATGAACCTACATTAAGTATGTACTTTATGGTAAATGATTCACCTTTTGCAGGAAAAGAAGGAGATTTTGTAACTTCAAGACACTTAAGAGATAGACTTCAAAAAGAACTTGAAACTAATGTAAGTTTAAAAGTAGAAGAAACAGATTCAGCAGATTGCTTTAAGGTAAGTGGTAGAGGAGAATTACATTTATCAATTCTTATAGAAACTATGAGAAGAGAAGGATATGAATTTCAAGTATCAAAGCCTAGTGTAATATTTAAGGAAGTGGATGGCAAAAAGTTGGAACCTATGGAATATTTGACAATTGATGTACCAGAAGAATTTATGGGGGTTGTAATGGAAAAGTTAGGACCAAGAAAGGCTGAAATGGTTAATATGACTTCAGCAGTAAATGGTTATACTAGATTAGAATTTACAGTTCCAGCAAGAGGACTTATAGGCTTTAGAAATGAATTTATGACTGACACAAAGGGAAATGGTATAATGAACCATATATTTGAAGGTTATGAAGCATATAAAGGCGATATTCCAGAAAGAAGTAGAGGATCTCTAGTAGTATTTGAATCAGGTACAGCAGTAACTTATGGATTATTTAATGCTCAAGAAAGAGGAACTTTATTTATAGGACCGGGAACTGAAGTTTATGAAGGAATGTTAGCAGGAGAATGTTCAAGAGCAGACGATATAGAAGTTAATGTATGTAAGAAAAAACATCTATCAAATACAAGAGCTTCAGGTTCAGATGATGCCTTAAAATTAACTCCAATAACTCCAATGTCATTAGAACAATGTCTTGAGTTTATTGCGTCAGATGAGTTAGTAGAGGTTACTCCTAAAAATATTAGAATGAGAAAGAGAATATTAAATTCAGAGTTAAGAAAAAAAGCAAATAGAAAAAAGTAAATTTTAAATTTACGGAGGGGCTATGAAAAAGGGAAAAGGAATTCTTGTAAGATTTTTTATTGTAATTGTACTTGTAAGTGTATCTGTAACCTTTTATTATAGAAATATTGTAAATCATCCATTTAAGGCAAAAGAAAAAGAAATAGAATTTGATGTGAAAAATGGAGATAGTTTATATAAAGTATTGAATTCCCTTAAAAGCAATAATGAAATAAAGAATTTATATATAGCAAAGTTATATATAAAAAGAAATGGACTAGAAACTACTATAAAACCGGGAAGGTATCAATTAAGTTCTGATATAAATTTAAGTGAACTTGTTAATGCTTTAAATAAGGGTATTTTTAATAAAAATTTAGTTAAGGTTACTATTCCAGAAGGATATGATATAGATAAAATTGCAATTATTCTTCAAAAAAATGGTATTATAAGCAAAGAAGAATTTTTACAAAGCTGTAGACAATATCCTAAACCAAAATATATAAAAAGTATTCATAAAAGTATTCATAATAGAAAGTACGTATTAGAGGGATATCTTTTTCCTGATACTTATGAATTTATAAAGGGTATGAAGGGAAAAGATATAATAAATGTAATGTACAACAGATTTAACAGAGGAATAAATGAATTGAGAAGTAAGTACAATATAGATGATAATGATCTTGATTCAATAATAACATTAGCTTCAATGGTTGAAAGAGAAGCTGAAAGAGATGAAGAGAGAGGAAAAGTAGCTTCTGTTTTCTATAATAGGATAAATAAGAATATGAAGATGGAATCTTGTGCTACAGTACTTTATGCTTTAGGAAAACACAAAGATAAGTTATATTATAGAGATTTAGAAGTGAATTCTCCATATAATACTTATATTGTTAAGGGCTTTCCCCCAGGACCAATATGTAGTCCTGGGTTACCTTCTATTGAAGCAGCTATAAAACCGGATAAAACAGATTATTTGTACTTTGTATCTTATAATAATGGAACTCATTTTTTTACTAATAATTATAATGAGTTTTTAAAAGTAAAGGAAAAAACTCAAGGTAATTAGTTTTATTAGAATGTTAGCTGAGTTTTATTTTAAACAAACCAGGAGGTTGTAATGAGCGGTATTACTTATGATTATATGGAGGAGTATATTAGAGGGCTTATAAAGGAAAATGATCCGATATTAATGGAATTAGAAGAGTATGCTCATAAGAATAATGTTCCAATAATACATAAAGAAGTTGGAAAATTTCTGGAGCTTATGATAAATATAAAGAAGCCAAAGAAGATATTAGAATTAGGAACAGCCATAGGATATTCAGCTATTTTAATGGAAACGGCTTCTAGAGAAAAATGTGAAATTGTAACTGTGGAAAGAGATAAGCAAATGATTTCTATAGCAAAAGAAAATATCAGTAAATACAAATTTGAAGAAAAAATAAAAATAGTAGAAGGCGATTGTTTAGAAGTGCTGGAGAATTTACAGGAAAAATTTGATCTTATCTTTATGGATGCAGGGAAAGGACATTACAACCACTTTCTTCCACATTGTTTAAGGTTATTAGAAGAAGATGGTATTATTATATCAGACAATGTACTTTTTAGAGGAATGATAGCGTCAGATGAATTAGTTAAGAGGAGAAAGATAACCATTGTAAAAAGAATGAGAAAATTTTTAGAGATGGTATCAGATGAGGAATTTATTACTTCAGTAATTCCAATGGGGGATGGAATAGCAGTTACTACAAGGAGGAATAGGGATGAATAAGCCAGAAATATTAGCACCAGCAGGGAATTTGGAAAAATTGAAAACAGCTATAATTTTTGGAGCAGACGCAGTATATCTTGGAGGAAGTAAGCTAAACCTAAGAGCTTTTGCAGATAACTTTACAGATGAAGAATTAAAGGAAGGTATAGAATTTGCTCATAATAGAGGAAAAAAGGTATATGTTACTTTAAATGTTTTTCCTCACAATGAAGATTTAGAAGGATTGGAAGATTATTTAATTAAGCTATATAATTTAAAAGTTGATGCCATAATAGTATCAGATCCAGGTATAATTATGACTGCAAGAGAAGTTGTACCAAATTTAGAGTTGCATTTAAGTACTCAAGCCAATAATGTAAACTGGAAATCAGCCTTATTTTGGTATAAGCAAGGCGTAAAGAGAATAGTTCTTGCCAGAGAAATGTCTTTAGAAGAGATTAAAGAAATGAGGGAAAATATTCCAGAGGATTGTGATATAGAAGCGTTTGTTCATGGTTCAATGTGTATGTCATACTCCGGAAGATGTTTGTTATCTAATTATATGACAGGAAGAGATTCTAATAGGGGTGAATGTGCTCAACCTTGTAGATATAAATATTATTTAATGGAAGAAAAAAGACCAGATCAATATTTTCCAGTGATAGAAGATGAAAAGGGTACTTATATATTTAACTCAAAGGATTTATGTATGATAAATCATATACCACAATTGGTTGAGAGTGGAATAAATTCTTTTAAAATAGAGGGAAGAATGAAAAGTGCTTATTATGTAGCTTCAGTTGTAAAGTCTTATAGAGAAGCATTAGATAGCTATTTTGAAAATCCCCAAAAATATATTTTTAAAAGTGAATGGATGGATAATTTACTAAAAACAAGTCATAGAGCTTATTACACAGGATTTTATTTTAAGGACAGGGAAAGTCAAATATATGAAAACTCATCTTATATTAGGGATTATGATATAGTAGGTATAGTTAGAAGCTATAATAAAGACTTAAAAGAAGCTACTATAGAGCAGAGGAACAAGATTTTTGAAGGTGACACTGTAGAAATTTTACGACCTGTAGGAAAGAACTTTGAAGTTAAGCTTAACAACATAAAGGATAAAGGTGGTAACAAAATAGAAGCCACTCCTGTAGCTCAGATGATTTATACAGCTTATGTAGAGGAAGAACTTAAAGAAAACGATATGTTAATTAAGAGTAAAGGTAAATAATCTACAAGTTTAAGGGGGAAAAAACAAAAAATATGAGGCGTCCAATTCTAATAGGTATAACAGGTGGAACAGGCTCCGGGAAAAGTACTATAGCTAAAGAAATATATAAAAGATTTAATGAAGATTGTTTAGCTATGATAGAGCAAGATTCTTATTATAAGGATCAAAGCCATTTAGCCTTTCAAGATAGAATTAAGACAAATTATGATCATCCAGATGCTTTTGATACTGAACTTTTAGTAGAACATTTAAAAATGCTTTTAAAAGGTGAAAATATAGAAAAGCCAATATATGATTTTGAAGAACATAATAGAAAGAAAGAAACTGTTAAAGTACAATCAAGGGATATAATAATTGTTGAAGGAATACTAGTATTGGAAGAGAAAAATTTAAGAGATTTATTAGACATAAAGATATATGTAGATACAGATGCAGATGTAAGAATAATAAGAAGATTAGTAAGAGATATAAATGAAAGAGGAAGAACTGTAGAGTCTGTTATTAATCAGTATTTAAATGTAGTAAGACCTATGCATATGCAATTTATAGAACCAAGTAAAAGATATGCAGATATCATAATACCAGAAGGTGGTCACAACAAAGTGGCTATTGATGTAATAGTAGGAAATATAAAACAAATGATTCAATATACAGAAGAATAGGAATAAAATACCTCACTTTGGCTAAACTTAAAGTTGAAAGTGAGGTGTTTTTATGAAAAGAGTAAGATGTAATATATTATTACTTGTTTTTATATTTTGCTTTTTTGTCATATATTTAAGGATTATAAATATTCAGTATAATCAGGCTGACGAATTAAGTGTTATTGCTGATTCACAGTATATGTATAAAGAAAGTACAGAAGATTTAAACTATAAATTATTAGATTGTAATGGAGATAATCTTCTTAAATATGATAAAGAGTATAAAGCTGTAATTGTACCTAATGTTTTTATTAAAAATAACATGGATACAGATTATGAAGAGTTTCTAAAATTATTATATATACTAAAAAGTTATAATAGTAAATATGACCTTACAGATAAAAAATACTTAAATAGTAGTGAAAAATTATATTTTGATATAGATAAACAAACTTTTGAAAAATTAAAAGATTTAAAAGGAATAAAAGGATTTTATACTTTTGAATGTTCAAAAGTAAATAGAGAGGAAGCCTGGGGAATAGAAAATTTAATCACAAATCCTAAAAGTTCTAATGATAACTCATATAAACATAAGGATTCCATAGAGATGTACATATATAATAAATTCAAAGACAATAAGGCACCTTCAGTAGATTTTAATGTAGATATAGATGGAAATATTAAAAGAAATGAAGACCAGGTTCCAAATAACAATAAAAATCTTCGTCTAACCATAGATAAGCAACTTCAAGATGATATAAAAGATATATTACAAAATAAATATAATAAATATGAACAAGTTGGAGTAATAGTTATGGATAGCAATAGTGGTAAAATAAAAGCTATGGTTCAAAAAGATGATACCCTTCCTAATATAAATATTGGAGCGGAAACACTCAATGGATTTTTTCCAGGGTCTATATTTAAGACTATAGTATTAGAAGGAGTCTTGGAACAGGGCAATATTTCTACTTCTACCAAATTTAAATGCAATGGAACTCATGAGAACAAAAAGAATAAAAGGGAAAAAGGACATGGAGAATTAAGTGTAAAAGAAGCTTTTGTTGTATCTTGCAATGATATATATTCTCAATTAGGCATAAAGGCCGGATTTCCTAAAATTTATGAATTATGTGAAAAGCAAGGACTTTTTAAAAAAGCAATAGGTTTTGATAGAGAACAAAGTGGAGAATTAGGAATAAAAAATCCTAAAGCAGAGGATGGAAGCTTAGGAATAACTTCTATAGGGCAAAATATAAGAATAACGCCAATAGAAGCTATAGGTATTGTGAATACAGTAATTAATAATGGTAATTATGTAAAACCTCAGATTATTGATGCTTATGTTGATAAAGATAACAAAGAATTACAAACCATAGGAGTAGAAGAAAGTAAAGTAATTTCTCCTTATACTGTTAATACAATAAAAGATATAATGAAAGAAGTTGTAGAAAGAGGTACAGGAAGATTAGCTAAGGTAAAGGGATTAGAGATGGGAGGTAAGACTGGTTCTACAGAGCGTATTGAGGTTATAAAGAGTAAGGACAATAATGAAGAAAAAAAGGAATATTCAGATGGTTGGTTTATTGGATATTTTAAAGCAAAGGATAAATATTATTCTGCTATTGTTTTTGTAAAAAATATAGACAAAAATACTGAAGGGGGAGGAAATACTGCAGCTCCTATATTTAAAGATGTAGTAGAAAAAGTTATAAAATACAAGGGAGAGTAAAATGTATTAATAATAGTGAAATCATATAATTATTTTAATTTAGGATGTATTAAAAAAATGTTATTTTTATAGGAAACAAATACAAGCTATTTTCATAGTATATTAATAAGCACTATTTGGAGGGACAAATGTGTTCTTAGTTAATTGCTTATTAAATATATTTGGAGATAGTATATTTTTAACTGCCTATGTGACGGGAAGCAATTCTTTTCCACAACCTTTAGATGAAGAAGAAGAAAAATATTATTTAACAAAATTAAAGGAAGGAGATGCATTAGCAAAAAATATACTGGTTGAAAGAAATTTAAGATTAGTAGCTCATATAGTAAAGAAATATTCCTATCCAGGAAAAGATGTGGATGATTTAATATCAATTGGCACTGTTGGATTGATCAAAGCTATAGATTCTTTTAACATAGATAAAGGAACTAGGCTTGCTACTTATGCAGCAAAATGTATAGAAAATGAAATATTAATGCTTATAAGAAATAATAAAAAGACAAAGGGAGAAGTATACCTTCAAGATCCAATCGGAGTGGATAAGGAGGGCAATGAAATATCTCTAATGGATGTGTTAAGCAGTGATGAAGACTCAATAATAGAAATAGTAGAAAATAAAATACAAGTAAAAAAATTATACAAAAAAATCGGCAATTCTCTTCAAGAAAGAGAAAGAGCGGTTATAGAGATGAGATATGGATTAGTCGATGGAAAGGCGAAAACTCAAAGAGAAATAGCATCATTACTCGGCATCTCTAGATCATATGTATCTAGGATAGAAAAAAGGGCATTAAAAAAATTATATAAAGAAATGAATGGTAAAATTTAATATATATTTTGAAATCGTAGGAATTTTATAGTAAAATAAGCTTATAATAGTACATTTAATCCTCTTTTTTAGAAACTCTTTAATATTAAGGAAAAACTATTAAATTTTATAAATAATTCACGAATTAATAATATAGTGAGTTAAAGTATGTTTTATAGTTTAGATAGATATAATCTAATTTTATTTTATAAGGAACAGTATTAAATATGAGAGAGACAAATGATTAGAGGAAGTAAGGTTTAAATTATTTACAAAAGAGAGAGGAGAAAGAAATTGATAGAATTAAATACGTTACTAGAAACTACAATAAAAGAAAAGGCATCAGATTTACATCTTACAGTTGGAATATCACCTACTATAAGAGTAAATGGACAATTAACTAATATAAGTAGTGAAAAATTAACTCCTATTGATACAGAAAAATATGCGAGAAAAATATTAGGGGATTTGTATGAAGAATATTGTTCTAAAGGTGAAATGGATACTTCTTTTTCTGTATCGGGACTTGGGAGATTTAGAGTAAATATATTTAAACAAAGAGGAAGCGATGCTGTAGCAATTAGAGTGGTAGGATTAAAGGTTCCAACTTTGAGTGATTTAAATTTTCCACCAATAATAAAAGAATTAACATCTAAGCAAAGAGGATTAGTAATCGTTACAGGTCCTACTGGCAGTGGTAAAAGTACAACTTTAGCTGCAATGATAAATGAAATAAATGCTAATAGGGCTGCTCATATAGTAACTTTAGAAGATCCTATAGAATATTTGCATAAGCACAATAAATCTATAATAAATCAAAGAGAAATAGGAAAGGATACGAAAAGTTATGCTAATGCATTAAAATCCGTTTTAAGAGAAGATCCAGATGTTATTTTGGTTGGAGAGATGAGGGATTTGGAGACAATTTCTGTAGCTATAACAGCTGCAGAAACAGGGCATTTAGTATTTTCTACATTACATACTATAGGTGCAGCAAAGACTGTTGATAGGATCATAGATGTATTTCCTCCATATCAACAGCAACAAATAAAAGTTCAATTAGCAGCTGTGTTAAAGGGAGTGATATCACAGCAGTTAATTCCTAAAATAGATGGTAATGGAAGAGTAGCAGCCCTTGAGGTAATGGTGTCTACTCCAGCTATTCAGAATATGATTAGAGAAGGAAAAACTCATCAGATAGAATCTTCCATACAAACAGGAGCAAAACATGGTATGAAGACTATGGACATGTGCTTAGCAGAATTATATAAAAAGGAACTAATTTCTTATGAAGATGCTATGACTTATTCAGTAGATAAAGAGATGTTAACTAGGATAATTTCATTATAATTTTGCAGGTAAAAGGTAAAAAGGGATCAAAGAGATCCCTTTTTACATAGTTATTTAGAATATCATATAGTCAAACATTTTCATACAAAATTGATTTGATAGTAAAGGTATATTTAATTTTGTATCCTTTTTTTCAGTTTTATTCTTACTATCCACAGAAGAAATTTTTGAATTATTTTTTGATTCGTTAGATTTCATAATAAATCCTCCTTTAATTTTGGTTAAAATTAAAAAGGATTTACCAGAAAGATTCGTCTTTTTTATGAAGCCTTCTTAGATCAATATAATAGATTCGCTCGTAGCGCCTCATAAGGCTCTACCCCCTTTGAGCTGCTTTAGATTTTAATAAGTATTAATATCTATATTATATCATGTGTGCAGAATAAATACAAAGACAATAAAAATTCAAAATTTATAATTATAAAGATGTATATTAGTATATACATAAATAAATTTATATATTGTAGTTTTTCTATGACAATCTTAATTTTATGCTTTATTATAATTACACATAAAATATTTAAAATATTTACATTAAGTCTATAGTAATTATGAATTATTTATGCTAAAATAACTGTGAATTAGGGGGGAGTTAAAGTGGAAATATTGGGTAATATAATACATGAAATTTCCCGTGTCGTTACCATAGTAGTATTTATTGTTTCAATGTATTATTTATGTATTTCATTTTTTGGTATATGGAAGAAACAAGATAATAATGTCGTAGAGCCAAAAAAAAGTTTTGCATTAATTGTAGCAGCTCATAATGAAGAAATTGTAATTGCAAATATAGTTCAAAGTTTAAAGGGATTAGATTACCCGGAAGAATTATATGATATTTATGTTATTGCAGATAACTGCACTGATAAGACAGCTCTAAAGGCTGAACAAAAAGGTGCAATAGTATATGAAAGATTTAATAAAGAGAAGAGAGGTAAAGGTTATGCATTAGAATGGATGTTTGACAAAATCTTCAATATGGAAAAAAAATATGATGCAGTAGCTGTTTTTGATGCAGATAATTTAGTACATAAGAATTTTTTAAAAGAGATGAATAAAAAAATGTGCGAAGGATACAAAGTTGTTCAAGGATATCTAGATAGTAAAAATCCTCAAGATACTTGGATAACTGGAAGCTATTCTATATCTTTTTGGACGTCTAATAGAATGTTTCAATTATCTAGAAGTAATTTGGGATTATCAAATCAACTAGGTGGAACAGGATTCTGTATAGATACCAAGATATTGAAGGAAATAGGATGGGGTGCAACCTGTCTTACTGAGGATTTAGAATTTACTTGTAAGTTGGTTTTAAATGGACATAAAGTTGGATGGGCCCATGATGCTATAATATATGATGAAAAGCCGCTAACCTTAAATCAATCTTGGTTTCAAAGAAGAAGATGGATGCAAGGATTTGCAGATGTAGCACATAGATATTTCTTTAAACTTATAAAAAAATCAATAAAATCTTTTAGCTTTACAGCTTTGGATTGTGCTTTATATAGTATACAACCAATTGTGATAATTCTATTTGGGATTTCTATGATTATAGGAGCTTCTAATTATGTAATTAAAGCATATGATACTGTATCAAACTTAGGTAACTATATATCTTTATATTCTATGAATTTTAATATGATTACTTTCGCAGGAATTTTAATTTCAATATTGCAGTTTATTTATACACCATTTATACTAATATTAGAAAAAAAATTAGATTTAAAGATTTTTTGGTACTATATTATTTATCCTATTTATGCTATAACTTGGCTTCCAATATCAATTCAAGGCATAATACATAAGAACGATAAAGAATGGAGTCATACTTTGCATACAAGAAATGTAGATATAAGTGAACTTGAAAAAGCTAATTAGGGTATGATAAAAGAAAGATTTTTAATCTTTCTTTTTTTGTGTAAGGTATGAATATTAATTACAAATATATGTAATAGTATTTAAAGTAATTTTATTAAATTTAAATTTTTTTTTAATGCCTTGGAGGAAAAAAGCTATTTTTGTTGAATATATAATTGTAATGGTTCTCTTTAGGGGGGGAAAGTGTTGATGAATGAATATGTAGTAGGAATCGATATAGGATCTTCAAAAGTGTGCGCAGCAGCAGGTAGACTAGACAAATATGGTAAGATTCAAATAACAGGTATTACATCTGTACCTTGTAGTGGATTAAAAAGAGGTATTGTAGTAGATATCGACAATACAGCAGAAGGCATTAAAAACTGTATAGAACAGCTAGAAAGAATGGTAGACTCTAAAATTACAGAAGCTTATATATCAATTCCGTTAGAAATTTGTGAATTGGCTTTGAATAGAGGAGTTGTGGCTGTATCATCAGAAGACAGAGAAATTAGAAAAAATGATGTGGAAAGAGCACTAAAAGCAGCTAAAATTATTACAATACCATCCGATAAAGAAATTATAGGTGTTATACCAGAGCAGTTTATAGTTGATGGTTATGATAATATAACTGATCCGGTAGGAATGTGTGGATTGAGGCTAGAAGTAGATGCACAAATAGTTTTATGTCAGTCCACTATAATAAGCAATCTCTTTAAAAGTATAAAAAAAACGGGAATTAATATAGTTGGAATGGTATTTCAGCCTTTGGCCAATGCTATGTCAGTATTAAATAATGAAGAGATGAAAATAGGAACTCTTCTTTTAGATATAGGAGGAGAGTCAACTAATATTACAATCTTTAAAGATAATAAATTAGTTTATACTGATACATTGCCTTTAGGTGGAAATGTTATTACCAATGATATTTCTGTGTGTTTAAAATTACCTTTATCTGAGGCAGAAAAGCTAAAAATGAAATATGGAAAAATTAGTAATGAAGCTTCTGATGAAGATTTTAAAATAAAGATAAATGCAAATTATGATAATGTAGTGGAGGTAGACTATAACTTACTTATTCAAATAATAAGTGCAAGAGCTGAGGAAGTTTTATATTTAGTTAAGAAAAAATTAAATATGAATGGATATCTTGATAAGGTATCAGGAATTGTAGTAGTAGGAGGAGGTATAGCTTTAATAAAAGGGAGTAGTGAACTTTGCAGAGAAATCATGGAAAAACCTGTAAGAATGGGAGTTCCAGAGTATGTTGGGGCAGCAAGTCCGATATATACTTCTGCAGTAGGTGTAGTAAAGGATGTAATATTATCAGGTAAGGTAAAGTTAACTTCAAATAATCAATCAGAAAGCTATCATAAAAAAAATGATAGTAAATCTGTATGGGAAGAAGAGGATGACTTATATTCTGATGGAAAAAGTAATGGAATATTATCAAAGATAAAAGAATTTTTCACAGATTTTTTCTAATAAGGAGGTATTATTGTGCTAGATTTTGATGTAGATGTAAAGCAATTTGCTCAAATAAAGGTAATTGGTTGTGGTGGCGGTGGAAATAACGCTGTTAACAGAATGATTAAAGAAGGATTAAAAAATGTTGAATTTATAGCTATAAATACAGATAAACAAGCTCTTATGTTATCACAAGCTTCACAAAAAATACAAATAGGAGATAAATTAACTAAAGGACTTGGAGCAGGTGCTAATCCTGAAATAGGACAAAAAGCTGCAGAAGAAAGTAAAGAAGAGATTTCTCAAGCTATAAAGGGTGCAGATATGGTATTTATTACTGCGGGAATGGGAGGTGGCACAGGAACTGGAGCAGCTCCTGTAATAGCAGAAATAGCAAAATCTATGGGAATACTTACTGTAGGTGTTGTTACAAAGCCATTCCCTTTTGAAGGAAGAAAAAGAATGCTTCACGCTGAAATGGGAGTGAAGAATTTAAAAGATAGAGTAGATACACTGGTTACAATACCTAATGAAAGATTATTAAGTGTTGTTGATAAAAAGACAACTTTAATGGATTCTTTTAAATTAGCAGATGATGTTTTAAGACAAGGTGTTCAAGGTATATCTGACTTAATAACAATACCTGGTCTTGTAAATTTGGACTTTGCAGATGTGAGAACTATTATGACTGATAGAGGACTTGCTCATATGGGAGTAGGTAACGGTACTGGTGATAATAGGGCACAAGAAGCAGCTAAACAAGCTATATCCAGTCCAATGCTTGAAACTTCTATAGTTGGTGCAACAGGAGTATTATTAAATATAACTGGTGGAGGAGATCTTGGACTACTTGAAATAAATGAAGCTGCTGAAATTGTACAACAGGCTGCAGACCCAGATGCTAATATTATATTTGGTGCAGTTATTGATGAAAACTTAAAAGATGAAATAAGAATAACTGTTATAGCTACTGGTTTTGAAACTGAAAAGGAAAGAAGAAATGAAAAAGAAGGATTTAGTATTGGAAATATAAATAATATTTCTAATGAAAAAACTTCTGTAAATTCTAATGCGAATTCTGAAGTAGCTGCTTCACAAAGTAGTGATTTTGAAAATTATAATGAAAATGACTTGGAAATTCCAACATTTTTAAGAAGACAAAGAAGATAATGAATATTTAATAGGAAAAAAGCTGACCTTTGAAAAAAAGGTCAGTTTTTTTATTTTTATTGGCATATTATAAAAAATAAAATTGGAAATCAATATTAAAAAATGACAAATTTTTGAAAACAATGGGTATATAATAGTATCTAGAGGTGAGATTGTGTGATTGTTTACATAGATTTATTATTAATAGAAAATTTTATTGTAAATAAATTTCTTTTAATCATAACTTCTCAAACAGTAAGAAGAAATTCAAAGACAAAGGGAATTTATACTTCTTTAGCAGCTTTTATTGGTAGTTTTTATGTATTAACTATAATAATTGATAGATTGAAATGTTTTAATAATATTTTTATGAAATTAGTTGTTGCAATATTTATGATATTAATTTCTTTTAGGCAGAAAAATTTATTATTTAATATTAAAGCATCAATTATATTTGTATTTTATTCTATGCTTCTTGCGGGAATCTGTGTTTTCATAGAATTTAGTAAAAGTGATTCTTTAAATGGAGGAGTTATTTACAATTTTTCTTATAAAAGACTTATGCTTTCTATAATGATTATATATATACTAATAAATAAAATTATACTATTTATCAAAGACAGAAAAGAAATATGTAATTTTATATATGAAGTAGATATTGTGCTTAAAGATTCAAAGAAAAGTGTGAAAGCTTTTTTAGATACGGGAAACGAACTTATAGAACCTATTACAAGTTTGCCTGTTATAGTTGTAGAAAAAGATTTATTTGATGAAGATGAATTAAAGGGATATGATACATACTATATACCTTATTGTGTAATAAATGGTAAAATTGGAAGAATGAAAGGAATTAAACCAGAATGTATAAAACTACATAAGGAAAATCATTTAGAAGAAAGAGATGTATTGATAGCTTTTTGTGATAATAAATTGAGTAGTACTGGAGATTATGAAGCTTTATTATCCAGAGGAATAATATAAAAATAGGGGGAAAAATTATGCTAAACTTGAAACTATTATTAAATAATGTACTAACAAAATTAAAATTTTTGGCTAGAAAAATATACTATATAGGTGGAAATGATGCACTACCTCCTCCTTTAACAAAAGAAGAAGAAGAGAACTTAGTATATAAATTAGTATGTGGAGATGAAAGTGTTAGATCTATATTAATAGAAAGAAATCTAAGATTAGTAGTTTATATAGCAAGAAAATTTGAAAATACAGGAGTAAATGTGGAGGATTTGGTATCTGTGGGAACTATAGGATTAATAAAAGCAGTAAATACTTTTGATCCAGAGAAGAAGATTAAGTTAGCCACTTATGCTTCAAGATGTATAGAAAATGAAATATTAATGTATTTAAGAAGAAATAGTAAAGTTAAAGCAGAAATCTCCTTTTATGAACCTTTAAATGTAGATTGGGATGGAAATGAATTATTATTATCAGATATTTTAGGCACAGATAATGATGTAGTATATAACTTAATTGAGGATGAAGTAGATAAGCAGTTACTCCTAATTGCTATGGATAAGTTAAGTAATAGAGAAAAAGAAATAGTAAATTTAAGGTTTGGTTTGGGAGGAAAAACAGAAAAAACACAAAAGGAAGTAGCGGACATGCTAGGAATATCGCAATCTTACATATCTAGATTAGAAAAACGAATCATAAAGAGATTAAAGAAGGAAATTAATAAAATGTTATAAAGTTTGTCCCTGTATAAAAAAAGGCCTCTAAGGAAATAATTAAAATGCAATTACACTAAAGGGGCTGATATTAGTGATGATAAACAAAGTTGAAATTTGCGGTGTCAATACTTCTAAATTACCTGTACTTAAGGAAAAAGAAATGCGAGAACTTTTAATTAAAATGAAGGACGGGGATAATGAATGTAGAGAAAGGTTTATAAAAAGTAATTTAAGACTTGTATTGAGTGTAATACAAAGATTTAATAACAGAGGTGAAAATGTAGATGACTTATTCCAAGTAGGTTGTATTGGACTAATTAAAGCTATAGATAATTTTGATTTAAGCCAAAATGTAAAATTTTCCACTTATGCAGTGCCAATGATAATTGGTGAAATAAGAAGATATTTAAGAGATAATAATTCTATAAGAGTAAGTAGATCTTTAAGAGATATAGCTTATAGAGCACTTCAAGTGAGGGATAGACTTATAGCTGCAAATAATAAAGAACCTACTGTATCAGAAATAGCCAAAGAATTAGAGGTACCTAGAGAAGAAGTTGTATTTGCTTTAGATGCCATACAAGATCCAGTATCATTATTTGAACCTATTTATCACGACGGGGGAGATGCTATTTATGTGATGGACCAGATTAGTGATAATAAAAATGTAGATGATAGTTGGTTAGAAAATATAGCTATAAAAGAAGCAATGAAAAAACTAAATGATAGAGAAAAACTTATATTGACACTAAGATTTTTTGATGGAAGAACTCAAATGGAAGTGGCAGATGAAATAGGAATATCACAGGCTCAAGTATCTAGGCTTGAAAAAACTGCTTTAAAACATATGAGAAAATACGTTTAATAAAAAAGTTACTATATAACTTTTTTAAATTACAGATTATAGAGTAAAGAATGCAGGTTAAAAAGATTTTCTTTTGTTAATATTACAGAAAAGTTTTAATTTTAAATTTTTGTAATGTAATGGGAAAAATCTTTATTATTTGTATTCTTTACTCTTTGTTCTGCAATCTAAAAAGTTAGTTTATAATTTTTTAAAGTTGTTATATTAAATATTCCACTACATAAATATATTATATATGGATGTTATAAGGGGGATTTATATATGGAAATGTCTTATTATTCAATTAACAATTTAAGAACTATGGAAATTATAGATATTAATTCAGGTACAAAATTAGGATATATAAAGGATCTTAAAGTAGATACAAATGCGTATAAAGTACTTTCAATTATTATACCTTCTCAAAAAATGGCTTGGTTTGGAAAGAATGATGATTTAGAAATACCATGGGAAAAGGTTAAAAAAATAGGAATAGATGTTATATTGGTGGATGGTAGTGACTATATGATGGACAAATCCTAGTAGAAATAAAGAAAAAAATGTGTATAATATATAGTATATAGCATATTAAAAGCTTAAGTAAAAAGGCGGGAGAGAATATATGAAATGTCCATATTGTGGATATAATGAGAGTAAGGTTGTAGATTCTAGATCAACAGAGGATAATATGTCCATTAGAAGAAGAAGAGAATGTCTTAAATGTAGTAAAAGATATACTACTTATGAAAAGGTTGAAAATGTACCTATACTTGTTATAAAAAAGAATATGAGTAGGGAGTATTTTGAAAGGTCTAAGATAGTAAACGGACTTATTAAAGCATGTCAAAAAAGGCCTGTATCAAGGAGCCAAATAGAAAGTATAGCAGATGAAGTTGAAAAGAATATAAATAATCAAATGCTTACAGAAGTAAATTCTGAATATATAGGTGAAATGATAATGAAGAACTTGAAAAGTATTGATGAAGTGTCTTATGTAAGATTTGCATCTGTATACAGACAATTTAAAGATGTAAATACTTTTATGGAGGAGATAAAAAGGCTTATATCAAACAAGTAATATTACATAGTGAGTAAGTTAGCTTTATGATACAATAGTCATAAAGCTATTATTTTATATTAGAAAATGGAGGGTAAATATGGCACAAGAAAAAATCTTAATAGTAGATGATGAAGAACACATTAGAGAATTATTAAAATTCAATCTGGAAAGTATTGGATATAATATCCTTTGTGCAGAAGATGGAATTAAAGCTTTAAAAATTGTAAATGAAGAAAGACCAGCATTAATACTATTGGATTTAATGCTACCTGGAATGGATGGATATGATGTGTGTAAGGAAATAAGAAAAAGTAATAATGTTTCTACTACACCTATAATAATGTTAACTGCTAAAGGAGAAGAGTTAGATAAAGTATTAGGCTTAGAATTAGGAGCAGATGATTATATTACTAAACCTTTTTCAGTTAGAGAATTATTAGCAAGAGTAAAAGCAGTGCTTAGAAGAACTTCAGTTAGTGCTATAGATAAACGCTTTAACTTTGGAAATATATTAATTGATTTTGAAAAGCATGAAGTATTAAAAGACAATATTAAGATAGAATTAACTTTAAAAGAATTTGAACTATTAGAGATGCTTATAAAAAATAAAGGAAGAGTTTTAACTAGAGATTTTTTATTAGACAAAATTTGGGGATATGAATATATAGGGGAAACTAGAACGGTGGATGTACATATAAGACATATAAGAAAAAAAATTGAGGAAGATGATAAAAGTCCTAAATATATAGAAACAATACGAGGTGTAGGATATAGATTTAATTTTTCTGAATAGTATACAGGGGGATATAATGAAAAAGAAATTAATGATTTATATGCTAACTACTCTCATGATTAGTTTAGCTTTAGTAATGACATTCTTTATAATTATTGTAAATTACCAGTATACTAAAAATACTAAAAAATTATTAGCGGCAAATAATGAATTAATTATAAATATGCTAAAAGAAAAGGAAATAAAAAATATAGATAGGTTTATAAAGAATAGTTTTAAAAATAATGAAATACGTGTAACTTATATTGATAATAATGGAAAAGTAATAAGTGATTCACTATTAGAAATAGATAAAATGGATAATCATAATAATAGAGAAGAAGTAATTCAAGCTAGAAGAGAGGGATATGGATATAAAATAAGACATAGTGCTTCTACAAATAGTGATACTATGTATTTTACAACTTCTTTGGAAAATGGATATATAATAAGAAGTTCTGTAAAGATGAATATGGTAACTGGTTTTGAAGGTAAATATATAAAATATTATATGTTTGTAATCTTTATTGCAATATCTATGTCATTTCTTTTTTCTTCAAAACTTTCTAGAGGACTTGTAAAACCAATTAAGGATTTAGAGTTTATAACTTCTAGAATAACTGCAGGAGAATTAGACAGAAGAGTTAATATATATGCGCAAGATGAAATAGGTCATCTCAGTGAAACCTTTAATAACATGGCAGAAAAATTACAATTTACATTAAATGATGCTTTAGATAAGCAAAATAAACTAGAGGCTATATTAAAGAGTATGGATAGTGGGGTTATAGCCATAGATAAAAACTTTAAAGTAATTATGATAAATCCCTATGCAAAAAAAATTTTTGGTATAGATAAAGACATTATAGGAAAAAATCTTTTAGATCATATAAGAAATTTTGAGTTAGAAGATATATTCAAAAATAAATTAAATGATTATAGAGAGATAAAGATAATATGGCCAAAGGAGAGAGACTTAAGAATAAAAACCGCAGATATAAATAATGGTAAGCAGTTAATTGGTACTGTAGCTGTGGTTCAGGATGTAACGGATATAAAAAGACTTGAAAATATAAGATCTCAGTTTGTGGCTAATGTATCTCATGAATTAAAAACTCCTTTAACCTCTATTAAAGGATTTGCAGAAACATTAAGATATGTAGAGGACTCCAAAAATAAGGAAAAGTTTTTAGATATAATAAATGAGGAAGCAGAAAGATTAACTAGACTTATTAATGATATACTTACTCTTTCAGATATTGAAAATATTAAAGGGCAAAAAGAAGAATATGTGGATATTAATACTGTTATTGAATCCATTTGCTATTTAGTAAAAAGTTCAGCAGATAAAAAAGATATAAAGATATCCATAAAAGGAGAAAAATTACCCAAAATATTAGGAGACAAAGATAGGTTTAAACAAATGTTGATTAATATAGTAGATAATGCCATTAAATATACAGAAAACGGTGGAAGTATAGTTATAGGAACAAAAAAGAAGGATAATGAATATTTAATATGGGTAGAAGATACTGGAGTTGGCATACCAAAAGAACATTTAGATAGACTATTTGAAAGATTCTATAGAGTAGATAAGGCAAGAAGTAGAGCACAAGGAGGAACAGGATTAGGGCTTGCTATAGTAAAACATATTTTAGTTGGTTTTAATGGAAATATTAGTGTAGAAAGTGAAGTTGGAAAGGGAAGTAAATTTATAATTTCTATACCAGAAAGGAGAACACATTCCTAAATTAGGAGTGTGTTTTTTATGCAAAAATATAAATAAAAGTAAAAAAGTTGGATATTTAAACGCTGTTTATGGAAAGATAATATTAAAACAAGTTAAACTGTTAATTTTATTTAACAGAGCCATAATCAGTGCTTAACTTTAACATAGTAATATTATTTTAAAGAGAGATTAGCAAGAGAATATAAATTGAATGGAGGTTTTTTAAGTGAAAAAGAGAAGTTTAAGAGTAATGATAGCTGCACTTGCAATAACAATTACAGCGGGAGTTTTTGTAGGGTGTGGTGGAAACAATAAAGATACAGGAGAAGGAAAAGGAGAAAATAAAATTTCAGGAACTATAACTTCAGTAGGTTCTACTGCGTTACAACCTTTAGTTGAACAATCTGCTAAAAATTTTAAGGCAAAATATCCAGATGCAACTATAAATGTGCAAGGGGGAGGAAGTGGAGCAGGATTAAATCAAGTAGCAGAAGGCACAGTTCAAATAGGAAATTCAGATGTTACAGCTGAATCAAAATTAAAAGACGCAGAAATAGTAAAACAATTAGCAGACCATAAAGTTTGTGGTATAGGATTTGCAATAGTTACACATAAAGATGTAAAAGTTGATTCTTTAACTAAAGAACAAATTCAAGGGATTTTCTCCGGAAAATATACTAATTGGAATCAGGTTGGATCAAAAGAAAATTTACCTATAAATGTGATTAATAGACCAAAATCTTCAGGAACAAGATCAACTTTCAAAGATACTTTAATGGAGAATAAGGATGAAAAAGAAGGATTAGGAACAATTCAAGACTCTAGTGGATCAGTAGAAAAGACAATAGAATCAACTCCGGGTTCAATTAGCTACCTTGCTCTATCCTATTTAACAGAAGAAAAAAGACAAAATCTTAAAGTGTTAAAGATAGATGGTGTAGATGCTACAAAAGAAAATATAATAGCTAAAAAATATCCATTCTGGTCATATGAACATATGTACACTAAAGGAGAAGCTACAGGACTTACTAAAGCATTTTTAGATTATATGGTAAGTGATGAAAATAAAACATTAGTAGAGAAATTAGGATACATTCCAATGGCAGATTTGAAATAATATAAATATTTTTAGTCAGTGGCTGGTTACAAGTATGGCCAGCCTTTTTTATACCATAGCTGCCATAAAGCTATTTTAGTATACACATTATTATATGTAAAAAGGCAAATGTATTTTATTAAGTTTAAGTAAAAATTAAATATTGAGGTTTTGTAGATGGAGAATAGTATAATAGGGAAGATGATAAATATGAATAAAAGCAACAAACTAAAAAAAATTAAAAATGAATATGCAGGTAGAATTTATGCTACATTTTGTGGTATAGCTATTGTAGCATTAACTATAGCAATCATATTTTTTATAGCTTCAAAGGGAATAAATATTTTTGTGAAACATGGATATTCTTTAAGTGAAATTTTATTTTCCTCCAAATGGGCACCAGATGCTGATAAGCCACAGTTTGGATCAAGAATATTTATTATAGGTTCAACTTTGGTATCTCTTGGAGCTGTTTTAATTAGTGCTCCTATAAGCGTTGCCTTAGCAATTTTCATGAACTATATATCTCCTAAATTAGGGAAAAAAGTATTACAGCCAGCCTTAGAGTTATTTGTAGGAATACCTTCTGTTGTATATGGTTGGTTAGGAATTACAGTATTATTACCATTTCTTAAAAGTGGTTTTGGAGGATTAGGATTTAGTTTACTTGCTGGAATACTAGTATTAAGTATAATGATACTTCCAACTATAGCAAGTATATCTTCAGATGCTATTAAAGTTGTGCCTAAAGACTTTGTAGAAGCTTCCTATGGATTAGGAGCTACTAGATGGCAAACTATAAGTAAAGTTATAGTACCTGCTGCCAAAAATGGAATACTTACAGCTATAGTATTAGGAGTTGCAAGAGCTTTTGGAGAAGCTTTAGCAGTTCAAATGGTTATAGGAAATACAGTTAAGGTTCCTAAAAATATTTTAAGTCCAACTACAACTTTAACATCAGTATTAACTATGGATATGGCTAATACTGTATCAGGTACTGCATGGAATGATGCTCTATGGACACTAGCCACAATACTTTTAGTAGTTTCATTTATGTTTATTTTAGTAATAAGAGCTATAGGTAAAAGGAGTGAAATAAAATAATGAATGCAAAATTAAAAGATAAAATATGGACTGGTATTTTATATGGAATATCTAGTTTTGTAGTGCTCCTTTTGGTGGCTTTAATAGGATATATATTAGTTAGAGGAGTAAGCACATTATCACCTTCTTTTTTATTTGGAGAACCAAAAGTAGGAGAAGCCGGTGGAGGAATAGGACCGCAATTATTTAATTCTTTTTATATGTTAATTGTATCATTACTTATAACTGCACCATTTGGCATAGGAGCAGGAATATATCTTGCGGAATATGCAAAAGAAGGAAAAGTGTTAAATGCAATAAGATTAAGTATAGAAACCATGGCATCATTACCTTCTATAGTAGTAGGACTTTTTGGATTATTGGTATTTGTAAAACTTACAGGATGGGGGTTTACATTGCTTTCTGGTGCTTTAGCAATAGGAATATTAAACTTACCATCTCTTACAAGAGTTAGTGAAAATGCAATTAGATCAGTATCTAAAGGAGTAAAAGAAGGAAGTTTAGGATTAGGAGCTACAAAATGGCAAACTATAAAAAATGTCATGTTGCCTTCTGCTATGCCTCAAATACTTACAGGAATAATACTAGCTGGAGGAAGAATATTTGGAGAAGCAGCAGCTTTACTTTATACATCAGGTATGAGTGCACCTCATTTAAATTTTGCTTTAGATAATCTGACTTCAAAATCATCACCTTTTAGTTTGATGAGACCTGCAGAAACTTTAGCAGTGTATATTTGGCAAGTAAATTCTGAAGGCATGATACCTGATGCTGTAAGAGTAGGAAATGGATCAGCGGCAGTACTTATAATAATGGTTTTATTATTTAATATTTTAGCAAGAATAATAGGAAATGCTATATATGAAAGATATACAGGTAAAATGTAATATTAGGAGGATATGTGGATGGGAGTAGTTGAAGTTAAAGATTTAGATTTATATTATGGTAGTACTCAAGCTTTAAAAAAAATAAATATTAATATGGAGAAAAATGCTGTAACAGCATTAATTGGACCATCAGGTTGTGGTAAATCAACTTTTTTAAGAACTATAAATAGAATGAATGATTTTATAAGCGGTGTAAAAATAGAAGGTAGTGTAGTCTTTGAAGGAAAAGAGATATATAAAGATTTTGATGAAATAGAATTAAGAAAGAGAATAGGCATGGTGTTTCAAAGACCAAATCCTTTTCCAATGTCTATATATGATAATATTGCTTATGGACCAAGAATTCATGGCATAGCTAATAAATCTACATTGGATGAGATAGTAGAAAATAGTCTTAAGGGAGCAGCTCTTTGGGATGAAGTAAAGGATAGATTAAAGAAAAATGCATTAGGGCTTTCTGGAGGACAACAACAAAGATTATGTATTGCTAGAACTTTAGCAGTTGAGCCAGAGGTGCTTTTAATGGATGAACCAACTTCCGCATTGGACCCTATTTCTACTTCTAAAGTTGAAGAACTTATGGATATTTTAAAAGAAAAATATACAGTTATCATAGTTACTCATAATATGCAACAGGCAGGAAGAATTTCAGATTATACTGCATTTTTCCTAAGTGGTGAGGTAGTGGAATTTGGAAGAACAGAAGATATATTTTATAAACCAATAGATAAACGAACAGAAGATTATATTACTGGTAGATTCGGTTAGAATTAGGTATAATAAAAATATTCACAAATTAAACAAAAAAGAGGTGGTTCATTTGACAAGAGGTACTTTTGATATACATTTAGAAAATTTGCATAATTATATACTTAGAATGGGAAGCATTGTAGAAAAACAAATTCATAATTGTATTATAGCTCTTATAAATCATGATGTGGAATTAGGACAAAAGGTAATAAAAGATGATGATTTAGTAGATAATTTAGAAAAAGAAATAGAAGATAAATGTATAAAGCTTATTGCTACGGAGCAACCCTTGGCAAAGGATTTAAGAATGATATTTACTGCAACAAAAATTGTAACAGATTTAGAAAGAATGGCAGACCATGCTGTAGATATTGCTAAAATTGCTATAAATTTAAAGGATGAAAACTTTATAAAACCTCTAATAGATATTCCTAAAATGAGTGAAATAGTAGAAGAAATGATAAAAGAAGGATTAGATGCTTATGTAGATGGCGATGTTGATAAAGCCTATTTAGTATGTAAGAAAGATGATAAAATAGATGCTATATATAAAGGAGTATTTAAAGAAATGCTTCCTATTATGGCAAAGGATAATAACACTATTAAGCAAGCTACTCAATTTTTATTTGTATGCAAATACTTAGAAAGAGTAGCGGATCATGTAACAAATATATGTGAATGGACAATATATTTAGTTACAGGAGAATTAAAAGATTTAAACGAATAGACTAATATTTAAATTAATGTTTTAATAAGAAAATTTATAGAATGAGAAAAGGAATCCCCAATTTAAGAAGTAATGGGGATTTTTTGATTTTTTAAATGTAATGAAATAAAATAGTAAAATTTTAGACAAATTACTCTATAATTCTATGTTTAAAATTGTCATTAAATATGATATACTGGAAAAGGAATTTATAAAAATAGCATTGTGGGAGGCTAAATAATGTTTAAATTATCTGCTAAAAAAGAAGATAAATTTTTTATCTTATTTGATCAGGTGGCTCATACTGCATTAAAAGGAGCTAAAATGCTGGAAGAATTATTGCACAATTTAGAAAGTAGCCAAGAGAGGCTGGAAAAGATTAAGGAATTGGAGCATGAAGGAGATAAACTTCAACATGAGATACTGGAAGAATTAAACAAAACATTTTTAACACCTTTTGATAGAGAAGACATATATATGATAGCAAAATATATGGATGATATAATTGATTACATAGAATCTACGGCAAGTAGGTTTGTTATGTTAAATGTAAACTATTCCACAGAAGATTCATTAAAGCTAACTGAAATGATAGTTAAATGTTGTGAAGAGCTTATTGTGATAATGGAAGAACTTAAAAATATGAAAGAAAATAAGAAGCTTTCTCAAAGTATAATTGAAGTAAATAGAATTGAACAAGAAGGAGATAAAATATTTAGAAATGCTATAAGGCAGATTTTCTCTGGAGAAATGGAAGTATTGGAAATAATTAAATGGAAAGAAATATATCAATTTTTAGAGGATACTTTGGATGCTTGTGAAGATGTAGCAAATGTTATTGAAGGAGTAGTTATGAAAAATGCTTAGTGGTAGTATTGGATTGACAGTTACAATAGTCTTATTAGCTCTTATATTTGATTTTATTAATGGATTCCATGATAGTGCCAATGCTATAGCTACATCTGTATCCACAAGAGTACTTACTATGAAAGAAGCAGTAATTATGTCTGCTACATTAAATTTTATAGGAGCTTTTATGAATGTAAAAGTTGCTCAAACTATTGGTAAAGGACTAATAGATCCAGGAAGTATATCACAAAATGTAGTTATTGCTGGGCTTTTAGGAGCTATAATTTGGAATTTGGTAACTTGGTACCTTGGAATTCCAAGTAGTTCATCTCATTCTCTTATTGGAGGATTAATAGGAGCTGCAGTAGTTTCGGCTCACTCTTTTTCTATAATAAATTGGATTAATTTTTTTTGGAAAGTGGTATTATGGTTATTTTTATCTCCAGTAATAGGTTTTTTGGCAGGATACATATTTATGAAGATACTAAATTTTTTACTTAAGGATGCAAAACCATCTTTTGTTACAAAGTTTTTTGCAAAGGCTCAGATATTTTCAGCTATGTTAATGGCATTGAACCATGGTGGAAATGATGCACAAAAATCTATGGGAGTTATATCAATGGCTTTAATAAGTGGTGGTCTTATTTCTCAATTTTATATTCCTACTTGGGTAAAAATTAGCTGTGCAGCAGCCATGGCATTAGGAACTATGTCAGGAGGAAAGAAAATAATAAAAACTATGGGACATAATATGGCTAAGCTTGCTCCAGTAAATGGATTTGCTGCTGAAACTGGTGCAGCGGGGGTTATTTTTACGGCTACTATGTTTAATGCGCCTGTTAGTACTACTCATATTATTTCTACTTCCATTATGGGTGTTGCTGCATCTAAGAGAATGTCTTCGGTAAGATGGATAGTTGCAAAAAATATAGTACAAGCTTGGGTTATAACTATTCCAGTTTGTGCATTTATTGCTTCAATAATAATTTTTGCAATAGAAAAGTTATTTTAAAAAACATCTCCTTAATTAAAGGAGTGTTTTTTGTTTGACTAAATAAAAAGATTAATGTAATATAACTAAAGGCAGATATTGAATTTGTTAGTGAATTTTGAACCATGTAAGGCGGGAGTTGAACATATGAAAAATATAATATCCAAGGTGCTACCAGATGGCATAGCTGAAGAGGTAGGAATAGAAGTAGGGGATATACTTCTTACTGTTAATGGAGAAGAAATCAAAGATATTTTAGACTATAAATTTTTAATGGCGGATGAGTATATAAATATAGAAATAGAGAAAAAAGACGGAGAGATTTGGGAGCTTGAAATTGAGAAGGATTATGATGAAGATTTAGGAGTAGAGTTTAAAAAATCTATAATGGATGAAGCAAGAAGTTGTCACAATAAATGTATATTTTGTTTCATAGATCAATTGCCTAAAGGAATGAGAGAGACATTATATTTTAAAGATGACGATTCTAGATTATCCTTTCTACAAGGAAATTTTGTTACATTAACTAATATGAAAGATGAAGACATAGATAGAATAATTAAATATAGAATAAGTCCTATTAACGTATCTGTTCACACAACTAATCCAGAATTAAGGAAGCAAATGCTAAACAATAGATTTGCGGGCAACATATATGAAAGACTAGTTAAATTAAGCAAAGCAGATATAAAAATCAATTGTCAAATTGTTTTATGTCCAGATATAAATGATAAAGAAGAACTTGTAAGAACTGTAGAAGACTTATATAAACTTTATCCTAGCGTGGAAAATGTAGCTGTAGTTCCTGTGGGAATTACTCGCTATAGAGAAGGACTTCATAATCTTAAATTATTTAATAAAGAAAGTGCACTAAGAGAATTAGAAAATATAAATAAACTTCAGCAAAAATACATGAAAGAAATAGGAACACCTTTTGTAAGACTTTCTGATGAATTCTATATAATAGCAGAAAAAGACGTGCCAGAAAAAGGATTTTATGAAAATTTTCATCAATTAGAAGATGGAGTGGGAATGATAAGAATATTTAGAGATTATATAGAAGATAATTTAAAGAATGTTAATAGAGATAAAAAAGGAAGTTTTACTGTGGTTACTGGTAAAAGTGCTTTTAATGAAATTTCAAATGGGTGTAAAAAAATTCATATGGTAAATAATAAAATAAAGATAGATGTAGTTAAAATTATAAATAACTTTTTTGGAGATACCATTACTGTAGCTGGTTTAATAACTGGAAAAGATATAATGGCTGGACTTAAAGAAGAAGTAGTAGGGGATTACATTATGATATCTAGAAACATGTTAAGGGCAGGAGAGGATATATTTTTAGATGATGTAACTGTACAGGATATAGAAAAGTATTATAATAAAAAGGTAATAGTCTGTGAATATACAGGAGAAGATTTTATAGATAAAATAAATGATTATTGTAAGGAGGAATAAAAATGGGAAAACCCATAGTAGCAATAGTAGGAAGACCAAATGTAGGAAAATCTACATTATTCAATAAACTAGCAGGAAGAAGAATTTCTATAGTAGAAGATACACCAGGAGTAACTAGAGACAGAATATATGCAGAAGCAGAATGGCTAAAATATAATTTTACTATGATAGATACAGGTGGTATTGAGCCTGAAAGTGAAGATATAATAGTATCACAAATGAGAAGGCAAGCACAGATTGCTATAGAAACTGCAGATGTTATTATATTCTTAGTTGATGGTAAAGATGGTATAACACCAGCAGATAATGAAGTAGCTTTAATGCTTAGAAAGAGTAAAAAACCTGTGGTTTTAGTAGTTAATAAAGTAGATAGAGTATCAGAAGAAGACAATGCATATGAATTCTATAATTTAGGCATAGGAGAACCTATAACTATATCAGCATCTCAAGGATTAGGACTTGGAGATATGCTTGATAGAGTTGTGGAACATTTTGATGAAGCTATGTTAGGTGAAGAAGATGATGAATATGTTAGAATAGCTTTTGTAGGTAAGCCAAATGTAGGAAAATCTTCTTTAGTAAATAAATTATTAGGGGAAGATAGAAATATAGTAAGTGATATTCCAGGAACTACAAGAGACGCAGTAGACAGTTATTTAGAAACAGAAGAGGGAAAGTTTATTTTAGTTGATACAGCTGGTATAAGAAGAAGAACTAAGATAAAAGATGAAATAGAAAGATACAGTGTTGTTAGAACTTATGCGGCTATAGAAAGAGCAGATTTATGTATATTGCTTATAGATGCAGAATCAGGAATTTCAGAACAAGATAAAAAGATTATAGGATATGCTCACGAAATGAGTAAGGCCATAATGGTAATAGTTAATAAGTGGGATTTAATAGAAAAAGAAACTAACACTATGAATCAATTTAAAAAGAATTTACAGGTGGAATTAGGATTTATGTCCTATGCACCATATTTATTTATATCAGCTAAAACTGGTCAAAGGGTACATAAAGTATTAGAAATGGCTAAAGAGTGTTATGACAACTACAATAAACGTATAAAAACTGGGGTATTAAATGATGTTATAAGTAAGGCTGTAATGATGAAAGAACCACCAGTAGTAGGAATTACAAGACTTAAGATATATTATGTAACTCAAATAGGAACTAAACCACCAACTTTCGTATTTTTTGTAAATAATCCTCAGGCTCTACACTTTTCATATCAAAGATATTTGGAAAACCAATTGAGACAAAGCTTTGATTTCTCAGGTACAGGTATCAAGATGGAATTTAGAGAAAGGAAGGAGTAATATGGATAATAACATTACCTTTATTGGTGGAGGAAGTTTTGGAACAGCTTTAGGGATAATGTTAGCTAAAAAAGGATTACAGGTTAAAATATGGGATAGAAAGCCTGAAATAATTCATGATTTTAATATTAAAAAAGAAAATATAAAATATTTGCCTAATATAGTTATTCCATCTAATGTAATGGCATTTAATGATTATAAAGAAGCCATAGGAGATAATAAATATGTAGTTATTGCAGTGCCATCTCATGCAGTAAGAACTATAAGTAGGGATATCAAGAACTTTGTAAGCAAAGATACTGTTATAATAAGTATTGCAAAGGGAATAGAAGGAGAAAGTGGCAAAAGACTATCTCAGGTTATAAGTGAAGAGTTGCCTAACAATCCAGTAGTAATATTATCAGGTCCTAGCCATGCAGAAGAGGTTGCACAAGATATACCTACAACGGTAGTGGTAACCTCAGAAGAAATGGGGTATGCAGAAGTTATACAGGAACTATTTATGACAAATAAGTTTAGGGTTTATACCAATGAAGATATAGTTGGTGTTGAAATTGGAGGAGCTGTTAAAAATATAATAGCCTTAGCAGCAGGTATATCTGATGGTATAGGATATGGAGATAATACAAAGGCTGCTTTAATGACTAGAGGCATGAGTGAAATCATAAGAATTGGAGAAGCTTTAGGTGGGAAAAAAGAAACTTTCTCAGGTCTTACAGGAATGGGAGATTTAATAGTTACTTGTACCAGTATGCATAGTAGAAATAGAAGAGCTGGAATTTTAATAGGTAAGGGAATGACTACAGAAGAAGCTATAAATGAAATTGGTATGGTGGTAGAAGGAATAAAAGCTTGTAAAGCATTTTATGAATTAAAGGAAAAACTTAATGTATCTATGCCTATAACAGATGTATTATATAATGTACTTTTTAAAGGAAAAGATCCTAAATATGGAGTATATGAATTAATGACTAGGGATAAAAAAAGTGAGATATATTAAAAAATTAGCCAGGATAAATTATATTAATAATTCATCCTGGCTAATTTTTTTTATTAGTAATATTTCAAAGTACTCAAAAATATATATATAGTGTTAATATTAGATTACGGGAGGGTATGATATCTTGGAAAATTTTGATATATACAATGATATAGCAGAAAGAACCCAGGGAGATATCTATGTAGGAGTTGTTGGGCCGGTTAGAACAGGTAAATCCACATTTATTAAAAAATTTATGGAGCTTATGGTAATTCCCAATATTGATAATGATTATAAGAAAAAAAGAGCGCAGGATGAATTACCACAGAGTTCCTCAGGAAAATCTATTCATACTACAGAGCCTAAATTTGTACCTAATGAAGCTATAGAAATAAGTTTAAAAGAAGGTGCAAAATTTAAAGTTAGGATGGTAGATTGCGTAGGATATATAGTAAAAGGTGCATCAGGATATATGGATGGAGAAAAAGCTAAAATGGTTACAACTCCATGGTATGATTATGAAATTCCCTTTGAAGAGGCAGCAGAAATTGGCACTAAAAAAGTTATAAATGAACACTCAACCATAGGACTTTTAATAACTACAGATGGTTCTATTACGGACATTTCAAGAGAGGACTATTTAGAAACAGAAGAAAGAGTAGTAAATGAATTAAAGGCCATAAATAAACCTTTTATAATGGTTTTAAACTCAAGAAATGCCTATGATCCAAAAACCATTGAATTAAGAAAAGAATTAGAAGAAAAATATGATGTACCAGTACAGGCTATAGATGTACTTAATATGAAAGAAGACGACATAACCCATGTGTTTAATAGAGTACTTAAAGAATTTCCAATAAAAGAAATAAATATTGATATGCCTGAATGGATAGAAAAATTAAATGGAGACCATTGGCTAAAGATAAACTTCATGAATTTAGTAAGAGAAATGTGTAAAAATATATATAAAGTAAGAGATATAACAAAGACATTAGAAGGCTTTAAAGAATTTGAATTTTTAGGTGCCTCAGATTTAAATGAAGTAAATATGGGTGAAGGAACTGCTAGGGTAACCTTTATGCCTAAGCAAGGATTATTCTATAAAATATTAGGGGAAGTATGCAACAGAGAGATTAAAGGAGAGAATGAGCTGCTTTCTATAATGGAAGAAATGTATACAGCAAAGATAGAATATGATAGAGTAGCACAAGCATTAAAGGATGTTAAAGAAACTGGTTATGGATTAGTACCACCTCAACTAACAGAAATGAGATTAGAGGAACCTGAAATTGTAAGACAGGGTAATAGATGTGGTGTTAAACTAAAAGCTAGTGCTCCATCACTGCACTTTATAAAAGCAGATATAGAAACAGAAATATCACCAATAATGGGAACAGAAAAAGAAAGTGAAGAAATGGTAACATCTCTTTTAGAACAATTTGAAAATGATCCATCACAAATATGGCAGAGCAATATGTTTGGTAAATCTCTTGAAATATTAGTAAAAGAAGGTCTACAAAATAAATTATATAGAATGCCAGAAGATGTACAAAATAAAATACAAAAAACTCTTCAAAAGATCATAAATGAGGGGAATGGTGGACTTATTTGTATTATTTTGTGATTTGATAAAGAGTTTATTAATGATTTCAAACTATATAATAATAGACTCTGATATCACCTCAGAGTCTATTTAAGTACCTTATAAAGTTTTACAAAAAATGTAATTTAACTATATTGATTTTATAGAAAATTATGATATAATAAATTTATTATCTGGGTATGGCGCAGATGGTAGCGCGCATGTATGGGGTGCATGAGGTCGCAAGTTCAAGTCTTGTTACCCAGACCAATAATATGAAGGGTTGTGAGATCACAGCTCTTTTACTTTTTTACTGTAAAATTATTTAATTATTTTTGCACTATTATAGTATAACTATGGATAAGAATAATATAGATGAATTAGCTAAAGTAATAGAGCGAGAAGATAAAAGAGCAGAGTTTGAAGTAGCATATAAGAAGTTTGCAGGAGTTGTTGAAGTATTGATGCTAGCACATGTATCTGTAGATATACAAAATGATTATCTTATATTAGAACAGCTGTAAAGGTAAGATATAATATTGAAAAGAAATTAGATATTGCAGATTGTGGAGAAAAAGGTAAGGCATTGATTTCGCAACATTCACTTTTCAATGTAGTAATAGCTGGATAGAGACAATGGCATAAAATTGGATTTATAATTTTGTATAAAAATCACCTTGCCTTTTTTATATGAAAAAGACAAGGTGAAATGTAATTGTAACTATTCTATCTTTATTAATTTAATTTCTTCAGATTGATCTTTGTCTAAATGGGTCATTTCAGCTGACAACTCTAAGATTTCAGTAAATTTAGTAATATATTCATTAGGTATTTGGTCTAGAATTTCAAACATTTTTTTTAAGGCTGTTTCATATGCATATTCTGAATATAATTTATATATCTCTTTTCCAAAATCAGATACTTTTATAATTACATCTTTACGGTTGTCACTTGCATGAAATTTTTCTAACAACCCTTTTTTTACCATCTTGTTGACGTTTTTTGAAAAAGCACTGGAAGAAATACCTAGCCGACAAGCAATTTCTGCCATGTTTTCGCATCTTTCTTCATTTTCTAAAATATATTCCATTACCTGAAGTTGTGATGCTGAAAATTTTATTGGAGTGTTGTAATTATATTCAGTTTTATATGATTGTGCATAAGAATTACCAAATTTAATCATCTTTTCAACAAAGTTGCGATACTTTCTTATCCATTCAAGTTTCATTTGTAAATTCCCCCAAAAGTTTGCTTATGTTAGTATATCATATTGATATTTTAAATTCAATATAGCTGTAAGTTAGGAATTTATCATCTAAAATAATGAAAGAGTAGCAGTATTGGCAATGCCTATCATTACTATAATCATACAATTCACCATAGCACCTAGCCATACCTTTCCGGTTGCTTTAAATAGATTTCGCCCAATATAGGCGGATGCAAAAAGTAACACAATAAGTGGAATTATAACTATTGGATAAAGTCGATCTGCTTGCCAATGTGAAACCCCTGTAGTAAAAATTGTAATGTATTGAATAGCATTGATTATTATAATTCCTAAAGCATTTCCTAAACCACAAATTAGTAAGTTAAACCATTCTTTTTGGTTTTCTACTCGGCTTATGATATTGTTTGAAATAGAAATAGCGAAGTAAAAAATAAAATACAGAGGCCAGTATTGTAATGCTAGTTTGAGTTTATCTGAAGAAAATGTACATATAGCTAATATCCATATACGAAAATCAGTGTTAAAAAAATATTCTGAAGCAAAAACAAATCCATAAAAGCCAATAAATACACAAATTGCTAAAGCCAGTGTTTTTAAAAATTCCGATAAAGTAATTTTTATTCCTAACATATCAGTAGTAATTTCTCTTTTATTCTTTTCAGAATTATAGGTAATCCAAAAAAGAATAATTCCTACGATACCATTGAAGACAGCCCAAAGCAAAATAAAGTTTGTTGAAGGTTGAGGGAACCATTTAGATGATTTAAATGATGCTGGGCCTGGGAAAAAATAAACATTCATCTTAGATATGGGCATAAATGATATCCAGGAAATAACCCAGCTCATAATCCATCCAAACAAAAAAACAGCTTTACTCTTTTTTGTATTCAGAATTATTATTGGTTTAGGAACAGTACCTTTTAATCCTTTAAATACTGGAACTTCCATAAGTAATACAGCAATAGGTACTATGGCCATAAATGCGGCGATAAGGCCTATTAAATTAAGAATTTCTTTTAAGAACCAAATTTGATTATCACTCTTTATAGAGCTGTCAATTTGAAAAGCTTTTTGAAAAAAGTCTACTGTATATGCTGCACTTTTGAAAGAAAAATGTTGTAAAATATGAATCTCCTTTGGATTATACACCACTCTCAATGTTTTATTAGTTGCATCTCCATAGAACTTACTTATTTCTACGGATTTTATTTTTTATCATCATGTAAAATAGAATTTATTGCTGAAAGAGATTCATAGCAGTTTCCTGAGAGATCTCCATTACCATTAGTAAGATCATAACAACCTTCATCATATTGTGCGTAGTTTATTCCTACATTGGCATGTATTGATTTAAAAGTATCCTCTGTAGACAAGCGCACATTTGAAGTTGCCAATGCAGAATGTACTTTATTTACTATATCTGCTTTAGCTTGTTCGTTTGGTGTAATTATAGTTCCACCCTCTGAATCTGGCTTTTGAGCTTCTTTAATTACCGAATAATACTGAGAACCATAGTGCATCAAGGTCATCCAGACATTCATACCTCCCATTGAATGTCCCATAACACCAATTTTTCTATTATCTACGTAATCTAGATTATTATAAGCAAATTCAACTAGAGGAATCATTCCTGTTCCCTCTTTAACAACTGAATCCATAACTGGTTCTTTAGATGAACTTGATTTTCCATGATAATAAGCATCCATAGCAATTACAGCAATACCTCTACGTGAAAGTTCAATTGCATTTATGTCTTGCATTTGGCTATTATTCAAATACCCATGACAGGTTATGACAAGAGGAACTTTATTTTTTGAAGATGCTTTAACTGGTTTGAAAATATTCCCTGATACCCATTGCCCATTTTCCGTTGGAATAGTAAATTTAATAATATCCACTTTGCCAAAAGAGGTTTGTAATGCTGATGCTCCTAAGCCGCTTATCAATATTAGGATAATTGAGATGCATAAAATTTTACTTGCAATTTTTGTAGACATACTTCTCATTTTGTTTATTTCCACGTGATTTCCCCCTTAACCATTATAATTTCCGATGGAAATATTATAGTTCCATTATTCTATAATTTTCATGTAAAGTCAATATACAACTACTAAAAAACCATATATTTACAACTTAATTTGATTAACTTATAATGGGAGTTAGTTAATCAAATTAACTTTTGGGATTTTAGTATTAAAGGGGGATGAAATATATGCCACGACAAGGATTATCAAAGGAGAAAATTGTGCAAGTAGCTATGAAAAAAGCCAGTACCGAAAAACGTGGAAAAGATGCGTTAATGGCGTTTGCAGACACTTATCGAAACTTCGCAAAAACAAATCCTATGTTGTATCAAATTGTTTTAACATCACCGCCTGCCAATGAAAAGCTATTAAAAGATACGAAGCGATCTATTGGAGTAATTTACCAACAGATATTGCAATATTATTCTTTATCCAATGAAGAAACTTTCCATTTAGCCCGTATGCTAAGAAGTGCTTATTACATTTGAGTATGCTGATTATTTTCAAGCAGAAGTATCCACAGATGATAGCTATCATTATATGATTGAGCATTTGATGGACTTACTGCCTGAAAAGATTCTTCATTCAAAAGGAGGGCTTGAAAGTGAAAGAACATCAGACTGATTTTGGTTCTGGAAGTGTGACAAAAAGTATTTTAGATGTTGCACTTCCTATTACTCTGGTACAAATTTTGAATTTACTGTACAATATCGTTGACCGTATTTATATCGGTCACATACCAAAAATTGGTGATTTAGCATTAACAGGTGTGGCTGCTTGTGATTTGTTTCCCTGTTACGTTTATAAAGTTATCCAATAATACGCCTGAATTAGTGCAGGCAGGAATTGCTGCTATTCGAATATACTTTTTTGGCTTTTTTTGATGGCACTTCATTCAACAGGGCAGAATACATTGTAGCTTTATGCATGGCAAAGGAAGCTACTTTTTACTCCCTGCTACGAAAGGTTATTATTGTTATATTGCTATGAGGCATAAAGTTCAAGTTGAATTAAAAGAACCTATTCTAGGTAAACAATGTACCTTATAGCAAAAGAATTTTTTATTGACATAAGCGTTTATCAGGTATACAATTGTTATATGAATAAGATTGATGTAATAAGTGAACTTCCACGACAGTTTTTAGATACTATTGAACAATTTAATATTAGTGATAAAAAAGCCAGAAATTTTGGGACTGATAATGTATTATATCTTTCAGAAATCCACTTAATACAGTATATTGGTGATAGTGAAAGGCTATATGTTTCTGAGATTGCAAGAGGTTTAAGCATAACTAAGGGTGCAGTTTCTCAAATGGTTAAAAAACTTGAAAAAAAGGGGTATGTAGAAAAGATTCTTGATTCAGAGAATAAGTCAAGAACTCTTGTACGTTTAACTGAAAAAGGGAAAATTGCTTATCTTGGACATAAAGAATACCATGAATACATTGATAAACTTGTTATATCAGCAATAGAAGGTTGCAGTACTCAAGAGGTTCTGGTTATTAAACAATTTTTAAAAAAAATGGAGGAAAATTTAAAATAGTACCGGAAGGTACTGTTTATTTTAAATCGAGCGTATAGTATGTATACGTTTGTAGAAAGGATGTTGTTATGAATGAAAAACTTAAACTTATGAGAGAAGGAAATATTAATAAAGCATTGATTGTCCTGGGATTTCCAACTATTGTTGGATTATTAATGACAGGCTTTTATAATTTTGTAGATAGCTATTTTGTTGCACAACTTGGTACTAAAGCTATGGGGGCAATTTCAATTGTTTATCCATTAGTTACCCTTGTTCCAGGAATTGGTCTATTTTTTGGTAATGGGGGTGCAGCATATATATCTGAACTGCTTGGATCAGGTGAAAAGGAAAATGCTGAGATAGTTCTATCATCAACGTTATTTTATTGCATTCTTACAGGTATTCTTTCACAGACTGTTTTACTTTTTCTAAAACCTTTATTAATCTTAATGGGTGCATCATCTATAGTACTTCCAATGGCAAGACAGTATGGGGTGATTTTAATTATATCATTTTTATTTCATATTTCTTCTGTTTGTCTTATGAACTTAGTTCGTGCAGAAGGTGCAGTATGGCTAAGTACATTTTCCCAACTTGCAGGGTCAATTATAAATACTATTCTTGATCCGTTGTTAATTTTCACATTTCATATGGGTATTGTAGGTGCAGCTATTGCAACTGCAATTTCTCAATTTATAGCTTTTGCTATTTTAATACAATATTATCTTCGTAAAAAAAGCTACTTAAAGTTATCTTTTAAAAATATAAGATTCAATAAATGGATTATTAGTCCAATTTTTAAAGTTGGCTTCCCTATTTTCGCTATAAATTTTTTTCAAAGTATATCTTTAAGTGCAACTAATGTAGCTGCGGCTTCATATGGAGATAATACCATAGCAGCCATTGGTATTGTAAATCGTGTGGTAGGTATGACAACCTTTGCCATTACAGGATTTTCAAGAGGATACCAAACATTTATTTCTTTTAATTATGGAGCTAACAATATGGACAGGGTAAAGAAAGCAACTAAAATATCTTATATATGGGGAATTTCTTTTGGTATTGTTGTTTCGTTATGTCAAGTTGTATTTTCAAGATATATTGTTTGTGCATTTTCCGCTGATGAGAAAGTAATTTCAATTGGTATACATGCTTTATTTGCTGGAAGCATTCTATTTTTTACATATGGTTTTCAAGCTATTGCAATAGTATACTTGTTATGTATAAAACATAATAGAGCAGGATTTATATTTAGTGTTGGTAGACAAGGACTATTTTTTCTTCCTGTACTTTTTTTAGCTTCGCATTTCTTTAATGTTAGAGGTATTTTATATGCTCAGTCTATGGCTGATCTTATTACAACATTGCTACTAATTGTATATATAAAAAGATTAAGCCATACTGATGGTAAAGTAATTAAAGATATGCAGGTAAGTAGTTAAATATAGATAGTTATTAATCCTAGAATAGTTGTCAATGATTGATAATCGCAAATTTATATATCTAAATTATTACAGTTGCTACAATAATTTTATTTTAGATGCTGCCATTCTAGCTAGCTTATAACACAATTATATAATATAGTACAAGTAAATTCATAACTTATTCTTATTCTGCCCATTTTTCGCAAGGATGTTTGTCCAAATTAAAAGAATCTCATTTCAAAACAATGAAAGTTTCCGTTATATCCTTTATAAAACATTTATACAAAATAATTGAATGTATTGTACCATAATAAAACAATATATTCAATTAATAAAACAATATAGGAAGTACATCAAAGGTGTTTTGAAAGGAAATTTAGGAACATCTTTAGTAACGAATAACCTTGTTTCACAAGATATAGGAACAAAAATGAAACCTACTATACTAGGAATATCTGTGCCTAATTTTTGGTTTGGATATATATTGCTTTTATGTCTGTCAGTTAAATTATCAATTTTTAAGGTAGTAGATTATGGAACAATGAAGAGTTTAATTTTACCGTCTTTTACATTTGCGTTACCAGTGGCATCATCACTTATTAGAATTTTAAGAAGTGATATTATTTCTGAATTTGGTAAAGACTATTATATTTATGCCAAAGCAAGAGGAATCAAAGGCAAAAAACTTATTGCTCATGTAATTAGGAATGCTTTACCACCTGTAATCACAATGTTCTTTCAAAATGTAGGATTTTTAATTGGAGGTAGTGCCATTATTGAAAGCGTATTTTCATGGCCGGGATTTGGAGGATACTTTGTAAAAGCAATTTTAGAAAGAGATTTACCTGCAATATCAGGATGTGTTTTGGCAATAGCTATAATATTTCTATTTTGTAATTGGTTAAGTAATACTTTAAGTGTAAAACTTAATCCTATTATAGCTAGGAGGGAATGAAATAATGAGAAAATTTATTAAAAATAAACAGATAGTTATTGGATTCATAATGATTCTTTGTATAGTTACTATAGCAGTATTGGCTCCATTTATTATTCCTAATAATCCTTATGATGTTGATATTACAAATAAATTTGCATCTAATGGAAACAAATATCCTCTTGGAACGGATCAGCTTGGAAGGTGTGTGTTATCAAGGTTGATGTTAGGAGCAACATATTCTATATCTATTTCTTTAGTAACTCTCTTAATACTTGTAGCAATAAGCATATTAATAGGAGTAACTAGTGTATTTTATGGTGGAATTTATGACTCTATAATTTCAGCATTATGTAATGTATTTATGGCATTTCCTCCATTTGCTGTAGTATTGTCCTTATCCAACGTACTAGGACAAGGTGTTAAAAATCTTATTTTATCCCTAGTAATATCTATGTGGGTATGGTTTGTAAGAGTAATTAGATCCTATGTAAAGGTGGAGATGAAGAAGGATTATATTATTTCATCAAGGATTGTGGGCTGCAGTAATTTAAAAATTATTATATTCCATCTGCTACCAAATCTTGTACCTATGTTATTGGTATATTTTAGCACTAGTATTGCAGCATTAATATTGATGATATCAGGGTATGCTTTTTTAGGTATAGGATTTGACCCAAATATTCCTGAATGGGGAGCAATGCTTAGTAATGGAAAAGCATATCTTTATTCTTCACCAAAGATGATTATATTACCAGGAATTTGCATTCTTTTTACAGCAACAGCTTTTAATCTTTTTGGAGAAGGATTAAGAGATATTATAGCACCGAGGAGAGTATGAAATGAAAATATTATTGGTTAAAAATTTGACAGTGTCTTTAAATAAAACTGAAGAAAAGATTATAGATCATATTTCTTTTGAGGTTTTTGATAATGAAATAATTGGTATTGCTGGTGAAAGTGGAAGCGGAAAGAGTACTTTGAGCTTGTCTATTTTGGGGTTGCTGAATAGTGAAACTTTTCGAGTTTCAGGAAATGTTTTTTATAAGGGAAATGATATTTTAGCTTTTTCGAAGAAGAACAGAGAAAAACTTCTTGGGAAAGAAATGACTTTAGTTCTTCAAAATCCAATGACAGCCTTTGATCCTACAGTATCTGTTGGAAAACAAATGGTGGAAACGATAAAAACAGTTAAGAATATAAACTTTTCAGAAGCAAGGAAAATAAGCATAGAGAGTTTAAAGAGGATGAATATGAAAAATGAACAGGATATATTGATGCCCTTCCTTTTCAATTGAGCGGAGGGCAATTACAGAGAATTATGATGGCCATATGTATGATAATTAAAAGTAAAGTTGTTTTTATGGATGAGATAACAGCTTCCATTGATATAGAAAATCGTAACAATATGGTTTCTCTCATAAAAGAGCTAAGAAAATTGGGAGCTACAATTGTATTCATTACTCATGATTTCAAAACACTTTATAGAATTGCGGATAGGATTATCATAATGAAGAATGGAAAAATTGTTGAAATCAACACAACGGGCCAAATATTTTCAAAACCACAAGGAATATATACCAAACAACTTCTCGAAGCAAATTTTATTAGGAGATGATTTATATATTAGAATTAGTAAATGTATCAAAGGAATATAAAAGAAAGAACAAAGAAACTGTGATGGCAGTTGACAATGTCAGCTTTACGCTTAAGAAAGGACAGATTTATTCTATGGTAGGGGAAAGTGGAAGCGGTAAAAGTACTGTTGCTCGTATGATAAATATGATGGAGATGCCAAGTAAAGGTGAAGTTCGATTTAAAGATAATGTGTTAAACAATTTAAAATACAAAGATATTCTTTATATGCGAAAAAATATTCAGCTTGTGCTTCAAAATGGGAAAGCATCTCTTAACCCTACTAAAAGTGTTCAATATTTAATTGAGGAGCCTATGAAAAATATTTTGAATTTTTCTCGTGAATTAATAAAGAAACACTTATATGATGTAATGGATAAATTAGAATTACCAAAATTATATTTAAAAAAGAGACCCTATGAACTAAGCGGAGGAGAACAGCAGAGAGTTTGTATTGCTAGAGCTTTAACGGTTTCTCCAGAACTAATTGTATTTGATGAATCTCTTTCAGGTCAAGATGCTATAACCAGAAAGAAATTGATGGATGTTCTTAAAAATATTCAAAGTAAAAATAGCTGCACTATGTTATTGATAACTCATGACATTGACGTCGCTCTTTATATGTCAGATCACATATTAGTTATGAAGGAAGGGAAATTAATTGAAGAAGTGAATTTTATTACAGATATGAATTCTTTAAAAGAAGAATATAGCAGAACACTTTTTAGTGAATATATAAAAAAAGAATGGAGAAATGTGGAATGAAGAAAAAGGGTTTATTACTTATTTATTGTCTAATTATTATATGTATTTTATCAGCTTGTGGTAAAGAAAAAATGGAGGCAGAAAATATAAGTGATGGAGCAATTAGAACAACGGGAGAACAACAGGAGAAAACTGCTACGTTTTGTGAAAGCTGGGATTTTGAAGGAGGCTTTTTCACAGTGTTATCTCCCAATTTAACAGCTAATTATGGTTCTTATAATTATCTATCTAATTTTTATGATACTTTGGTAAAGTATGATGATAATAAAATAGTTCCTTCATTGGCGCAAAAATGGGAAATTTCAAAGGATGGTAGGGAATATACCTTTCATCTAAAAAATGGAGTAAAATTTAGTGATGGAAGGGAGTTAAATTCAGAAGCTGTGAAAAAATCTATTGAGAATGCTCCAAAATTATTAGGAAAATACAATGGTGCCTATGGAATTACTTCAACGTTAATAGAAAAAGTAGAGGCATTAGATAAAGATACAGTGAAAATCATATTAAAGTCTCCATATTACGGAGCACTTCATGATTTAATTATGACTAATACCTTTGGAATTATGTCACCTACAGCCTATAAAGAAGATGGATCTTTGAGTGAAGAAACCAAAACAAAAACCTTTGGTACAGGACCATATATGTATAAAGGTAAAAAAGAAAAGGATTCTTATTATTTTGTTTTAAATCCTTATTATACAGGAGAAGTTCCAGTACTTTCTTCATTTAATGTAAAGACCATTCCTGATAATGACCCAAAACTGTTAGCACTACAAAGTGGAGAGATCCATATGATTTTAGGATCCAATAATATATCTTATGATAGCTATAAGAAATTTGAAAAGGAAGATAAAATTCATGGAGTAATTTCCAAAAAGAAAGACGTTACAAGATTTTTAGGACTAAATGCATCTATTAAGCCATTTGATGACTGTGAAGTGCGCTTGGCAATAAATCATGCAATTGATAAAAATTCTATAGCAAAAGACATTTTTCATGGATTCGAGGATGTTGCAAACACTTTTTTAAGTCCAGATCTGCCTTATTGTAATGTTCCTTTGAAAGGTTACAATTATAATGTGAAAGAAGCTGAAAAAATATTAGATAATGCAGGGTGGAGAAAAAATTCTAATGGGATAAGAGAAAAGAATGGCATTAAGTTAGAAGGGAACTTGCTCTATATGTCAGGTCTTGCAGATGAAGAAACATTGGCTTCAAAAATTTCATCGGATTTATCTAAAATATGAGTGAAATTATTACCAAAAGCCTTAGAAAGAAATACCTTATATCAAACTATAGGCAGTGGGAAATATGGAGCTGCACTTCAGACCACTTATGGTATGCCCTATGATCCTTATTTAGTAGTTGCAAATCTAAATAGACATATCATAAAGGATAATTTAGTAGCACAAGGGCTTGTGGGAGTTAAAAACGGGGATAAAATGGTAATAGAACTTAATAATATGATTGATGAAAAACAGATACAAAATCAATATAAAAAGATTTTAACAGCAGTGGAGAAATCAGCAAGTCTTATCCCTATTACTTATAAAAAACAGATAGCCTTGTATAGATCAGACAAAATGAAGGGATATAAATTTTATAGCATTCCTACAATTTATGATATTCAATGCTCAAGATAAAATCATAAAAAAATAGGAGTCTATAGAAAATGGACTCCTATTTTACATAATGAGCTCGCCTATATTCACCTGGACTTATACCATAATAACTTTTAAAAAGTCCTGAGAAATGACCGCTGTTTTTGTATCCTAATTCTTCCGCAATGGAGGTAATGCTGTCTTCTGTATTTAACAAAAGTGATAGGGCTGCATTCATTCGCAAATCCTTAAGATATTGATATGGAGTTGTACCGAAATAATCCTTAAAAGCCAACAAAAACCGAGATGTACTCATTTTGGACATGTTAGCAAGTTCTCCGAGGCTTGGATAGCTTCCAATATTATTTTGCAGGTATTTTTCTGTTTTGTTTAAAAGACGTTTATCAGTTTTAGTAAGTCTTACAGATATATGTTCTTTTTCCCACTTTTCATTCTTGTCATGGGTAACAAGAGACAATATTTCTAAAACTTTACTTTCTAAGTAGATTTTTTGTGATATTCCTTTAGCTTTACACATTTTGATTTGATTGAAAATAAAATTAAGTTCCGGTGATACAGGATTTCTAGCAAGGTACTTAAAGGCAGTTGTGAAGTTTTTATAACTGTCGTCATAGCGATTTTTAAGAAAGCGATCAAAATAATCTCTGGTAATGATTACCTTTGTAAATTCTATTGGATTATTTTTTTCGCAGAATACATGAACAAGTTTATTTGTATTTATATAACATAAAATACCTGTATTTACTTCCTTGAAATTTCGTTTTCCTACTTTATATGAGCTAGAAGTTGTATCAAATCTACTTATTTCTATATATTCCTGTTTAATTTCCGATACTTTTTCAAAGTCATAATTGGGAGTATATCTTGCAATTAGCACAATAAATTCATTATTTGAATTTATGATACGAAAAAAACCATCTCCATAGTTAGGATTCATACGATAATATTTTTCATATTCAGTTGAGAATTCTGGAATATAGATAAAATTAAGCTCTGTAGGAGCCTGTGCGAAATATTCTATTATACTTTTACTGATCATAACTAACTCCCTCCTTACATTTTATATATTATCACAGAAAAAAGATAAAATAAAACAAAAAACAATCATAAAAAAGCAAATGAAAATTTTAAATTAGCTATAAAACTTTGAAAATAAAGGGAATATGCAAGAAGATAAAATTAAGTTTAAAAAGGTTGATCTATCTTGATCTAAACCGCAACTATGTAAATAGACATAGACAAGGAGGAAAAAATATGAATAATAAATTTAAACTTAAATCATTATTTTCTCTTATGGAAAAGAATAAGCTAAAAGTAATAGGAGGAATAATGTTAACAATAGTAAGTTCGTTTTTGTCATTTATTCCTTATTTGGCAATATACAGTTTAATTAAACATATTATTGAAGGAGGTCTTGATTCAAATGTTATTTTAAGGATCTCAATTATAACTATAGTTGCAATTATTGTTAAACTGATTTTGGAAGCAGCTGCAAACTTGATGATGCATACGGCTGCTTTTAAAACCATGCAGCAGCTTAGAATGAAAGTAATTACACATATAAGTAAATTGAATATGGGATTCTTCAATCATAAAGGCAAAGGGAACATTAAAACAGCTTTATTTGATGATATTGGAAGACTTGAGAATTTTATGGCACATAATATATTAGAGCTTACTAATGCCATATTTGTTCCCATTATGCTTTTTATACTATTATTAATAATTCAACCAATCTTGGCAATTGCACTTTTAATTCCAGGAATGCTGGCCATTATACTACCAATGAGAAAAATGAAAGCATTTCCTGAACTTACTGACCGATTTACTATGACTCTGGGAAAATTGAATAGTTCTATAGCCGAAATGGTATCTACAATAAAGGTTTTAAAAATGTTTAAAATTACAGCGAAAAAATTCAAAGGATATACGGATTCAGTAGAAAACTATAATGACTGTTTAAAGTGTATGGCAAAAGTTTCTTGTGGACCAATTGCCGTTACTGTTGTTTTGTTGGATGCTTCATTTCTGTTTATACTTCCGGTGGGCGGATTGCTGTTATTAAATGGTAAAATATCAAGTTCAATATTTATTTTATTTGCCTTATTATCCATCTGCTTTTATAATGCACTTTTCAGTTTAATGAATATTCGAATGGGCTTTATGGAACTTACAAGTGGAATGATTCATGTGCAGGAGATATTAAACATTAAACCGTTAATTGATGGAAATGAAATAATTTATAGAGATGATATAAAAGAAGTAAGATTTAATAATGTAAGTTTTGCCTATGATAAAAAAGAGGTGTTGAAAAATATCAATATACAATTAAAGCCCAATTCTATTAAAGCGTTTGTAGGTACAAGTGGTGCAGGAAAATCAACGGCAGGCCAACTTTTGGGTAAATTTTGGAAAGTAACAAAAGGGTCTATTAAAATCAATGGAGTAAATATCAATAATTTAAAGGAAGAATCTCTAAAGGATTTAACGGCTTTTGTATTTCAACAAGTTTTTCTTCTTGAAGACAGTATATATGAGAATATTTCAATGGGAAGTGGTGCAACCATGGAAGAAGTAAAAAAAGCTGCTAAAGCTACATATATTCATGACTTTATTATGAGCCTTCCAAAACAATATGATACAAAAGTAGGAAGTTCAGGGGTTAAATTATCTGGTGGTCAAAAGCAAAGAATTGCTATTGCACGTGCTATTTTAAAAGATGCTCCTATTGTGGTACTGGATGAAGCAACTTCATTTTCTGATATTGAGAATGAGAGAAAAATTCAAAAAGCTCTTGAGTCTCTTTTAAAAGACAAAATTACTATAATGATAGCTCACAGACTTCATACCATCAAAAATGCAGATAACATTGTTGTTTTTGAGAATGGCAAAATTTTAGAAACAGGTACACATGAGGAGCTAATTCAAACACATGGATCATATAGAAGAATGTGGAATATATACAAAAAGGCAAATTAGGGGTGGATTAGATGATTAGACAACTGAAAACTTTATTGGGATCTCGATGGAAGGATTTATTTAAGCCAGTGATTTTTACAGCTTTGGATGCTTTAGGCTCTATAGGCATTTATATAGTTTTGTTTCTTTCTGTAATAGACGTGATACATGGAAATTTGACTTCTGATAAATTGTGGATATATACTAGTATATTAGTTTCTTGTGTAGTTTATAGAGTTATTATTTATAGATATGGATATTTGTTGTGTTTTGATACTGGATTCGATATTGCTAAAGATGTGAGAATAGAATTTGGCAATCATATAACCATGTTTAATTTGGGTTTTTTCAATCAGAGAGATTCAGGATATCTTTTGAATACATTGACCACGGATATGGCCAACTTTGAAGGAATTTTATCTCATGCGCTTCCTTTTTCTATAAAAGCATTTGTTGTGGGTGTTTTATTAATTATTACAATGTTACTAAAAGATATAAGAATAGGATTAATTCAAGTTTTAATAGTATTTTTGGCTATTCCACTTTTAAAACGCAATAAAAGGGTTATCAGAACTTACGGAGATAAAAAAAGAACATCTATGAATCGAGTTATTAGTATTGTAATGGAATATATTGATGGTATGAGAGTGTTTAAATCTCATAATATGATAGGTCAATCATTTGAAAGGATGTATGAATCCTTGAAAGGTGAAACAAAAATACAGTTAACAGCGGAAAAAGCATTGACTATTCCAAATTCTTTATATTCAGTAATGGTAAGTATTTCAACTCCTGTGATTATGTTTATAGGAGGGTTATTTGTAGAGAAACAAACTCTTTCAGTTGATGGATACATTATTTTAATAGTTATGAGTATTTCCCTTACTGCCATCCTAATTTTTTTTGAGCATTACTATTTGATGCTTATGGATTTGAGCCTTGCACTTGATAATATTGAGCATGTTTATAGATTAAAGCCATTACCTTATGAAAAAGAGTTATTCAAACCTGAAAGTAATGATATAAAATTTGAAAATGTAACATTCCAATATGAAACGGGAAAAGAAGTTTTACATGGAATATCCTTTTCTATAAAGCATGGAACGAAAACAGCACTTGTAGGGAGATCAGGTTCAGGAAAGAGCACAGTAATGAATTTAATTGCTAGACTTTGGGATACCCATAATGGAAAAATAACTCTTGGAGGGGAAAACATTAAGAAAATAAAGCCCGAAGCACTTCTTGAAAATATGAGTGAAGTATTTCAAGATAATGCCCTTTTAAATGATACTATAGAAAATAACATACGAATTGGAAAATCAGAAGCTACCATGGAAGAAATAATTAAAGCAGCTAAGATTGCTCATGCTCATGAATTTATCATTGAAATGGAAAAGGGATATAAAACACTTATATCAGAAGGAGGCGGTTCTCTATCTGGAGGAGAAAGACAAAGAATAGCTATTGCTAGAGCCATTTTAAAAGATGCTCCAATTTTGATTTTGGATGAATCTACCGCATCTCTTGATCAGATAATGAAATGAAAATAAATGAAGCTTTAGACAAGTTAATGGAGGGAAAAATCGTAGTTGTAATTGCCCATAGATTAAACACTATAAAAAATTCTGATCAGATAATCGTAATGGATGAAGGAACAATAGAAGAAATGGGTTCACACGAAGAATTAATAAATAAAAAGGGGCATTATTATGAGATGATAAGAGAGCAGGAAGAGGCAATAAATTGGAATATAAGGAAGGATAAATAGGCTAGAAGGAAAGCTTTTAGAAACTATAAATAAAGTATTAGTGGATCTGTTCATAGTGATTTTTCAAATCGTTAAGAACAGATCCTTTTTAGGCTAACAAGAAATTAGTAATTATATTATTTTTTGTATAAAATAAAAAATATAAATGACAACCCATAAAGCAAATTATTTCATTGATCTAAAGATTTAGTTTATAATAGTTATCTCCCCATTTGCACATCATACTAAGTATAGGCATCAAACTTTCACTTAAATCACTTAATGAGTATTCAACTTTTGGAGGAACTTGAGGATAAACTTTTCTAATAACTAAATTATCTGATTCTAGCTCTCTTAGTTGTTGAGTTAGCATTTTCTGAGTTATTTTAGGAATTAGTTTCTTTAATTCATTAAATCGTAACGTTCCTTTTGTGCCTAGGTGCCAAATAATAAGAGGTTTCCACTTTCCACCAATTAAATCTATGGTAATTTCAAAAGTGCATGTATAATTTTTATTTTTAAATTCTAAAGTATTACAACTGGAACTCATAGTTATCATCCTTTCAATGGTATCCTTTTGGGTACTATCATACAAAATAGTGTGTACTTGTTATTTTGCAACTTAATTCTTATAATAATAGCATAGATTATAAAAGAAAACAATTAGGAGGAATTTATAAATGAATGCAATATTAAATAGAAAAAGTATAAGAAAGTATAAAGACATAAATGTAAGTGATGAGATTGTTGAAGAATTATTAAGAGCAGCTATGGCAGCACCTTCTGCGGGAAATGAACAGCCTTGGGAGTTTATAGTTTTGAGGGATAAGGAGGTTATGAGAAAGATAACTGAAGTACATCCATATTCACAAATGTTATTAGATACAACTGTTGCAATTGTAGTTTGCGGAGATGAATCAAAGGAAAGGTTTAAAGGTTTTTGGGTACAGGATTGTTCAGCTGCTACAGAAAATATATTAATAGCTGCTGAAGATAAAGGATTAGGTGCTGTATGGTTAGGTGTTTATCCAGTAGCAGATAGGGTTGATGAAATAAAAAAAGTTTTAAATTTACCAGCTAATGTAATTCCTTTATCTATAATACCTGTGGGCTATCCAAATGAGAAGAAAGCAGCAGAAGATAGATTTAATAAAGGAAGAATACATTATGACAGATGGTAATATAATTGTAAAACTTTAAAAGGAAGAATACATTATGACAGATGGTAATATAATTGTAAAACTTTAAATAGATAATATATTGATGATAAAAATTTAATTTTAGATTTTAAGAAGGAGTTAAATTATATGAAGGTTGTTGCATTTAATGGAAGTCCTAAAAAAGAAGGTAACACGTATCATGCTATAAAAATGGTGGCAGAGGAATTGGAGAGGAAAGGTATAGAAGTTGAAATTATACATGTAGGAAATAAGACTATAAGAGGATGTCTTGCATGTAATGCTTGTACAAGAAATAGAAATGAGAAATGTATAATTGATAATGATGAAGTAAATGAATGGATACAAAAAATGAAAGAGGCAGATGGGATAATACTAGGTTCTCCGATGCATTATTCAGCTATAGCTGGAACTATGAAATCATTTTTGGATAGAGCATTTTATGTTGCAGGAGGTGGAATGTTAAGACACAGGTAGGAGCATCTGTTGTAGCTGTTAGACGTTCAGGAGGAGTGACTACTTTTGAACAGTTGAACAATTATATCAATTATTGTGAAATGCTTATGCCTACTTCAAACTATTGGAATGTAATACATGGAACGGCACCAGAAGAGGTTATAGGAGATGAAGAGGGAAGACAAATTATAAGAGTTCTTGGTAAAAATATGGCATGGCTTATGAAGTTAGTCGAAAACGGAAAAGGAACTGTTAAAGAGCCGGAAATGGAAGATAAGGTATTTACAAACTTTATTCGCTAATTTTTAAATGAAATTATGAGAAGTATTTAAAAGCCTGTATTTATAAGTGATTACAGGCTTTTGATTTTTGAAAGCTCTTGCCTAACTATTTATTATATTTATGCCGGTATAAATATAACATATTAGACATACTATAGTTATCAGATTTAAAATGATTTATATAAGAGGGGGTAACTATTTTGGATTATATATTATTAGAAGAATTGATTAAACAAAAACATAAAAAATTTGAAGAGATTAGCGATAAAATTTGGGAATATGCTGAGTCTGGATATAAGGAAGTAAATTCATCAGCCTTACAAAGACAAGTAATGAGTGATGAAGGCTTTACTGTTGAAAATGGTATTGGAGGTATAACTACTGCATTTCGTGCCAGTTTTGGCAGTGGAAAACCTGTTATTGCTTTTTTAGGAGAGTTTGACGCATTGCCTGAATTGTCACAAAAAGCTGATGTTACATATAAAGAACCTTTATTAGAAGGCGGATATGGTCATGGTTGTGGTCATCATATTTTAGGTACAGCATGTATGCAGGCATGTGTAGCTATAAAGGATTATCTTTTACAAAATTACATTTCAGGAACTGTTATATACTATGGATGTCCAGCAGAAGAGGGTGGGGCAGGAAAAGCCTTTATGGTTCGAGAAGGCTGCTTTGATGACTGTGATGTATGTTTAGCATGGCATCCATATTCTGTAACAATAGGTTCAATTTCTAGTCTTGCAAATGTACGTGTATATTACAATTTTCAAGGAATAAGTTCACATGCTGCGGTATCTCCGCATTTGGGACGTAGTGCACTGGATGCTGTGGAGCTTATGAATGTGGGAGTAAACTACTTAAGAGAACATATTATTCCTGAAGCACGTATTCATTATGCTGTGACAAACTCTGGAGGTAATGCTCCAAATGTTGTGCAGGCAAAGGCACAGGTATTATATTCAATAAGAGCACCAAAAAATGAACAAGTGTATGAGTTGTTGGATCGTGTAAACGCTGTAGCACAAGGGGCTGCAATGATGACTGGAACAAAGGTTAACATTCAAATCGTCAGTGCATATGCTGATGTGGTGCAAAATAGAACTCTTGACCAGCTTGCATTTAAACATATAAATGAAATTTATCCTATAAAATATACAGATGAAGAGCTTGAATATGCAAAAGTTTTTCATGATATTGGCAATAAAGAAGAATGCCTTATGTATCAAGAAATGGCTAAAAGACTTTATGGTGAAAGAGGAGAAGGTCTTTTTAAAGGTGCCATGGCAGATGCAGTATTTCCTCCTAATCCACAAAAAATGGGTTCTACCGATGTAGGAGATGTTAGCTGGAATGTACCAACTACGTGGTTCAGTGGTGCTTGTTTTGCACTAGGGACACCTGCACATTCATGGCTTGTAGTTGCACAGGGAAAATCTAAAATAGCTCATGGTGGAATGACAGCAGCAGCAACAGTTATGGCACGCTGTGCTATTGATATATTAAAGCAACCTCAAATAGCACTGCAAGCAGAAATGGATCTTAAAGAAGCTCTTGATGGAAAGGTATATCAATCAATTATACCTAAGGAAACAAAAGTGGGAATAATAGAGTAGAAGGCTGAATAAATTGTTTGAATAAAAACAATTTAATTTTTAGCGGATTTTTTTCACATAAAAATTTATTCAATGGTCATTATAAACTTAAAGGAGAGATAATATATGAGTAATAAATTAACTGTAACTAAAAAGAAAATGGCTTCTTTAGGTTTAAGAAAAACTGAAAGTGGAGATTATGATTATATAGATCCTCAAGAGAAGGGTAAATCAAAATATCAAACTGTTAGGAAAGGGGCTGTCGCACTAAAAAATTAGTGCGACAGTTTTTTTACGTAAAAAAATAAATCTCCCACTCGGAAGAGTGAAAGACTTATGGTAAAATT
>NZ_JAGGKA010000017.1 GCF_017873215.1 Clostridium tetanomorphum
ATTTTACCATAAGTCTTTCACTCTTCCGAGTGGGAGATTTATTTTTTTATGCAAAAAAAACTGTCACACTAATTTTATAGTGCGACAGCCCCTTTAGGTTGAGGTGTTATCTCATTTATATTATATTTTATTCAATATCTTCTACTCCAGATATTATCTCATACATATTTTTTGCATTTTCTTTTGTTACGTGTTCTGATATATTAATTATTTTAGCCTTTAATGATCTCTCTGCATATTTAATTTCTATAATGTCATTTTCTTTAACTTCTGTACCTGGTTTAGCTACTTTATCATTTATAAGAACACGTCCACTTTCACAAGCTTCTTTAGCTACAGTTCTTCTTTTTATTATTCTTGATATCTTCAAATATTTATCTAATCTCATATCTATATTCCTCCTAAAACACAAAAAACCTAGATTTGCACCTAGGTTTTTTGAATGAATACAAAAGACTTAACTATTTATTAACTTTATCTTTAAATTCTTTACCAGGTTTAAATACTGGAACTGTTGATTCTGGAATATTTATCTCTTCCTTAGTTTTTGGATTTCTTCCTATTCTTGCAGCTCTTTTTCTAGTTTCAAAAGTTCCAAATCCAACTAACTGAACCTTTTCTCCTCTTTCAAGTGTTTCTTCAACACTTTCTATAAATGCCTTCAAAGCTAATTCAGCATCCTTCTTTGTTAGTTTTGATTTTTCTGCCATACTTGTAATTAATTCTGATTTGTTCACCTTTGTTTACCTCCTTAATATTGAGTATGCTCTAAAATAGCTTATTTGCTATAGAATAGCATATTCTTCACTGATTTAAAAATTCCTTCTTTTTAATTGTGAATTTTTATAAAGATTTTTTAATTATTTTTTTTCGCTTTTTCCCATAACTCATCCATTTCTTCAAGGGTCATATTTTCCATTTTAAACCCCTTGCTTAATACAGATTTTTCTATGTATTCAAAGCGATTAATAAATTTGTCTATAGTATAATTTAATGCATATTCGGGGTCTATGTCAAGAAATCTTGCTACATTTACCACTGCAAATATTAAATCTCCAACTTCTTCTAATATTTTTTCCCTATTATTATTTTTATATACATCTTTTACCTCATAAAATTCTTCTAATACCTTATCTAAAGCATCCTCCACTTTATCCCAATCAAATCCAATTTTGGAAGCCTTTTTTTGAATTTTTTCAGCTCTTATAAGTGAAGGTAAAGTCTTTGCTACATGTTTTAACTCATCTGTATGGGTTTTGTACCCTTTTTCTTCCTTTTTTATTTCCTCCCAATTATCTAACACTTCTTCAGAAGAAGAAATTTCTACATTCCCAAATACATGTGGATGTCTTTCTATCATTTTATCACAAATTCCTTTAATTATATCATTTATATTAAAAAAACCTTCTTCCTTTCCAATCTGGGCATGAAATACAATCTGAAGTAATACATCTCCTAGTTCCTCTATAATCATATTATCATCTTTTTTATCAATAGCTTCTAAAACTTCATAGCTTTCTTCTATAAGATACTTCTTTAATGATTCATGATTTTGTTCTTTATCCCATGGACATCCATCTTCTCCTCTTAATTTTTCCATTATATCTAATAAATCATTAAAATCTTTGGTGTTGTTTAAACTTTTAGGTATATATAGAGATGTTAAATAGTCTATATCTGACTGTCTATCTAATTCATATAACTTTATTTTTCTTATATTCTCTAGTCCCTCTATTCCTGCTGCTCTTATAAAATATATTTCTTCCTCATCATCATAATATTCTAAAAGAGCTAACTTTACTTCTGAAGCTATAAATGGATTGTATACCTGTGTTACTATGGTACCTATCCTTTTATCTAGAACCTGCATTGTTATATCAAAGGCATCAATTACTTTTATTCCTTCTATAGGATCGATTTTTAGTCTCTCAATTATAGCATCAATAAAACTTACCGCTGGAAAAATTTTTAGCTCAATTTCCTTTTCATTACAAAGTTTTATTAAATTATTAACAGACTTTTCTGCTACTAGTGGATGCCCAGGTACAGCATATACAATATCTTTATATTGATCATATGCTTTTATTATATCCATTGCAATTGAATTATAAACTTCATCAAAACTATCCATACTATCATATTTTTTATCAAAAGTTTCAAAGTCTATATTAAGACCTTTTAAATATTCTACTGTAGGATGTTTTTCTGTTCTTAAATAAATTTTATTAGCATTTTTTAAAACTTCCATAGTACCCAAAGTAAGAGCTTCTTTTGATCCAGGCCCTAGTCCTACAACTTTTATCATTTTATACCTCTCCTTTTGTATTTTAACAGCTTATTTTTAAAATAGTCATAACTAAATATTCTCATTACAATAATTAGTATACTATATATTAATATACCAGAAAATACTGCTGCTAAACATGCAATTATATTACTTAAGGTATAATTATAAGTATATGAATAAATAACTAAAACTGAGATTATCATTAGTACCGAAGCATATAAAGGCTTTACCAATATATTATAATAATTTATAGATATATTAAGAGTCTTTCTTAAAACTTTCATATTAAGAAGTGCTGCTATTAAGTAGCCACATATAGATCCTATTACTGCACCATATATATTTATATTAGGAATTGGCACAAGAATAATAGTCAGCATTGTTTTTATTATGCATCCTATCATAAGATTTATTACTGGTCTTATATATCTGCCAACCCCCTGTAATATAGCAGTAGTGGTTTGTGAAATAACTATAAATGGTATAGATATAGATGAATATTTTAATATTTCAAATCCTTCACTATGGCCTGGAAATAACAGCTGCATTACTGGTAATGCAAGAAAATATAATCCTAAAAATGATGGAATTCCTATTACCATAGAAAATTTAATAGCTAAATGAACTTTTCCTACTAATTCATACTTTCTGTTTAGAATATAACACTCAGCTATTATAGGAACTATTGAAGCACATAATGCCATAGAAATAGTTAACGGAACATTTACAAGAACAAATGCTTTTCCTGTAAGCTGACCATACAATATAGTTGCCTCTTTATAATCAAATCCAGCTTGTAAAAGCTTCTGAGGAACTAATGCCGAGTCAATTAAACTCATTACGCTTCCCACAGTAGCTCCTAATGATATGGGTACAGATATATATATCAATCTGGTTAATATATCTACATTGTCTTTTACTTTTCCTATGCTAATTCTTTGTCTTACTGAGCAATATTTAAATAGCAGATATACTCCACCTAATATTCCTCCTGCTGCTGCTCCAAAAGCCGCTCCTCCTGCTGCATATTCTATTCCCCTAGGTAACAGTATAAAAGCCAGTCCTATACCAAAGATTACTCTACCTACTTGTTCAATAATTTGAGATACTGCAGTTGGATTCATATTCTGTAATCCCTGAAAAAAGCCTCTAAATGCACTCATTATGGAAATAAATATAGGGGCTATAGCAATTCCTATTAAAGAATAATATGCCTTCCAATCCCATCTAAAAAAAATAATTAATTTCTTTGATAATGCTAAAATTATTCCTGTAAAACCTCCACCTAATATAATCATTAAAAGCATAGACTTTCTAAAGACTTGAATAATACCATGATTATCACCTATAGCTTTTCTTTCTGATACAAGCTTTGATATAGCCACAGGCACTCCTGAAGCTATTGCTATAAAAAACATGTAGAGAGGATAGGACATTTGATAATAACCTACTCCTTCATCTCCTATAAGCATTATTAATGGCCATCTAAAAAATAAGCCTAAAAATTTAGCAAATATTCCTGCCATACCTAAAATAGCAGTACCTTTTATAAGGGATTGTTTCTCCATACCTAATACCTCCGAAATACTTCTAAGTATTATTTATTTTAAATTCGGAAATATTATTACCTTTTATTGAATATTTTTCATTATGTATGTCAATAATTTTTATGGAACAAAAAGAATTAAATGGCAGACATGCTGCCATTTTAATAATGAATTAATGTATGTTTTGTCATTTATTGTTCCATTTGTTTTCCTAAGAAGGATGATGCAGTTTCAGCTAATTTTATTTCTACATCACCAAATTTTTTCCCTTCTTCCTTAGATACTATGATAACAGCTCCAATTGCATCACCTTCTGCTATTATTGGTGATATAACTTCAGCCTTGTACTTACCATCTATTTCTTCATCATCATAAAGAGATATAAACTCTGAAGATTCACTGAAATATACTGTTCTTCTTTCTTCTATAATTTTTTCAAGTTCTCCACTTATTTTTTTGTCTAAGTATTCTTTTTTCTGAGCACCACTAATAGAAATAATACTATCCTTATCACATATAAGAACTATATTTCCCACTGTTTGCTGTAATGATTCAGCATATCCTTTTGAAAATTCACTTAATTCTCCTATTGGTGAGTATTTCTTTAATATTACTCCTCCTTCTCTATCAGTGAATATTTCTAAAGGGTCTCCTTCCCTTATTCTCAAAGTTCTTCTTATTTCCTTTGGAATAACTACTCTTCCTAAATCGTCTATACGTCTAACAATACCTGTTGCCTTCATAAATCTTTCCTCCCTTAAAAATATATTTATTTGTTTAATACAACTTGTATTAATATTATCTTTCTATTTATGAAATTTTATACACATTTGTAATTTAAAAAAATCCCGAAATTTAAATTTCAGGATTTTTCTATACAACATGCTTAGTTATATAATATTCTTTTCATATTTTTTTGTTTCTATCTTAGCTTCTTTCTTCCACTGTTCTAATTTATCTGCAAATACTTTTTGTTGTTCTTGTTCCAATAAATCCTTTTTAATCTGTTCTTTTACTGAGTCAAACTTTTTAATAGTTATAGGTTCTTTATCTATTAATTTTATAATGTGATATCCATGTTGACTTTTAACTGGCCCTGATATTTCACCTTTATTTAATTTAACTACAGCATCTACAAATGGTTTAACAAAAGCTGAATACTCTGCAGTTCCCAAATCTCCACCTTTATCTTTTGATCCATCAACAGAAACTTCTTTAGCAACTTTTGCAAAATCTTCTCCTTTATTCAATCTATCTTTAACCTTTTTAGCTTCTTCTTCCGTTTTTACTAATATGTGCGCAGAATGGAATTTACTTTGTTTCTCTAAATACTTATATATGTTATCATCATACTCTTTTTTAGCTGTTTCATCACTAACTTTTACATCTTTTACTATTCCATCTCTTACTTTTTTTATTATAAATTGAGTCTTATAGAAATTTTTTAAATTCTCTTCTGAAACTCCTGATTTTTTTAATTCTTCTTGATATTTACTTTTATCATTTTTGAAATTATTTTTTATTACATCTTTTATAACCTTATCTACTTCTTCATCTATTTTTTTATCATCAACTAGCTTTTCATTTTTAGCATGCTGTAATATTAAGTTTTCTGTTACCATTTGATCAAGTGCTTGCTTTTTTCCCTGAGAAATTTGTTCCTTCACTTCTGCGTTATTGGCATAATTTTCCCCATATTGCTGCTTCATCTGTTGTAATTGTCCAGCTACCATAGGATATGCATCTAACTGTCCTCTTGTTATAGTCTCATTGTTAATTTTTGCAACTATACTTTTATTTATTGCTTCTGGTGTTTTCTCTATCATAGCACATCCTACTGTTGAAATTGCAAACATGCCTAGTATTGATGTCACAATTAATTTTCTTATGTTCTTCACTATTATTCCCCCACTCTATATTAGTCTTTAATAATTATAATCATTTTTGCAATTTATTGCAAACTATTTAAGCCTATATGTCCATGTAAAAAGTTAATAATATTTAAACTTTACATGTCTCTTCTATGAACAATATAAATTCCTTTAAATTAGCTAATAAGTCCTCTTTCTTTATGTTACTCAACTTATATCCTAACATAGGCTTATCACCAAATTTAAATGTTATCACTTTATTATACTTAGTTTTTATTCCAACACATATAGATTGATTTAATCTTTCCTTATTGTCAAACCTTATTAAGACTTCCTCTCCTTTTTCCTTTATCTCTTCTATACCTACTCCTTTAGCTATACTTCTTATATATGCAATATCCATAAGATTTTGAACTGAAGGAGGAACATCTGAAAATCTATCCTCTAATTCTTCCTGAACATCCATGAAGTCTTCATTAGAGTTTATAGCTGCAATCTTCTTATATATTTCTATCTTCTGTGTTTCATCTTTTATATAATTTGTAGGTATAAATGCATCCAGCTTTAGTTCTACTGTTGTCTCAATAGGTTCTTCATCTATTTCTCCTTTAAACTTCTTTATAGTGTCTTCAAGCATTCTGCAATATAGATCATATCCTATTGACGCCATATGTCCATGCTGTGAAGATCCCATCATATTACCTGCACCTCTTATTTCAAGGTCTTTTAGAGCTATTTTAAATCCTGAACCTAGTTCTGTAAATTCTTTTATAGCTTTTAGTCTCTTTTCCGCTACTTCTGTTAAAATTTTGTCCTTCTTATAAGTCAAATAACAATATGCTATTCTATTACTTCTTCCTACTCTACCTCTTAATTGATACAATTGTGATAATCCCATTTTATCAGCATCATAAATTATCATAGTATTTACATTTTGTATATCCATTCCTGTTTCTATTATTGTGGTAGCTAACAATATATCATACTCATTTTTCATGAAATCCATTATAACGCTTTCTAATTCTCTTTCTTGCATTTGTCCATGGGCTACCCCAATTCTCGCTTCTGGTATAAGCTTTGATAAATAGCTTTCCATCTCTTTTATACTTTCTACTCTATTATATACAAAATAAATTTGCCCACCTCTATTGACTTCTCTTAGTATGGCATCTCTTATTAATTGATCATTATATTCAACTACATAAGTCTGAATTGGATGTCTCTCTTCAGGAGGTGTTTCAATAATACTTATATCCCTAACTCCAACTAATGACATATGAAGGGTTCTAGGTATAGGAGTAGCACTTAAAGTAAGCACATCTATATTCTTTTTCAATGATTTTATTTTCTCTTTATGCTTTACTCCAAATCTCTGTTCTTCGTCTATAATAAGCAATCCTAAATCTTTAAACTGTAAATCTTTTTGTAATATTCTATGAGTACCTATCAATATATCTATTCTTCCCTCTTTAATTGCTTTTATAGTCTTTTTTTGTTGAGCTGGAGTCTTAAATCTACTTATCATGTCTATTGTAACAGGAAAATCTGAAAATCTTTGTACTAAATTATTATAGTGCTGCTGTGCTAAAATAGTAGTTGGCACCAATAAAGCTACCTGCTTACCATCCATAACAGCTTTAAATGCAGCTCTTAATGCTACTTCAGTTTTACCATAACCAACGTCTCCACAAAGCAACCTGTCCATAGCCTTATCGGATTGCATATCTTTCTTTATATCTTCTATAGCTGTTATTTGGTCTGGAGTTTCTTCATATGGAAACTCTTCCTCAAATTGCCTTTGCCATACAGTATCTTTTGAAAATCTATATCCTTTTAAGGTGGATCTAACAGCATATAACTTTACTAAATCCTGCGCTATTTCTTCTATAGATTTTTTAACTTTTGTCTTAGCTTTTGTCCATTCAGCACTACCTAGCTTATTAATTTTGGGAGCATTACCCTCGCTACCTATATATTTTTGCACCATGTCCAGTTGCTCTACAGGAACATACAACTTATCATCGCCATAATAGCTTAACTCTAAATAATCTTTTTTATGACCACCTATATCTAATTGTTTTATTCCTTTGTATATTCCTATTCCATGATTTACATGCACTACATAATCTCCTGGCTTTAACTCTGCAAAGCTTCTAATTTTACCTAAGCCTTTTTTATTTACTCTTTTACTTGATTTCTTCTTAGCTTCTCCAAAAACTTCTTTATCCGATATAATACACAACTTTAAGTCAGGATATTCATACCCCTTTAACTGGCTTCCAAAAGTTACAACAACTTCTCCAGGACTAATGTCTTCAACAATATCTTTATATACGCTTTCAATACCTCTTTCTCTTAAAGTATTAACTAGTCTTTCTCCTCTGGGCCTTGTTCCTGAAAGTATTAATATTTTATACCCATGTTGTTTCTTCTCTTTTATATCTTCAATTAGTAAATCTAGCTGCCCATGATAATTGTGAAGAGTTATTTCCGAAAAATTAATTATAGCTTTAGGCTGTAAAATTCTCAATGCTTTAGGTATTGAACTTAGTGTCAATAATTTACCTTCTTCTAAAGTATTTAATATATCATTCTTAGGAATAAGTAATTCTGCTTGTTTAGGCAATATATCGCCTCTTTGAAGAAAACTTTTATAATTTTCTTCAAATTCAAAATAAACACTATTTAATTTCCCCTCGCATCTTTGCACATCATCTATAACTATAAACCATTCTTGAAAATAATCCAAAAATGAGGTCATTTTATCATAAAAATACGGTAAATAACTATCAATAGTTTCAAAATTCCAATTTTGTTTTAAGCTTTCAAGATTTTTATTTATAATAATTTTCAACTTTTCATATGCTTCTTTATTTTTAGAACTTTTAAAATTATTTAATAGTACTTTTAAATCTTCTTGTATATTTTCACAAGCATTTTCTATATTATCCTTGTTTAATATTATTTCCTTAGCTGGAAATACTTCTATACACATTTTTTTGTCAATACTTCTTTGTGATTCAGTATTAAAAGTTCTTATAGAATCTATTTCATCTCCAAATAATTCTATTCTATATGGCTCCATTGAAGTTGGTGGATATATATCTAATATTCCACCTCTTATAGAAAATTGTCCCTTACTATCAACCAAATCTACTCTTTCATACCCACAATGTATAAGCTTTTCTCCCAAATCTTTATAATCCAATATATCTCCTACTGAAAACTTAAAAGAGTATTTCTTATATAAGTTCATAGGTATGCAAGATGAAGCTATAGCTTCTATAGATGCTATAACTACTTTTTTCCCTTGATGTAATATATTCTTTATTACCTTTAGTCTTTCCCATCTTAAATCTCCAGATATAGCATCTATATTATAAAAAACTACCTCCTTTGTTGGTAGATAGTAAGCTTCTGTTATGTATAATGCTAAATCTTCATATATATTTCTTGCTTCCACATCGCTATGGGTTAATATCAATAAAGGCTTGTCTATTTCATCATACATTCCCTTTAATATATAGCTTCTAGACGATTCAGATAAACCAAATATACCTAATGGAAATTTTCTTTTGTCAATACTATTTTTTATTATCTTAAACTCCGAACTATTCTTTAGCGGCTTTAAGACACCACTTAATCTCATTTATATTTCACCTCGTTAAACTACTCTGCTTTAAAACTATTAAATTTATTCATAGCACTTTGTGGATTTTCCTTAATTATAGTGCCTACAGCTTCTGCTACAGCATCAAATGATTTTTCTACTATACTCCTATCCTCTTTAGAAAATCTGCCAAGAACATGGGATATCATATCATTTTCTGCCTTCCCAACCCCTACTCTTAGCCTTATAAATTCCTCTGTTTCAAGATGATATATTATACTTTTAATTCCATTATGTCCTCCTGAACTTCCTTTTAATCTAATTCTCAACCTTCCTACTTCTAAATCTACATCATCATAAATTACAATAATATTTTTATGATTAAGTTTATAAAAATTCACTACTTCTTTTATACTCTCGCCACTTAAATTCATATAAGTTATAGGTTTTAGTAATATCACCTTTTGTCCTTGTATATTTCCTTCACCATACATTCCTTTAAATTTTACTTTACTTATATTTATATTGTACTTTAAAGCTAATCGGTCTAATGCATCAAATCCTATATTGTGACGAGTATTTTCATAATCTTTTCCTGGATTTCCTAGTCCAACTATTAGAAACATTTTTCATTCCTCCGTTAAAAATAATGCAATAATTATATATTATACTATAAAGTACAAATAATAAAGAGACTTTAAAGTCTCTTTATTATTATAACCATTTTATTATAATTAATTATCTATCAGTCTCTTTCATTTCAGATAGTATTACTTTTAATTCCACATTAGATCCATTTCTCCATACCTTACAAGATACTGAATCTCCTATTTTATGCTTATCTAATACTTCTGCTAAATCTTCAAAACTTTCTATCTTGATCTTATCCACCTGTGTTATTACATCTGTTGGCTTTATACCTGCAGCTGCTGCACCTGAGTTAGATATAACTTCATTTACATAAAATCCTTTTATCTTTCCATCTTTAGAACTAACGGATTGACCTTTTACTCCTAATGCTGGTCTTTTTACTTTACCATAATTCATAAGAGAATCTATAATTCCTTTAGCTTCATTAATAGAAATAGCAAATCCCATTCCTTCTGCTTTAGCTTCTGGCCCTATTTTAAGACTATTAATTCCTATTACTTCACCATTTTCATTACATAAGGCTCCTCCACTATTACCTGGATTTATAGCTGCATCTGTCTGTAATACTTTATATACTGCTCCATCATATTGCATTTTTCTATTAAGTGCACTTATAATTCCTGCTGTTACAGACCCTGCAAATTCTTCTCCAAGAGGATTACCTATAGCTACAGCTATATCTCCTACTCTTACCTTAGAAGAATCTCCAAATTTTGCCACAGGTAAATTATTGGCTTCTATTTTAATAACTGCCAAATCAGATCTCTTATCAAATCCAACAAGTTTAGCGGGTAATACTTTACCACTAGACAATTTAACAGACACTTGTGTAGCCCCTTCTATAACATGATAATTTGTTACTATATATCCATTTGGTTCAAATATTATTCCTGATCCACTTCCTTGGCTAATAGTTCCCCAAAAACTTTCTCCCTTATTATTTATACCTACTACAGCTGGACCTACCGTTTCAGCAACTTTATTTATAGCATTTTTGGAAAATTCTACACTAGCTACATTTTGTTTTGACAAATTATTATTGGTTTTATACTGATTTTCCTGAGGAGAATATTTTTGATTAACTATATAAGCTCCACCTATTCCACCTGAAACAGCTGATACTACTATAATGGCTATCAATGTCATAAATCTGTATATTCTACCCTTTGCTTTATTTCTTCTAAACTTAATATTTCCATCCTCCGGATTTATGCTTTCCCATCTTACATCTTTTACTTCATTAAATTTATAATCATCCATACTATAACACCTCCTAATCTTATAAAGAAATTATATAATGTCAATTTTACATTGCTATGAACAAAATGTTATTAATTCATTACAAAATTTCTATATTTTTTTTAAGGTAAAAGTAAACATAACTCCATTTTGTTTATTTTCTACCCATACATCTTCTCCTAGTTGTGTTAATATACTTCTTACAATAGATAATCCAAGTCCTGTACTTATTTTAGATGATCTTGCTTTATCTGCCTTATAAAATCTTGACCAAATATATTTCTTATCTTCATCACTTAGTTGAGTTCCACTATTAAAAACAGACACTAAAACCTTATTTGCTTTTAATTTAGTTTTTATTTCTACACTTCCACCCTCTTTAGTATATTTTATAGCATTGTCTATAAGATTAGTCACTACTTGTGTTAATCTATCTTTATCACCTACAACATATAAATCATCTTCTTGCAAACAGACATCTACATTTAACTTTTTTTCTTTAACTTTTTGTTCAAACTTAATTACAGTAAGTCTTATAATCTCGTTTATATTCACTTCTTCAATTCTTAATTTTAGTTGCCCTGCTTCAATAGCTGATAGATCCAAAAGATCATTAACTAATCTGGTCAACCTTTGAGTTTCATCATAGGCTAAAGCCAAATAATATTTTTCTTTATCCTGTGGAATAATTCCATCCAGAATACCGCCTATAAATCCTTTTATAGAAGTTAAGGGTGAACGTATTTCATGAGATACATTTGAAATAAACTGTCTTCTATTATCTTCTATCTTCTCTAAAGACTCAGCCATTAAATTAAATGATCTGGCAAGCTCACCTATTTCATCCCCTGATTGTAAGTATACCCTTTTATCTACTTCTCCTTTTGATATTTTATCTGCTACATAATTTATTTTCCCTAAAGGTTTAATAATTATTTTCTGTGAAAAATAATATATTATAAAGAATGATCCGATTATGGCTAATATGGCAGATAACCATATTATGTTATATACCTTTTTTAAAGGTTCTCTTATTTCATCTATTGAAGTGTGCATTATTATAGCTCCTTTAAACATATCTTTATAAAAAATAGGAACTACAAAAGTGTGCACAGGCACAGCGAATATACTAGCATATATATCCTTTCTCTCAATACTCTTTCCAAATCTAAGTTCTTCTAACTCATTAGTTAAAATCTGCTTCCCAATTAAGTTTTTATATTTATTATTAGATACAGCATAAATAATACCATAATTATCAGCTATCCATATATTGGTAGACAAATAATTCCCTATATTTGAAAGCATCTCTGCAACTCGTTCATTAGACATATTTCCATCTAAATATTTAACAGCAGCTACACTTATAAATTGAGATTCATTTATTAATTGTTTTTTCCTTTGATCAAAATAATAGCTCTCAAACCAATAAGATAAAACTGCAGCAGTTACAATAAAGCTTATACTTATAATCGCAGTAAAAGTTGCTACTAATTTTGAGAATAATCCTTTTCTCATATATTATTTCACCTCAAATTTATATCCAACACCCCACACTGTTTCTATTTGCCAATTAGATCCTTTTTCCAACTTTTCCCTAAGCCTTTTTACATGTACATCTACAGTTCTTGAATCTCCAGGGTAGTCATATCCCCATACTTCACATAATAACTGTTCTCTAGTAAATACTCTATTTTTATTACTAGCTAAATAATATAATAACTCAAATTCCTTTGGTGGCATCTTAATTTCTTTGCCATTAAATATAACATTATAAGAATTTATATCTATAACTAAATCGTCAAAATTTAATGCCTCTCTATTATCATTTTCTAAATTATATCTCCTTAAAACTGCTTTTACTCTTGCAAGTAATTCTTTAGGTTCAAATGGTTTTACTATATAGTCATCTGCTCCTAATTCTAATCCTAATACTTTATCAAAAGTTTCTCCTTTTGCTGTCAACATTATTACAGGTGTTTCATGGTCTTTTCTTATCCATTTTAGAACATCTATACCGTCAGTATGAGGTAGCATTATATCTAGAAGCACCAAATCAGGCTTATATTCTAAAAATGCTTCCTGTGCATCCTTTCCATCATTACTTATTCTAGTAGCATAGTTTGAACTCTCTAAATACATCTTTATTACTTCACATATGTTTTCATCATCATCTACAATTAATATTTTACCTATCTTACCTTCCATATTAAATTCCTCCTCTTTCTATATACAAACAATGTATTATCTTTAATTTATCACATACTAGCATTACTTTAATAGTATATTATTAAAATGTTACAAATTATTTACTACTTATCATCTATATTATAATTCCCTAAAAATAAAAAAGGCATAAAAGATTTACAAATCTTTTATGCCCATAATTTCTATTAATCAAACAATTTACTTACTGATATTTCTTCATATATTCTTCTTATAGCTTCAGCAAATACAGGAGCTACAGATAAAGTCTTGAATTTATCACTCTTTTTATGATCTGGTAGTTCAATTGTATTTAACATTATAAGTTCTTTTATAGCTGATTCATTAATTCTTTCTATAGCTGGTCCGGATAAAACTGCATGTGTACAACAAGCATATACATCCTTAGCTCCCATTTTTACTAATGCATTAGCTCCATTTGCTATAGTCCCAGCAGTATCTATCATATCATCAATCAATATACAAGTCTTATCTTTTATATCTCCTATTACATGCATAATTTCTGATACATTTGGTTTTGGTCTTCTCTTATCTATTATAGCTATTGGTGCATGGATTCTATCTGCAAATTTTCTTGCTCTAGTAACACTTCCAAGATCAGGTGATACAACTACTACATCATCTCTTTGATCAAATCCATTTTGAGCGAAATATTTACCTAATATAGGTACTCCTAATAAATGATCTACTGGAATATCAAAATATCCTTGGATCTGCGCAGCATGCAAGTCCATAGTTAAAACTCTATCAGCTCCCGCAGCTGTTAAAAGATCTGCCACCAATTTAGAAGTAATTGGATCTCTAGCTTTTGCTTTTCTATCCTGTCTTGCATATCCATAATAAGGAATTACTGCAGTTATTCTTCCTGCTGATGCTCTCTTAAATGCATCTATCATTATAAGTAATTCCATTAAATTATCATTGACAGGTGCGTTAGTTGACTGGATTATAAATGCATCTATTCCTCTTACAGTTTCATTAATATCTACACATATTTCTCCATCACTAAATGTTCCTACTTTTGCATCACCTAATGGCACTCCCAATATATCTGCTATATCTTGTGCTAATTTCTTGTTTGCATTACCAGTAAAAATTTTGATACTTTTTCCATGGCTTATCATTCCGTGAACCTCCTTGGTATTATTTTTTAAATCCTTTTTTTGTTACCCATTCTTCTTTATTTATTTGCCTTGCTCTCGCTATTGCTAAAGAATTTTTAGGAACTTCTTCTGTTATAGTTGATCCCGCTGCTATATATGAATTATCATCAACCTTCACAGGGGAAACTAAATTTGTATTACATCCTATAAAAGCATTATTGCCTATAATAGTCTTATATTTTTTCTGTCCATCATAATTTACAACTACAGTTCCACAACCAAAATTACACTTTTCCCCTACCTCTGCATCACCTATATAAGTTAAATGTGATACTTTAGTATTATCTCCTATAGTTGACTTTTTAATTTCTACAAAGTCCCCTATTCTAACTGATTTTCCTATTACACTTTCAGGTCTTATATAAGCAAAAGGTCCTACTGTTGTATTTTCTCCTACCTGACTTTCTAATATAACTGAACTTTGTATTGTAACTCCACTTTCAATTAAGCTATCCTTTATTCTTGAATTTTGATATAAAATACAATCTTCTTTGATAATTGTATCTCCCTGTATCAAGTTTCCAGGATATATTATAGTATCATTTCCAATTTTTACATTCCAATCAATGTAAGTATTTTCTGGATCTATCAAAGTTACTCCATTATCCATGTGCTTCTCATTTATCCTTTTTCTCATTATCTTTTCTACATCTGATAATTGAAGTCTGGAATTAACCCCCATAGTTTCTTCAAAAGGTACTGGAATAGCTCCAATTTTTTCTCCATCTTTTTTTAGTATCTCAATAATATCTGTTAAGTAGTATTCTCCTTGAGCATTATCATTAGATAGCTTGTCAACACTACTTAAAAGTGACTCTATATCAAAACAATACATACCAGCATTTATTTCATTGATCATTAATTCTTCTTCTGAACAATCTTTATGCTCTACTATTTTGTTTACTTCTCCATTATTTTTTCTTATTATTCTTCCATATCCATAGGGATTTTCGACTATTGAAGTGAGTATTGTCCCTTTATAATTATTACTTTCATGGAAATTTAGTAATTTCTCTACTGTATCTGCAGTTATTAAAGGTGCATCTCCTGTAAATATAGCAACTGTTCCTTTTTTATTAAATAAAAATTCTTTTGCACATTTAACTGCATGCCCTGTTCCTAACTGTTTTTCTTGAAGTGAATAAGACACATTTCTAGACTTAGTACTTTCCTTTACTTTTTCTGCTCCTTTTCCAACGATTACATTTACATCGTTAATACCAGATTCACGCATAATGTCTATAACATGATTAATCATTTCTTTACCACATACTTTATGAAGAACCTTTGGTATAGCAGATTTCATTCTTTTTCCTTCTCCTGCTGCTAATAATACAGCACAATTATACATTTTACCACCTCTTTATGGGCATATATTTACATAATTCTCCTTTTTGCTTTTAAAATCATCCTATACTATTATATTTTATATGTATAATATTTGCAACCTCATACTGGATTTTCAGAAAATTTGCCAAATATAAAAAGGAGTATCACTACTCCTTTTTACTCTTTAAAATTTTATTGTTCAGAATCTCCTTCTACAACTACCTCATCCTTTACTTTCTCATACTCATCTAAAATAGCCTTTTGTATTTTCTCTCTTGTCTGAGTATTAATTGGATGCGCTATGTCTTTAAACTCTCCATCAGGAGTCTTTCTACTTGGCATAGCTATAAATAGACCATTCTGTCCCTCTATTACCTTTATGTCGTGAACAACGAACTCATTATCAAAGGTTACTGACACAATGGCTTTCATTTTGCCTTCAGCAGCAATCTTTCTAACCCTTACATCTGTTATTTCCATATTAATCCACCTCCGAGATGCTTATGTACATATAATATTCTCTACGTTTTTTATTTTTCCTTCTTTATTTCAAAAAAATTATAAAATTTTTAGAAAATTTTATAATTTGATTTTTAAAGATGGTTCTAAAATAGCATTATTATTCTCATCCAATCCATTAAATTCTATAATAGACATGTATTCACTAACTAATTTTTGCTTTATATCAACATTATCTACTAATACACCTATTCCAATTAATTCACTATCAAACTCTTTTAATAAATCTATTATGCCAAAAGCTGTTCCTCCTGCCTTCATAAAATCATCAATAAATATACATTTACTTCCAGGTTTGATAGCTCTTTTAGAAAGCGACATATTTTGTATTCTATTAGTTGATCCTGACACATAGTTGATACTAACAGTAGGACCTTCAGTTACTTTGTTTTCTCGTCTTACAACCACTAACTGTACTCCAAGCATTCTAGCAACTTCATATGCCAAAGGTATTCCTTTAGTTTCAACAGTAACAACATAGTCAATCTTAGAATTATTAAATGTAGATGCTAATATAGTTCCAGCCTTATATATTACTTCTGGATTAAACATCAAATCTGTAACGTAGAGAAAGTTCCCTGGTATTATTCTTTCTCTATCTTTTAAAATAATACATAATTCCTCAGCAAATTTTATACTTTGTTCTTTAGATATACCACAAACATACTTAACTCCACCTGCTGCCCCTGGAATAGTTTCAATCCTTCCTATTGACAGCTTAGTTAAAATATCTTTAACAGCAATTAAATCTTCACTTACAGTAGACTTTGCTGCATTAAACATTTCAGTAAACTTATTTAAATTTATTATTTTGTTTGGATTTTCAATTAACATTTTAGTTATTGCAGATATTCTCTGGTTTCTAGTAAACTTTTCCATTATATCACCTATCTATCTAAATTTACGAATTATTTTATTATTAATTTATCTTATTATTCATATTCTATTCTAAAACATGATTATAATCAATACTTGATAAAAATATAATATAAATAATATTAAAGTGTTTTTTTCCCTCTTTTTTGTATATAATTATTAAATGGAGTTAATTTTTAAGGAGATGATAATATTGTCACTTGATTTCATGAAAAATAAAAACATAAAAATACATTTTATAGGTATAGGTGGAATAAGCATGAGTGGATTAGCAGAAATATTATTAGAGAGAGGTTATAATGTTTCTGGTTCTGATATGAATGAATCTTCTATAACTAATAAGCTTTGTAAAATGGGTGCTCATATATATATCGGCCATAATGAAAACAACTTAGATAACGTAGATTTAGTAGTTTATACTGCAGCTATATCAAAAAATAACCCTGAACTTGTAAAAGCCAATAAAATGAATATTCCTACTATGGATAGAGCAGAATTCCTTGGAAAGTTAATGGAGAATCATAAATTTAATATAGCTATTTCAGGTACTCATGGCAAAACTACCACTACCTCAATGATATCTCACATAACTCTTAAAGCTAATTTAGATCCAACTATTTTAGTAGGTGGTGAATTAGATATAATAGATGGTAACGTTAGAACAGGGAAAAGTGAATATTTTATAACTGAAGCCTGTGAATATAAAGCTTCATTCCTCAAATTTTTTCCTTATATAGGTGTTATATTAAATATAGACGCAGACCACTTAGATTATTATAAAGATATTTATGATATACAAAATACATTTATAAAATTTGTTCAGTTGATTCCTAATGACGGATATTTAGTAGCTTGTTCAGAAGATGATAATATGGACAAAGTTTTATCAGAGGCCAAATGTAATAAAATAACTTATGGACTTAATAAAGGTGATATTCAAGCAAAAAACATAGTGTTTGATGACAAAGGTTGTGCTTCTTTTGATGTAATTAAAAATAATAATAAACTATTTGAAGTAAAACTCAATGTTCCAGGTAAACATAACATATTAAATGCTTTAGCTAGTATTAGTATATCTTTAATTCTTAATATAAAAAATGAATTTATTACAGAAGGATTAGAAAGTTTTTATGGAACTCATAGAAGGTTTGAGCTTAAAGGAATAAAGAATGATATAACCATAGTAGATGATTATGCTCATCATCCTACTGAAATAAAAGCAACCCTTAGTGCTGCAAAAAACTATCCTCACAATAGAATATTGTGTGTGTTTCAACCACATACCTTCACAAGAACTCATACTCTATTCAATGAATTTACGGAAAGTTTCTATGATGTAGATAAATTAATACTAGCAGATATATATGCTGCTAGAGAACAAGATACAGGTATAGTAAGCTCAGACAAATTAGGAAATAAATTAAGAGAAAAAAATGTTAACTGTATAAATCTTCACGGCTTTGAAGATATAGTAAATTATTTAAAAAATGAACTAAAACCTGGTGACTTACTACTAACAGTTGGTGCCGGAGATATATACAAAGTTGGCGAAATGTTTATTAACAATTAACTCGACTATAATTTTTTATAATTATAAGGGTGTAAAACACCTCCAATATGGTAACACTAAATATAAGTCTTATTGGAGGTGTTTTTTGTGAGAAATTTTTTAATCTCGGCTGCAATAAATATTGTATTAATTTTTGCATCTTACTTTGTTTTTAAAAATGTACTAAGTGGCCCTACAAGACATAGATTATATGAGAAATTCTTTAGTTCTCTTTCTAAATTTATAATATATCTCTTCATTATTACAGTAGTTATAACTGGGCTAACAGCATTTATTCTATATAAAACTAGATTTATAGCGTATGTAAATGTAGTAGCTCCTTCATTATTGTCTTTATTAGTTGGATTTATAATGTCTACTGTACCAACAAGAGGTAGCGGAGATAAAAACAAAAAAAAGGGGTAAACACTTTACTATGTGTTACCCCTTTTTCTCCTAAGTAAAATTAAATTATCTATTGATTTTTATCTATAAATAAACTATAATGTTAATGTACTTCGGGGTGTGGCGCAGATGGGAGCGCGCGTGGTTTGGGACCATGAGGTCGCAGGTTCAATCCCTGTCACCCCGACCAAGAGTTGTTATTTTCATAACAACTCTTTTTTTATAATTAATTAATTGAATATTTCTTTCATCTCCCATAACTCTTATTTAAAGTTCTATCTATATTCCTATTGAATTTAATTTTTCATTTATGTATAATAATGGTAACGGGGTATAGCGCAGACGGGAGCGCGCGTGGTTCGGGACCATGAGGTCGCAGGTTCAATCCCTGTTACCCCGACCATAAGCTAAATTTATTGTGATTTTCTATACATACAAACATTAAATAATGGATAAAATAATTACAAAATAGTGGGTGAAATACATCCACTTTATTTATTTTATTTTTATGATATAATAGCAATAATAATTAGCTTTGCTCAAGAAAAGGAGTTGTCATATAGTGAAAGATGATTATAGAAAAATATTTAAAGAACTTGTAAGAGCCTATCACCAAGATAAGCTTAACAATAAAGTAGAAGAGTTAATTTATAAAGAGAATTTAGATAAAAATAAACTTGCCTATATTATATCTTCTCTTTGCGGTGTAGAAGTTGACTTAAACGAAAATTTTTCTAAAAATTTAGAAGAAGCTATAAAAAATTATACTCCTAATCATAAAGTTATTAGCAAATTTAATTCTTGTTCTGGAAATTGTTCAAATGAATCTAGTGAAACTCTTTGTCAAAAATCTTGTCCAGTTAACGCTATAGTCAGAAATCCTGAAAATAATAATATTTATATTAACAATGAGCTGTGCCTAGATTGTGGCATGTGTCTTGAAAGTTGTCCAAATGGTGGAATACTAGATAAAGTAGAATTCTTACCTTTGTTAAATCTATTAAAAAGCAAAGCTACTGTTGTTGCTGCTGTAGCTCCTGCAATTGTTGGTCAGCTTGGTGAAAACATTAATATAAATCAGCTAAGAACAGCCTTTAAAAAATTGGGATTTACTGATATGGTAGAAGTAGCATTCTTTGCTGATATGTTAACTCTAAAAGAAGCTGTTGAATATGACCATTTTGTAAAAAGTGAGAATGACTTCATGATAACATCATGTTGTTGTCCCATGTGGGTTGGAATGCTAAAAAGAGTTTACCATGATCTTGTAAAATATGTATCGCCATCTGTTTCTCCTATGATAGCTTCTGGAAGAGTATTAAAAGCTATTAATCCAGAATGTAAAGTAGTTTTTGTAGGTCCTTGTGTAGCTAAAAAAGCTGAAGCAAAAGAAAAAGATTTAATTGGCGATATAGATTTTGTGCTTACCTTTACAGAACTTAAAGATATATTTGATTCATTGGGTATTAACCCTAGTGAATTAGAAGAAGATCTATCTACTGAGTATGCTTCTAGAGGTGGAAGGTTATATGGTAGAACTGGTGGTGTATCTATTGCAGTGGGCGAAGCAATTGAACGATTATTCCCAAATAAATATAAACTATTAAAAACTGTTCAAGCAAATGGTGTTAAAGAATGTAAAGATATTTTATCTAAAATTAAAGATGGTGAAATAGTAGCTAACTTCATAGAAGGCATGGGGTGCGTAGGTGGTTGCGTTGGAGGTCCTAAAGCTATTTTAAAAAAAGAATTGGGTAAAGAAGCAGTGGATAGTTTTGCGGATAAATCAGAAATAAAAGTTTCTGTTGATAGTGATTGTATGAAAGAAATATTACATAAAATAGGTATAACCTCTATAGAGGATTTTAAAGAAAAAGAAAAAATTGAAATTTTCGAAAGAGACTTTTAAAAAAGTAGTATATACTTTTTTAAAATATATATGACAGTGCACAGAATACAGATAATGATATCTTTCTTTTACACTACTAGAAATCTTAAATTCAAAACTTTTTCTAACGCTAATGATTAAAACTTGCACTTATCTGTATTCTATAACCTTTTATTTATATTACAAAAGATTACTATGTAGTTTTTATACTTCAATATAGAAAGGATTGTAAATTTTATGTTTAAAGATATAAAGGCAGCTATATTTGATATGGATGGAACACTTATAGATTCAATGTGGGTTTGGGAAACTATAGATATAGAATATTTGAGAAAAAGAAATATTGAATTTCCAAATGATCTAAGGCAAAATATAGAACATTTGAGTTTTAGTGAAACCGCTAAATACTTTAAAGAGAGATTCAATTTAAAAGATAGTATCGAAGAAATTAAAAATGAATGGAATGAAATAGCTTTAAAAGAATACACTAGCAATGTAAAGTTAAAATCTGGTGCTAAAGAATTTCTACGTTTACTTAAAGCCAAAGGTATTAAGATTGGACTAGCTACTAGTAATTGTGACATGTTATTAGAAGTAGCTCTAAAAAATAATAATATATATAACTATTTCGATTGTATTACAACTACAAGTGAAGTAAATAGGGGGAAAAATTTTCCTGATGTATATTTATTGTCCGCTAAAAAATTAGAAGTAGAACCCGAACAGTGTATTGTATTTGAAGATATACTTCCAGCAGTAATAGGTGCAAAATCTGCTGGAATGAAAGTGGTTGGAGTTCATGATTTATATTCCGAATCTCAAAAAGATGATATCATGAACAAAGCAGACCTATATATAGTTGAATACGATGAATTAACTAAAGCCGTTTAATATTTGTAAAGATTGATAAATTATTTTTATTTATCAATCTTTATTTATTTGTTCAATTTTATATAACTTATGAATAAAATATTAGTAAATACTTTTTAGGAGAGATTTTTTTGATTGCATTTTTATTGCTAATTTTACTTTGCATTTCTCTATACCTTCTATATTATTTTAATAATAAACTATCATTACAAAAAAGACAATTTATACTTCTAAAAAAACAATATGACGAATTAAAAAATAAAATAAACAAAAAGACCAAGTGCTTAGACACTTTAATAATAAAATATAAGACTCCCGAAAATACTTCCGGAACTATAAAAGTTAATTGCAATCTATGTTTGTATCCTTTAGATAATTCCATTATACTTATGAACTTAGAGGAAGGCACATTTGTTCAAATTGAAGATTGCGCAGAAATAAACAACAAAATTTGGTATGAAGTCTGGATTTCATCTAAAGATAAAATTAACTCAAAAGGATGGGTTGAAGAAGATAATATTCAATGGACCATTTAATAATAAAATGTGGTAAGCTTTACTTAGTTTTATTTTAACTAATTGAAGTTTACCACATGTTTTGCTCTAAAGATAATTCATTAAATCTTTTTTTTATATATTCCAAATCAAAAGAAGATGTTATTCTTCTATTACTACTATCTAATATTCTATAATGATTAGATATAATATTTTGTTGAATGATTAATCCTTTTTCTTCCTTTAAATTTCTCCACCATATTTTTCCCCCTAAAGTTCTCTCATGTTTACCTTCATAATTATTAAAGGCTAATGATAGAATTAAATCTGATGGATCACCTCCAAAAGTCATTTGTAATATTTCACTATCTTTAAATATAGTACATAATGTTACAGAACCTTGCCATCCTAAGCTACCTCGTCCTTTTTCTATTTGAACTAGAGTTTTCTTTGACATACCCAATACTTCTGACATTTTATCTTGGGTATAACCTTTTTCATTTCTTATTAACTTAACTTTCTCATTCGCCTTGCTAATAAACTCATCTCTAGTCATAAAAGCTCTCCTCTTTTTCCAAATAAATGTTATACAATTTTTTCTTTAATATCTCCATTTATATATAATTTTATACTTCCCTCCTTGTATTCTGGCACTATATCTATAATATCCTTATTACAGCAATATTTTAAATCTTTATAAAGATTTAGTTCTTCTATTCGTTTAAAATGGCTTGCAAATTTTATAAATTCCAAATCTGGACTTCCTTTATAAGTATAATGTGCAGTTTTGGATATATCTGTAAGTTCAGCTTTACTGCTTTTTAATATACAGTCTATAATGTATCCACTACACATAAAATCATCTATAGAAAATTGTCCGTAAGTTCCAGCATTTACTATTACTATATCATTATTTAATTCTATTAACCTTTTTGCTACTGCGTTAGCATTTATCAATGCTCCTATAAGTATATTTCTAGCCCCTTCACTTCCCTTTATAGCCCTAGTACCATTACTTGTAGTCATTACTAAAGTTTTATTTAGCACTACTTCTGGTGTATATTCTAAAGGTGAATTAGAGCAATCAAATCCTTCTATTTTTAAAGCTTTTCTCTCTCCTCCTAGTATATACTTATCTTTATTTTTATTAGCTATAGATAAAGCTTCTTCTATGGTTATAACAGGTATAACTTCCTTGCATCCATTGTTCATAGCTGTTACTATAACTGAAGTAGCTCTAAGCATATCAATTACAACTATAGATTTATCTATTACCTTTTCTTTCTTTATATCATCTGCTGAAATTATTAAATCTATTTTCATAACTATTCCCCCATCATAAATGAAATTTATACTTCAATAAATATATTAACACTTTAAAAATTGTTATACAAACCCTAGATGCTACTACCTCTCATTTATTTCTTTCCATACAAGAAATGCTATTATAAATACGGAGGCTTCTTTGAAATTTCTAATATCAAACCCTGTTTCCTTGTATATTTTATCTAGCCTATATATCAAAGTATTTCTATGAATAAATAACTTTTTTGCAGCATCACTTATATTAAGATCAGATTTAATAAACTCTTCTATGGTAGTTATTATCTCCCCATCAAAATGATCAAATTTATAACTAAATCTTATCATCAATTCATTTTTTACTTTAAGATTTACATTATATACTATTTTTTCAAATAGTGTATTATCATAATTTAAAATACTTTCTTTTAACGAGAACTTTTCTCCTAAAAATAAGCTTTCCTTACACTCATTATAACACTTTCTTAAATCAAAAATATTATTTATCTTACCATTGACACTTATCACACAGTTACAATACAAATCTGTTTCTATAGAGTTTTTAATACTTTTGGCATGCTCCTTTGGCTCTTCAAAACATCCCACTATTACTATATTATCTTGAAAAATGATGCATAAAGCTTTCTCATTTAAATATAATTCCTTAATTATACTTAATGCTTTTTTAATATCACCTTTTATCTTCAATAAAAAAATATCACTATCATTATACAAAAAAGGTATCCATTTTTGTACTTTATCCTCTATTACTTCCTTATTGTCTAATAAACTATATAAAACTTCCTCTTCAACTGATTTTAATTCTTTAAATTTACTTTCTAGAGAAAACTTTAAAAGTAGTGCACAATTTTTATATGTTAAGGGTATATACATATTAGCTAATTTATCCCCTAAATCTACATGAAAACATAGATCTTCTTCATTTTTTTCTATTGGTAAACTGTTATATATACATACTCCATTTTCCCACATTAGCTTAAAATTAATTTTAGATTCTTCATTCACTCTCTGTAAGTACTGTAAAAAATTATGCACCTTACTAGCCTCCTATAGTATTGTAATTTCACTTTCCTTATCAAATAAGTGTATTTTGTTTGAATCCACTGCTATTTTTAATCTATCTCCTGCCTTAGCTTTAGAATTTCCACTAACTCTTGCAGTTAAATTAATGTTATCTTTTGAAAGATATATATAAGTTTCTGCTCCCATAAGTTCTGTCACTTCTACATCTGCCTCTAGAGAAGCATCTTTATGTTGTTCTATAAATTCATCTCTATCATAAATATTTTCTGGTCTTACGCCCATTATTACTTCCTTACCTAAATATCCCTTTTCCTTTATTATTTTTCCTTTGTCTTCTGGTAATAATATAGAATCTTCTTTAAATACTATATATATTTTCCCATTCTTTTCTTCTATTTTTGAATCTATAAAATTCATTTGAGGACTTCCAATAAATCCTGCTACAAACATATTAGTTGGATGATCATATATTTCTTGAGGTGTATCTACTTGCTGAATTACTCCATCCTTCATAACTACTATTCTTGTTCCCATAGTCATAGCTTCGATTTGATCGTGAGTTACATATATAAAAGTAGTTTGTAATTTTTTATAAAGCTTTGATATTTCAGTTCTCATCTGTACTTTAAGTTTGGCATCTAAGTTTGATAAGGGTTCATCCATTAAAAATACCCTTGGCTTTCTTACTATAGCTCTTCCTAAAGCAACCCTTTGTCTCTGTCCTCCAGACAATGCTTTAGGCTTTCTATCTAGTAAATGATCTATATCAAGTATCTTTGCTGCCTCTTTAACTTTTTTATCTATTTCCGCTTTTGGTATTTTTCTTAATTTTAATCCAAATGCCATATTATCATAAACTGTCATATGTGGATATAATGCATAATTCTGGAAAACCATTGCTATGTCTCTATCCTTTGGCGCTATATCATTTACAAGATTATCATCAATGTATAATTCCCCTTTACTTATTTCTTCTAAACCAGCTATCATCCTTAAAGTAGTAGACTTACCACAACCGGAAGGTCCAACAAAGACAATGAACTCCTTGTCCTTTATATCTAAATTAAAATTCTTTACTGCTACTACATTTCCAGGATATATTTTGAACATATGCTTTAATGATAAGTTTGCCACTCAACATTCCCCCTAAAGAATATTTATACTATCATTCTAGCACTTTGATAACCTTATTTCTATTTACATAAATTCCAAAATTAACAGCATTAATTTGTATGATAATACAATCCTTGATATATATCTCTAACTTCTAATTCTTTATCTATAGAGTTTAATATTTCCCACTTTTTCAAACTCCACTTAGGGCCTATTAAAAGGTCTCTTGGCGAATCTCCTGTAAGTCTATGAACTACTATATCATCTCTAAGAAATCCTATAGCATCACATATTGCTTCTATATATTCTTTTTGTTCTAAAAGCTGAAAACCTCCCTGATCATATAATTTCACTAATGGAGTTCCTCTCATAAGATGTAGCAAATGTATCTTTATTCCCTGTATATCTTTTGAAGACAAATATTTAATAGTATTAATCATATCTTTTCTATTTTCTCCTGGTAAACCAAATATACTGTGCACTACTACATCTATTTTTCTTTTTCTTAATCTATCTAATGCACTCTCAAAAACATTTAGATCATATCCTCTATTTATGAGTTTCCCTATGCGGTCATTAGCAGTTTGTAACCCTAACTCTATCCATAAATATGTTTTTTTACTTAATTCCTCTAGTAAATCTAACACATCTTCATCCAAACAATCTGGCCTAGTAGCAATAGCCAATGCCACTACATCATCTTCTTTTAGTGCTTCTTCATATTTCACTCTTAAAATATCTATAGGTGCATATGTATTTGTGTATGCCTGAAAGTAAGCTATATATTTTCCATCCTTCCATTTATTTTTCATAATACTTTTTATATGATGAAATTGCTCACTTATAGAATATTCTCTATTCCCTGCAAAATCTCCTGAACCTCTTTCACTACAAAATATACATCCTCCATTACTTATTTTCCCGTCTCTGTTAGGGCAAGAAAAACCTGCATCTAATGATATTTTGAACACTTTACATCCAAATTTATCTCTTAAAAAATAATTTAAACTATAATATCTTTTATCTCCCCATTTTTTTATCATATATAAATACTCCAATCTTCTAATTTGATAATACCCATAAACATTATAGTCTATGGGTATATCTCTTTCAATATATGAAGTTATCTACATCTTTTTAACTTTAAAATCTTTTAGACTCATTTGCCATCTACCAATATATTCCCCAACGCTCTTATCTGAAGCACTTCTAGGAAGCACTTCATAATTTAAAACTTCTTTATCAAAAGAAGAAAATATTACATCTACTTTATCTATTGGATAATTTTTATGAAATTCATATGGAATAATTTCTCCACTTTCTGTATTATAAACCCTAATACATTTTCCCTGGCCATTTCTTTTGTATTGAATCAAAATAAATTTTTCATCTCCAGAAAATGTCATATATTCTATAGTACAATCTTTTAGCAAATCTAATGGGGTAAACTCTTTTCCTACAGGCTTTTCTTTAACTAATCCACTAGCTCCCTTTTCTGTACCTCCTGCGCCTCCATCACCTCCTTCTTGCTGTCCTCCTTCCATGCCTCCAGGTTTTTGGCCTCCTTGTACGGACATACTCTCATCTATCTTTATTATTCCTGCAAAAGCATTTTTATCATAAGTGCTTATAGCAATACTATATCCATTATATGCAAAAATCATAGTTCCATAATTTTTTTTAGGTACTACTATCTTATTAGTTTTAGCTTTATCATCTTTTGTAAAAGCATAGTTAGGTATACCGCTAGGATCTATAAGTAAATTGGTATCCACATTATTTTTGCTTCTTATTCTTAATTTACCATTTCTAATAAATGACTCTTTTTCTGTCATAATACTTATATCACCAATTTTATAATCTGTTTCTTCTTTTATAACCTTTATCGTATATTCTTCTAATGAAGTATAAGGCTCTGTAGCATTTATTGTAGTCACTTTTATTTTAAACAATCCTGATTTGCCAATTTCATTTATCTGGTCTATATTGTATCCTTTTATTTTCAATGGCCCTTTATTAATTTTAGGCAAACTTTTCACAAGTTCTTTAGAATAAAACTTAGATGCATTTTCATGGTCTTCTTTAAGCAAATAACCCATATAACCATTTACTATATTTTCAGCTGCTTTAATATCAAAAGTTTTTTCAATATCTTTTTGTGTATCTTTATTTTTATTTTCTGATTTACAAGATATAAAACTTATAATTATTAACAATGATATAATGAATAAAAAATATTTTTTCTTTCGCATATTCTATTCCTCCCTTATATATTCATTTATAGTTTCCCACAAAAATAAATTTTTAATTTGTAAAATCATTATTTGTAAAAATCTTTATATATTTATAAGGAACACTATTTTATTAATTATTAGGGGGAGAATTATATTGTTAAAAAAATTAACACTAATTTTTCAAATCGCAGCAGTATTTATTGGAACAATCGTAGGTGCTGGACTTGCTTCTGGCCAAGAGATAACTCAATTTTTTTCTACATATGGATATAAAAGCTTTTTAGGTATAGTAATTTGCGGTATTCTATATATACTAACAGGCTATGTAATAATCCATTTAAGCATAAAATATAAGCTGAATTCTTATAATGAACTTATATCTCTTGTAAGTCCAGGTTTTCTTGGTAGGGTTACAGATATTCTTACTGGGATGTTTTTAATAAGTGGAGCTGCTATAATTTTAGCTGGTAGTGGTGCCTTAATCCATCAATATTTCAAACTTAATAAATGGGTAGGCATAATACTTATGAGTATTATGTCCATTATAGTTCTTCTGCGAGACACAAAGGGGCTTATTGAAATAAATTCAATAATAGTTCCCTCACTCACTATTGTAATTATAACTTTATTTATACTCTATATCTTCTTCTATGAAGGAATGAGTTTTACATATGTAAAAACCGTTCCACATTATAAGAATAATTGGATTTTCTCCAGTTTATTATACTGTTGCTTTAATCTTCTTTCTTCCACTGGAGTAATTGTTCCTTTAACTAAAGAAATTCCTAAAAAAAGGTATATCTTCTCAGGTTTAGCATTAGGTGCTATAGGCCTTACCATATTATCATTAATAATAAACTTATTATTAATTGTTAATATTCCTTATATTTTTGAATATGAAGTTCCTCTTTTATATGTAGCAAATAGATTTGGTAGAATCATTCAAATTATGTTATTAGCTATAATATGGTGTGAAATGTTTTCTACAGAAGTTTCTGATATATATAGTGTTAGTAAAACTATAGAACAAGTTTTTAAAATATCTTATAAGAAATGCTGCATACTAATATTATGTATAGCTATTCCAATATCTCAAATAGGTTTTGTTAAATTAATTACTTTTCTTTATCCTGCTTTCGGTTTAATAAGTTTAATATTTATAATTCAATGTTTTATATTTTACTTAAAGGATAAATAGATAATATTTATTTTCATTGCTTTATTTATAGTTGTATAATTATATGTTGAAAACAAATTATTTTATTGTGTAAAAATGAGGTGTTATTTTGCTTAACATATTATCTAAATGTGAATTATGTCCTAGAAACTGTAGGGTTAATAGGTTAAATAATGAATTAGGTTTTTGTAAAAGTGGAAAAAATATACTAATAGCCCTTGCATCATTACATCATTGGGAAGAGCCATGCATTTCTGGCACTAATGGTTCTGGTACTATATTTTTCTCAAACTGCAACCTAAATTGTGTATTTTGTCAAAACCACCAAATTAGTCAAGAAAGCGTAGGAAAAGAAATTTCTATAGAAAAATTATCTCAAATATTTTTAACCCAACAAAATAAAGGCGCTCACAATATAAATTTAGTTACTCCAAGCCATTATGTACCACAAATCATAGATGCTTTAAAAATAGCTAAAAAAACCGGATTAAAAATACCTATAGTTTATAACACAAATAGCTATGAGAATTTAAGCACAATTAAAGCTTTAAATGGATATATAGATGTTTATTTACCTGATCTTAAATATTATAATAACACATATTCTGAAAAGTATTCTGGAGTGAAAAACTATTTCCAATATGCTTCAAAAGCTATAGAAGAAATGGTAAAACAAGTAGGCTCTCCTAATTTTAATAAAGATGGTATAATGACAAAAGGAGTAATAATACGTCATATGATGCTACCTGGATTGTTATTTGATTCAAAAAAAATAATAGATTATATATATACTACATTTAAAGACTCAGTATATATAAGTATTATGAATCAATATACACCTTTAAATAAATCAATTAATTATCCTGAAATAAATAAACCTGTAAATCCAAAACATTATGATACGTTTATTGATTACTGCCTATCACTTGGCATTAAAAACGCATTTATCCAAGAAGAAGGAACAGTTAAAGAAAGTTTTATACCTAAATTTGATTTAAAAGGTATTTAAATAGGCAAGAGCTCAATAAATTGAGCTCTTGCCTATATTTAATTAAATTTTATATTTACTTAATTCAGTTTTAAAAGATTCTGTTATACCTTTAAACTCATGTATACTATTTACTAACTTCTTTATTTCGTTAGTGTAATTTGAAACATTGGCACTTACTTCTTCTGATGACGCTGAATTTTCTTCTGCAATAGCTGCTAAAGATTCTATATTCTCAAATACGCTACCTATTGAATCTGCTTCCTTATTTAGATCATTTATAGTTTTAATCATAGAAGAAGCAACAGCTTGTACTGAAGTTGTAGCTTCATAACTTATATCTCTTACATTTTCAAGGCTCTTAGTTTCACCTTGAAGTGTATCATATTGTACATCTATCTTATCTGATAGTATTTTAGTTTCCTCTGCAAAAGTTACTAAATTTAAATTAATTTCTTCTACAGCATTCTTTGTTTGTTCTGCAAGTTTTCTTACTTCTTCTGCTACTACTGCAAATCCTTTACCCTGTTCTCCTGCACGTGCTGCCTCTATAGAAGCATTTAAAGCCAACAAATTAGTTTGTTCTGATATCTGTGATACTATAGATACTATGTTAGTTATATCCTTAGCCTTATTTTGTAGTTCTAATCCTTTATCCCTTACTTCTTGGAATTTCTCTAAAGTCACCATTATATTTTTACTAGTATTATCAACATATTTATAGCTATTATTTATTTTATTTAGTGCTTCTTCCAATTCCCCTTTATTATTATTTTCACTTTCCACTATGTTTTTTAAGTTTTCTATATTATTATTTAATACTGATACTGCATGTTCAGTATTATCCGCTTGATTAACTGCACAATTTGCTACTTGCTCCACTACGCCTGATATTTCCTCTGAAGTATGACTCATAGAATTCGAAATAATATCTATATTGTCAACAAAAGTATTCATCTCATCTGTAACACCTTTAAACCCAACGAAGTCCTTTTTTATAACATCTTTATGATTCTTTACTAAACTAAATAATTCTTCAAAAAAATCACCTGTTACAATATCTCCGTCCTCTAAATATTTGTTTTCTATAATTTTTTCTAATTCAGTCTTTATATATTCTTTAGGCATCATAAGTAGTGAAGCTGATATATATGCTGCTAAAGCTGCTATTATTGAAGGAATAAATACTTTAATAACATTTTCTGCTCCTATTATACCAATATTACTAATTAAAGCTGCTACAAATGTAAATAAAGCTACTTTTCCTCCTATACTTTTTATAAAACCTAGAGACATCATTTTATTAAATTTAAAAGTTTTTTTATAATAAATATCTTTTTCAAATTTTAATTTTAATTTAAGAGAATTTCCAGTTCTTTCTATTTCTTCTATATCTATATTTTCCTTGAAATAACTTTTGCTACCCTCTGTTAGTCCTAAAAAATAATCAAACATTCCTCTATCAGATTTATATAAGAATATAGCTTCTTTACTAGATATAGGTTCTATAGTTACTAGAGGTGGTTTTGCTCCTGGAAACTTTTTAGTCATTACTACATGTACATCAAACATAGATCTAAAAAACGAGTATAAATTCTCATGTTCAAAAAAAGCCGGAAAATCTCTATGGAAAGCAATTATATTATCTTTACCTATTTCTCTCCAAAGATTCTTTATATCTATATTTTTTTCCTTAGCAATATATCCTATTACATTCTTAACTTTGTCATCTTCCACATTTTCAATCGGAGTAAAAATTCTATTACTATTCCATCCAACAGATTCCATAGCTTTATCTACTGTGTTATCATCATAAAGTTTTCTGCACGTTCTTAACCATGTGGCAACTACGGTACCTTTCATATTTCTTCCTCCTAATCACTAACTTTTTCTATAAAAATTACTGCCAATTTAAAATTTACTAACTAATTTAAATTATACCTCATAAGATACCTTTTTACAAAATATAAATATTATAAATTTGAATATAATTTAATAGTAGAGGTGAGTATATATGAAAAGATTTATTACAATATGTTTATTATTTATATTAGCATTATTATGTACATTATTTATTCCTAGAGAAAGAGAACATGTAGTTATAGCAGAATCTTCTTATAATTATTCCAAGGTATACTTAGGAAACAAGTTATATAAAGTTAAGTTTCCTGAATCATATCCCATAGGTTCAGTAATTAATTATAAATATAATTTATTTAAAGTATTAGAAGTTACTAAACTTAATCCTTTAACGGAAAGAGTAATGATTAAAGATAATGATTATTATGATTTTGAAAAATCAGGAACTAAAAAGTTATCTAAAAATCCTTATTATTATTATTTACATAATAATGCTGTTGCAGTTTGTACAGATAAAAATCTAATAGTGGGGCAAAATAATTTAAAAAGTTATATAGATAAAAAAAACAATTTTAAGACTTTCATTATTTCTCCTATAAATTTTTCATATATGAGAGTTGGCATAAGAACTAATGATTTTAAATCTATTTATCATAATGAAATAGATCTAACTTGTATGAATAATTCTACTTTATATAATATAAGGGAGAATTACTTTATACCGCTTATCAAAAATTCTAAAATTTCAATCAAATATAGTGACAATAAAATAATAGTTGAATTAAATGACAAAAAAAAGATATTTAAAAATAGAGTTTATATAAAAGGTGGAGAATTTAAAATAAATAACTTAAAAAGAGGTAATCCTTACTTTACTCCTGTTTACTCTGGCAAAATGGAATTTTTACCATTTAAAGATGGACTTTTAGTTACTAATGAAGTTAATCTTGAAGAATATTTATACAAAGTTGTACCATCCGAAATGCCTTCTTTTGGCGGAATAGAAGCACTTAAATGTCAAGCCATATGTGCTAGAACTTATGCTATATCCGATATGCTTGAAAATAGATTTGCAAACTTAGGATTTTATGTTGATGACAGTACACAAAGCCAAGTTTACAATAATATCAAATGTAATGATTTATCTAATGCGGCAGTAAAAGAAACTTCAGGATTAATTATGACTTATAATAAAAATCCTATTGATGCTAAATATTACTCTTCTTCAGCAGGGGTTGGTACTGCCTATGAAGATATTTGGTTTAATGCTGATGAATCTAGTGAAGATAAAAAATATTATTTTACAGGAAGTTATATTTATCCTAGTATGAAACTTCCTAGCTCTGAAAAGCAATGGCTAAGTTTCTATAAAAACAAAAATTTAAAATCAATAGACAGTGACTCTCCCTATTTTAGATGGTATGCATACTTCTCAAAAAATACCTTAGAAAAAAGTTTAGTTAAGTCATTAAAAATCATATTTGATAATAGAAATGATTTTATTGAAATATTTCAAGATAGTAAGAAGTTAAAAACCTTTCCTAAACTTGAAAATTTACAAGATATAATAGTAGATAAGAGAAGTTACTTCGGAAATGCTATAACTATATCTTTTAAATTTTCAAACATATTAATAAAAGTTAAAGGTGATTACAATATAAGAAGTGCCATAAGATGTAATGATAGATTTTGTGGAGAACCAATCAAAATCATAAGACATAAAGGTGATCCTTTGGTAAACACTAACTTTCTTCCTTCTTCATTCTTTGCCATAGATAAAATGGAAAATGGGTTTATAATATATGGCGGCGGATATGGTCATGGTGTTGGAATGAGCCAATTTGGCGCTATAGGTCTTTCAAAGAATGGTGAAAAATATACTGAAATATTAAATAAATTTTATAAAAATATAGAACTAGAAAAAATATATTAAAAAAGCCATGGTGTTTAATCACCATGGTTTTCTCTTTTATTTTTATATAAGTTTTAATTTATAAAACTATTTCTAGTTTATCTAACTTTGCTATAGGCTTTAACTCTCTTGCTTCTACAGTTTCTGCTCTTACACTATTAGGATTGCTTATAAGAAGAATTTTATTGCTATCCAATTTCTTTATTTGTCTTATTTTTCTTTCATCTCCATGTTGAACTAAACAAATAGCATTATTCTCTATTTCATGAATTACATGAGCAAATGCCAAATCTCCTTTACTTATTCTAAATCCTATCATATCATCATCCTGTATTTCTATGAAAAATACCTTATCCTGAGCATAACCTTCTATTTTATTTCCCTTTAACGGTAACTGCCTCCACCCTATGGATTTACTTAAATCATATTTATATATTGGTACATTTTTAAGAACTGAGCCAAATGCTTCACTCCATAATTCTTTTACTTCCTCTTTTTTAGGTAAAGAATTATATTTATTTTCCTTTTCATCTTTATAAACTTCTTCTTCAAAAGAAATAGTTAGATCATTTAATCCTTTTCCTAAAATTTTCTCTATTCTACTAATTAAATTTTCATTTATAACTTTTCTTCCCAATTCTACATCATTTATGAAACTTTCTGATACTCCAAGTTTTTTGCCTAATTGTTTTTGTGACATTTTACATTCTATTCTTAAATTCTTTATTTTTTCTCCTAATCTACTCATTTTAAACACCCCTTAGAACTTATATTACTTAACTTTATTGTTATTCTTAAACCATTCTCTTTCTTCTATTAAATGTTCAATTAAATTTTTAAAAGTCCACTCTATGGAAGTAGGAGTAACTACCGCAAGAATAGGTACTTTATTAAATTCACTTCTAATTAACTGTATTGCACTTTCTAATTCTTTATCACTAAAATTATTAAATAAAATAACCTTATCTTCAGGTACACACACGTTATCGAAAATTTGTAGATTCAATCCATTTAAAATATCCTTTAAAGTCATATTTGCCATACTTTTTTTAATTTCTATATATTGAGAAAGGTTATTTAACTCTATTAATTTACTTATTATTTTTTTATCATCCTCATCTAATCCATAAACTAATATAGCTTTATCATTTTTCAACACAAATCCACTCCCTTCCTTACTCATATGTTCCTTCTAGATTCTACTTATTTATTTAATTATATAATATTTTATAGTTAATATAAAAATATCTTAATTAATATATATAAATGAATTAGCTCCAAATCCACCAAATATTACTATAATTAAGTTATATATAATATGTTGTATACTCCAAATAGTTATATCTTCAGTTTTTACATATATAATAAACGGAATAATAAACATAAGTCCTTCACTGAGTAAAAATAATACCTTGTCTAGTCCTGGAATAGGCATAAATTTACTCCAGAAAAGTATATGTATTAATACTGTGTATATACACGCTGCCATAAAACCATTAATTTTTAATTTACTACCTGCTAAATCAAATATATTTATCCATACTAAATGTTCAAAAGCACCATTTAACAAAGCAAATATAAACATATTCATTACTAAATTTCTATTAATCATAACTTTAGAGTACCCTATCCAATCTACGTATAGATATCCACATAGAAAAGTTACTAAAAATAATAAAATTATCTCTCTTTTTACCTTTTTATAATTGGGATTAAAATAAGGCAACCTTTGCTCCATAGTATATCTTAATAATATTCCACAAATAAACCAATAAAAAGCAGCAGCTATTATTGGCCTATTTGTCATCTCCATTAATTCTTTTATAGCCAATGGAAATGTAAATGTTATAAACCATCCCAAATATTGCTTTACTCTTATATTTTGCTTAATAGGATTAATTGAATTATTCATAATATATCACTCTCTATACACATATTATTAACTTTACTATCATTATTACATTATACCTTATTTTGAAAAAATTTATAGTAAAAAGTATATTTTATTTACTATTATTTTTTATATTTATGATAAGGTTTTATTTGCAATTTCTTTCTCTTAAGCTTTCATTTTCTTATTGACAATGATTTATAATAATTATAAAATCAAGGGTATATTAAGTTAGATAAATGTAAATATTTAAAAATATATAATTTTTCTTTATTATTAAGGAGGTTTAAAATGCTAAAAGACTTAATCTACGTGATACCAAAAGAAAAGCACTCAGAAGAAATTCTCCATTCATTACTTAATTCACATACTGAAATTAAATTTGTATCTTTTGTAGGAGTTGACTTAGCCGGAAATGATACAGATGAAAAAATACCAGTATCTCTTTTCTTAGAAGATATATCTACTTTCTTAAAGGGAGCTGTACAAACTGACGGTTCATCAGTGTCTTTTCCTGGTATAGCAAGCTTAAACAATGCAAAAGTAGACATGATTGCAGACTTAGATGTAAACTGGTTTGTGGATTATAACTACGAACATATAGATTTAGAAACCAATAAACCTGTTGGTACTCTTCGTATACCTTGTTATCTATATCACGATAATAAAGCAATAGATTCTAGACACCTTCTAAAAAACTCAATTGAGCACTTTACATCTTCCCTAATGAACTTATTTCAAACTTATCCAGAATCCTTGTCTCAATTTGGTATAAAGTATGAAGACATAGATCACATACAGGTTACTTCTGCAACAGAATTAGAATTTTGGGTAAAAACACCTAACGATAAAGCTGAAATAGAAGAGCTATCAACTTCTCAAGTACTCCATGAGCAATATTGGACTAGAACCAAAGGAGTAGTACGAACATCTTTAGAACAGTCATTACTTCTTTTAGAACATTATGGCCTAGAGCCAGAAATGGGACATAAAGAGGTAGGTGGAGTAAAAGCTAAGCTAGATGATAGTGGTAAATTAACTCATATCATGGAACAGTTAGAAATAGATTGGAAATATTCTAATCCTCTTCAATGTGCTGATAATGAATTATTGGCTAGAATATTAATTAAAGAGTCCTTTAGAAGAAATGGTTTAGATGTAACATTCTTAGCTAAACCTGTAGATGGAGTTGCAGGAAGCGGAAAACATGTTCATATAGGTATAGCCGCTAAATTAAAAAATGGTAAAAAAATAAATTTATTCTCAACTACTAAAAAACATTTTTTAAGTGCTATAGGTTATTCTTCTCTTATGGGAGTACTTAAAAATTATGAAGTAATAAATCCTTTTGTTTCTTCTACAAATGATTCATTAAGAAGATTAAGACCTGGATTTGAAGCTCCAATATGCATAGTTACATCTATAGGCCATTCTGTAGAAATACCGTCTAGAAATAGAACAGTACTTGTTGGTGTTATAAGAGATTTACAAAACTCCTTAGCAACTAGATTTGAATTAAGATCTCCTAATCCTCATACTAATACTTACTTAGTAATATCAACACTTTATTTAGCTATGTTAGATGGTATAAAATATGCTATTATAAACAGTAAATCAGAAGATGATTTATTAGCTGAACTTTCAAAAAATGCTGGCGAAGTTTCTCAATATCTAGAAAAAGAAAGAGCTTACAGATCAGAAGAAGATGTATTTGAAGATTTTACTGAAGAAGAAAGAGAAACTTATTTTGGGAAAGCCCCTGCTACAGTATATGAAAATTTATTAGCCTTTGAAAAATATCCAGATAAAATAAAAGTTTTAAAAGATGGTGGCATATTTACAGATAAGATTATTAACAGTTTTAAGCTAACAGCTATAAACAGATGGGTTACTGAAATAACTAATAGACTTATAAATAATTATGCCGAAGACATAAGAAGTTATAAAATGTTGCATTTTATAGATAAGGCCTTAGATTTAGATATATCAAATTGGATGAAAATAAATGAACTAAGACACTATATTATGAAAGATACCTATACTACTAAAAGTTTATTTACTAGATTAAAAGAAGCCGCAGATAATAAAAATTATAGTGAGCTCTCTAAATTACAGTTAGAACTAGATAATAAAATGTCTAAATTAAGAAATTTATATTCTTCTTATAAGAAAAATCTTTTAGATATATAATTTTAAGAAGTCTAGTAGAATCTCTACTAGACTTCTATTACTTCCATAAAAAACATTGCCTAATTTAATCTGTTTTACTCTTATTTTAATATAATAAGCAGCAAGCGAGGTGTCTTTTATGTCTTTCATTACCACCATACTTACTGCAACTTTAGTAGCATTAAGTTTTCTTCTAAAAATTAAAGATGAAAATTCTAATAAGAAAATAAGTAAGACTGAAAAAAACATAAAATTTATATTATTCTTTATAATTGTTATATCCTCTGTATTTTTATTAATATACACATACATAGAACCTAAAATTATAATAAGTTCTGAGAATATAAAAATTAATGGTATGTACGGAGAATCGCACAATATTAAAGAAATACTTAATGTAGATTTAATAGAAACTCTTCCTAATATATTGTCTAAATCCCATGGTATTTCAATAGGAAATGTACATAAAGGTCTTTTTAAATTAAGTGATATAGGATTATCTAAATTATTTATTCATTCCAATAAAGGCCCATATGTTTTTATTAAATTTGAGAATAATACTTATATGATAATCAATTTTAGAAATACTAATAATACTTATACACTTTTTAATAGACTTCTAAGATATATTAATAAATAAGCTGGCAAATTGAATTTGCCAGCTTAAAATTCTCTTAATGGAAAACTTTTTACTACCATTTCTCTTCTATTATTTATAGGTTTCCATAACTCTATTCTTTCTATAGTAGCAACTTTCTTTAATTGTTTTCCCTTTGTATATTCACAAGCAGACAAATATTCCCTGCTTGACCACTCTCTTATTGCATAATTAGTATTAGCTAATGAAATATGTAAATCCCAATTGTCAATATTATCCCTTACTTTAAATCCATGCATTTTTAGCATTTCATTTATATGTCTAGTTAATCTTATAATGTAACCTTTATTTTCCACTTTTAAATTTACAGATTTATATGGAGGATCAAAACAGATTGCTCCATCTATCATTACTTTAAACTTTTTATAAGGCCTTAATATTTTATTAATTAATTTACTCAATTCTTCCATGTCTGGATCTTCTATAACGTCTAACGTTATATGTAGCATTGGTGTATTCTTATATATTTTATATTTTTTACATAATTTTTTTTGAACTTCTTCCATATAGTTATAAGATTCCCCATCAAAAACAGCAACTAAATAATACTTCATTTCTATCCCCCAATTTTTAAATTTAATATATGTTTAAAAATAAATTATATGCATATTAAAATCTTATCAGTAGAGTAATAAAGATTTTCATAAATAATAATAAAATTGTCATTTGGGAGGGAGCATTTATGCAACTCAATAATAGTATAGCATGTACAGTATCTGAGTGCAAATATGACCATAAACAAGACGATTATTGCGTATTAGTAAAATTCAAGTTTGAAAACATGATCCTACAGCAACAATTATACAGTGTAATTGTTATAATAGTTTTGAAAAAAATTAATATAATTCCTTTAAATCCAAATAAATAAAAAAATCCCTTTGGATTTTTTTATTTATTTCTCTATATTCTATTCACATTTTAAAAATAAATGTTAAAATAATATGGAGTTATGTTATAATAAGGTTTGTAATAAATTAATTTAGAATTGAACTTTACAAAAGTAAATTTAATATATAAATCTATAGATAAGGATGGATGCGGGGAATGGATAAATTAGTAATAAATGGTGGTAAACCCCTATATGGAAAAGTAGAAATTAGTGGAGCAAAAAACGCTGCTGTAGCAATTCTTCCAGCAGCTATAATGGCAAGTAAAGGAACTTGTATAATAGATAATACACCTGATATAGAAGATGTTCATTGTATAGAAAGAATAATTGAAAGTTTAGGATGCAACGTTAATGTATCTAATACTTCTATAACAATAGATAGTTCTACTTTAAATAGTTATGATGCTAATACAGAAGATGTTAGAAAGATGAGAGCTTCTTATTATCTTATAGGAGCTTTACTAGGTAGATTTAAGAAAGCTAGAGTTGAAATGCCAGGAGGATGCCCAATAGGGGTAAGACCTATTGATCAACATATAAAAGGATTCGAAGCCTTAGGAGCAAGAGTTAGCATTGAACATGGTGTTGTTACTGTTGAAGCTGATAGATTAATAGGTACAAATATATTTTTTGATGTAGTTAGTGTTGGAGCTACAATTAACGTTATGTTAGCTGCAGCATTGGCAGAAGGCACTACTGTACTTGAAAATGCCGCTAAAGAACCTCATGTAGTAGATGTAGCTAACTTTTTAAATACTATGGGTGCCAATATTAAAGGTGCTGGAACTGACGTTATCAGAATAACAGGAGTTGAAGAACTTAAAGGTTGTTCTTATAGTGTTATTCCAGATCAAATTGAGGCTGGTACATATATGATAGCAACCGCGGCTTGTGGTGGAGAAGTTACCATAAATAATGTAATTCCAAAACATTTAGAATCAATATCTGCTAAACTAATAGAAATGGGCGCTGAGGTCATAGAAAACGGTGATTCCGTTACTATTAAGTCAAATAAAAATCTAAAAGGAGTAAATGTAAAAACTCTACCTTATCCTGGATTCCCTACAGATGTTCAACAACCTATGAGTGCAATTTTATGTATTTCTAAAGGTAGAAGCATGATTAATGAAAGCATTTGGGAAAGTAGATTTAAACATGTAGATGAATTAAAAAAGATGGGTGCTAGTATTAAGGTAGAAGGTAGAACTGCTATTATAGATGGTGTAGACAGATTAACTGGTGCAGTAGTTAAAGCAACAGACTTAAGAGCTGGTGCTGCCATGATAATAGCTGGACTTATTGCAGAAGGCTCAACAGAAGTTTTAAATATAGAACATATAGATAGAGGATACCCTAATATTGAAAATAAATTTAATAAATTAGGTGCTGAAATAAAAAGAGTTACTGTTTTATAAGGTGGAGAATTATTATGAATTTTTGTTCTTTATATAGCGGAAGCAGTGGTAATAGTATTTTTGTTTCTTCTAAGAATACTAAAATACTTATAGATGCTGGTCTTCCAGGTAAAAGTATAGATAAAGCTTTAAATGACATAGGTGAAAATCCTAACGAAATAGATGCAATATTTGTAACCCATGAGCATACAGATCACACAAAAGGAGTGGGTGTATTATCAAGAAAATATGATATTCCTATTTATACTCATCCTCTCACATGGAAGTCTATGATGTCCAATATAGGAAAAATCAAAGATAAAAATATTAGATTTATAGATAGTGAATGTGTAACCATTAACGATATGGATATCATTAGTTATAAGATTCCCCATGACGCAGTATCACCCCAAGGTTATGCTGTATATAGTGAAAACAAAAAATTTTGTTTAGCTACAGACTTGGGCCATTTTTCTAAAGAGGTGGAATATGCCCTTAAAGATGCAGATGCAATCTTAATTGAAAGTAATCATGACGTAGAAATGTTAAAATTCGGGCCGTATCCTTATCCATTAAAAAAACGAATTCTAAGTAATGTTGGACATTTATCTAATGAAGATTGTGGCAATGCTATAGTAGACTTAATAGCTAAAGGGAATAAAAAAATAATGCTAGGCCATTTAAGTAAAACTAACAATTATCCTGAATTAGCATATCAAACTGTAGTAAGTGTATTATTGGAAAACGGAGTTGAGTTAGAAAAAGATATAGAATTGTTCATGGCCAAACGAGATATGCCAAGCAATTATATAGAATTCTAAGGGATGGTGAATATTATGAAAAAATGGGTTATTATCAGTATATGCTGTCTATTAACTTTATCTTTAATTCTTAGTGGTTGTGAAAAAAAGGATAAACTAAGTATACAAAATAAGGAAAAAATCGAAAAAATAACTCTACCTAATTCTAAAGATGATGTCATAGACTTAGAATTATATTTCGACTCTTCAAAAGACAATAAACAATCTGAAATAGCAAAAGAGGAAAGATTAATAAAAAAAGATGAGTTTATAGGTGAACTCATTATTCATGAACTTATAAAAGGTCCTACTGTAAATAGCAAATTAAGACCTATTCTTCCAAAGAATACTAGACTATTAAGTTTTTCAATAAAAGATAAGATAGCTTATGTAAATTTAAGTAAAGAAGCTTCAACAAAAATGTCGTCTAACAAAGAAGAAGCTTCCTTAAAAGGATTAATCTGGTCATTAACAAGTTTATCTTCTATTGAAAAAGTTAAAATACTAGTAGAAAATAAAAATATAGATACTTTAGGTGGAAATTTTGATATATCTAAACCCTTAGGAAAAACGGATTTGGATAATGCAAAAAAGAAATAAATTTAGTTTGAAGATTGAATATAAAATAAATTTTTATTATAATATCTTATAGTGTATAAGATAAATTATAAATTTTTTACTAAAGGAGATTTATTTATGAGTTTATATAAAGATTGGACAAATATGGTTATCGATTATGTGAAAACGAAAGGTGAAGCTGCTTTTTGGAAAGAATACGGAGCTATTGAAAAGAATATCTATACTAAAATATTAGCTAATCATAATAAGGAAATTAAAGGTTCTATTAAAGATTTAGCTATTGAATTTGAAACATCAAGTATATTTTTCATGGGATTTTTAGATGGAATAAATGAAAGCCTTGTAAATTCTATAGACTTAGAGCAAGTAGAGGAAAATACTGATTTAAATTTAGTTATAGATTTTGAAAAGCTTTATTTTAATATGCTAGATGCAAAGGCAGATTATCTATATAACCTTCCTCAATGGGATGCAATATTTTCAGCAGAAAAGAGAAAAGAAATTCATACTGACTGGAAAAATTCAAAAACTGTTGTTAATAAAGACAAAATAGGAAGAAATGATCCTTGTCCTTGTGGAAGCGGTAAAAAATACAAAAAATGTTGTGGTAACAACTAAAAAATTATAATTACCTTTACAAAAAGCAAGCATATATTAACACAATATGCTTGCTTTTTGTATAATGTTTTAAATTAAACAGTATTATAGGAGAAAATAACATGAATATAACTATTATTTCCGTAGGAAAAATAAAAGAAAAGTTTTTGAGAGATGCTATAGATGAATATTCCAAAAGACTTACAAGATATTGCAAATTGGAAATCATAGAAGTATCAGACGAAAAAACTCCAGATAATGCATCCCAAAAAGATGAGTTACTAATAAAAGAAAAAGAAGGAGAAAAAATTTTAAAATATATAAAAGATACTAACTTTGTAGTATGTCTTGCCATAGACGGTAAAATGCTATCTTCAGAAGATTTAGCATCCTTTATACAATCTCAAGGGCTGTATGGAAATAGTGATATTTGCTTTATTATAGGTGGCTCTTTAGGTCTTTCAAATAAAGTACTAAAAAGAGCAGATTACAAGCTCTCATTTTCTAAAATGACTTTTCCCCATCAGCTTATGAGAGTTATTCTATTAGAACAAGTGTATAGAAGCTTTAGAATAAATAGTGGTGAACCGTATCACAAATAACTGTAGTTTTTTTGACATGGTTAAATATTGGGTAAAGCACTTTTAATAATTTCACGCATAACATGAAACGCTTTAGTTCCTATACAATAACAAGTATAAAACTTGGTATTCAACGATTTCAGTTGGGTTGCCACTTCGTGTATGGGCACCTTGGATTCGGATTTCTTTAACGCAGGGTTGAGTAAGATGGGCTCCACCGATAGTAGCATCTATCTTTTCGCAATGCTTATGAGTGCTTATGAGTGGATTTATATATGGCAATCTTCACCTGTCCCTTTGTTAAATATGGACATTTAATAATTTTTCTGCATTTTTAACGACAATATGTTCCCTAGCTTGTTGATTGTTCTCTGTTGCCTCTAATACTCTAGAAAGAGTTATTGATTGAGGTAACGCTGGCCAGTCCGAACCGAATAATAATCTTTCATAGCCTACTTCTTGTATTAAATATTGAATACTATCAGTAGATTGACAGGATAACTCAGTATAAGTAGCTGGATACTGCTTAAGATACTCTGCGACTAGCTTATATTCACTAATACCACTATGTCCAAAAATAAATTTAAAATCTCTTGGTAACTCCTTTAACAGTTCTCCATAAATTTCTACTCGCGTGGATTGTAATAGTTTCCACATTAAGTTTGAAGTGTTGCTTTTCTTTATATGGGTTAAAGAACCTGTATGAAGAAGTACTGATAATCCTACTTCATGGCATACCTTGAAAACTTCAATAAGCGGCTTAAAATTATTCTTTAATTCCATATCTGTTATTTTAATCTTATATCCTTTTGCTCCTAAGCTTTTGTACTTTACTAGTTTTTCTGTCATTTTAGGGTCACCAGGATATACAGAACAAAAAGCAGTTAATCTATCTGGATAATCCTTAGCCACTTTTAATGCTTCTAAAGAACGGTCATATTTCTTTGAACTTATTGGAAGAACGACATTTCTTTTAATCATGTTTTCTTCTTGAGATTTAAAACAATTTTCATAGGTTCCACTATGGATAATATATTTAAAAATGTTGTAACCTTCTAAAGAGAATTTTAAAACCGATAATAATCCCTTCTTTTTTTCATCAGTGCTAATTTTGGTCCAGTAAGGTACTGCCAAATCCATATTGTCTATATCAGGTAAGGTTCTGTAATTTAATGTGTTCCCCTTGGTATTTGGATTAATAATCTTAAAGGGTAGAACATTGGACATATGGGTATGAAAATCAATGATGTCTAGTTTTTCACAATAATCAATTATGAAATCACCTTTTTCATTTAGTTTTAAATACTTTTCCTTCTTAACAAAATCTTGTTTGCTCATCATACAACTCAACCCATTCCTTTAAAACCATCTTATTTTTTCATTCCCTCAATAATAGTCTCCAGCATATCACTGATAGCATCCTCAATACTTTCCTCATCTGCAAACTCATAATTTTCTAAATTTACAACACATGATGTAATCATATAAGCTGATGTATTCACCTTTAAATCCTTTCTCAATTCGCCTTTGTCCATGTATAATCTTATAGCTTCTTCCAATAATCGATAGCTTTTAGGGAGTTCGTTTTTCAAAACCTCTTTTCTTAATTCTTGTGGACATTCATTAATAAATTTATCTTTTAATTTCTCTAACAGTGGATCTATATTTTCAAATTTTCCTGCTTCTTCTAACATTTTTATACAATAATCTTTAAACTCTAGTTTTTCCACATCCTTTTTGATTTTTTCCAGGATATTTTTTTTCTCATTTCCAATTTGACTAAAGATATATTGGTATAAGTCATCTTTATTCCTAAAGTATTGATAAAAGCTTCCTTTAGGTATTCCGGCTCCAATGACAATACTATCTATAGTAACTCTGTTATAATGAGCTTGGGAAAACTCTCGCATAGCTGAATCAATTATTCTCCTTCTTTTATCCTCTTGTAAATTAAAAAATGTATCTTTCGGCATACTGCCATCCTTCCTTTCTTTTCAATTTCCATGATATAAAAATCTATTAAATGTAATAAAATTTTTTTCCAAACCTTATTCTCTCTTTCCTCCATTTCCCTACCCTCTTTAACATATTTTTATGACTGTTAGTCATATATTCGCATGAAATTTATCATTTGTCAAGAGTCTTATCATGAGTCTTTGTGGAATATATCAAATCAATCCTGTTTAATAACATTCCCTCCGTCCTGTAGGTCGCAGGGAATTCTGTTGCTTGGGACCAATTCCCAGCCTGAACTTCTGCCAAATCAGCTTCAATATCCTCCAAAGAGGACATTCTAAATTTGAAGGGAAGGTCATCATAGAGAGTACAAAATTTGCACTTGTGGTGAGTGCAGCCAGCTGTTACTTCAATTAATAGAGAGGATGCCTCATATGTAATTTTCTAAATATTTCCAGAATAATGCACGTATATCGCTCCTTTGTGATGATTTTTTCTATAAACCGAGTCTCAAAATAGCGGCCTTCCGTTTCTGATTCAAATGTTACAGCAAAGGTTTTATTTATTCAAGTACGGTCTTTTTATGGTATATAGCTTTTTATAAAGTTCATCGCTTTGGCCAACTAATACGTCGTTTAGATGGTATAACACAGTCTATACTTACTAAACAGCTTCATGAGTTGGAGGAAGATGTTTTTTTACATCGGGAAATTTACAAAGAAATTCCACCTAAGGTTGAGTATACTTTAAGTGAACTGGGAAAAAGTTTTATTCCCGTTTTGAATGCCATGATGGACTGGAGTCAAACTCATTTGTGTCCAGGTTATGTGAATCCATATATAAAACAAGAAGAAGTGAATAACAAGTAATTTTATTAAGTTAAATTAGTAAGAACATATTAGATAAATGAAAATTAAAGTAAGTTTTAGACCATCTCTACTTGATATTAGATTCGGGGATATATGTATGCAGTATTTTACAGGTCAAGTAGCAAAATTTTTGGGTGTTCATCCCAACACAGTAAGACTTTACGAAGAACTCAATTTAATTTCAAAGGTCCCTAGAAATATGAAAGTTCTATTTGAAGAGTATGAGGATAGTATTATATTTAGAGTGTATGATTTTGATAGTAAATATGATTTGAATAAAACTTCATTCACATATTACTTCATGCATCTTCTATCTGTTAGTTTCTTTACATACTTTTTTATAAATACAAATCTAAATATATATATTAGTAGTTATTATTTCATATGGCTTTTTATTTATTGTTTATGAACTTCTGGTAAGAAAAATATATTCAATCTTGCTTAATTAAATAAAATTTAAGCAACATTTTATTTATATATAATTTATATACATAAATTGTAACAATTTTATTTAAATACAATATAATGTAATTATGTGAGCAACAAATAAGGAGGATAATATATAAATATGGCTCATAATATAAGACCAGAAATTAATATGCCAAATATGGCTTGTATGCCTATTCCCAAATGTATTCCACAGGAAACTGTAATTTGCAATGTCAGACTAGCTGCTGCATATGTTCCTTATCAAAAACTCTGTACTCTTTTCTCTCCTATAGAAGCGCTTAAACATGGTACTGTTTTTCCTGAGCTCTATAGTCCTTATGAGGGAAAAAATAAAAAATCCCCCTACTGTGGGTGTAAATAAAAGGAGGGTAACTTATGTCAAAAGAAATAGATAAGATGGATCTCTTAAGACAAATCTGTGCTTTAAATTTCGTACTTGAAGACCTCTCCTTATATCTTAATACTCACCCAACGGATGGTGAAGCTCTTGCAAAATATAATTCGTGTGTAGTAAGCGCAAATGCATTAAAGAAAAAATATGAAAGTTGCTTCGGAATGCTATCTGAGCACAGCTCCCAAAGCCCTTGTCCATGGCAGTGGATAAATGAACCATGGCCTTGGGAATATGAAGCTAATTTCAGACTTTGTGGAGAGGAGAGATAATACATGTGGACTTATGAAAAGATATTAGAGTATCCAGTAAAAATTAAAAATCCTAATCCTAAAATGGCAAAAGTAATTATAACCCAATATGGTGGTCCAGACGGAGAATTAGCTGCATCTTTAAGGTACTTAAGTCAAAGGTTTTCTATGATTACTCCTCAAGCCATTGCTACATTAAATGATATAGGTACGGAAGAATTAGCTCATCTAGAAATTGTAGGTTCAATAGTTCACCAATTATTAAAAGGAGCAAGTGTTGAAGAAATTGAAAAAGCAGGTATGGCTGCTTACTATGCAGACCATGATAGAGGTATCTATCCAGTTAGTGCTGCTGGTGTTCCTTTCACTGCTGCATATATTCAATCTAAAGGTAATCCTATTGTAGATCTTACTGAAGACTTGGCTGCAGAGCAAAAAGCAAGGGCTACCTATGAATATCTTATCCAGATGGCTGATGATCCAGATGTAATAGAACCTTTAAAGTTCTTAAGAGAAAGAGAAGTCGTTCATTATCAACGATTTGGTGAAGCTCTAAGAATAGTTCAAGATTATCTACAAGAGCCTCATTTATTTGTAATGCCAAAACCTAACTATATGAAATAATAAAATGAAAAAATTTTTAATGCAGAGAATAAATAATTTTCTCTGCATTTTAATTATTAAGCAATTCTTAACTTTAACTAGAATTTACTTAAAAAAAATACTTTAAATAGTCGTGGCCACCTGTAAACGGGTCAATAAATTCTTTCATACTTATTTGATCACTTACTATATCTTACTGTAACTGATTTTTTATATATTCTTGTATTGCCTTTTTGTTTTTTCCTACTGTATCTACATATATATCATATGTATTTGACGGAGGTAAAATGCATGGCAAAGAATGAGCCAAGCAAGCCAGACGATGTAAAAACCAAGCCGGATAATGTAACATGACGGATGAAAAATCCGAAGCCAGCCAGTCCTTACAAGACGATGGAAAAGCTCAATTCATTCAATGCTTTACTCTGTTTTTTAAAAGCTCTTTTATATTCTGTCCTTGATTGGTAATTCTAGAATGGCTTTTAAACCATGAGGCTCGATATTCTCAAAGGTATTAATGTCAAGATTATTTTCACCTTTATCTATGGATATGGCGGGTTATTTAAGGCAGGAAGTAATGTAATTTATAACCTGTATCCCATCACAGCAGCATTGGGAATGTTGTAGTACCAGGCTTATGATGCTGCCGTTAACTGGAATGTTCCGCTTTGCCCAGCAAGTCTTGGACTTACATTTCTGCTTTCGGTCATTTTGATATTAAAAATAGGCAATCAACCTGGACTAAAAAAAGCAGAAGAAGACTAACCCTTCAAGCTTACGTAAGTAACGATACCCGGAAGAAACTGAGCTTTCCAGGTTTTTTTATTTAACAATAAAAGCTCATGTATTTCTACATGAGCTAAGTATTTATTAAATTTTAATAACAAATAAAGCTTTCTATTCTTCTAGTATCTACTCCGAAATATACCCATCTTCGTCCAGTCAATCTCCACCCTGCAACAGATGTTCTTCCTACATATACAAGGTAAGCCCAAAATGATCTTCCATTATCTAACCATATATATATATATCTAAAGGTACAAGGCCTAATGGCTCCTGGATCCACAGCTTTTAACTCAGGCCCAGACTTCTTAGATGGAGTAAATGATGGTGGTGGTCCACTTGGTGGACCTCCTTGCATTCCACCCCCAAATGGCGGTGGTCCACCTGGTCCTCCACCAAATGGAGGTGGTCCTGGCGAAAATTGTTGTCTATAAGGACATCTTAACATTGATTCAAAATACTCTTCATCATAAAAATAGGGGCAATACATATATATTCTCCTTTTAAATATTGACATTATATAATATGTGTCTAATAGCTCAAATGTTACTACAGCAAATATTATCTCTATTCTTAATATCATACACTTAGTTCTAATTCATCTTTATGATTTGAATTAAGTTCATCTCTATTAACTTCTTGTTGTAAAAGCTACTACTTGAGCTGGATATATTTTTTTAAGATTTATCTTTGCAACAAATGCTAATAAACTTCCGTGAACTAATAATATTTATATAAGGAAGATTTATATCTTCCTCCTCTATATAATCTTACTTTCTAATTCTTCTATAAGCTTTATATATCTATCCTGTACGCTATTATCCTTAGCAATATTCTCGATTTCTTTAGATTTATCATTTAATTCTTTTTTATTTTCTTCTGATAATGAACGATCAGCAAATTTATATATAGTACTATCTTCCTTATCTATGTGTCTATTTAATAAATCTGTATAAGAAATTGCATTAGCTATTATATCTAATTTAGCTTCTTCATTACCTCCTTCTAATTCCTTTAAAGCATTTTCCAAATTTTGCATATATAATCTTCCCATATCGTGTTCTATAAGCATCCCCATTATAGGTCCACTTTTTATCATATTAAATTGTCTATCCATTATTGTAAACAATATATTTTCTTCTTTACTATGATGATGTTTATCAGCATAATTTCTTACAAAATCTATTATTTTATAAAAGTCATTATAATCTACATTTTCATTCTTCAATACTTTATAACAATAACCTCTTATAACCTTAAGCATTCTTTTTATATTTTTATGTTCTTCTATCATGAGCTCAATTGCATTCATACTAATCCACCTTTCTCTATTTTATTTTTTTATTTCACATATCTTCTTATCATTTAATACTTCCACATTATAAATAAAATTATTACTTAAAGCACTTATAAAAGACTTAATCCATTCTTCTCTTAACTCATAGAAATTATCTACATTGCCCTTTTCCTCTTCCCAATAAGCTGTATGCAAACAAACTCTCATTCTCCATTTATATATATTTTCATCATTTTCTAATTCTTCATTAACTCTATCACATGGCATCCCTTCTAATATAAAATCATTTAATATGTTAAATACCTCTACTGGTAACAAGGGAGTAAATTTTTTACCATACTCTTTCCCAAGTTTATTTCCTTGAACTCTAAAAATATTGATTAATTCATTTTTATATTCTTCTGAAGTGTTTATTATTCTGGTAACCCATGCAGCCTGCCTTCCTTCAGCTCTAGCAATCTTATCTTGTAACCATCCATGAATATTTGATGTATCTATTATGTCTTCCAATGGTTTATTTTCTGTAGGTTCTCCATATTTTCCATATATTTCATTCTTCCAGTTATGTATTGGAAAATCGCCTTTATCTTCAGCCCAATCTACAATTTCTTTTTCTAATCCTTCAAACCATCTTATCTTATCAAATAACCAATAATGAATCTTTCCTAGAAATAAACTCATAATAATCTCCTCCTAAAAAATTTATATAGTTATTTTGTGATTTATTTCTTAAATTTATAAGTTAATTATAATCTGTTAATAGTAAAATATACGTACCCTATGTTACGTTTGAATGATTTTCATAATTAACTTTCACAATATTTACAAAAAATAGTTGTTGCTATATAATAAACTCTATGTACTTAAATTTTATATATTAGGAGGCTGATAGGATGAACTCCTTATTTAAAAGAAAAGATTTACTAGGTGATTTTTCTTTGTTAATAGTTACAATAATATGGGGAAGTGGTTTCGTTGCAACGAAAAATGCCTTAGATTCGGTTTCTCCATTTTTTATAACTACACTAAGATTTACTATAGCATCTATATTAATTGGGGTTATATTTTTTAAGCAAATAATAAAAATTAATATTAAAGATTTAAAAGCTGGATTTATTATTGGTTTTTTCTTATATGTTGCTTTTGCCACACAAACCGTTGGATTGCAATATACAACTGCTGGTAAACAAGCTTTTTTAACAGGTACTAATGTAGTTATGGTTCCTTTTATATATTGGCTTGTATCCGGTAGAAAACCTGATATATATAACTTAATATCAGCATTTTTATGTTTACTAGGTATATCTTTACTAACATTAAATGGAAGTATATATATAAATTTAGGAGACTTGCTTACTTTAATATGTGCATTATTTTTTGCTTGTCATATAGTTTCTGTAGGGCATTTTGCTGAAAATCATAATCCTATAATTCTAACGTTTATTCAATTTTTAATAGCATCAATTTTATCGTTTATTTCCATGATTTTAATTGAAGGCTCTCCTGCCTCTATATCTAAAGAAGGTATCATTCCAGTTGGATATTTAGCTATCTTTAGTACTTTAATAGCTTTTTTAATACAAAACATAGCTCAAAAATATACTAGTGCTACTCATACTGCTATCATATTAAGTTTAGAAGCTGTATTTGGAAGCATATTATCCTGCGTGTTGCTTGGCGAAAAATTCACATATAAAATATTTATAGGTTGTATAATTATATTTATTGCTATTATAACTGCAGAAACTAAGCTAGAATTTTTAAAATTTAATAAAAAAACAATAACTTCTTCTGAAAAACTTAGTGAAAAATTAAATTCTTGAAATATACATTAAAAAATTTGGCAAAAAATTAAAGCCTTATTACAGGCTTTAATTTTCTATGTTTCTATAATCTTTTCCTTAGTCTCTCCCCAATATTCAACATTAGTTAATCCATCAATTGAATTAATATTAAATAAAGGTTATATTTTTTATAACTACAAACAATGCAATTAATATATAAGCAACAGCCATTACTGGCACTATAGTTTCTGCAACCTTAGCAATTCTTTTTACACCTCCAAATATAATAACTGCTGTTATGGCTACTAGAACTCCTCCAACTAATAGTTTATTTATGCCAAATGCCCCTTCAAATGCTAATGAAATTGTATTAGCTTGCACAGAATTAAATACTAATCCAAAGCTTATAGTTATAAGAATAGAAAAGAGTATTCCCATCCATCTCTTATTTAGGGTTTTTTCCATATAATAAACTGGTCCTCCCCTATATCTGTCTTTATCTTTAACTTTATAAATTTGTGCCAGAGTACTTTCTACAAAACTTGAAGCGCCTCAAATTAATGCAATAATCCACATCCAAAATACTGCTCCAGGGCCACCTACCGCAATAGCTATAGCAACTCCAGCTAAATTACCAGTCCCTACTCTAGAGGCAGTACCGATGCAAAATGCTTGAAAAGATAAAACTCCATTGCTTTTTTGACCTGATATTGAATTACCTGCTCGTTCTGCTAATAGCCTAAACATTTCTTTAAAAAATCTTAGCTGTACAAATTTTGTTCTAAAGCTAAAATAGAATCCTAATACAATTAACACTGCAATAAGTACATATGACCAAAGTATGTTATTGATATTTGATATAATTTGTCCAACTATATCCATTACTAAATTGCACTCCTCTTATTTAAATATTTTTATTAAAATATACATTAAAATTGTATCAAAAAATAAAAAAATATCATTTTTTATATTTTACGACTTTTTTCTTTAATATAGATAAATTATTAGCATAATTCGACTAATCTTTCCCATGCATCTGGATGTTTCCTTTTCAGATTTACTATTTTAAATCTATTGTCTACAAAAACTTGAGTAGTATATCCTTTTGCTAATAGCTTATTGTCTTCTTTTCTTATTACATTATAATTAAAAATAACCTTTGCAGCAGTTAATTCTTTTATATATGTTTCAACAATTATAATATCTTCATATTTTGCTGCTTCAATATACTTGCAGTATGTTTCTACTAAAGGCATCATAATTCCGTTCTCTTCTAATTCTTTATAGCTCATTTTAGATTCTAATATAAACTCTCCCCTTCCAACTTCAAACCATGGGTAGTAATTTGAATGATGCACTATTCCCATTTTATCTGTCTCTACATATCTAACTTTTAGCTCAGTTCTATTTATATACATTTCTATACCTACTTTCTTTTAAAATAATATACAAATTATATTAAATATTGATTAAACTATATATGTAAGTATATCATTTTATAAAATGTTGTATCAATAAATAATTATATGGAGGATATGAATAATGAGATTACTTTTAACAAACGACGATGGAATTGAATCCAAAGCATTGCATATATTAGCAAAAGAATTAGAAAAAAATCATGAGTTAATAATTGCAGCACCTAGTGTTCAAAGGAGTGCTTGTAGTCATTCTATAACTATTTCAGAGCCACTAATAATAAAGAACGTAGACTTACCAGATATAAAATCTAAAGCCTTTAGCATTTCTGGTACTCCAGCAGATTGCGTGCGAGTTGCTATTCATAAGCTTTTAAATAAACCCATAGATATGGTCATATCTGGAACAAATATGGGTACAAATCTAGGCATGGATATAATTTATTCTGGTACTGTATCTGCTGCCATTGAAGCAGCCATATATAAAATACCTTCTATAGCTATCTCTGCTGAGTTAAATAATAATTGTGGCAACTACAATTCTGCTGCTAAATTTGCCTCTAAAATAATAAAAATTGCTGAAGATAATTCTATAAAAAATGATTTAGTTATAAATGTAAATGTCCCTTGCTTAACAGAAGAAGAAATAAAAGGAATTCAAGTATGCGAAATGGGTAGAAAAACTTATGATAACTATTTTGTTGAAAGCATAGACAAAAATGGGAACATGAATCTTAAGCTAAGTGGAAGAATTAATACAAAACACATAGAAAATACAGATATATACTACTTAAAAAAAGGTTACGTAACTGTAACACCTCTTCACTATGACTTAACTAATTTTAAAATATTAAGTGCCGTATCTAATTGGTTCTAATCTCTAATAGATTTAAGCCTTTTTCTAAAATTTTATAATTTTAAGGGATATCAAGAATAGAACTACATATCTAAACTTAATATCCCTTTTTCTCTTTACTTTTTATTTTTTTCATTCTCTTTATTAAAATGACCATTTCCTTTTAACTGATTATTATTCTTTTTATTACTATTCTTATTTTCTAGTGTATTCTTATTATTTAAATTAGAATCATTGTTCTTATTAGCAGGATTATTTTTTTCTTCTTTTATTTTATTATTATTATTTTTATTTTTAATTGATTCTTTTAAATTACTATTATTTTCTTTTTTACTCTCTTTGTTGTCAATGTTTCTAATATTACCCTTACCCTTTTCTTTGTTCTTATTTGAGTTGTTATTATTTAAATGTTCCTTAATTTCTCCATTAACTTTTACATCCATATTAATTTTATCCTTTATTATATTTTCTTTAAAAGATGTAATATTTACATTTCTCCCCTGTATATCTAAACTTACTGTTTTATCAGCTTTTATATATGAATCATTTATAAATTTATCTTCTTTAGCTTGTTTTAATATATTATTAAGGGCATCGTCTATAGATTTATTTTTTATATTTACCTCATTTATAATTTTTTTCCCATCATTATTTAATCCAACTACTTTAAGTACTTTATTAAATCTATTAACCTTTAACTCAATACTAGGATTTATAGTTAATACTATAGTTGACACAGGTTTAAAATATGCATATGCCATTGAACTGGAGATTAATACAAATAAAAAGCATGCTACTGCTGCAATTTTATAAAAATGTGTAAATTTTTTATTATACTTTACCATTTCCCCCGTATATTCTTGTCCTATTTCAGGTCTTTGTTTTTTTACCATTACTTCTATAAATTCCCCCTGACTACTCATAAGTATTGCAGTTCTTTCTCTTACTTCTATTACTATTCCTTTTTTATCCTTCAATTACCTCACCCACCTTTAAATCCAAATAAGATTTTAAATATAAATATTCATCATTTGATAGAACTAATATAAGTGATATTAGATATTTCCTCCATTTTTCCAGCAACTTCTTTTTAGCTCCTGTAAGTACTGCTATTTGTTTTATTGGTAACATTTTATTTCTTCTAATATATATCATTATTTCATCATTATCTATACATCTAATAGCTATATTTAATAGATTATCTTTGGTGTCTTTATGAGATGGTGAAAATTTTGAAAGTTCTCCAAAACTTATATTATACTTGCTTAATTCTATGCTAAAAAGTTTTATTTCTTCTGCTCTTTTTTCATTCTCAACTCTAATTTCATATGCATTTAATGAATTCTTTAAATCTATATAATTTAAATCTTCATCATTATTAAATATTAAATATGTTTTTAAACTAGTCTTCTTAAAGTAATTTATAAGCGCATTTTTTATTAAAACTCTAGCATAACTAAAAAAGTTTCCTCTATTTTCATTATAACTATCACATGCTTTATTAAAAGCTATCATTGCAATGCTTAATTCGTCATCATTTTCCCACTGCAATCTTTTTTTACATATATTATATGTTGTATCATATATGAATTTCTTATTTTTTTCTATAAAAGCATCTCTGTCATTATCTAATTGCTTTTTAAGGTCCATATAATCACCTCATTCATTATATACAAAATAATTTCATATTTTTAAGGGGTTCTTATTTACAAGTTTTTTTATTTTTCCCCCATCAAAACTCATATAAATAGTGTATATATATTTGAGATAAATTTGAAGGAGGTAATTTTATGAAAAAAATTGCTACTATACTTACTATCACAGCATTAACATTAAATTTAGGAGGTACTGTATTAGCTGCTGATGAAACATCATTCCAAACTAATGCTGGTATAACACCAGATAGTATTTTCTATCCTATTGACCAAGCAATAGACAATTTAAAACTAAACTTTACCAATAGTGAAGAAGGAAAAATTGAACTTTTATCCGAAATAGCTGAAGAAAGATTAGGTGAAAGTGAAATTTTATCTGAAAAAGGAAAGGATGAATTAGCTTCTAAACCACTTGAAGAATTTAATGATAAATTAACAGAAGCTACCGACTCTCTAAATAATGCAATAAACAATAATGAAAAAAGTGTAGAAGAAAACACTAAACTAGAGGATTTACAGGACAAGATCAACTTAAAACAAAAAAATTCAATAGAGGTACTAAAAAAAATACAAGCTAAACTAGGCGAAAATGCTAAAGAAACAATAAATAAAGTTATAGAAATGCAAACTGCTAAAAAAGAAGCTGTAGATGCCATGATAAAACAAAGACATGTGTTTAATGATGTAAAAAAAGAAGTTAATCTTCTAAAAGTAGAATTGAAAAAAGCTGAAAAGTCCAAAAATGAAGAAGCTATAGAAACTTTACAAACTGAACTAAAAGAAAAACAAGCTCAATTTGAAATTGAAAAGGGAAAGCTTGAAGTAGCTATAAAGAACAAAAAAGATGTAACTAAAAAAATGAAAGAAGAAATAAAAAATAATAACCATAATAATAAAAATAAAACTGTTGAAAAAGATACTAATATAAATGATGATATTGATAAAGAATCTTCTAAAACTAATGTTGAGGATAAAACAGAAATAGAATTAGAAAACGAACAAACTTCCATAGATGAAAATAATGTTAGTGAAAAAGATACTAAAAAAATTCATAAAGAAAACATAAAAAACAATTCTAATAAATCAGGAAAAGATAAAAATACAAAAAATAAATAATATAAAAGACATGTGGGGCTGTCGCATTAAGAAATTTACATACAATATACTTATTTGTAAATTAATATCAAACACAACATGTTGAGAGATTTACTCTTATTGCCACAACCCCATTTAATTTATAGCGCCTTTGTTTTCTTAAATTCTTCTTTTATTTTTTCTACTTTTTGCCTATTAGTTAGCAAATTAAAGCCTGTGAGGGCAAGTGCTTTTGCTCCAATAATTAGAGCATTATCCCCTTCCTTTGAAACAGCCGCATCACAAAATTCTTTAGTATGTGCTACCAGTTCACTTTTTCCTATCTTTATATAAGGATGTATTGTAGGAACAACTTGACTAATATTTCCTGCATCTGTTGACCCTATTCCTTTAACATTCTCAGTTTTTATATTGATACCTAAGTATTTCATACTTTCTTCAAACTCTTTATCAAACTCTTTATTTATTAATAGATTATCCACTGAATTTTGAAATGGAATTATATTAACTTCAGCTCCAGTAATAAGAGCTGCTCCCCTTGCAATCTCTTTTACTTTCCTAGTAACTTCATCACATCTTTTTCTTGTAGCAGCACGTATATAGAATCTAGCTTTTGCATAATTCGGAACAATATTAGGCATATCTCCACCATGAGTTATAATACCATGGATTCTTACATCATTTGTTACATGTTGTCTTAATGCATTTATACCGTTATAAAGTTGAATCACAGCATCTAAAGCATTTATACCTTTTTCTGGGCAAGCTGCTGCATGAGCTGACTTACCTATAAATTCAAAGTCTAATGGATCTACCGCTAATGAATTACAGGTTATTGACGTTTCACTAGAAGGATGTATCATCATACAAAAATCTATACCCTTTAACAAGTTATTTTTCACAAAACTTGCTTTTGCACTTCCATTTTCTCCACCTTCTTCTGCTGGAGTTCCAAGTACAACTATTTCCCCTCCTATCTCATGTATCACTTTACTTAAAGCTATAGCTGAAGCTATACTTGTAGTTCCTATAATATTATGTCCACAAGCGTGTCCTAAATTAGGTAATGCATCATACTCTGCTAAATATCCAATAGTTACTCCCTGCTTACTTGCTTTTTTACGAGCAATAAAAGCTGTGGGATGTCCCGCTACTCCCCTCTCTATGTTAAACCCATTTTCTTCTAATTTTTTATTTAAAATCTGTGAAGCAAAAAACTCTTGATTTCCCATTTCCGGATTACTATGAATAGCATGACTTATATTAATATATCCTTCCTTATTCTTTTCAATATCTACCAGAATACATTTTTTTATTTCTTCTAAATTTAACATATAAATCTCCCCCTTATTTTATATAATAAAAAAACCTCTTCAAAAGAAGAGGTAATATACTTAGATATTCCGCTCTTCTTATCTTTCAAGAAAATAAATTCTTGCTGGAATTAGCACAGTATTTCTTATAAAAGAAACCCGCTGCCGAGATTTCACAGGGCCATATCCCTCCATCTCTCTGGATAAGAAGTTAATCAATATATTATTATAAACTACACTACTCCTTTAAAACTAAAATGTCAATAGATAATTTTTTTATTTTATCTATTGACATCTTAAAAATTTGAAACTATAATAACATACAAGCAAGAAAAGCTTGCTATTAAAAAATCGAATATAAATCCTTATCAAGAGAAACTGAGGGACTGGCCCTATGATGTTTCAGCAACCGCATAATTGTGCATGGTGCTAAATCCAGCAGAACTTTGTTCTGAAAGATGAGGGAAGGAATAAGTATTTATTGCCCTTCCAAGGGTTTTTTTTATACATAAAATCCTCTTCTTTAGAACGAAGAGGATTTTTATTTTGTAAAAATTAGGGGGAATGAAAATTGATATTGCTACATAATGTAAAAAAATCTTATTTTAGTAATAATAATACTATTAATGCATTAAATAATATAAGTTTGCAAATAGATAAGGGGGATATTTTTGGAGTTATTGGATATAGTGGTGCAGGAAAAAGTACTTTGATACGCTGTATAAATCTTTTAGAGAAACCTACCAGTGGAAAAGTATTTGTCAATAATATAGAACTTACAAATTTAAAAGAAAAAGAACTTAGAAAGTGTAGAGAAAAAATAGGAATGATATTTCAGCATTTTAATTTAATGAATAATCGAAATGTGTTTAAAAATATTGCTTATCCACTAAAGGGAAAATCACTTACTAAAGAAGACATTAAAAATAAAATAACAAATTTACTAAAACTTGTTGGTCTTGAAGATAAAGCCTTTGCTTATCCTTCTCAATTAAGTGGCGGTCAAAAACAAAGAGTAGCTATTGCAAGAGCCCTTGCTAATGAACCTGAAGTTCTTTTGTGTGATGAAGCTACATCTGCCCTTGATCCGCAAAATACAAAATCAATATTAAATTTATTAAAAGAAATTAATAATAGACTTAATCTAACAATAGTAATCATAACTCATCAAATGGAGGTAGTTAAAGATATATGTAATAAGGTTGCAATAATGGAAAATGGTGAAATCGTAGAAAAGGGAAGCATTGTAGATGTATTTGCAAAACCTAAAACAAAAATAGCTAAAGATTTTATTGCCAATACAATGCACTATGACAATATTTTTCAGTTATTAAATAGTAATAAATTTATTAAAGATTCCTCACATGAAGGAATAACTGTAAAAATCTCATTTATAGGTCAGTCAACTGGTCAAGCATTTATATCTAAAATATCAATAGACTATAAAATATATGCAAATATATTATTTGGAAACATTGAAATCTTGCAAGGTATCCCTATTGGAAATTTAATAGTTAAATTTAATGGTATTGAAGAAAAAATATTTAAAGCTTTAGAATATTTAAAAGAAAATAACATAAATGTGGAGGTGTTAGATTATGATAAAATTTCTAAATTTAATAATTCCCAATGTGGTGGACCTATTTCCTGATATGATAAAAGCACTTTGGGAAACTATATATATGGTTGGAATCTCAGGTATAATATCATCCTTAATAGGAATACCTTTAGGAATTATTTTAGTCGTAACAAGAGAAAATAATTTATTAGAAAATAAAGTTGTTTTTAATATGATTGGAAAAGTAGTTAATATATTTAGATCTATACCATTTGTAATACTTTTAACTGCTATAATTCCCATAACTAGACTTATCGTTGGTACAACAATAGGTACAAAAGGCGCAATAGTCCCCTTAGTTTTTGGAACAGCTCCTTTTGTTGCAAGACAAATAGAATCTACATTACTTAAAGTAGATCCTGGAGTTATAGAAGCTGCAAAATCTATGGGGTCTAGTCCTTTAGAAATAATTTTTAGGATTCTTTTAATTGAAGGACTTCCTGGCATTGTTTATGCCCTTACTATTACCACAGTAAGTTTAATTGGTTTTTCTGCTGTGGCAGGTACAGTTGGTGGAGGTGGTCTTGGGGACTTTGCAATAAGATATGGTTATCAGTATTTCAAAACTGATGTTATGGTTATTACAATTATAATACTTCTCATTATAGTAAATTTAATACAAAGTTTAGGTGATATATTATTAAAAAAGCTAAGTCATTAATTTAAAGGAGGATTCAAAAATGAAATTTAAAAAATTGATAGGTATTACTTTATCAACATTATTAACAGTAACTTCATTAACTGCCTGTGGAGGAAAACAAACTTCTTCTAATTCTACAGATAAACAACAAGTAATAAAGCTAGGTATAACTGGAGATGAACATGAAATTTGGGACAATATCAAAAAAAGACTAGCTAAAGATAATATAGATCTTCAAATAATATCGTTTAATGATTATATACGTCCCAATATAGCACTATCTGATGGTGAAATAGATGCTAATGCATTTCAAACTATAATTTATTTTAATAAATTTAAAGAGGATCATAAATTGGATTTAACTTCTTTAGGATACACTGTCCTTGCTCCTATGGGTATATACTCTTCTAAAATAAAAGACGTTAAAGAATTAAACGAAAATAGTAAAGTTGCCATTCCAAATGATCCTACTAATGGCGGTAGAGCCCTTATTCTATTACAAAGTGCAGGACTTATAAAATTAAAGGAAGATTCTGGTGTTACTCCTACAATAAAAGATATAGCTGAAAACCCAAAAAAGCTAAAAATATCCGAGCTTGTTGCTACACAAATTCCTAGATCCATAAAAGATATTGATATTGCTGTTATCAATAATGGTATAGCTGTAGATGCTGGTTATTCTCCACTTAAAGATTCTATTTATATTGAAGATGCCAAAAATCCTAACTCAAAAAATTACTTTAATATAATAGCTATAAAAACAAAGGATAAGGATAACCCTTCTTTGAAAAAATTATTACAAGTATATCAAACTGAAGAAACTAAACAACTTATAGAAAAAGTTTATAAAGGTTCCTCTTTACCAGCATTTTAGAAAACTTATTCTAAATAAAAACTATCTTCTATGAAGTAAGGATTCTAAGTTTAGATATTATATTAAACTTAGAATCCTTACTTCATACTTTAATTAATAATTATAAGCAAATTATCCATTATCTTTTACTTTATAAAAATCTCCATATCCTATATTAAATATATTCTTTTTATACTTTGATTTTTACTCTATGTTCAATTGCTCTTTCATCATTCTTAAAGTCATTCCACCCTGTATACCACTATACACATATCCTTCCTCATCTACAAAAAGTGAAGTAGGAAACCCTTGTATTCCATATGATTCTGTTACTTTTTGGTCTATATCCAATAATACTGGAAAACTATAATTATTTTTATTTATAAAATCTTTTACTATATCAGCTTTTTCTCCAACATCTATGGCTAATATAACAATATTCTTATCTTTTGTTTCTTTATATAATTTTTCTATGTCTTTCATTTCAACTTTACAATATCCACACCATGTGGCCCAAAAATTTAAAAATACCTTCTTACCTTTAAATTGACTTAATGAAACTTCTTTGCCATTTATATCTTTTAATTTAAAATCTATTGCTTGAAGCTTTTTAGTCTCTTTTTTTTCTGTTTCATTAATATTTTCATCTTTATTATTTATTGTTATATCATTCTTATTAATTGCATTGTTATTATAATACTTAACTACAAATATTGATATTCCTATAAGTATTAATAGTGAAATAATAAATACTTTTTTCCTCAATTTTATCCCCCTTTAGCTAAATATATTATTTAAAATATAAGTCTTATCTATAAAAGTCATAATACCCATAGCTATCAATATTATTCCACTTATTATAGATATAATATTAAAATATCTATAAACTTTTCTTATGTATTTGGATATACTATCTACTAAAAATGCTGAAAGTATAAAAGGAATAGCAAGCCCTAATGAATATGTTAATAGTAACATTATACCTTTATAAAGAGTTGCTTCATTGCTAGCATATATTAATATGGACGTTAATACAGGCCCTATACAAGGTGTCCATCCTATAGCAAAAGCCATACCCATTATAATTGAACTTATGCCTAACTTAAACTTGTTAAAATCTAATAATCTTTTCTCATAAAAAAATGCTTTAATTTTAAATAATCCTGTAGTATGAATACCGAATATTATAATTAATATACCACCAATTTTTCTTAAAATATTTCTATTAGCAATAAATATTTTCCCTAAAGATGTTATAGACACTCCCATTAAAATAAAAATAATAGAAAAACCTATAGTAAACCCTATAGCTTTATAAATTACAGTGATTTTATCTTTTTGTTTATTAATATCCTCTAAAGCCGTTCCTGTCAAATAAGTCAAATACATAGGTACTAATGGTAAAACACAAGGAGATAAGAACGATAATACACCTGAAGCAAAAGCAAGAATTAATGATATATCCTTATCCAAATATCCCCCTCCTTTTAACTTATAATTAAATTTAATTATATCTAAATATTATGAAGATATTATGAAGAATAAAAGTATTATTGATCTTTAAATATATAATCTTATTAAAGACTCAATAATACTTCTATTAATTATTTATTTATACTCGTATAATAGACAATCTTTCCATAAATGCTTGTGGCTTTTCTAATTCTTCGAAACCATGATGTTTATAAAATCCTTGAGCATCTTTAGTAGCCAACATAAGTCTTTCAATATTCTCCATATCCGGATGTTCTAATATACATCCTATCATCCATTTACCTAGACCCTTATTTCTGTAATCTTCATGAATAAATACATCTCTTACATATCCAAATGTAATATAATCTGTTACAACTCTTGCAAACCCTATTTGTACGTCTTTATGATATAGACTAAAGCACAGAGAATTTTTTACTGATTTTTCGATAATATCTCTATTTCTTTTACCTGCCCAATAAGATCTAGATAATAATTGACTTACTACAGTAATATCCACTTTTGTTGGATCCGTAGTTATAGTAAATTCTCCTCTTTCATAAATTTTGTTCATTTTATTTTCTTCTTATCCTCCTTTAAAATAATTATACTTTAGCCTAAACTATGGGTAGATAATTTTTTATCATTACCATAAAATTTATGCATAATGATTATATATTATAATTGGAACTTTTCATATATGTTTTTTTGTAATTTTATAGTTAATTTATAAAAAACTTTTTTACAAATTAGGACAATTATCTGTAATTATATAAACTTATATTATAATAGCTTTACTTAGATAAATAGTTAACTGCTACTATAATAAAATTAGTTCTAATACTTATTAAATACTATGTAAATTTTTATATAATCTTGACATAAAAAATTAAAAATATTATAATGACTAGATATAAGTTAATAATAAAATTAATATATTATAAACTATGATGAGAAGAGTATGTAAAGGAAGTAACTTTAGCGAGCCAGTGGTAGTGTAAGACTGGTGTGATGCCTTTATTGAAGAACATCTCTGAGTTTCTAACCGAAATCAAAATTTTGATAGTAGGCTTAGAGGTTTCCAAAACCTTATTTTTGGTATGTATAGATTTTTCTGTACAGATATGAGGCGGCCAAATTTTTGGCAAATTGGGTGGTACCGCGAAAATCAGTCTTTCGTCCCTTTATTTAAAGGATGAAAGGCTTTTATTTTTATATAATAAAAAATATTAAGGAGGCAACCAAAAATGGAAAACATATTAGTGAGACAACTTTATAGAGAAACTGAAAAATTCATTGATAAAGATATTAGTATATCTGGATGGATTAGAACAGAGAGGGTATCAAAAAACTTTGGTTTTATAGAATTAAATGATGGAAGTTTTTTTAAAAATATTCAAATAGTTTTTGATGCCAAATTAGGCAACTTTGAGGAAATATCAAAACTGGCTATTAGTTCATCTTTAACAGTTGAAGGTAAATTAGTTCTTACTCCTGAATCAAAACAGCCTTTTGAAATACATGCTTCTAATATAATAATAGAAGGACTTTCTTCTTCTGATTATCCTCTTCAGAAGAAAAGACATACTCTTGAATATTTAAGAACTATTGCTCATCTAAGACCTAGAAGTAATACTTTTTCGGCTGTATTTAGAGTGCGTTCATTAGCAGCTTACGCTATACACAAATTTTTCCAAGATCAAAACTTTGTTTATGTTCATACACCAATAATTACAGGTAGTGATTGTGAAGGTGCTGGAGAAATGTTTAGACTTACAACTTTAGATTTAAATAACGTACCTAAAGATAAAGAAGGAAATATAGATTTTTCTAGAGACTTTTTTAATAAAGAAGCTAATCTTACTGTAAGTGGCCAATTATCCGCAGAAACTTACGCTTTAGCCTTTAGAAATGTTTATACTTTCGGTCCTACTTTTAGAGCTGAAAACTCAAATACTGCAAGACATGCTGCTGAGTTCTGGATGATAGAACCTGAAATGGCTTTCGCAGAATTAAGTGATTATATGGACGTAGCAGAAGATATGGTTAAATATGTAATAAACTATGTTATGGAAAATGCTCCAGAAGAAATGAATTTCTTCAATAGTTTTATAGATAAGGGATTATTTGAAAGATTAGATAATGTGGTAAATTCAAATTTTGCTAGAATAACATATACTGAAGCAGTAGATCTTCTAAAAAAATCTGGAGAACAATTCCAATATCCTGTTGAATGGGGTATCGATCTTCAAACTGAACATGAAAGGTATATAACTGAAAAAATATTTAAAAAGCCAGTATTTGTTACTGATTATCCAAAAGATATTAAAGCGTTCTATATGAGAATAAATGATGATGGAAAAACGGTAGCTGCTGCTGACCTTTTAGTTCCTGGAATTGGTGAAATAATAGGCGGAAGCCAAAGGGAAGAAAGATTAGACATATTAGAACGTAGAATGGAAGAATTAGGACTTAAAAAAGAAGATTATTGGTGGTACTTGGAATTAAGAAAATATGGTGGAACAAAACATTCAGGTTTTGGATTAGGTTTTGAAAGAATTTTAATGTATATGACTGGAATATCAAACATAAGAGATGTTATACCATTCCCTAGAACAACTGGTTCTGCAGAATTCTAAAAATTAAAAAGGAGATATCTTTATGGCTCTTTTAAATGCTTTTGGTAGTATTTTTAGTATAGTAATTATGATATCCTTAGGATATATATTAACAGAAAAAAAATGGATAAATGAATCAAATGCTAATCTTTTTGCTAAGATGGTTATAAATTTATCCCTTCCAACTTTAATGATAACAAACCTTATGAATAACTTTGATAAAGCTAAATTAATGAGCTTAGGTAAAGGGCTTTTTGTACCCTTTACCTCCATAGCTCTAGCTTATATTATAGGAAAATTTGCTTGTAAAATATTAAAAGTACGTAAGGGTAGGTCTGGTACATTTCAATCAATGTTTTTTGTATCCAATACTATATTTATTGGATTACCAGTAAATCTGGCCATATTTGGTGAAAGAAGTATCCCTTATGTATTACTATATTATATAGCAAATACTACATTTTTCTGGACCATTGGAGTATATGAAATAAGCAAAGATGGAAAAGACTCTAATTTAGATAGCATATTTTCTAAAGCTACTTTAAAAAGAATTATTTCTCCTCCTTTACTAGGTTTCATATTTGCTATAGTTCTAATTTTATTAGAAATACCTATGCCTAAATTTATAATGGATACCTGTAAATATTTAGGTAACCTTACCACTCCATTGTCTATGTTATTCATAGGAAATACGATTCACTCAATCAATTTAAAAAATATAAAAATTGACAAAGACATGATTGGAGTTTTTATTGGAAGGTTTATAATTTCTCCTCTGTTAGTAGTTTTAATTGCCTATCATTTTCCTCTTCCCAAATTAATGAAGGATGTTTTTGTTGTGCAAGCTGCTATGCCAGTTATGACAAATACAGCAATAATGTCTAAAGCTTACGATGCGGATTATGAATATGCTGCAATTATGATTGCATTAACTACTATATTAAGTCTTATAATTATTCCAATATATAAACTTATCTTAACATAATAACAAAAGCTATGTTTCAATTGAAAACATAGCTTTTATTATTATGCAATATTCACCTTATTATATTGTCTATGCTGATATTTTAGTATTTTCTTGTCTATTATTTCTCCATTATCTATTATTATAGCTTTTACTAAAACTTCATTTTCATTTTCTTTTTCTTCTATAATAAAATCTAGATATTTTGCCATTTCTTTACTTATTTCTCTACTAGCAGTCCTATAGAATATAGATGGTGTATGGTCTACAACATAATGCATAATACCATCTACATAATAAACAGGTTCTTTAATAGTTGTTATTTTACTTGTTTCTATAGCTTTATTTGCATCACAACTAACATCTATTATTAAAGCATTCTTTTTCATTCTTTTTAAATCTTTTTTATATATTACATGATCTTTCCTATTAACATCCCAAAGTATGGCATTTACTATCACATCATAATCGCTTATTTCCTTTCTAAACAATATTTCCATGTTTCTTCCATATACAGTTATATCTGCACCTAATCCGTTTAATATTCTGTATGCTCCTCTTGCTGTATTTCCTCTTCCTAATATAGCAACTTTAGTCTCATAAGGGAACTTTCCATAGGCTTCAAATGCTTGAACTATAGCAGCTTCTCCCGCAATCTCATTATTTCTCCAAAATACATGCCTTCCTTTCTCATACATATCTTCCCAAGCTATACACTTCAAATTATTATTTAATAATTTATCTGCAATTTCTTTATGCTGAACTGCATGTATCCATCCAAATATTACTTGGCCATTTTTTAAATTATCTAAATAATCTCCATCACCTATTTTAGGATCACATATAACATCTTTATTTAATATTCTTTCTCTGTCTTCTACATTGGCTCCTGCTCTTATATATTCTTCATCTTCTATTCCCATAATTTTCCCATATCCTTTTTCAAAGTATAACATATTTGGATTCTTTAATTTTACAATATCTGCTGGTAATATAGCTCTTCTTCTCTCATTTTCTTTTGTACTTATTAAGAATCCTATACTTCTCATACAAATCATCTCCCTAAAAATTTTATAAAATTATGGTTGAAACAAACAATCTAAAAACTATTAACAAGTTTTAAGTTGTTACTTTTTTATTTGAACAAACCCTACATTTATATTATATGTATTAAAATCACAATAATCAACCTACAACTTTATACTTATTAATAAAGTTGTAGGTAATAGTTTCCATAATCCCAATTTATCTCTTATTTCCTTAGTAATTCTCCTTATAATTCCTTTACTCATACATTTACTTAATTATTAATATAATTATAATTAATTATGTTGATAATACTAAATTTAAAGAGTATAATAACAATGTAATATTTTTTTATTCAGGAGGACTTTAATTAAATGAAAACAGGTACAGTTAAATGGTTTAACCCAACTAAAGGTTTTGGATTTATTTCTGTAGAAAGTGAAGAAGATGTATTCGTACATTTTTCAGCTATACAGACTGATGGTTACAAAACTCTACAAGAAGGTCAAAACGTTCAATTCGAAGTAGTTGAAGGTGCTAAAGGACCTCAAGCCGCTAATGTTGTTATATTATAATCTTATAAAAAGTGATTGTTATAATTAATAGCATTAACATATACATAAATACACCTTTCATTAATATGAAAGGTGTATTTTGTATTATTATAGAATTTTGTATTATTATTTTGTATTTTATAAATTTATTATGTATATAAAACGTTTCCATCTCCTTATTATTTCGATTTAATAGGTTTTACTGTTTTTTTTTAATGTAACCGATTGCGAAATCTTTAAATTTTTTTAAACTTTAGATAGAATATAATTATAGTAAAGTTCCTTATTACTTTACCTATTTATTAAAAGTATATGGAAAGGCGGCTTTATTCTATGGATCTAAAAAATCTTTTTATTATGCAGGAGAAGTTAGACCAACATATTATGGAGCAACATAATCTTTATGGTAAACCTCTTTTTTCTGAAAAATTATTAGCTCTTCAAGTGGAGATTGCAGAATTAGCTAATGAGACTCGTTGCTTTAAGTTCTGGAGCAATAGAGGTCCTTCTTCTAAAGAAACTATTTTAGAAGAATATGTAGACTGTTTACATTTTATACTCACTATTGGTTTAGAAAAAAATTATACTTATTCAACTTTTATTATTCCAAAAGAGAGTATTTCTAATGAAATAACAGATCAGTTTTTGAACCTATACATAGATATAAATGATTTCATTATTTGTCCTTCAAAAGATCATTATCAAACTCTCTTTGAAGACTTTCTATGTCTTGGAATTTCCTTAGGGTTTAATGAATCTGAAATAGAACAAGCTTATTATGATAAAAATACTATAAATCATGAAAGGCAAGTTAGTGGATATTAGCCTTTAAATATATTATTTTTTCCAGATAGAGATTTTCTCTATCTTTTTATTTTCTTAAATAATTATTTTTTCTCTGGATAAAATAAAACGAGAAAGGTGGTTATTTATATGCTAGGTATAATATTCTCTATAATTGCAGGAGTAGCTATGAGCTTTCAAGGTGTTTTTAATACTAGACTTGGAGAAAAAATTGGATTATGGGAAACCAATGTTATAGTTCAAGGTACAGGACTAATATTAACATTTATAATATTACTCTTTGTTGGAAATGGAAATTTTAAAAACATAAAAGAGGCTAATAAACTATATTTATTAGGTGGAGCTCTTGGAGTAGTAATAATATATACTGTTATGAAGGGAATTTCAGAACTTGGCCCTACATATTCTATTGCTACTATTTTAGTTGCACAACTTACTTCTGCTGCTATAATAGATGCATTTGGACTATTCGGTTCTGAACAAATAAAATTTGGCTGGATAAAACTTATAGGTATAGCTGTAATGATTATTGGTATAATAATATTTAAATGGAAGTTTAAGTAATAAAAATCTAAAGTTCATCTAAAATAAAAACTCTAGATGAACTTCAGATAGTATTAATACCTTATATTATAAACTAAAATCCTTTCCCATATGAACATATGATTTCCACGGTATAAAATTAAATATGCCGTAAAACTTATAAAGTTCTGTCCAATCTATACATATATTTTCCACATGCCTATTTTTTAATATCTCCAAAGATTTAAAGAGTAAAGTTAATCCTAATGTTTTTTGTCTATATTGTGGATGTATTCCTATAGGTCCTAATCCACCAAAATTTTCACCTAATAGTTTCCTCCAATAAATTGGTGGCCCAATTACTTTACTATCCTTATGATATACCCTGCTAAACCCTATTACTATATCTTTCTTAATATCTTTCATTATAATAATATCTTCTCCGTCAGCATCATTATTTAAAGCATACTTTATAGCTTCTAACCATCTACCTGGAAATGCTTCCTTGAAAAAACAAATCAATTTTTCTTCTTCATCCTTGTTAAAAGGTAAAACTACATATTCTTTATTTTCATTTAATTTTAGCCTTTTTAAATTTTTTAATTTTGAAAAATCTATTGAACTTATATCACATATTAAATCACTAGAACTATAACTATCTTTATATCCTCTCTTATTGAAAAATTTATATCCATCTTTAAATTCCAAAGGGACCCCTGGGAAAAAATGAAAAGTATCTCTTCCAACTTCTATATGTTTTATACCTCTAGCTTGCAATATATTTTCACACTTATACAATAAATAACTACCAATTCCTATATTTCTATATTTAAAATCTACTATTAATGAATTTATATTTCCTTGAGTTTTATCAGCCTCTATAATTCCTCTAGGCTTTAACTGTTGTTTAAATATTATGAAACCAACTAAATCTTCTTCAACAAAAGCTCCTAAAATATCCTTTTTTAGTAAATTTTTATCTCCTTCAATGTTTTGACAAAATAATTTTTCATCCATTGGGAAAAAACATCCTATATTATCATTCCAAACTTTTATAATATTTTTCATCTCTTTTTTAGTAATAAATCTATAAGAAACCTGCATAATATCATACCACCCCATATAATAATTTCAACCCTATAAAGGATACTAGTTATCGGATAAAGCAACAGGACATATACCTTTACTTGTTATCTTTCCCTTTACAATCTTCAATATACTTTTAATTGAAATAGGTGTATATTCATAAGCTAAAATTGCACATGGTATATGTTTTAAATCAACAATATCGTAAGGATCTCTCATAGAAATTACTATAATATATTTGTTTTCTTTATATATTCTATTCACTAATTCTATTTGTTCTTTATTTAAATTTGCATTATATGTGCATATTATTACCTTATCTTTATTTTTGCACTTTTCCGCTAAGTATTCCATATATTCCTTTTTAGGTTTTAAATCCATAACTTCAGTTTCACAATTGAGAAATTCCTCTTTAAAATAATCATTTATATTTTTCTTTTCTATAGAGTTATCTATTCCAGTAAGCACTTCAGCAGCAGTAGAGATTATCATTAATCTCTCTTCTCTCTTTATAGGTAATAAACCATTATCTCTTATAGTAGTAATACTGTTTTCACTTATTCTTCTTGAAAAATTTCTATGTATACTACTATTAATTATCTTTTCCACCTGTTCATAAGAAGAATTCATAAAAAAGTTTATATCCCACTGATTTTTAAATTCAATTATCCTTTTTACCGATTCATCTATCCTTTTTTCATTTATTTCTCCATTCTTAATCTTCTCTTTTATTCTATTTAATGACTTCAACTGTTTTTCCTCAGTATGCGAGATGCATATCATATCAGCACCTGCATTAACAGACATAGCTGCTGCTTCTATAGTTCCGAAATAATTATCTATTGCTTTCATTTCCATGCAATCAGTAATTATTAGTCCTTTAAATTCTAATTCATTCCTTAACAAATCTATAAGAATTTTACTTGATAAGGTAGCCGGAAGTCTTCTCTTTTCATAAGCTGGAAACATTATGTGTGCTGACATGATAGCTTTTATACCATTTCTTATAGCTTCTCTAAATGGATATAATTCTATACTTTCAAGTCTATCCTTATTATGATTTACGCTACTCAAAGCTGAATGAGAATCTATTTCTGTATCTCCATGTCCAGGAAAATGTTTCGCTGTGGCAATAATTCCATTTTCTTGAAGACCTTTTATATATGCTGTTCCTAAATTACTTACTCTTACCGGATCCTCTCCATAGCTTCTAACTCCTATTACTGGATTATTTTTATTATTATTTACATCTAATACTGGAGCTAAATTTAAATTGATTCCTAAAGCCTTTAACTCTTCTCCTAAGTATCTTCCATACAAATATGCATCTTCTTCATTTCCTCCCGCAGATAATGCCATATTTCCCGGGAAAAAAGTTGCTCCATTAGTTATTCTAGTTACCATTCCCCCTTCTTGATCTAAAGCTATGAATAGAGGTATTCCACTTTCTTTTAAAGCTAGATTTTGCAACTCTTTATTCAAATTATAAAACTGTTTTGGACTTTTAAAGTTTCTTTTAAATAATATTATATTCCCTACATTATAATCTCTTATTGCTCTTTTTACATGTTCATTTATTTCAGTGCCATCAAATCCTATAATTAATAATTGTCCTATTTTCTGCTGTAAAGTCATATTTTTAAATTCCATATACATCACCCCAGTTCAACTAATAAACATGATATTTCTCTTTAATCTTCTTAAATTTCATGGCATCCTCCTTCCACATTAAATTTATTTCTTCAAGTGTAATTTTATTCTCCCTAATGTAGCTTCCACCAGTATTGTAATCTATCATTTGCTTGCCATTTTTAATATAAGGAGGAGTAAATTCAAATTTATCTTTACTTACTTCTTTAATCTTATATAACAAACTTATTCCTGTGATTACTGGCTTAAATTTCTTTATATCCGTTACATGAATTTCAACTCCTCTACAAAGAACATCTGTATATTTAGAAAAAGTAGGAGTAAAATATATTGGCCTAAATTTTACCCCTGGTAACATGATTTCATTCATCTCTTCTGCAATCTTATACGGATTTAACCATGGTGCTCCAATAATCTGAAACGGTTTTGTAGTTCCTCTTCCCTCCGAAATGTTTGTTCCTTCAAAAACACATGTTCCATTATATACCAGAGCCGTATCTATTGTTGGCATATTAGGTGACGGCATTATCCATGGAAGTTTAGTATCCTGAAAATACATATGCCTACTCCACCCTTCCATTTTTATCACTTTTAGATTGCATCCTATTCTAAATTCTTCATTAAAAAGAATAGCTAGTTCTCCGATAGTTAGCCCATATCTTTGAGTTATTGGATATAATCCTATAAAAGATTTATAATTTACATCTAAAATATTTCCTTCTACTTCTTCTCCGCCTATAGGATTAGGTCTATCTAATACTGTAAAAACTTTATTGAATTTTTTACAACTTTCCATAGCATATGCCATTGTATATAAATAGGTATAGAACCTTGAACCTACATCTTGAATATCAAATACCAAAATATCTATATTCTTTAGAACTTCATGAGAAGGTCTTTTGTTCTTCCCATAAAGACTATATACATTTAATTCTGTTTTCTCATCTATATAATTATTAACTTTTTCTCCTGCTTGGATATCCCCTCTTATCCCATGTTCTGGTGAATATAAGGCTACTAAATTAGTCTTTTCATTGAACAAATCTATAGTACTATTTAAATTGCTATCTACTCCTGTTTGATTTGTTATAAGACCTATCCTTTTATTCTTAAACAAATCATCTATATATTTATCTATATTATCTATGCCTAGTTTTATACTACTCATTAATTAAAACCTTCCTTACTCAATGAACCTATTACAGCATTGTGAAATACTCTTCTAAACCTAATTATTTTAATATTATTCCTAGATGGATGAATCCTATTTGTCAAAAGTATTATATATATGCCTAAAGCTCTATCAATCCAAATGGATGTGCCTGTAAAGCCTGTATGTCCAAAAGATCCTTCACTAATTAATTCTCCACCTGATGAATTTTCTCCATGACTCTTTATACAAAAACCTAGACCTCTGCTTTCACCTAAATCTTTAGTGTAATTATGAATAACACACTTAATGCTATTTTCACTTAATATTTTTCTATCTTCATTGCTTTGAATTAAGTAACTACTACAATATTTACTTAAATCAAAAACTGTGGAAAACAATCCTGCATGACCAGAAATTCCATCAAAGAATTTAGCATTTTCATCATGAACTATTCCTTTTAAATAAGTTCCTGCTTTTATATCCATTTCTGTAGCAGCTATATTGTTTTTATATTTAGGATTAAAATAAGTATTATCCATATTTAAAGGCTTAAATATATGCTTATAACAATTATACTGAAAACTTTCTCCTAATATTTTATCTATTATTGATCTTAATATTATAAAATTATTATCACTATATATTACCTTTTTCCCAATCTCACATTGTAGCTCTGATTTACTTATAAACTCTAAAGCTCCTTGTAAGTCTTTGCAAAATTTATATAATGGGAAAAAATCTTTAAATCCTGAAGTATGAGTAAGTAAATTAATTATTCTTAGACTTTCATATGCTTTAAATTCAGGTAGATAATAACCTACTTCATCATATATGGAAATTTCACCTGATTCTATCAATAGCATTATTAATGGAGTAGTAGCCACTACTTTAGTCAAAGAAGCTAAATCAAATAAAGTATTTTCATTCATAAGTTCTTTTTGCGGATAAAGTTGTCTATATCCAAAAGCTTTCTTAAATATAATTTTGTCTTTATCTCCTATTAATGTTACAGCTCCCGGAAAAATTTCTTCATCTATAGCTCTATTAACTAACTGTATAACCTTATCAAATAAATTTTTCATAATTCTTTCCTCTTAAATTTTTTGTTAATTACTACCTTATAGGCAAATATTCAAAAACTTGTTTCATTGATAAAGGATCTACTGCAAAAGCTTCCGCTCTATCTTTTCTACATTCAGCACCTCTCACTATACTTAAAGCACTATAATATTCTAAATACTTAAAATAAGGACTTTTACAAACGAATTCATAACTTTTTAATGCTTCTATCCATTTATTATAAGCTGAGGATATATCCATATAAACATAAGGAGTAAAATCATAAGGATCCTCCCAGTTCTCTGCAAAATACAGTCCACTAACAGAATGTTCAGAAGAGTTCCTTTTAAAAGATTTTATAGCAGCATAAAAATACGCATCTTTAACAATTGAATATGTAGTAGAATGATCCTTATGCATACTATTTTTCCAATGAGTTATTATAATATCCGGCTTATACTGTCTAATAATATCACACACATAAAATTTTACCTCATCTGTATCTTGTAGTTCTCCATCTCTATAAGGTAACATTAATACTTCTGCACCTATATTGTTACCAAACTCTTTAGCTTCCATATGTTTCTTCTTAGAATATTCCTCATCACTTAAAACTTCATGGCCTTTTTCCCCTGGAGTCATATGAACCAATGTAACTCTATGTCCTTCTATAGCGTACTTAGTTAAGACTCCTCCACATGTAAGCTCCATATCCCCTGCATGAGCACCTATAGCCATTACATGCACTTTTTTATCCATATATTTATACCTCCTTTTCAAATAAAGCCCAAGTTCTAACTATCTTAAATCCTGCATCACCATACATTTTTCTAGCATTACCATTTATACCTGTAAAAAGAGACATGAATTCAGCCCCTTTTTCTTCAAATCCCTTGCAAAGCTTAAAAAATAATAGCTTTCCTATACCCTTTCCTTCATAATTCGGTTCTACTCCTATTCCACAGAAACTGCCTCTTCCACTCTTCTCTATCTTCAAAGGCCCTGCAAAGCCACAAATTTTATTATTATGAGCTGCTATTAAAAATGGATAAGGTTCTTTTAAAGAAAGATTATCTTTTATGTCTTTTCTCCAATATTCATTTCTTAATCTATCAAAAAAATCTTCTAACCCATAATGTTTATTTTTATTATAATATTCAACAGTAATACTATTCTGCCTAAGTTGAATTTCTCTATTTTTCATGTTTTCATCCAAAAAAAATCTGTTTAAAACTCTATACATAGATACCTCTTTTGTTCTTTCCCTATATCCTATTCTTTTAAAAAATCTATATCCTTCACCATTGGTGTCAACTCCAGGTGCATTTGGATGGTCATGCTTATATGAACCAGGAATATACCAAGAAATATTTATTGGGTTAAAAAAATCTATATTTATTTTTTTCTTTCCTTTAGCCTTTAGATAGTTCTCTAAAGTTTCTACTAACGCTTTCCCAATTCCTATTCCTTTTTTATCTTTTCTTACAATTACCATAGTTATATATCCTGGTATATCTTGAAATCTTTCTCCTGGTAATAATTCTTGCCTATATATGCCATTAGCAAAGCCAACAATTTCACTATTACTTATACATAAGTAAGTCCCTTCATATTGAAAATACGGATTATTTATAAATGTTTTTCTAAAGTCTTCTTCTTTAATAGGTTTATATAAAAAATTATCATTACAGCTGTTATTCCACAATTGGACAACTTCGTATATATCTTCATTTGTAAATTCCCTTATAAAAAAATCATCATTCATAATCTTCACTCCTATTTATAATCTAACTAAGCACTTCTTTGCTTTTTGTCTTATACTTTAATAATAAATTATCATAAATATTTATAAGAAATATAGAAACTACGCCAGGAAACAGCATTGGTACACTTACTACTGTTAAAATTAGTAATATACTTAAATCTATAATTTGAATTAATGTTCCAATAGTATAAATAGGATTATCCAAAAATAGTTTTATAGATTTATTTATACATTGACCTAAGCTTAAATTTTCTCTTATAAGTATTGATATTGTGTACATTTGTGACATACATATCATTACAAAAAAATAACTCTGAAACATTGCTATAGTAAAAGATAGTATAGTTTTCGTTTTTATATAATACCACCAAGAGGAAACAAGTATTGTGAAAAATAATACCATTAATACTCCATATAAAAATCCTTTTATATAATATTTCTTCAATCCTATAAAAAATAATTTATAATTAAAAACCTTTCTATCCATTCTTTTAGTTAATGCATAAAATCCGGCAACAAAACAAGGCATAGCTAATAAAATCAAATAGATTATTCCTATAGGTATTATCATAAAAAAAGCTGGCAATATTGGTATAGATACCATTAAACTTATTACCAATATTTCTACAATATTTTCATAGATATCATGGGCACTTTTTTTTAATGTTCCGCTTAAGCTATTCATAATTCCATCCCATCCTCATATATAAATAAATCTTAATAATACAATTGTTTTTCTATATAGACATCTCTGTGTCTTTATCAAAGACATGAACTTTGTCCATATCAAAGACAATCTTTGCCTTATCTTTATAAGCTATTTTGCTTTCTGGTGAAACTCTAGCAGTAATTGTATTACCCCACTTATCAAAATACACTAAATTTTCCGCTCCTAGTTTCTCTACTGCTTTTATATTTGCTATTATTTCAGCTTTATTTTTTACTGTCTGTGAAAACTTTTCATCATGCATATCTTCAGGCCTTATTCCAATAATCACTTCTTTATCATCATATTTAGGAATTATTCTTTTTAATCTTTCCGGTATAAATAATGTTATGTCTTCTGCAATAAATCTATCCTTATCTACTTTACATTTAATAAAATTCATAGATGGTGCTCCAATAAATCCTGCAACAAACATATTTATTGGTTTATTATATAATTCATCTGGCGATGCAATTTGTTGAATAATTCCCTTATTCATTACCACTATTCTTTGTCCTAAAGTCATAGCCTCTACTTGATCATGAGTTACATAAACTATAGTAGTACCTAATTTTTTATGAAGCTCGGCTATTTCTATCCTCATTTGAACCCTAAGTTTTGCATCTAAATTAGATAAAGGTTCATCAAATAAAAATACCTTAGGATTTCTAACAATAGCTCTTCCAACTGCTACCCTTTGTCTTTGTCCTCCAGATAACTCTTTTGGTTTTCTATCCAATAAATCTTCTATACTTAATATTTCAGAAGCTCTTTTAACTTTTTTATCTATTTCATTCTTTGGTACTTTTAAATTTTTAAGACCAAAAGATAAGTTTTCATATATAGTCATATGAGGATATAAAGCATAGTCCTGAAAAACCATAGCTATATCTCTTTCTTTAGGATGAAGGTTATTTACTAAAGTATCTCCTATATATATATTCCCCATAGTTTGCTTTTCAAGCCCTGCTATCATCCTCAAAGAAGTTGTTTTCCCGCATCCTGATGGACCTACAAATACCATAAATTCTCTATCTTCTATAATAAAATTGGCATTATCTACAGCTTTAACTTTTCCCCTTTTTTCATCCATAAATTCCTTAGTTACATATTCAAAAATTATTTTAGCCATTGTCCTTCCTCCTTATCCTTTAATGGCACCTATGGTTATACCCTGTAAAAAATACTTTTGTAACGAGAAGAATAATATAAACATTGGTATGGATGCAATAACTGAACCTGCCATCAATGGACCATATAATGTTGAATCTACAAATTTAAAAGAAGCAAGTCCAACTTGTATTGTTCTCATAGTACTTGACTCTGTTACAAGTAATGGCCAGAAAAAATCATTCCAATGGGCCACAAAACTAAATATACCCATAACAGCTAATCCAGGCTTTGCTAGTGGCAATATAACCTTTCCATAAATACCAAATTCACTACAAGCATCTATCCTAGCCGCATCTATTAATGTGGATGGTATTGACGTCATATATTGCTTCATTAAAAAAATATTATATATAGACACAAGTGAAGGTATTATAAGAGCAAAGTATGAGTCTGTCATATTGAAAATATTTTTTACTAATATATAAAGAGGTATTAATGTTACCTGTCCAGGTATCATAATAGCGCACATTAGCATCCAAAATATAGAATTTTTCCCAGGAAACTTAAGCTTAGAAAAAGCATATCCTGCCATAGAAGCAAAAAACACATTACATAATGTAATTATAGAAGCTACTAAAAGTGAGTTTAAAAGCCATCTTAATACATTCTTATTAAAAGTAAAAAAGTATTTATATGAACCCAACGTAAATTCAGTTGGAATTAAAGTAAATTGTAAATTTGCTGAAGAATTTGGATTTGTAAATGAGGTTATTATCATAAAATATAAAGGCAAAATAGTAAATATACACCATAATATTAAAATAGCATATGTTATAACTCTTTTTACTTTAGCAGATTTACTTTTCTTTTCGACAAATATAGGTATTTTTTTATTTTCTAATTTAGCTTCAGCCATATTTCCACCTCCATTAATATTCAACATCGGAGCCCAAGTATTTAAATTGTAATACAGATATTATTACAATAATTATCGCCAGAACAAAAGATTCTGCTGCTGCCACACCAAATTCAAAATATGAAAAAGCGTGGTCGTATATCAAGAGAGCAATTGTAGTAGTAGCATGATCTGGTCCTCCACCTGTCATAAGATATGCATTCATAAATACTTGAAATGATCCTATTATTCCAGTCACAAACATATATAATGTAGTTGGTTTCAATAATGGCCATGTTATATTTTTAAATTTTGACCAAGTACTTGCCGCATCTATATCTGCCGCTTCATATATGGTTTTTGGTATTCCTCCTAAAGAAGCTAAATAAAGTATTATACCTGCTCCATGCCCTCCCAAATAAGTCATAAACATTAAAGAAAATAGTGCTGTACTCTTTTGCCCTAACCAATTCACATTAGTAAATCCAAACCAACTTATTAGCCTATTTATTAACCCTTCTGGCATAGGATCATACATACATAACCAAACTAAAGACATAGTAACCCCTGATGTTACTGCTGGTAAATAAAATGCAGCCTTAAAGAATGTTTGTGATTTTTTATTTAGTTGAAATATAAGTACAGCTAAAGCTAAAGATATAAGTACATTAATAGGAACCGTTCCTAATGTGTATATTAATGTATTTATTAATGATTTTTTAAATAAGGAACTTCTAAAAACTTGCTTATAATTATTAAGCCCTACCCAGGTTGAGTGAGAAACATTATATTCTTGAAAGCTCATTATAAAAGCTCTTATTAATGGATATAATGTAAAACATGTAAACAGTATCACTGGAAGTGCTATAAATATATAACACCAGCCATAATCAGATAAAAATCTTCTAAAGCTTTTTGGATTCTTGGTTAATTTTGTTGTATTCTCCATATACAAAACTCCCTTTAATTTTTAATATGAGGCTGTCACACTAAGAATAAATCCTACAATATATCGTGTTAACTTTAAACTTGTAAAACAGTATATTGTATATAAATTCCTTAATGTGACAGCCCCATTTCACTTAAAGTTTTATGCTGTCCATAGTAGCTCATAGACCTCTAAACAATTACTCTAAGCTTAAGCTAATAATAACTCACTTCTCTCCAAACAATTCTTTAGCTTTATCTTTTACAGCCTTATACATATCTTCAGAAGTAATATCTCCGCCAAGAAGAGCTGAATATTTAGGTATTATAACTTCGTCTTTTATTTTAGTTGCCTTTTTAGCTATTTGTGGGTCAGCTTGAACTGGAGATGGCACATTTTTAAACAAAGTATCTACAACTAGTTTATTTTCAGGTTTCATTGTATATTTATCTTTCCACATAGCATCTCCTGATTTAGTAACCTGTGGAAGACATAAAATTTCAGCTGACTCTCCAGCCTTGCCTGATGTTAATGCTACTAAAACCTCAGCAGTATTTTTTAAATGTTCTTTCTGAGATACATTCCCCTTATAATTTTTTTGTTTATACATTGTATACCCATCTACTCCACCAGGAGATATTGATTTTTGCCCTTTATTATGCGGTTCTGGTAGCAATACAAAATCCACTTCCTTTTGTCCCTTAGGTGCTTTTCCTTCTCTGACTTTAGTATTATTATCTCCAATTGTAATTTCATAATATGGCATTGCTTTTCCTATTATCATAGCTTGATGAGAGTACAAATACTCCATTCTTTTTTGAGGAGTTATTTGGTTTGACTCTTTTGGCATTATTCCTTCATCTATTAAACTTCTTATAAACTTTAATGTTTGTAAAAACTTTTCATCTGAATATGTGTATTTGTTCTCTTCATTCACAGCATCCACTAATCCATTATTAGCAAGCATATGTTCTAATAACTCTGAGGACATAGATGCTCCACCTGCTCCATGAAATACAAAGCCATATTGTTGCTTCCCTTCTGCATTTTTCTTTGTTCCCTTTTTGGCTAATGCTTTAAACTCATCCCAAGTCCATCCTTCCTTTTGAATCTTATTCCAATTAATTCCTGATTCTTCTAATAATTTCTTATTTCCTCCTATAGTATGAAGTTTCATATACAATGGTAATCCGTACAATTTATTATTCACTTTCATATATGAAAGAGCATTAGAATAATAATCTTTTAGAATATCTTTATCTATATAATCTTCCACATTAACAGCTAATCCTGTTTGCACATACTTTGCTGAAGGAATTACAAACATTAAATCTGGTGGTGAACCTGCATTTATTGCGGTATCAAACTTCTTTATTCCTTCTTGCCATGATAATTCCTCTGCTTCAATTTTTATATTTTTATTTTTATTTTCAAAGTCATCCTTTATCTTTTTGAAATTCTCTTTGTAATCCTTTTCTACTGGAAAAGTCCATACTTTTACTATATCTTTTTTATCTTCACTTTCTGTACTAGTATTTTTTGTTTCTCCACATGCAGTAAATATTAATGAGATTATACTAATAATCATGGTTACTACAAATATCTTTTTTATTCTTCTCATTTAAATCCCCCTTACCTACCCCATTAAATAAATATTTAAGCCATTTTTACATAAATAACCCATTAAACAACATAACGCATGAAATTTATTAAATTTTATATATATTATTTATATTCTGAAAATATCACAAGCTATTTGTCAAACTCTTCTTTAGCTTTAATCTTTATTGCCTCATACATCTGTTCCGCTGTTACATCTCCACCTAGCAATCCTGAATATTTTGGTACCATGACTTCATCCTTAATTTTAGCTGCTTTCTTAGATGCTTTTAAATCACATTGCACTGGCGGTACAAAATTTTTAAATAAACTGTCTACTACTACTTTATTCTCAGGTTTCATAGTATATTTATTATTCCACATAGTCTCTCCATATTTAGTTACCTGTGGAACACATAACACTACTGCTGATGATCCAGCTTTTCCTGATGTTAATACTACAAGTAATTTTGCTACATTCTTTAAATGTTCTTCTTGTGATATATCTCCCTTATAATTTTTTTGTTTAAACATTGAATATCCATCTACTCCTCCTGCTGTAACTGGTTTTTGTCCTTTTGCATGAGGCTCTGGTAATAATATAAATTCTACTTCTTTTTGCCCTGCTGGTGCTTTTCCCTGTTTTACTTTTTCATTATTATCTCCAACAAATATTTCGTAGTAGGCCATAGACTTACCAACCATCATAGCTTGTTCTGAATATAAATAATCCATTCTTTTTGCTGGAGTTATCTGATTTGACTCTTTTGGCATTATTCCTTCATCTATCAAACTTCTTATAAACTTTAATGTTTCAAAAAATTTAGGATCTGTATAAGTATAATTATTTTTTTCATCTACTGGATAGGGTAATCCATTATTCATAAGCATATGCTCAAGCAGTTCTGATGACATAGAAGCCCCTCCTGCTCCATGGAAAACAAAGCCATATTGTTGTTTCCCATCAGCATTTTTCTTTGTCCCTTTTTTAGCTAATTGCTTAAACTCATCCCATGTCCATCCTTCCTTTTGAATCTTCTTCCAATCAATTCCTGATTCTTCTAATAACTTTTTATTTCCTCCAATAGTATGTGGCTCCATGTATAACGGAAGTCCATAAAGTTTTCCTTCTACTCTCATATAATCTAATATATTAGAATAGTAATCTGTTAAGGTATCCTTATGAATATATTTTTCAATGTCAACCGCTAGTCCAGTTTGTACATACTTTGCTGATGGTGATACAAACATTATATCTGGTGGTGTTCCTGCATTTATTGCAGTATCAAATTTTTTCATACCTTCTGACCAAGAAAGTTCTTCTACTTCTATTACAACATCCTTATTTTTGCTTTCAAAATCAGACTTCAATTCTTTAAAAGTTTCTTGATATCTTTTTTCTATTGGAAAAGTCCACACTTTCACTACATCTTTTTTTCCATCTTTACCCTCAGAAGTAGAAGTCATTTTTTCACCACAACCTGCTAATACAGAAATAATCATAACTGTTGTTATAGTTATTGCACAAATTTTCTTTAAATTAAACATACAACCCCTCCTACTTTTATTAAAAACTTACTTAACTAGAGTTATGTTCCCCAATATAACTCTTTCTTTAGCTCCCGTAGCTTTTGTAATGTTTCCATAATTATTATTTATTGTTTCATTAGCTAATATAGCAAAAGCTATGGCTTCTTTTGCATCTGATGAATATCCTAAATCCTCTTGTATCATTATTTTATAATCTGGTAAAAGCCTTTTTAACATACCTACTAGTGTATTATTATAGCTTCCTCCCCCTCCAATTATTATTTCTTCTATTTTTACATTAGGAAATATAAACTTTTTATAGCCTTCACTTATTGAATTCGCTGTAAAAGCTGTAATAGTACATATAAAATTCTCATCACTTATATGTGACCATTTCTTTATAAGATTATACGTAAACTCTTCTCCAAACATTTCTCTACCTGTAGTTTTAGGAGGTAACTTCTTTACATAATCCATATTCATAAGTTCTTTTAATAAATCAACATTTATCTTGCCTTTAAATGCTATGTCTCCATTTCTATCATAAGGCATACCTTTCAATTGTTTAACAGCTTCATCTATAATCATAGTTCCAGGTCCTGTATCAAAAGCATACACATCTTCTATTGTACAATTTCCCGGAATAACAGTAACATTCCCTATACCTCCTATATTCTGAAGCAATCTACTTTTGCTATTTCTATAAATTAAATATTCTGTATAAGGTACCAATGGAGCTCCTTGCCCACCTGCTGCCATATCCATGGTTCTAAAATTAGAAACTACTTTAGTCTTAGTCTGATATGCTATTACAGCGGGTTCCCCTATTTGCAAAGTTGACCTAATATACTTTTCATTATCATTAGCTAAATGGTATATAGTCTGACCATGGCATCCTATTAAATCTACTTTTTCTATAGGAAAATCAATTTCCTTGCATAATTTTTTTATAGCATCTGCAAAAATATACCCTAATTTAAAATTCAAACTACATATGTCCCTAACATTAGATTTGTTAATATCACAACAATTCATTATTTCTTTTTTTACATCCTTAGGCATATCCTCTTTTATGTATTTTATAAGCCGAACCTTAGAATTTTGTCCATATCCATCTATCTTAACTAATGCTACATCTATTCCATCTAAAGACGTACCTGACATAACTCCTACCACATATTTGCTCATAAAATCACCTTTCTTATATGACCTTATTGTTTAATTCTTTAATCGCAAGATAATAGGCTCCCTTTGCAGAAGATACCTCATCCTCAATTATTATAAAGTCATCTATATATGTTTTCGCACATTCTTTAAATAGCTTATTCATTAATTGTGATTTCACAAGAATGCTTCCTTTGATTCCTATTTTTACATTATTTTTTATACATAACTTTTTGTATACGTTGTAAGTTATAGAGGCTAAGGCTTGTGCTGAATTGTTCACTATTTGGAAAGCTATTTTGTTATCATTATTTGCTTCCTCTATTACTATAGGAGCTACTGCAGCTATATCCCCTTTTGAACTGGAATATATAAAATCCTTAATTTCTTCATTATTCCATATGTTTAATTTTTTTAAAATATGTCTACTAAGCTCACTTTCTTTAATTCCTAATTCTCTTTCTTTAACTATTCTTTTAAAAGCCTCTATAGCAATATAATATCCACTGTCTTCATCCCCTAAAATATGTCCCCACCCTCCAGATCTTGCAACATTATTATTATATATTCCATAACTTATAGAGCCAGTTCCTGATATTGTTAATATTCCATCTTCTCCTTTTAGTATTGAAGCTAAAGCTATATCTGCATCGTTTACAGCTTTTACTATAGTGCTAAATTTATTCTTCAATGTATTTGTTTATTACTTCCCGATTCTACTCCTGCAAGTCCTAAATATATATATACATAATTGTTCCCTATAGCTTTTATACATTCGTCTATAGCACTTATTATGTTACATAATGCTTTTTCTTTATTTACTACTAAATTTCCAAATTACTTACAGTTTTTGTATAATTCTTCCCCTTCAAGTGTATAGGCTATAGCCTCCGTCTTTGTTCATCCTCCATCTACACCAATAATATAATTCATATTTCTCTCCTTATAAATTATTATAAATTAATATTAATTTTATGTTTTTTCATATATAAAAAATCTTATAAGTATATTATACTAAAATTTTGAAATAATTACCATGAATTCATGTATAATTTTTCCGATTTTAACATTTTTATCACATTTTTACTTGCTTATGATTATAATATATAATGGAATTAATTATACGAGGTAATAAATGTTTATACTTAAAAGCAAACTAGACCCAAACCTAAAAAAGATTGTTAAAACAAAATCCTATAAAAATATAAGAATTCTTATTCACTGTAAAACATTACAAGAAAAAGCTGAAAATAAAATAAAAAGTTTTGGTGGAAAAATACTAAGAACTATTTCTTCTGTAAATTGTATATGCGCTATGGCCTCTCCAAAGGTAATAGATAGGCTTTTAGAATATCCTAACATAGATTATATAACTTTTGATTCATTTGCCTTTTTATGTGGAAAAAGTATATTATCTGCTAATAGTGTACCTGTTCAAGAAAGATATCGGCTTACTGGTAGAGGAATATGTATAGGACTAGTGGACAGTGGGGTATATCCTCACGCTGATTTACTTAATCCTAGTAATAAAATAAAGAGATTTGTTGATCTAATAAACGATTATAGATATCCTTATGATGATAATGGTCATGGTACATTCATTAGTGGCTTAATATGCGGTAGTGGTTACCTTTCTAAGGGATTGCATAAAGGTATCGCAGAAAATAGTAACATCTATTCAATAAAAGCCTTTAATAATTTAGGAAGAGGATATATATCTGATTTGCTATATTCTATTGAAAAATTAATAGCTGATAAAGATGAATTTAATATACGAATCATATGCCTTCCATGGGAAATAACAGACAATAATGATTTTACTCTATCTCTTTTTTCACAACTATTTAAAAAAGCTGTAAGTAAAGGAATTATAATTATAGTCCCATCAGGTCACAATGGAAATTATGAATGTTCTATGAGAGGAATTTCAATTTTAGATAACTGCATAACTGTAGGAGGCTTAGATACAACTTCTCCTTGTATAAAACCATATATAAATTCTTCTTGTGGTCCTGTAAATAAAAAAGATAAACCTGACTTATCCGCTGCTTGCGTAGATATTTGTTCTTTAAATTCGAACGCAAATTATATATCTGAAAAAAACGGCATTAAAATATATCCTCACACTTTAGAAACCCCTTATGCTTGCTTTACTGGTACTTCTTGTGCAGCTGCCTATGTAAGTGGAATATGTGCACTTCTATATGAAAATAATCCTAATTTAAGCTTTAAAGATATATGCTCTCTTTTAAAAGTTTCTTGTAAAATGTTAGATATACCAAAATGGGCACAAGGTGCTGGAACCATAGATTTAAATAAATTACTACCATAACAAAATTATATTAGCAATTTGTTCACAAATAAAATATTATATTTTAATTGAAATATATATAATTTATGGTAAAATGTAATAAAAAAACATATGAATGAGGTGAAATAAACTATGTTAAGTGAAAGCCTAAATAGTGCAATTAACGACCAGATAAATTATGAAATGTACTCCGAAAACATATACTTAGCTATGCAAGCTTATTGTTCATCATTGGATTTAGACGGTTTTGCTAATTTCTTCAAAGTTCAAGTACAAGAGGAAAGATTTCATGCAATGAAATTTTTTGATTATGTAAACCAAATGGGTGGAAGAGTAAAAATCGGTGCTATAGAATGTCCTGAAAATGAATATGAATCCATTCTCGATGTATTTAAAATCGCTTATGAACATGAACAAAAAGTTACTAGAAGAATATATAATTTAGCTGATATGGCTACTGAAGAAAGAGATCATGCTACTATGAGTTTTTTAAAATGGTTTATAGATGAGCAAGTAGAAGAAGAAAATACTTTTTCTACTTTAATAAGAAAACTAGAAAGAATCGGAAATGATTCTGCTAGTATATATATGCTAGATACAGAGCTTGCCCAAAGAACTTTTACTCCTCCAACAACTAATGCTTAATTTATAATAGTCTTTAAAATTAAAGTAGATTAAGATAAATAAAAGAATTTTACCACTTATTAAGAACAAAACTCTTTTATTTATCTTCTACTTCTTTTTTAGCAAAATCTATAAAATTTTTAAAAAGTCTAGCCATAAATTTATCTCTATGATAAATCAAACTAAATTTCCTTTTAATATGTTCATCAACTAATTTTATAGAACATAATCGTCCATCTAAGATTTCATTTTTTACACATCTTTTTGAAATACAAGCTACTCCAAGACCTGCTTCTACAGCCTTTTTAATAGCTTCTGTGTTTCCTAATTCAAAGGCAACTTCATAAGTTATGCCCCTTAAATTTAATATGTTTTCAAACACTTCTCTTGTTCCACTGCCGACTTCTCTCATTATAATTTTACTCTCATTAATTTTATCTATAGGTATGCTATCTAATTTGCTCCATTCATGGTCATTAGAAGCTATCATTATTAATTCATCTTGGCAAAAATCCTTTACAATTATATCTTCTTCATATATAGGCCCTTCAACAAAAGCAAAGTCTATTTTATTTTCTAAAATCATATTTGATATAATTTTAGTATTCTCTATGACTATTGATATATCTACTTTTTTATACTTGTTCATAAACTTACCAATTATATCTGGTAACACATATATTCCTATTGTAGTGCTTGCTCCAATTTTTATCTTTCCTTCAGATGAATTGTTAATATCACTTATCTTTCTAATTCCTTCATCATATATATTTATGATTCTTCTAACATAATTTAAGAAAATTTCTCCTTCATAAGTTAAATATAATTTTTTACTTATTCTATCAAATAATCTTACATTTAATTCCTTTTCCAATTCCTGTATAGCCTGACTTACAGCTGGTTGACTTATATATAAACTCTCAGCCACTTCAGTCATATTTAATTTAATAGCAACTTCATAAAATATTCTTAATTTTCTTTCGTTCATATTTATCACCAAAATTCCATAAAATAATAACTAAATAATATAAAATAGTTAACAGGATTTCCTGTTAACTATTGAAAAAAACACCCATGTTTCTAAATTTATTATATCTATTATCTAATAACTTATCTACAGATAATTTATTTAATTCATATAAGGTTTTTACTAAATCTTCTTTTATAGTAATAGCCATCTTATCTGGATTTCTACTAGCATCATTTAACGGTTCATCTAATATCTTATCAATTATTCCAAAGCTTTTTAAGTCTTGAGCAGTTATTTTCATTACTTTTGCTGCTTCTTCGGCTCTAGAAGCATCCTTCCACAATATACTAGCAAAACCTTCAGCTGATAGAACAGAGTATATAGAATTCTCTAACATCCAAACATTATCAGCAACAGCCAAAGCTAAAGCTCCTCCACTTCCACCTTCTCCTATAACTATAGATATAATAGGAGTTTTAAGTGCTGACATTTCTATTAAGTTTCTTGCAATAGCTTCACCTTGCCCTCTTTCTTCTGCTCCTATGCCGCAATAAGCTCCTGGCGTATCAACAAAACATATTACTGGTCTCTTAAACTTTTCAGCTTGTTTCATAAGTCTTAAAGCTTTTCTATACCCCTCTGGATTAGGCATTCCAAAATTTCTTTTTAAATTCTCTTTTAAATCTCTACCCTTTTGTTGTGCTACAACTGTTATTGGAATACCATTTAAAAAAGCTATCCCTCCAATTATGCAGCTATCATCACCAAAGTATCTATCTCCATGGAATTCAATAAACGAATGAAATATTTTATTTATATAATCTAGAGAAGTAGGCCTATCTATTTTTCTTACTACATTAAGTTTCTCCCAAGGACTTAAATTATTATTGCTTTTTTCTGCCTCTTCTTTATTTTCAAGTTTATTGTTGCAAATTATATCTTCTTGCAAACAATTTTTATTATGAATCTTTAATATTATCCCTAATGTATCTTTTAACTCTTTTCTTTTGACTATTTTATCTATAAAACCATGTTTTAATAAAAATTCCGCACTTTGAAATCCTTCTGGTAACTTTTGCTTTATTGTTTGCTCTATAACTCTCTTCCCCGCAAATCCTATAAGGGCACCTGGCTCTGCTAATATTATATCTCCAAGCATTGCAAAACTAGCCGTAACTCCACCTGTTGTTGGATCTGTCAGCACAGATATATATAATAATCCTTTTTCATTTAATCTTGACAATGCAGCACTGACTTTTGCCATTTGCATTAATGAATACATTCCTTCTTGCATTCTAGCTCCGCCGGAAGCGGTAAATATTATTAATGGTACTTCTTCTTCTATAGCTTTCTCTACTGCTCTGGTTATTTTCTCTCCAACTACTGATCCCATACTTCCCATGAGAAAGCTGCTATCCATAACACAAAGTACTGATTTTTCTCCTTTTATTTGCCCTATACCTGTAACCACAGCTTCATTTAAACCTGTACTATCTTTTAATTCTTCAATTTTTTCCTCATATCCTTCAAATGACAAAGGATTTAAAGTAGAAATATTCGAGTTTATTTCCTCCCAAGTTCCCTCATCTATTATTTGCTTTACTCTATCATAAGCTGATACCCTAAGATGGCACTTACAGAAACCACAAACTCTCAAGTTTTCTTCCAAATCTTTTGTGTAAATTATCTGCCCACATTTCTTACATTTAATCCACATTCCATCTGGAATATTTGGCTTTTGCAATTCTTCTTTATTATTTTTCATGGCATTTAAGCTTTGGGAACTAACGGTAATATATTTAGTTTTTTTAAAAAGCCCTTTAAACACCTAAATCATCTCCTATTTATGGTTTCTGCCTATAAAACCTGTATCATAATTTGCATTTATAAAATCCACATTATTTATAATTTTAAACTGGTAATCAATATTAGTTTTAATTCCACCTACCAAGAACTCCCCTAGTGCTCTTCGCATTTTGTTTATAGCTTCTTCTCTATCATTTCCATACACAATAAGTTTTGCTATCATAGAATCATAATTTGGTGGTATTATATATCCATCATAAAGAAAAGTATCAACCCTAACTCCTGGTCCTCCAGGCATAAACAATCCTTTTACTTTTCCTGGTGAAGGTCTAAAATCTTTTTCAGCATCCTCTGCATTTATTCTACATTCTATAGCATGCCCTTTGATTTCTATATCCTTTTGAGAAATGTTTAATTTTTCTCCTGATGCAATCCTTATTTGTTCCTTTATTAAATCTATCCCTGTAACTAATTCTGTTATTGGGTGCTCAACCTGAATTCTTGTATTCATTTCCATGAAATAAAAATTATTGTTTTTGTCGAGTAAAAATTCTATGGTTCCTGCATTTTTGTATCCTACATATTTAGCTGCCTTAATAGCTGCTTCCCCCATCTTTTCTCTTAACTGTTCCGTCATTATAGGACAAGGAGCTTCCTCTAGTACTTTCTGGTTTCTCCTTTGAATGGAGCAATCTCTTTCTCCTAAATAAACCACATTTCCGTAATTGTCAGCTAATATCTGAATTTCCACATGTCTTGGGTTTTCAAGATACTTTTCCATGTACATAGTATCATCACCAAAGGAAGCTTTAGCTTCTATCCTAGCTTTTTGTAAAGATACAAGAAGTTCATTTTCTGTTCTTACTATTCTAATTCCTCTACCTCCGCCCCCTGCGGAAGCTTTAATCATTACAGGATATCCTATTTTTTTAGCATTTTCTAACGCTTCTTCATCACTTAATATAGGCTTCTTAGATCCTGGTATAACTGGTACTCCTGCTTCCATCATCATAGCTCTTGCATTAGACTTATTTCCCATTTTATCTATAATATCAGCATCTGGTCCTATAAAAGTTATATTACACTCTCTACACATTTCAGCAAACTTGCTATTCTCTGAAAGAAATCCAAAACCTGGATGAATAGCCTCCGCTCCTGTGAGTACTGTAGCACTTAATATATTTTTTATATTTAAATAACTATCTTTAGGGGAAGGAGGCCCTATACACACTGATTCATCCGCCATTTCAACATGTAAAGAATCTTTATCAACAGTAGAATATACAGCTACTGTTTCTATGCCCATTTCCCTACAAGCTCTAACTATTCTAACTGCAATTTCTCCTCTATTTGCAATTAATATTTTTTTAAACATCCTATCACCCTATCATAACCATTATTTCTGCTTCTGCTGCTTTTTCTCCATTTACAGTAGCTACAGCACTAGCTATTCCTGCTGATCCTTTCAACTTTATTAGTTCAATTTCTAATTTTAGTACATCTCCAGGAACTACTTTCCTTCTAAATCTTGCTTTATTAATTCCTGCGAAGTATGCTATTTTATCCTTAAACTGCTCAAGGCTTAAAACTGCTACTGCTCCTACCTGTGCTAATGCTTCTATTATCAACACACCTGGCATTACAGGTTCCTTAGGGAAATGTCCTTGAAAAAAATATTCATTCATAGTCACATTTTTATATCCAATAGCTTTTTTTCCTGGCTCTAATTGTACTATTTTATCTACTAATAAAAACGGATATCTATGTGGTATTATCTTCATTATATCCTTTATATTCAATTCTTTTTCCATTAACTCACCTTCATTAATAATATTTTAACATATAAACTTTAAGGTTTAATTTTAAATAACGGCTGGCCATATTCTACCATATCCCCATCTCTAACTAATATATCTACTATTTCTCCATCAACATCACTTTCTATCTCATTCATTAATTTCATAGCTTCTATGATACATAAAGTATCTCCTTTTTTTATCTTAGTTCCAACTTTTACAAAAGATTCTTTATCTGGTGCTGGTGATCCATAAAATGTTCCAACTATAGGTGAATTCACCATAGTCACATTTACATCATTTGCTTCTGAATTCTCATCTAAACTTTCACTAGCAATATCTTCTTTATTAATCTTAACTTCTTCTATACTACCATTTTGTGAACTTATAATTTCTTTTTTATCCTGAAAACTTTCCAAATATATTTTCTCTGTATCTTTTTTCATCTTTATAGATACACCGTTTTCTTCAATTTCTAAGTCTGTAATCTTCGAATCACTCATTACTTTTATTAATTCAGCAATGCCTTTAAAATCCATATCTATTCACTCCATTTTTTTAATAGAATTACTGCATTATGTCCACCAAATCCTAGAGAATTGGACATAACATAATTCAATTCTTTTTCCCTACCTTCATTAGGTACATAATCTAAATCACATTCCTCATCTGCTACTTTATATCCAATAGTAGGAGGAATGAAGTTATCTTCCATGGCTTTAATTGATGCAACAGCCTCTACTGCTCCTGCTGCTCCTAAAAGATGACCGGTCATTGACTTTGTTGAACTTATAGGTATTTCTTTAGCATAATCACCAAATACAGTCTTTATTGCCGCTGTTTCAAATTTATCATTAGGTTCTGTTCCTGTTCCATGTGCATTTATATAAGAAACATCTGATGGATTTATATCTGCTTCTTCTATGGCAATCTTCATAGCTCTTGCAGCACCTTCCCCTTCCGGTGCTGGAGATGTTATATGATAAGCATCGCAGGTTGCTCCATATCCTACTACTTCTGCATATATTTTAGCATTTCTAGCTTTAGCATGCTCTAATGATTCAAGTATAACTATTCCTGCTCCTTCTCCCATAACAAATCCATTTCTTTCTTTATCGAAAGGAATGGATGCTCTTTTAGGATCTGTACTTTTACTAAGGGCAGTAATTGATATAAATCCTGCTATAGAAAGAGGCGTAATTGAAGCTTCACTTCCTCCCGCTATTATAATATCAGCTGATCCATTTTGTATCATTCTATAAGCTTCTCCTATACAATTTGTTCCTGTAGAACAAGCCGTTACTACTGTAGTACATATTCCTTTAGCTCCAAATTTTATTGCTATATTTCCAGCTGCCATATTGCTTATTATCATTGGAATAAACAATGGATGTACTCTATTAGGACCTTTTTCTAAAAGAGTTTGCTGTTGTTTTTCAATAGTTCCTATTCCACCTATTCCTGACCCTACAACTACTCCAAATTTTTCTTTTTCTATTTTTTCTAAATCTATATTTGCATCTTCAATTGCTTCAGCTGCTGCTGCTACAGCAAATTGACAGAATCTATCCATTCTCTTTGCTTCTCTTTTGTCTATTGTGTCTTCTGGATTGAAGCCTTTAACTTCTGCAGCAAGTTTAGCTTTAAAGTTTTCTATATCAAATGCTTTAATAAAATCTATACCACAAACTCCGTTTTTTAAGCTGTTCCAAAAAGTTTCTACATTATTTCCTACAGGAGTTATAGCACCCATACCTGTAACAACTACTTTTCTTTTCACTTTTCATACCAACCTTTCTTTAAATAATTAAATAACCATTCCTCCGTCTACATTTAAAACTTGACCTGTAATATAAGAAGAATTATCTGAAGATAAGAATGCTACAACTTCCGCCACATCTTCAGCCTTTCCAAATCTCTTTAAAGGAATATTAGCCAATGCCCCTTCCTTTACTTTCTCTGAAAGTGAGTCTGTCATATCTGTTTCTATAAATCCTGGAGCTACTGCATTCACATTTATTCCTCTTGAAGCTAATTCCTTTGCTGCTGACTTTGTAAGTCCTATAATTCCTGCCTTAGCAGCTGCATAATTTGCCTGACCTGCATTACCTGTAATACCTATTACTGAAGATATATTTATTATTTTCCCATATCTTTGTTTAAGCATTATAGATGAAGCATGCCTTATACAATTAAATGCTCCTTTTAAATTAACTTGTATTACTTTATCAAAGTCTTCCTCTTTCATTCTCATTAAAAGCCCATCTGCTGTAATTCCAGCATTATTTACTAATATGTCTAAGGATCCAAATTCTTCTACTGCAGCTTTAATTATTTTTTCTGCATCCTTAAAATTACTAACATCCCCTTGAACCGCAATAGCTTTTACTCCTCTAGATTCTATTTCTTTTATTATATCTTCAACTACATTAGCACTATTTCTATAATTTACTACTATGTTTGCACCAATTTCTGCAAGCTTTAATGCTATAGCTCTTCCTATTCCTCTGCTTCCACCTGTAACTACAGCCGTCTTTCCTTGTAATATTTTATTGCACATACTAATTATCCACTCCACCTAAAATATTATTTTTTTAATCCAATTAATGCTTTCTCTAGTGACTTAATATCTTCTATATTATAAACTTCTACTTTTCTATTAACTTTCCTTACAAATGCACTTAATATTTTTCCCGGCCCTATTTCTACAAAAGTAGTTACTCCATCTTTCATCATAGTATTTATTGTTTGTTGCCATCTTACGGTACTCATTACTTGCTTTTTTAAAGTTTCCTTTATATTAAACTCATCCAAATAATCTCCTGTTATATTAGTTAGTAAAGGAATATTAGATTTTGAAAAAGTTATAGTATTTAATTCTTTTTCTAGTCTTTCTGCAGCTTTAACTAACATAGAACTATGAAATGGACCACTTACATTAAGCATAACTGCTTTTGTAGCTCCTTTTTCTTTAGAAATTTCGCAGGCACGTTTTAATGCTTCTATTTCTCCAGCTATTACAATCTGTCCAGGACAATTAAAATTAGCTGGTTCAACTATGCCAACTTTTGAGGCTTCTTTACACACATCATAAATATCCTCTTCCTTAAGTCCTATTACTGCTGCCATACCTCCAATTCCTTCTGGAACAGCCTCTTGCATATATTTTCCCCTCTTTTGTACAAGTTTAACTGCATCTATAAAATTTAATCTTTTACTACATACAAGTGCTGAATATTCTCCAAGGCTTAGCCCTGCCACTAAATCAGGTTGTATTCCTTCATTCTCTAGTATTCTAAGTGCTCCAATACTAGTAGTTAAAATAGCTGGTTGAGTTACTTCTGTCTTGGTTAACTCCTCTTCAGGTCCCTTAAAACACAAATTACTTATACTAAACTCAAGTGCTTTATCTGACTCATCAAATATATTTCTACATTCTGAAAAATTATCATATAATTCTTTTCCCATTCCCACATACTGAGCGCCTTGACCTGGAAAAAGAAATGCTATCTTCCTTATTTCCTCCATAATTCTTCTCCAATCCTGATATTTTAAAACCTATGAAAAATCTATATTATTTAATAAGCCTTCTAAATCAAACATTTCTTCTATTATTTCCTTGCAAGATTCTTCCTTTAAAATAAGTCCTGCTATCTGTCCTGCCATTACAGATCCATTATCTGTATCTCCTTCTTTAACAGCTTTCACTAGTGCTCCTTTTCCAAGTTCATCAAACTGTTCCATTGACGTATCTTCCTTTTCAAGTAGCTGAAATTGCCTTGATAGTCTATTTCTAAGAACCCTTACAGGATGCCCTGTACTTCTTCCTGTTACTACAGTATCTATGTCTTTTGCATTTATAACTTTATTCTTATAATTTTGATGTACTGTACACTCTTTTGCTACTAGGAATCTAGTTCCCACCTGAACTCCTGAAGCTCCTAACATAAAAGATGCCGCTACTCCTCTTTTATCTCCTATTCCACCAGCAGCAATAACAGGTATATTTACTGCATCAACAACCTGTGGAACTAAAGCCATAGTAGTAAGCTCTCCTACATGTCCTCCTGATTCACATCCTTCTGCTATTACGGCATCTACTCCTGCCTTTTCCATTCTTTTTGCTAAAGCTACAGATGCTACTACAGGAATTACTTTTACCCCATGTTCTTTCCACATGCTTATATACTTTCCTGGACTTCCTGCTCCTGTAGTAACTACTTTTACACCTTCTTCACAAACAAGTTTAGCAACCTCTTCAGCATTAGAACTTAAAAGCATTATATTTACACCAAAAGGCTTATCTGTTAATTTTTTTGCTTTCCTTATCTCTTCTCTTACTACTTCCACTGGAGCATTTCCTGAAGCTATAATGCCAAGACCACCAGCATTGGATACTGCAGCAGCTAATGAACTGTCTGCAATCCAAGCCATAGCTCCTTGAATAATTGGATATTGTATCCCTATCATATTGCACAATATATTATTCTTCATAGTTATCCTCCTACTCAGCAATTCTATCCTTTACAAATTTAACCGCATCTCCTACTGTCTTTATTGTTTCTGCATCTTCTATTTGAATATCAAATTCTTCTTCTATCTCTATTACTATCTGAAAAAGGTCCAATGAATCTACTCCTAATTCTTCAAAAGATGTCTCCATTGTTAAAGTTTCTACATCAATAGTTAATTGTTCTCCTATTATGTTCTTTATTTTTTCAAATACCATTTTCATACCTCCAAAAATTAAATTTAGTTATCCTATGATTATGTTGTCCATTCTACTATAGTTCCTCCCCAAGTAAGCCCTCCACCAAAACCAACCATAAGTATTTTATCTCCCTTTTTTAATAAGCCTTGTTTATTCATTTCATCCAAAGCTATAGGTATACTAGCACCAGAAGTATTACCGTAGTGCTGTAAATTTACATAAAATTTTTCTTTATCAACTTTTAGCTTTTTTATCATATGCTCTATTATTCTTAAATTTGCTTGATGGGGAACTATATACTTGATTTGTTCTATAGTTAGTTTAGATTCATTAAGAAGATTTTCTATAGTATCTTCTATAACTTTTACTGCGAATTTAAATATTTCTCGCCCTTCCATTGTTAAATATTCACTTTTTTCTATATATTCATTTCCACATTGATATATTTTCTCTTTTAATGATTTGTTATTTATATCTAAAGGAGCTGCATCACATTTTAAAAGATTTGCTCCCTTGCCATTTGAAGCGGTATATATATTAATTAATCCCTTTTTTTCTGAAGAGCTCAAAATAGCAGCTCCAGCACCATCTCCAAATAATACACAAGTACTTCTATCATTCCAGTTTAATATTTTAGATAAAGTTTCTGCTCCTATAACTAAAGCATTCTTTTTAGCTCCGTTTTTAATAAACTGATAGGCTATATTTAATCCATATATAAAACCAGAACAAGCTGCTGATATATCAAAACAAGTAGCATTAACTGCACCTATTTTATCTTGAATAATACAAGCCGTTGAAGGTGTATAACAATCCGGCGTAGCAGTTGCTACTATAATTAAATCTAAATCTTCTGGCTTTATAAAACAACTTTCTATAGCCTTTAGAGCAGCTTTAGCCCCTATACTAGAAGTATTTTCTCCATTGGTTACTCTTCTTTCTAATATTCCTGTTCTAGATCTTATCCATTCATCATTTGTGTCTATAACAGTAGATAATTCATCATTAGTAACTACCCTATCAGGTACATAGCTTCCAGTGGCTATAATCTGTACTTCTTTCATTCATTAAGTCTCCTTTTTTAATCTTTTAAATCATACTTACTTTTAAAAAATTCATTTAACTTCTCCAAAGAACTTATAAGAACTTCTTCCTCATCTTCTGTTAAACCCGATATAGTTTCTTTTACCATATCTGAATGAAATTTTTTATGAATTCTATATGCTAATTTACCTTTTTTAGTGAGACTAATATACACAATTCTTCTATCTTCTTCTGATCTACTTCTTTCTACATATTCTTTTCTCACTAAATGATTAATTGCTGTACTTAAAGTACCTACAGTAATTTTTAAATCTGTGGCTACTTCAGACATAGTTCTTTTATTATACATTCCTATTGCATCTATAGTATGAATTTCTGTCACAGATAAATCTTTAAACTCTCCTGATTGGAGAGCATTTTGTTCTATAATAAGTATGTCATTAAATATATCCACTAATAATTCATTTAAAACATGAATTGATTTACTCATATTCCATCACTTCTCTAACAAGCTCCTTCATAAGTTCTCTTACAGTAATAATTTCTTTCATTCTATATCCATTGCTTCCAGTAAAAATCAATCCTTCTTCTATATTTCCCTCTGCTGCATTAATTAAAGCTTTTGATATGCAATAAATTGTATCATTAGGATTACATTTTTTTAAACAATTAAAACATCTATCAACAGTTTCTCTATCTTTTTGTACTTTCTCAATAAATTTATTTTTTATAGCTCTTCCAGGCAATCCAACTGGACTCTTTATTATATTAATATCTTCTTTAGTAGCATTTATAAATGCTCTTTTATAATTTATATCTGCATCACATTCTTCTGTACATATAAATCTTGTTCCCATTTGAACACCGGAAGCTCCTAGTTTTAAAAATTTACCTATATCTTCTCCCGTGTATATTCCTCCTGCTGCTATTACAGGTATTTTCTTTCTACTTATATCTTCATATTGTTTCACTACTTCTATTACATCTTTTACTATTTCTTCTAAACTAGGTTTTTTAGTATCTAAAAGCTCCTCTAAATGAAATCCAAGATGTCCTCCTGCTTCCGGTCCTTCTACCACAATAAAATCCGGAATATAGGAGTGTTTTTCATACCATATTTTGCACATAATCTTAGCAGCTTTTCCTGATGAAACTATAGGTGCTATTTTAGTATTACTACCCTTTATGAGTTTAGGTAAGCTTGTTGGTAATCCGGCACCTGATATTATTACATCTATTCCTGAATCAACAGCAGCAGTTACCATTTCCTCATAGTTGTTCATGGCTACCATTAGATTTAAACCTATAACACCATTAGGACTTAATTTTCTTGCTGTTCTTATTTCATTTTTTAAAGCTCTTATATTAGCATCTTTGCTATTGGTTTTGAAATCATGTTCTCTAAATCCTATCTGTACTCCTGATATAACTCCTATTCCACCTTCATTAGCTACTGCAGAAGCAAGTTTTGAAAGTGACACACCTATGCCCATTCCTCCTTGGATAATAGGAACTTTTACTTCTAAATCACCAATTTGCAAAGGAGATATTCTCATATAATCTCCTCCCCATTTTTTGATTATCAAATATTTTGATAGTCAAAGTATATACTTAAAAAATTTTTTTGTCAATAACATCGTCCTTAAAAAGGAAATAGTAGAAAAATTTTACATAAAAATTCTTCTACTATTACTCTAACCTTTAATTACATTATTCAAAATAAGAGCATTTTTTCTCCAAACCTTTAAATACTATTACTACAATTGAATTCAAACATAAATATATTAATGCTGAAATAAAAAAAGGAGTTATAGTAAAATCTCTAGTAAGAACTTCTTTAGATGCTCTTAATATTTCTTCCATACCTATAGTAGCTACCAAAGCTGTGTCCTTAACTAAACTTATACCCTCATTACATGTAGAAGGTATGCTCCTTCTTACTCCTTGAGGTATTATTACTCTTCTCATAATCTGATAATAACTCATTCCTAAAGCTTTAGCAGCTTCATATTGACCTTTATCCACAGACTGAAAACCTGCTCTAAAAATTTCAGTTAAATATGCACCATAATTTAATGTAAATGCTATTGAAGCTGCTGTAAAACGACTTAATTTTATACCTATAACAGGTAGTCCAAAATATATAAAAAATAATTGTAATAACAAAGGTGTTCCTCTAAATATCCAAGTATATATACCAATAACATTATTACATATCTTGCTTTTAGATATCTTAACTAAAGATAATACGCCACCTAAAGGAACGGCTAACATAAATACTACTAAAAATAACTTTATTGTTACAATACTCCCTTTTAATATAAAAAGAGCTGTTCCATTAATATAGGACATTTTAAATCACTCCTATTTTATAAATAGGTCTTTTCCAAACCATTTTTCTGACAATTTAGCCGTAGTTCCATCTGCTTTCATCTGATCTAAAATCTTGTCCAATTCCTGCCTAAAAGAAACATCTGCCTTTCTTACTCCAACTCCCATTGCTTGTTGCCCAAAATTATCCTGAAGAAACTTATAACTTCCTCCCTTTTTATTACCATAATATCTTCCTACAATCTCATCTATAACAACAGCATCTACTCTACCAATTTTTAAATCCATTAATGCTTCTGCATAATTACCATACTTTTTTATTTGCTTAAAAGTTTTCATTATATCTGGCTCTGTTTTTATTGCATCTTCACTAGTGCTTCCCATTTGAATGGCTACTATCTTTCCATCTAAATCTTTTTTGTTTTTTATTGATGAATTATTTTGTACCATAACTACTTGTTTATCATTTATATAAGGCTTACTAAATCCTATTTGTTCTTTCCTCTTTTCAGTAATACTTAATCCATTCCAGATTACATCTATATCTTTATTATTCAAGCTCATTATTACTCCATCCCACTCAACTGGTTTAAATATTACTTTTACCCCCATCCTTTTGCCTAATTCTTTTGCTAAATCAATATCGAGTCCAACAATTTCTCCATTTTCATCCCTAAATCCCATTGGGGCAAATGTGTCGTCTAATCCAACTACAAATTCTCCCTTGTTCTTTATTTCTTCTAATGATTTGTCTTTCTTATTAGCATTTGAACTATTGCCACATCCTACTAAAACCATACTTACTACGAATACTGATGTTAATATTGATATAAATCTTTTTTTCATTTACTCTTCCCCCTCTTATTACTTTACAAATTAAATATATTTCACATTATAATTTAGTGCACTAAATTTGTAAAGCGATAATTTATGAAATTATATTTTTTATTTATTTTAAATAAATTTGAGGGTCCTGTGGTATACCATTCTTTCTTACTTCAAAATGAAGGTGTGGTCCTGTACTTCTTCCTGTGCTTCCAACTTCGGCAATCTTTTTACCTTTCTTTATGTATTCATCTTTTTCTACTAATAATTTACTACAATGACCATATATAGTTATCATATTATCTCCATTATCTATCTTTATAAAATTTCCATAACCATCTTCCCACCCAGAAAAAATTACTTTACCTGGGAAAACACAATGTATAGGAGTTCCAGCAGGTGCAGCTATATCTATACCATTGTGCATTCTACCCCACCTCTCACCAAAATGTGAAGAAATAGTTCCTCTTGATAATATAGTTGACTTACTATTATTTATAGTATTGTTTCCTTTTACCGTAAAACTTATAGGCCAAATATTATCATGTCCATTCATTATTGTAGATGCATAATGCTGTACTCCTTTTAGCTTATCTTTTGATACATTAGCTTTATAATAAGTAATCTTATTATTAAGCTTTATTTCCACTCTGTCTTTTATTCCTGACTTTTTTATACATTGACCTTTTATAATATCAAGTAACTTCTTTATATCTTCCTTTTTTTCTAATATAGCTACTTCTTTTCCATCAGACTTAACTATTATCCCCTCCTTTAATGAACTTTCTATTTTTTTCTCTTGTAAAACTTCTTTAGATTTTTTGACCTCATAATTAAGTTTACTCATATTGCTTAATGAAAGTATTGTAAATATAAAAGTAAACATAACTATAACTGATATAAATATAGTCTTAAACTTATTTTTTATCATAAATCATTCCCCTTTAACAATATTTTTTAGAAATAAAAGTCATTTTTATATATTTTATGCAATTTTATAAAAATTATAATACTTTATTAATAAAAGGCTTAGTTGAGATAGTAAATATACTTTGCTATAATTAGATGATGCTAATTAAAATGTACTTAATTATAAGGGAGGTTATAAAATGAGTACTTTTGTGTTTAAAAATAGAAATTGGAATTATACTCCCGTTAGTAACGTTTTTATTGATAAATATATGCCTAGAGCTCGTGGAGAATTTGTAAAGGTATATTTATTAGGTCTAAAATATTGTGTATCTGGCGAACTTGGAGTTAATTCTTCTATAATGGCAAGTACTTTACATTTATTAGAAACTGATGTTTTAAATGCTTGGTGTTATTGGAATGATGAAGGTATTATAAAGATGATTCCTTTAGATAATATGGGAAATTTCACAATAGAGTTTTTAAGTATAGATGATTCTGTTGAAAATGCTTCTAATGAAATAAATCTTTTAGAAGAACTAAATAATACTTCTACTAAAGACATGCTTCAAGATATTGAAAAACTAATAGGAAGACCTTTATCTAATAAAGAAATGACTATGTATATAGGATGGATTAAAGACTATAATTTTCTACCTGAAATTATTTTATTATTAATTCAATATTGTGTATCTAAAGGTAAAACTGACTACAGATATATTGAAACCATTGCAATTGCATGGTATGATGCTAAAATAAAAACTGTAGAAGACGCTCAAAATTTCATAAAGAAACATGAAGATAAATGGACTAGTATAAGAAAAATTTTAAATTACATAGGTATAAAAGATGCAGAAGTAATGAAACCGCAAGAAGACATGTTAACTAAATGGCTATATACCTATAGCTTTTCTTTAGAAATTATATTTAAAGCTTGTGATATATGTTTTCAAAGAATAAATAAAGCAGACTTTAGATATATAGATGGTATATTAAGCAGTTGGTATAAAGAAGGATTAAAGACTGTGGAAGATGTTGAGAAAAAAGATAATAAAAAAGTCTTTAAAAAATCTGGTAACTTTAAAGCTAAATTAGATAACTTTAATAACTATGAACAACGAAACTATGACTTTGACAAATTAGAAAAAAAATTGTTAGGATGGGATAATAATGATTAAAGGTTATCAGGAAGAAGTTCTAAAAATATACGAAGATATTCGTAATTTTGAACAAGAATCTCTTGTAAAAAGAAAAGATGAAATAAATAAAAAAGCACCTACAATAATAGATATTGAAAAAAAGATTGCTAAACTTTCACTAGAGCTTTCTATAAATATATTAAAAAACAAAGAAAATTTAGAGGAGTATTTAAAAGAAACTAAAGAAAAAATTACAGATTTAAAGATAAAAAAATCTGAACTTTTAGTTGCTAACGGATATCCTATAGATTTTTTAGAAATACATTATAATTGTACTAAATGTAAAGATACAGGATTTATAGGACCTTTAAAATGTGAATGTTATAAGAAAAATCTTATAAAAGTTTTGTATAAAAATTCCGAATTAAATTATATATTAAAAAGAGATAATTTCGGTAATTTTAATTTTCAATATTTTTCTCCATATAAAAATCCCAATGAACCAGAAAGTCCTAGAAAAAACATTGAAAAAATAATGAATGTTGTTTGGAGCTTTATTGAAAATTTTTCTTCTTCTGATGAGAATCTCTTATTCTATGGAGATTCTGGTACAGGAAAAAGTTTTTTAGCTAACTGTGTTGCCAAAGAATTATTAGACAAAGGACATATGGTAATATATAGAACTGCTGTTGATTTAATTCGAGATCTAAAAGAAATAAAATTTAATTCAGAAGAATATTTAGAGGAACTTCTTATAAATTGTGATCTTCTTATAATTGATGATTTGGGAACAGAATCTTTAAACGAATTTTCTAAAATGGAGTTATTTAATTTATTAAATAGAAAATTATTAAAAAGAAAAAAAATGCTTATATCCACCAATTTTTCAATAGAAGCCTTATTAAAAACTTACTCTGAAAGAATATCTTCTAGACTCCTAGGTAATTTTACTTTATGTAAGTTTTATGGTGATGATATAAGAGTAAAAATAAATATGAATAGAAAAAAACAATAAAAAAATACACCTTACTTGGTGTATTTTTTTTGGCGACCCAGAAGGGACTCGAACCCTCGACCTCCGGCGTGACAGGCCGGCACTCTAACCAACTGAGCCACTGGGCCATATTATATGGTGGG